>CAVRZH010000186.1:0-28720 GCA_963725455.1 Bryobacterales bacterium
GGTTCGTGCGCCGCGTGGGTATGCGGACCGTCGTGACGCCTTCGGCGTCCATTACGGATTTGAAGCCGCACGGTGTGGTGGAACATGCCGTATCCACTTGCACGCCTACGCAACTGGTGCCGGCCATCACGACACTTGGGCAGACCTTCGGCGTTCCCGCCGCGTGGCCCGTGGCGCTGGAGGCGCAAGTGACCGACGATTGCGGGAACCCGCTCAATAGCGGAGAAGTTACGGCTTCTTTTTCCAATAGCGACGCGGAGCTCAGCCTGGTTCCGATCCAGGGCGGTACCTGGCAGAGCACCTGGCAATCGGGCAACGGCGCGGGGCCGGTGACGGTGACTGTTACCGCCACCGATCCAACGCGCAATCTCACGGGTACGGACCAGGTGGTGGGGGCACTGGGAAGCGCGTCGCAGGCTCCCGTGCTGAGCGCCGCCGTGAATGGCGCAAGCTTTGTCCCAGGCGCGCCACTGTCGCCTGGATCGATTGTTTCGTTCTTCGGCCAGAATCTTGCGAACGGTACTGCCTCGGCGCCCGTGCTTCCCTTGGGAAGCACTTTGGCCGATGCCACGTTGTTGATCGCCGCCAATTCCGTCCCGCTGCTGTTCGGTTCGGCCGGGCAGTTGAATGGTGTGGTTCCGTCGGAAATCAATATCAACACCAGCCAGCAGATCGTACTGCAGCGCGGCAATACATTGTCGATTCCGATATCGGTGGACGTTGGCCCGCTGAGTCCCGGGGTCTTTAGTTATCCCGCGCCCGGCGATCCTCCCCTGCAGGGCGCGATCGTGAATGCCGTCACTTATGGAGTGGCCGATCCCGCGGCCCCGGTCACTTCTGGCGACGTGCTGGCGATCTTTTGCACCGGGCTAGGCGCGGTGGATCAAACATTGTCAGATGGCGCGGCGGCGCCGAGTTCCCCGCTCGCGAACACTGTGCTTGTTCCGACGGTCACGATTGGCGGAGTCAGCGCCCCGGTTAGTTTCTCGGGGCTTGCGCCCGGGTTCGCGGGGTTATATCAGATCGATGCGACGGTGCCTTCTGGTGTCATAGCAGGCAGCGCGGTGCCGGTGGTGGTGAGCATCGCAGGCGTAAGCAGCCCGCCCGTGACTATCGCGTTGAAGTAGGGGTTATCGTTTACGAGTAGCGTCCGATGGCTGCTCCGGGCCATTAGCGCTTGACGCCAAAGAGGCCGGTTCCCGACGCGATGAGGCCGTCCACGCTGTATCGACCGGGCCCCGAGAAGATCAGCCAGACGAGGATCAATGTGTATAAAACTTCGGGAAGGTACAGAAAGTCATCAAGCCAGGCGAGCACACCGCTGGCCTGGATGCTGTGGATCCGATTCGTGGCGATGGCGACGATCATGTCGCACGCAAGCACGGCGGCGCAGAGCGGCGTGAGCAGCCCCAGCGCCAAGCCGGCCCCACATAAAAATTCGACCGTGGAGACGAAGAGCGCATTGGCGTGGGGGAACGGGATATGGGATTGCACCAGAGTCTGCTCAAGCACGCTGAACTGCGCCGGCACAAACAGCTTGGTCCCACCGGAAATACAGAAGAAGACGCCGATCAAGACGCGGACCACAGTCACGGGCACCCATTCCCCGGCGCGGAGCATCGCCAGGACGCTCTGAATCACGTGTGTCATGTATCGTTACTCCACTTGCCGGCGGCCGGTGAACCCCATTCTCTCGCCGCTTGTGACATGCTGTCCACCGGGCGAGCATACAGCAAGCTGGATCAAGAGCGCAATCGGTCAGGAAGGTGTCTTGTTGCGCAGTGCGATGTTACTGCATCGCAGATTGGAAGCCAGCCCAAGGGTGGCGCTGAAGCTAATTGCCGCTCGCCGTGCTTTGCGCCGCCAAGACATCGTGATCGGCGTTGATTAAGACGCGCTTCGGTTTCTTCGGAAGCAGCACCTTAAATTCGCCCGACGTGCTGCTTCCGCGCAGCGCAACGGATCCGATCTTCTGCGGCCGAAAATCGAATTCGACGTACACCGGCACCGGCATCACAAAATTATTTGAGACGCCGCTCTGCGTGATCTTGCCCGTGAGCAGCACTTTGCCCTGATCGGCCGGCGTCAGTGAGTAATCCAAATGATAGCTGGGGATTTCGTTGCCGTAGATCCAATCCCGGAAAAACCAATCGGCGCGTCCGTTTCCTTCCAAATCCATTGATTTGTTGACGTGCCGGTTCAGCGCTGTCAGGAAATCTTCACTGGACGGATTCAGATTGGTGTTGGTTTTCACAAAATCGTGCATCAGCGCAATGAAATCGTCATCGTGCGTCTTCGCATCCCACATCATCTGGCGCAGCATGTGCAAAATGTAGCCGCCTTTCGGATAGACCAGTTTTCGATAAGCACTCCCGGTTTTGTAGGTGTCCAGCCGGACTCCCATCCAGAGCGGTCCGGCATCGTTAGCCGACCGGCCAAACTCGTTCTTGTCCAGAATCATCTTGCGGCCGCGCTCCCAGAATTGCTCGGCCTTATCCGGCTTCTTCTCCGTGGCCTCCAAAAACAGGCCCGCGGAAAAGTCGGCAAAGCCTTCCGAAAGCCACTGATCGTGATACGTCGCCCAGCCCACCAGGTGGCCCCACCACTGGTGCGCCACCTCATGCGGTGTGACTTCTTGGATAAAGTCGGCGAAGCGGAACGCGTTGCCGCCCATGAGCGACCAGCGCTGCGTGCCGTCCAGAAACGCGCTCACCGGAAGATAGACCAGGGTCGGCCAGGATTGCCCGAAGTTGAACTGCGGCTGCTGCGTGATGGCAATTCTGCCGTAAGGCAATTCGCCGAAATATTTGGTGTAAAGACGAATCGAGTTCTCAGCGTCCACAGCGGCGTTGTCGGCCATGGCCGACGGCGACATCGCGCCGAAACCGCGGCCGCGAAGATAATCGGGCACATCGCTGGTGGCGTAGGTTTCCAGGTCGTAATGCGTGACGTTGTCGCTGCGCTGTTTCTTGTTGAAATTGCCGTAGTTGAATCCGGCTACCGCCAGTGGCGTCTCGGATACCCATTGTGACGCTGCGTAGTCGTCCTCGCGCCATTCCTTCACCAGTTTTCCGACGCCGATCAGATTAAATTGCTTGGGAACTTTAAACGTCAGGTCGTAGGTGGCGCGGTCCAGAAAGGTATTCAGGCTGGGATACCAGCTGGTCCGGGCTCCCACCGCGTAGTTGCCCTGTCCGGCGTCGGCGATCACCTTGTTGCCCTCATACTGCATGCGCAAGGTGTAAGACTGGCCCTTTACGGTCGCTTGCGGCAAGAGTACGTAGAAGGAACCGTCCTGTTTGCGACCTTCCTGGATGAAGGCTGTGTCTTTGCCGTCCGCGGTGGCCACGCTAGTAACGCGCAAGGAGGGTAGCAACCCGAAATCGATGACGCGGTCGCCGTCGCGCAGCGCTTCGAAAGTCACCTCCGCGTTGGCGGTGAGGCGCCCGCTTCTGGCGATCGCGGTTTCGATGCGGTAATGCTTCGCCGCCACGATGCGCTTGTCTTCCCGCGAGCTTGCGGTTCGGGCCTGAAACTCCCCGTTCGTATGGCTCAGATAAAGAATTGCGTCGCGCTTTTCCCCCGGGTCGATATTGATCAGTCCCACCTCCTCGGGTGAGGGCATGTGACGCATCGCGCCCCGGGGCGCAACCAAAAACCGGAGATCGTGATAATGGCGTCCACGTAAGTAGGCGGCGAAATAAGGAGCGTTCTGCGGGTTGTACAGCTCAGCCGCCAGTTCGGCTTCCACGTTCGGAATATCTTCGTCGAACAGCATGGACTGGAGCATGCTCTGCGGGCGTTCGATACGCTGCCGCATATGGTTGCGGAACGCGCGCAGCGCCTCCTCAACTGCGCTCGTCGACGGGCTGCCAAATCCGGCGTTCTTCAGCTCGTGGTAAGTGTCGTCGGTGAAGCAGAACACGGCCGTGTCGAATTCTTCGTCCAACGCGGTTTCGTCGGTTAACGATTTGAAGTAGGCCGCCTCCAGAGGGTAGGACGGGACAAAATGCAGCGCTCCCTGGCCGACGAATACACCCATGGCCACGTGACCCAAAACCGGCGGAAGGAACGCCACCACGCCCGATTTCAGGCGAAGCTCGCCCAGGTCGCGATGGAGCACCGCATTCTCGACATGGAAAGCCTGGGCCAAACCGGAGTCTCGTAGCGCGCGGTAGTTGGGATCGGAATTGGCGAGTGGGGAGCGTTTCCCGCCCACCTCCACGCTGGTTTCCGGAGCCTGGATTGCCAGCTCAACATTGAACTCGACGGACGTTTGCTGGCTGATGGTGACGGAATTCTGAAACTGCTCAAAACCGGGAGCACGCACGCTGACCTGATAGTTGCCGGGCCCGAGACCATCGACGGAGAAGCGGCCTTGAGCGTTCGTTTGTGCCGCTAGCGGAGCGCTGAGCGCCGATCCAGACACGGTGACATCGGCCTTGTCGACCACCGCTCCGCTGGGATCACGCACTACACCCTGGAGGGTGGCGGCCATGGCGCCACCACCGAACGCCAGCATAAATACAAAAACACTTGGTTTTACATGTTTGAGCATCAAATCGAGCCGCCTTCGACGGACTGAGATCCAAAGAATGTTAACACGCGGCGATGTATTCGGGAAAAGGGGGCCAGGGTAATGGCCGAGTATCTCAGATGAATGGCAGCATTGTCACGGCCAAATCGAAAAAGATGTTGCATATTGCTAAAGAACATCGGACTTAAGATCTTCTGATGCGTCGGTATTTTGGACGAGGGTGTGAGGTCGATAGTACGACTATCGCGACGACGGAAAGCGCGCGCCCGCCGCGGGTCACGGCTATTCATCTTGTCTTAGTCGGAAGCGGGGGCGACGCCAACGGTGGAGAATGGCGATGCGCCCGCGTACTTTTCGAGCACATCGTCCAACTCCTCCGGGCGTATGGGTTTGGCCAAATAGCCGTCCATACCAGCGGACATGCAATGTTCCAGATCGCCCTTCATGGCGCGCGCAGTCAAGGCCACCACGGGCTGATGCCTGCTGGTGTGTCTTTCCATTTCCCGCAGCTTCGCGGTCGCTTCCAGGCCGTCCATTTCCGGCATCTGCACGTCCATGAAGACCAGGTCGTAGGTTTCCTGCTCCAGCGCCTTCAGGGCCTCGAGCCCGTTCCCCGCCAAGGCCACTCGATGACCCCGCTTTTCGAGCAAACGGCCGGCGACGCGCTGATTCACCACGTTGTCCTCCACCAGCAGGATGTGCAAGGCCTGCGTATGGTCCGGTGCGCGCTGGGTGGACTGCAGCCCCGGTTGACGAGTCTCACGGGATCCGAGAATGCGCTCGATGGTGTCCCGCAGCTCCGCTTGCCGGACGGGCTTCAACAAATGGGCCACAACTCCCAGTTGTTTGCAGCGTCCGGCGTCCTCGCTGTGCCGGGACGAGGTGAGCATCATGATGATCGCGGCCGATAACTCCGGCTGTCGCCGGATTTGCTCCACCAGAGTGAAGCCGTCCATGCCGGGCATGTGCAGGTCAGTGAGAATCATTGCGTAGGGCTCGGACGTTTTCGAGGCAGCCAGTAGCTCCGCGAGCGCCTCATCTCCTGTCGCGACACACTTCGGTTTCATTTCCCATCGCCGCAGCACCCCATTCAGGATTCGGCGGTTCGTGCTGTTATCGTCCACCACCAGAACCTTGAGGCCCGGCGGGATCTCCGGGGGGACGGTCACCCTGGCCGGCACGGCATGCTCGGGAGTTTTGAAGCGCGCCGTAAAGTGGATGTGCGTTCCACGGCCAAGGTCGCTATCCACCCAGATTTTGCCGCCCATCATACTTACCAGCCGGGACGAAATCGTTAAGCCCAAGCCAGTCCCGCCGTAACGGCGAGTTGTGGATGCGTCGGCCTGCGCGAAAGGATCAAAAATCAACTGCTGTTTCTCAAGAGGGATGCCGATGCCGGTGTCCGATACCGTGAAACGGAGGACCTCATCGGAGGCGGCCCCGGGTTCGCGGTCGACCGCAAGCGCCACCTCGCCAACCGAGGTGAACTTGATAGCATTGCCGACCAGGTTCGTCAAGATCTGGCGGAGGCGGCTGGAATCCCCGTGCACTACTTCGGGCACCTCAGGCGCAATATCACAGAGCAGATCCAGGCTCTTTTCGTCGCTGTGCACCGCCAGAGCTTTCAGGGTTGTTTCCAAGCAATCGCGCAAGTGAAAATCAACTGCATCCAGTTCGATCCTGCCGGCTTCAATCTTTGAGAAATCCAGAACATCATTAATCACCACCAGGAGTGATTCGGACGACGTCTTGACCGTCTGCAAGTACTCCTGCTGCTCCAAAGTGAGCTCGGTGTCGAGCGCCAGTTCGGTCATGCCGATAATGCCGTTGAGCGGTGTACGAATCTCGTGGCTCATATTCGCGACGAATTCGCTCTTGGCGCGGTTGGCGGCTTCGGCGGCGTCCTTGGCCTTGCGTAGCGCCGCGTCGGTTCTCATCCTCGCGATAAATTGGCCGATACTTTCGCCCACGGTGGCAACTGCTTTGACCACTTCCGGGCTGAATGAGTGGCTGCCGAAAATTGCAACCACGCCCACTACCAGGTCGTCGACAACCAGAGGCTGCCCGATAAACCCAACGATCTTCGCCTGTCGAGCCCATTGCGCGTTACCGAGCATGGGATCATCGCAGATGTCATTGCTGCAATACGCCGTCGAAGCATGTGCGATGCGATGAATCTCGCGCGAGAATAATGTGCCGCCATCGATCTGAGGGTGGGTTCCGCTATCGGCTTGGAGCTCCAGAGCCTTGGTTGCATCATTGAGGCACCAGATCCCGGCGAAAACCGGATCCAGGTAACGGAAACCTTCGACCGAGAGTTTCAAGCCTTCCTCTAAAGTTCGGCCGCGCGTCAACGCCGCCCCAACTTCAGCCGCCAAGGTTTCGAGAAGCACTCGCGTCGCCAGCTCCAGTTCCGCGCGCCTGCGTTCGGTGACCACCGCTCCCAGGCACAAACTGGTCAGGCCGAGCGCCAGCATGGCAAGTTGCAAACGAGGCAGCGCCGCCGGATGTGCCCGGGCAAGCCAGGCCGCGAACATCATTCCAACGTTGAGCGCGAAGGTGGTGAGCGCCGCTCCGGGCAGCCCGTGCCGCGCGGCTACCCATACCACCGGAATGAACACCAGATAGAGAGGCTGATAGGGAATTGCGGGCGCAAAGCCGAATACCAGCCAGATTGCCGCCGCCACCGATCCAGCCTGTCCCAAGAGTTCCAGGATTTCCCCGGGAGCAAGCCAGCGCTGCCGGGAAGAGCGGGCGTGAGATGCCGGGGCTGATCTCTGCTGCGTTCGCAACCCCGATCTCAACCAGGAATTCACGCGCGGAAGAACAAATACCAAAAGGAAGGGTGTGAAGGTGACAATCGCGATCGCGTCGCTGGCCCACCAGGTCAACATGGAGTCCAGGAAAGCGGCCCTCTTGATCAGTCCGTCTCCTAGCAGGGTCAGCGTTCCGATCAGCGCGTTGAAGATGGCGGCGACAATGAATGTGACGACGAATCGCCCGACATCACGCAACCTGCCGAGCGCCGGATCGATTCGCCAGGGCCCGCGCAGTAACGCGGTGCTGGCCATGTAGGGGACGTAGATCAATATCGAGCCAGGGATGCCGCACCAGGAAAACACCGGACGATGATAATTCAACACGGCTGCGACGAACGACCCGATGAGTATCACCGGCACATATTGTTTTCCGCCGTACAGCAGCAGGGCCAAAGACAGTCCCACCGGTAGATACCAGGCCGGCGCGCCCTGCCACACCCAGGATGCCGTGGATGATATATCGCAGAGCAGGAACAACGTTAGGAAAACAACCGACAGCAGTAGTTGTTTGTAGAGTGTTTCGCGACTCCACTTTGGCAGCCCGTACAAAGATGCGTCCGGCGCTGACGGAGCCGTCCCGCCCGCTTGCGAGACCTGGTGCAGGAATGGCAGGGAGGGCCCGTCCTTATCGTCCTTGGTGTACTTTGCGAAGTTCAATCCCATCACACGGTTGCGAAGGCGAAGGATTCGGCCCCATCACTACCGCTTTATCGGCTGAGCGCTGATCTAACGATATAGAAATCATTATCTCCCTCGTTTCTTAGCAGTTAGCCTGCTGTGTGGGAGCCGGAGCGGGTCTATTTTGCTTTGGTGTGTTTGTCTGAAGACTGCGGGCCAACGCGGGAAATCGTCACGCTGATGAGCTTTACCGGATCCACCGGTTTATCGCCATGCAGACGCGCATGACTGATCGTGTCCACCACGTCCATTCCCGACACAACCTGGCCGAAAATCGTATATTGCTGATTCCAACCTCGAACCAAATCGTCGGTGATGAAGAACTGGCAGCCTCCGGAGTTGGGCGTGCCGCTGTTGGCTACAGCAAGGCGTCCCGCGCGGTCGAACTGCAGTCCTAATCGCAGTTCGTCGGGCACTGTTACGCCGCAATTGTGGGCGCTGGTGCCGGTGGGGTCGCCCGACTGGATCATCTGCCCGCGCAGCACGCGGTGAAAAGTGATGTTGTTGTACATTGGCCGCTTTACCATGGCGCCCGTCTGCGGGTCGCGCCATGCCTTGGTGCCCTGCGCCAGATCCACAAAATTCTTCACGGATGCGGGAGTGTATTTTTCGTAGAGCACCGCGACGATGGCTCCCTTGGATGTGTTGAACGTGGCATAGAGACCGGGCTGAAGCGAAATCGGCGCTTGTTGCGCTAAGACCGCGCTTGCAAGCAAAAGGAACGAGCAAATGCCTTTCATGGTTGGATATCAAGCATTATATGACCGCTCGCCGTGGCCATCATGCGGCGGGAGCCGTCGGGTTCGGTCCTGGGTGGCAGAAGATGCAGCGCTTGTTATTGAGATGATGCAGCTTGGCGCAGTACGGACCTCTGCCATCACGCGCCAGCAGAAAAACCTCGGCCGCCGCCAGCATGCCCAGGGGTGGGCCGATGAAATAGATCCAGAGTGCTTGCCAATAGCTGGCAAACACCGCGGGGCCAAAGGTCCGGGCGGGGTTGGTGCTCATACCGGATATGGGCGATTCGAAAGCGATATAGATCGTAACCAGAGCGGCGGCGAAGTAGTGCGTATAAGGCGCCAGGGCTTCGCGATTGGACGCGATCAGGATGGCGCTCATTAAGATAAATGAGATGGCCAGTTCGGCAACGAACGCGATGAGATTACCGTAAATGCCCGGTATGGTGGCGGCATAACGAACCGCTTTGTGCGCCGGAGCTCCTTGAAGCATAAGCGAGGCGAGCGCCACGCCGGCCACCGCGCCCAACAATTGCGCGGAGCAGTAAAATACCGCATCCCATAACGCCACCTTCCTCAATCGATAAAACGCAAATGTCACCGCCGGATTGAAGTGAGCTCCCGACTGCTTGCCCCATGGAGTAAGGACGATCGCGATGATGGTCGTGCCCATCGCCAGGCCCATCAGCATGCGGCGAACGGCGCCGCCTGGCAGGTATTGCTGGAGGGGCGAAGCGGGGTGCCATAACAAGGTGGCAAATGCGCAGGCAGAAAGCAGGTAGATACCCGACTCGCCTGCTTCCATCAGATACTCGGGCCAGTGCAAACGCAGGCTGCCGGCTGCGGTCAGCTTGCCCGTGTCGGCCTTATCAACCTGCGGCTCAATCCGCGGAAGTTCGCGCGTGTTGGAGCTCTTCAGCATGCTTCTCCGGCCGTTCGGGCACGCCCATGAACAAAGCTTTCAGGCCTTCCGTCATAGTTGGATGCGCAAATATTGCGTCTCTCAAAATCGTGTAGGGCGCGCCGGCCAGCATCGCGAGTTGAACCGTGCCCATGAGTTCGCCTGCCTCCGGTCCAAAACCCGTGAAGCCGAGAATGCGGTCGCTGTGAACGTCGATGAGCGCCTTCATGAACCCGCGTTTCTCGGAGATGGTCCAGGGCCGCCAGGCTGAGGCCGCGACGGGTATGGATGCAACTCGGTAAGCAATTCCTCGTTCCCGCGCCTGCGACTCGTTTAGTCCAACACGCGCCAACTCCGGATCGATGAAGACGCAGTATGGAACCAACCGGTCCTGGGTGTTGCGCCGGCCTCCGTTCAGGTTTTCGTGAATAATGTAAAAGTCGTCTTCAGATACGTGCGTGAAGTACGGGCTGCCCGCGCACTCTCCCATGGCCCACACGTTCGGTGCGGTTGTTTCCAGCCGATCGTTCACTCGGATGTGCCCTTTTGCGGTGACCTCGATCCCGGCCTTCTCGACTCCGATGCCCTGGGTGTTGGGCGTGCGTCCAACCGCCACCAGGATGTCGCTTCCTTCCACGGTTCGTTCACCGTTCCCACTCTTAAGCTGAAGACTTACGTGCTCGCCGGAAACGCCGTTGACACTCAGGACCTGCGTGCCTAACAGCACATCCATACCTTCGTCCTGGAACAACTGCAGAATGGCTTGCGAAACATCAGCATCTTCGTTGGTGACAAGTTGGGAGCTGCGCTCGATCAGCGTTACATCGCTTCCCAGTCTGCGCAGAGCTTGGCTCAGTTCCAGGCCGACGTAACCGCCTCCCAGGACGATCAAGTGTTCGGGACGCCGCTCTAAGTCGAGCGCCTCGATGTGTGTCATCGGCCTGGCTTCCCGCAAACCGGGCGTGGCGGGTATGGTCGCGTGGGTTCCGACGTTTACGAACACACGGTCAGCGGTGAGGGTACGTTCGCCCCCATCCCGTAATGCGACCTGAACGGTGCGAGGCGCGACGAAGATGGCGTGGCCAAAGATGAGTTCATCGCCGCGCTGTTGATCCAGGGACGCGTGATATTTGTCCAGATGAACCTGGATAATGCCCTCCACCATTTCGCGCTTGCGGGCGTACACTCCGGACATGTCGATCGAGATCGGCCCGGTCTCGATTCCGAATTCCCGATGACGCCCGACTAGCGAGGCGACCTTCGCTGAATAAATCACGTTCTTGCTGGGCAGGCAGGCCACATTGGGACAAGCACCGCCGATATACTTTTGATCGACGACGGCGGTTCTCCTTCCTTCTTTAGCCATGGTCCAGGCCACCAATTTGCCGGCCGTGCCGCCGCCCAGCACCAGCACGTCATACGTTTCGGCTGTGTTCATGGGACTCGTTTCCTCATGTTTACTCATGTCGTTAGAATGGCTCGAGCCTCGCCAATCCGAATACCGCGTGGAACCGCTCACAGTAAACGACTACGGCCCTGTATTCATTCAGGTTCGTGGATGCGGGCAGATCGTAGTTCTGATCGCCTGTGTTGCCTTTCAACGTACCCAGTTCGACGTTATTGAGGTTGCCTTCTATAATCTTGTGTTCCAGGCTTTTGTCGTCGCTCCGCGCCAGGACTACATGAACATCCGGGCCATTAGAGGTGCTGAAGCCCGTGAGACGCAGATAGAGTTTGCCGTCCGGGTTCTTATAGATAGTCGCGCGCCCGCTGGTTGGGTGCGCTTCCCCTTCCAGCCGGCCGGTAAAGAGCGGTTGAGCCTCGCCAGCCGAGGCAAATGGCGCGGCCTCGTTGACCCTTTGATTAATCCAGAGTTTCTCGGGCCGAAAGGCCCACCAGAGCGCAACCAGAACCGGTAGGCCAACCGCAGCCAGTATCCACTTGTGTCGCACGAGCCATGTGCTTGTATGCATTCGAATGCCGTTAGAACTTCTCGAGCGGGGCCGCGCCGAAGTTCGCGTTAAACCGCTCGCAGTAAATTGAAACAGTTTGAAACTTCTTCAGATCCGTTCCACCCGGTATGGCGTAGTTCTGGTCGCCTTCATTTCCTTTCAGTGAGCCGAGCTCCAGCCTCGGGGTGCTGCTCTTGAGGAAATTGGCGTCGTCGTCCGCGTCCTTTGCGGCAATCAAAACAACGTGGACATCCGGCCCATTGGACGTTTTGAAGTTCGTCAGCCGGAGCAGCAGGCGCCCATCTGCTTCTTTGTAAATCGTGGCGCGGCCCGATGTGTTGTGGACCTTTCCGTGGAAAGTGCCGGTCTCGATAGGTTGTGCCTTTTCTTGCGCGCTGACTTGCTCGAAGCCCGCGACGGATATAAACATCGCGAGTGTGCTCGCGATCTGAATTGCTCTGAACATTCGTCTTCTCCTTGTTTGTGTCTTCTGTCTTCAGATCCCTTTAATTTCGCCGCCATCCATCCGGACGGAAGCACCAGTAAGCCAGCGAGCCTCTTTGGAAACCAGATAGGCCATCAGGCCGGCGATCTCCTCCGGTTCGCCATAGCGTGCGATGCCGGCCTTCTCTGGAAATTGCTTGGTGGCTTCTTCCACGCTCAGGCCGTGCTCCGGCGCCCAATGATTCAGGAACGATCGGCGTCGGCCCGTCATCACCGCGCCCGGCACTACGCTGTTCACCTGGACTCCATCCTGGATGCCTTGCTCGGCAAAGGCCTTCGCGAGTGCGATGATGGCCGCGTTGATAGTCGCGACGGCCGCGAAGCCAGGCTTCGGATCGAGAGCCGCGCTTCCGGAGATCAGCACCACCGCGCCTTGGGAAGCCTTCAATGCATCCCAGGCCCGAATCGTCAGCCGGCGAGCACCGTGCAGCTTCAGCGCCAAGCCATCTTCCCACTGTGCATCGGTCATCTCGAAAAGATCGATCTGCGGCACGGCTCCAGCAATGTTTACCAGAGCGTCTATTCTGCCGAGGCGGTCGAGCGTGCCCTGGATCAGGGTCTCGGCCGAGCACGGCTGGCGCAAGTCCAGCGCGTAAGTCAGGGGTTCGGCGCCCGCTGATTCTATTTCGGCCGCGGTCTTCTTAAGCTCATCTTCCTGCCTGGCGGCCAGGACAACGGCTTCAAAATCGCGCGCCAGCCGTATCGCGGTGGCACGGCCGATGCCTTGGCTCGCTCCGGTGACGATGGCGACTGACTTTAGCATGCCAGCGTCTCTCGTGCCGCTTCCAGAATCACGCCAACCACAACATCGGGCGAGGTGTACATCGGGCTATGGTCTACCGGGTGCGTTCGAATCTTGGCGCCCATCCGCTTCGCCATAAAGCACTGCGTCTCCGGCGCAATCATACGATCTTCCTCTGCCACCAGAAACCACGATGGTTTCGTTTTCCACACCGGCACGGGAGCCTTCTCCTGAATGCATTTCAGCGCGATCGGCCGCTGCACGGCTTCGAGAATCGTTGTCACTTCGGGTGACGCCTCGTGAGCCACTGCGCGGGCAAAACCCCCTTCGGGCATCCAGATCAACCCGTTCAGATCCGGCTCCAGATGCGGGGCTTCCGGACGCGGCTTGGTGCGATAAAAAACATCGGCAACGGTCTCACCTTCCACGGGGGCCAGCGCCGCGACGTACACGAGCGACTTGACCCGGTCATCTTTCGCGCCAGCGATCACAGCGCCCGCATAAGCGTGTCCCACCAGCAGTACCGGCCCACGCGTTCTCTCAATGGCCCGTTGGAGAGCCGTGATGTCATCTGTAAGTGACGTCAGGGGAATCGGCGCGCACATTACTTTGAGGCCTTCTTCTCGCAGCGGTAAGATTACGTTCCGCCAACAGGAACCGTCCGCCCACGCGCCATGGACCAATACGACCGTCGCATTTTGAGCAAAGGAGCTCATTCCGCTGCCCCGTTCGCAGCAAAGAAATCTTTCATCGCGGCCGCGATTTCGACAAAATGAGTCTCGATCGCAAAATGTCCGGTATCCAGGAACTCCACGCGTGCGTTCGGGATGTCCTTGCGAAATGCCTCGGCGCCGGCGGGGATAAAAAACGGGTCGTTCCTGCCCCAGATCGCGAGCAACGGCGGCCGCGCCTTCCGTAAGTAATCCTGGAACGCCGGATAGAGCTTCACGTTCGACGCGTAATCGAGAAAGAGATCCAGCTGAATGTCTTTGTTCCCTGGACGCTCCAGAAGTGCCGCGTCCAGCGTGTAAGATTCCGGCGGGATGCGGTCCGGGTCGCTTACGCCGTGCGTATATTGCCAGCGCGTTCCATCCAGTGTCAGAATGTTTTTGCGGATTACCTCTCGATTCTCGGGCGTTGGCTCAGCCCAGTATTTCCGGATCGGGGCCCAGGCCTCGCCGAGGCCTTCTTCATAGGCATTTCCGTTCTGTGAAACGATCGCCGTTACTCGATCCGGATGAGCCATCGCCAGACGGAATCCGGTTGGCGCGCCGTAGTCGAATACATAGAGTGCATAGCGCCTGAGTTTGAGCGCTTGCGTGAACGCATTGAGCGTCGCGGCCAGCCGGTCGAATGAGTAAACGTACTTTCGTTCCGAGGGAACTTCGGTGAATCCGAAGCCGGGGAGGTCTGGCGCGATCACACGGTACTCGTTGGCAAGACGCGGTATGAGTTCGCGAAACATAAGAGACGATGTTGGGAAACCGTGCAGAAGCAGCACCACTGGGGCGTCAGGGTCGCCCGCTGCTCGGTAGAACATACGGACTCCGTCTGCATCGATCTTGTGGATGGATGTAACCGGCACGGAGAAGTCGGAAGGCTGATGGGGGCTCTTCGCTGTTTGGATTGAAGGAGCTTGGCTCATGACCATTCGCAGGGCACACAACCAGCCAAGATCGAAAGCACTCGGTTATCTTAACGATGGCGGGGAACCATCTGACAGAATCGCGACGGAGATCCGTCGCACTGACCGGCCGTGGTCAGAACTTCGTCGGGTTTTCAGGGACGGGATTGTAACTAGGAGCGCGCCGGACGAGTGATGCGAAGCTTCTGCATTCTGTAGACTAGCGATGTCCGCTTCATTCCCAACCGCTCCGCGGCGCCATTCCGGCCGCCCACTACCCAATTGCTCGCTTCCAGCGCCCGGATGATGTGATCTCGCTCAACTTCCTGGAGACCGGTCATGGGCTGGGGACCAGCAGTAGGATCGAGGCCTCGCATGGAGATGTTGGCTTCTCTGTTTGCGCGGAAGGGGTCCAGCTCGGAGGTGGGAGCGCACAACAGAGAGCGGGGCGAGAGAATAACGGCTCGTTCGATGAAGTTCTGCAATTCGCGAATGTTTCCGGGCCAGGCGTATCGCACTAGCGCGTCCATGGTGGCGGAAGGTATTTCGCTGATGCGCTTGTTCATTCGCCGGGAGTAAAGCTCCGTGAAATGCCGAACCAGGAGAGGAATGTCCCCGGTACGCTGCCGTAGCGCCGGAACGCTGATAGGAAAAACGTTCAATCGGTAATAGAGATCTTCGCGAAAAGATGACTCCTTTACCATCCCTGGCAGATCGCGATGCGTAGCGGCGATCAGGCGGACATCCACCTTGTGAGTGCGGGTGCTGCCGAGCCTCTCAAATTCCTGCTCTTGCAAAACGCGCAAAAGTTTCGCTTGCAGTTCAACCGGGATGTCGCCCACTTCATCCAAAAAGAGCGTTCCCTTGTGGGCCAGTTCAAAGCGCCCCATCTTCTGAGCGATAGCTCCGGTAAATGCGCCTTTCTCGTGGCCGAACAGTTCACTCTCCAGAAGCCCCAGCGGAATGGCGGCGCAATTCAATTTAACGAAGGCGCGTTCGCGACGGCCGCTCAGGTCGTGTATGGCGCGGGCAATCAGCTCCTTGCCCGTTCCGGTCTCACCCAGGATCAGCACGCTTGAATCTGTTGGCGCGACAACCGATACCAGCTGTAACGCGGAGTTCAAAGCGGGGCTTTCTCCCACGATCGCTCCACACTGAGCGCGAACTTCTTCCTCGAGGTAGAGTCTTTGTTTTGTTTCTTTATCCCGATCCGTTACCGCGGCTGCGTACTCCAATGCGTTCTCAACGGCGATCGCCACCTGGCGGGCCACCTGCTCCAGCAGGATGACGTCGTCGCTATCAAAAGCATTGTCCGAACGCCGGGAGAGCATCAGAACCCCAACCACCCGGTTGCGGCCCACGAGCGGGAGATAACAGCCGGCCTTAAGGCCCTCCTCCACCACGCGCTCATAAAGACGCTGGCCATCAGGGTTCCCATAAATTCCAGGATCGTCCCGGACCTGTTCGAAGTTATCGATCCGGACGCTCTTGGCAGTCCGCAATACCTGACCCGATATGGAACTATGCATCGGCACCAACGATCCTTCGCGCATGGGTCCTCGCGCGTCGGGATTGTACAGGATATTCACGCGTAAGTCGCCGCTCTCGGAGTCCGGTAGCAGCAAGGCGGACACGTCACATTGCATTACGCGGAATAGATTTGTCGAAAGCGCCTCAACCACTTGCCGCAAGTCCAACCTGGATGTCACGCTACTGGTAATATCCAGCAGTAGTCGCAGCCGGTCGCGTTCATGCCGCAACGCTTCCGCATTCATGTGCCGTTCAATCGCGATCCCGGCAATGTGGCTGGCATTCTCGATCATTTGCAGGTCGACGGCATCAGGATTGCGCACCTCGCGATAAAGGACGGCGAAAGTGCCGAGCACCTTACCCTCGCGCGTGAACAGGGGGCGCGACCAAACGGCACGAATCCCATAGGGCGCCATCCGGTCCCGATAGTCGTTCCAAGCGGGTTCCTGGAGGATATCTGCCACATACACCGGCTCCCTGCGATAAACCGCTGTGCCGCAGGATGCGCCCATCGGGCTGATTAGCGTGCGCCCTACGTTCGCAGGAAATCCGGGGAGGCTAGGCGCGGCTGCGCAATAGAGGTGCTCTCCGTCCGCGTCGGGAAGCCAGATAGTACATAACGTGCCATCGCCTTCGGATTCGACCAATCCTGCGATGATCGTCAGCACTTCGGGCAACTCAGATCCGGCCAGAATTAGCTTGAGAATGTTGAGAACAGAGTCGCTGGAAAATGCATTCGATTCGCTCGGCGCCCGCTCCTGATTCAGCAGTGCTTGTACGGAAGATTGCATTGTTGATTTCAGGCGAACGTTTCGGTCTGGGACGCCGACTCGAATCTTTTTTAGGTTACACCCAGGCGTGGCTACGCGTCACGCCCGCGCCAGGTCTACACGCTCCGCAGGAACGCAAGCAGGTGCTGAAAGTAGACGGCTTGATCGTCCCACATATCCAGATGACTTCCGTTCGGGCAAATTGCGGAGGTTGCATTGGGCATCAGCGTCGCCATTCGCCGCATGTCGGCAGGATCCATTTCGTCGTGCGCGGATCCCATCGTCAGCGCTTTCACCTTGATCTCGTGCAGGCGATCCCATCGTTCCCAGTCCTTCAGGTTGCCGGTGACCTCGAACTCGCTCTTGCCCTGCATTTGGTTGTATATCTTGTCGTTCGCATGACGGAACGCACGGGTCACAGGCTCGGGCCAAGGTGTGAGCCGGCAAATCATTTTTGGATAAAGGTTCTCCATGAGAACCCGTGTGTAAGCAGGATCCTCGTACTTCTTGGCGGCCTCCAGCGCATTGAATTGTTTCAGCAAGGCGGGTGACAGCAGTTGCGTTTTCAATGCGGCTGTTCGCTTGAGGTAAGACTGGGTACCGGCCGTCATATTGGAGATCACCAGGGCGCGCAGATGCTGCTGGTAGTTCAGTGCATACTCCATTGCCAGGATGCCGCCCCAAGAGTGGCCGTAAAGGACAAAGTGATCGAGGCCCAGCCCTTGGCGGACCTCTTCCACCTCGTGCACGTAGCGTGGCAGGGTCCACAGCGCGGGATCGTCCGGGACATCCGAGTTTCCAACGCCGAGCTGATCGTAATAGTACATCTCGATACCGGCCTGGGGCAGAAAGGATTCCATGGCTTCCAGGTAGTCATGCGGAAAGCCGGGCCCTCCGTGCAGCAGCAAAACCTTAACCGGACCCGAGCCGATCCGTTTGGTCCATACCTTGTACTTACCGGCCACCACTGGGACCATCTGAATACCGGCCACGCGAATTCCGTGCGGGTTCAAAACGTCTGAACCCGGCGCACGCTCAGCGCCAGATGCGGTTTGCGCGAAAGTAGGGACGCCACATGTCGAGACTGCAGCAGCCAAGGCCGAGGAGTATTCCAGGAACTTTCTACGTTTCATTCTCGAATGATAGCGTTCGGAACGCCTACCGCGTCGCCACCAGGAAAAGGCGGGGAAAACGCAACAGCACTCGGCCATCGGCGCGCACCGCATAGTGCGGCCTGATTTCGTCGATGTATGAGGACAAGAAATCCTGTGCCCTCCGGATATCCAGCGCAGCCAGGAAAGGCCTTAACGCGGATCCACGAAACCATTCCGCAATCGCCCCCGCATCCGCCAGCGAGTGATTGTAAATTGTGTGCCAGATTTCGACACGTTCGCACAACGGCTTCAACGCATCGTAATAAGCTCCGGCCGCCGGCAGATCGATCCGCCCTTCCTCCGCGATGCCAAACCGCTTGGCCACTTCCTCCATTGCCACATGCGAAGGCTCACGCGTGTTATCGGGCATCTGAACCGCCAGCACGCTTCCTGCAGTTAATTTCTCGACCACCCCGCACATTGCTTTTAGATGATCCGGCACCCACTGGTAAGCCGCGTTTGCAAACACCAGGTCCACTGGTTCCGCGGGAACCCAGGTCGTCAGATCGCCCTCCACGAAACTACATTGGGGCAGGCGATTCCGTGCGTCTTGCAGCATATCTTTCGACGCGTCCAAACCACTGACTCGGGCATGGGGGTATCGCTCGACCAACAATTCCGTCGAATTCCCAGGACCACACCCCAGGTCGATGGCCCGTTTCACTTCGACAAGCGGCACCTGGGCCAGCAAGTCCCGCGCCGGCCGTGTCCGTTCGTCCTCAAACTTCAGATATTGCCGGGCGCTCCATTCGCTCACAGCTCTCATCTTATCGGTACGCACCGCGGCCGGCGTCTTTCTTACAGACCGGCATCTATAGACCTGCGAGGGTTCTGCCGATGATAAAGCAGATATGAGCAGAGACCTGAAGAAACATCGACTCCTGACTCGCAGCGACTTCGACGGACTGGTGTGCGCGATTCTTCTAAAAGAGTTAGGCATATTGGGTTCCATCGAATTTGTACATCCCAAGGATGTACAGGACGGCAAGATTGCGGTGACGGATAACGACATCCTGACCAACCTGCCTTATGTGCCAGGCTGCCATCTCTGTTTCGATCATCACCCAAGCGAAGAAACGCGGACCAAAGACCTTTCGGCTCCAAATCACATTCTCACCGCCGGGGCGGATTCCGCGGCCAGGGTCCTTTACCAGTATTACGGTGGCCGCAAGGCTTTTCCTCAGATCAGCGAACAAATGCTCGCGGAAGTGGACAAGGCGGACTCCGCTAAATTCGCTCGCGAAGACATTCTAAATCCGCAGGGCTGGGTGCTGCTGTCCTTCTTGATGGACCCGCGCACCGGGCTCGGACGGTTCCGCGAATTTCGAGTATCCAATTACCAGTTGATGATGCAACTCATCGACTATTGCCGCGAGCACAGCATAGACCAGATTTTGAATCTACCCGATGTTCGGGAGCGGATCGAGCTCTATCAGGAGCACCACGAAAAATTCGTGGCTCAGATCCGTCGCTGCGCAAAAGTGTACGGAAACGTGGTTGTTCTCGACCTGCGCGGCGAAGAAGTGATCTACGCCGGTAACCGCTTCATGATCTATGCGTTGTACCCGGATTGCGACCTCTCTATACACGTCATCCGCGGGCTGAAGCAGATGAACACGGTCCTGGCGCTTGGGAAATCGATTTTTAATCGAAGCAGCAAAGCCCAGATCGGGGATCTTCTTCTCACCTATGGCGGCGGCGGTCACGATGCAGCCGGAACGTGCCAGGTTGCGAACGAAGAGGCGGACCAGGTTCTCAGCGAACTGATCGATCTGGTCGGTTATTCCAAAGTGCCGGCAACGATCTAGCAGGATCGGGTATTACTCAAACCGCAGAGCGTAAAGCTCAGGGCTTCTTCTCAGCCTGACGCCGCCACGCGAAATAGCCGTCCAGGACTTCCAGCTTCTGTAGATTCGGAACGTCGATCGGCTTGGAGGGATCGTCCAAATTCATCACCTGCGCGCTGGTGCTGGTGAAGGCCGGCCACTTCGGCAATCCGCTTCCATTCGGATCGCCCCTCTTCGCGAAGTTCACCCAGTACGACGAGACTTCGTCCGAGACCCTGCGATCGGAAGCCGATGCAGGCATGGTTGGCGTGAAGTTGCCAAAAACGTAAGCGATCTCGCTGGCATGCGCCGCGCCCCAATCCTTAAATTGCGGGGTGTTTGGATAGGCTGGGCGATGGCTGAAGTAATAGACGTAAACCTTGCTCTTGCCTGTTTTGGACTGCAACCGCGCCCAAGTCCAGGTCGGCCAAGCGAAAGTAGCATCGCGGAACATATCGCGCGATGAACGAAGGGCCTCAGCGTCCGTTCGGCCGGGATAGGCGGCCAGGATCTTGTCCGCATACTCGCCATAACCTGCGTGGATGGTCTTTTGATATTCATCGGCCTTAGCGAACGGCACAAAAAGGGCGCCTTCGTCGGAATTGGTTCCGATCAGCACGGGCGTGTCGTTATATCGTTTCGCTTCGTACAGCTTGTATTGATCGCCGAGTAGCACATAGCCGTCGAAAATCGGCCACGCGGTTCCCAGACCGGGAGGCGAGTTTTTCAGGATCTCGGCCGCGGACTTCTTGCGCGCATCGGCGATGGAAGAGACACCGAGCTTGGCCAGGAAAGCCTTGCCGTTCTTCTCGGCCGCGGCAAGCGAATCCATGTTCTCACCGCCTTCGGTTCCGGTTTGATGCTCCGGCCCGAAGTTGCCGCCGCTTTCCGAGATCGCGCCGTGGAACAATCCTTTCGCGAGCGGCGATGCCGACAGCATGCTGACCGAGATTCCTCCCGCCGATTCGCCGAAAATCGTGACGCGGCTCGGATCGCCGCCAAACGCAGCGATGTTGCGCTTCACCCACTGCAATCCGGCGATCTGATCCAGCAGCCCGTAGTTCCCGGAATGGCCGCCTTGTTCGGCCGTGAGCTCGGGATGCGCCATAAAGCCGAGCGCACCCAGCCGGTACGACAGGCTCACCAAGACCACGCCTTTCTTCGCAAAGTTCATTCCGTCATAGAGGGACATCGAAGTGCCGCCGATGGTGAATCCCCCGCCGTAGATCCAGACCATCACCGCCAACTTTTCGTTGGCCGATTTCGCCGGCGTCCAGACATTGAGGTAGAGGCAATCCTCGCTGGTCGGGACAGATTCCATCCCAAGATCCTTGCTCACGACGGGAACCTGGGTGCACGCGGGTGCAAATTTGTCCGCGTTACGTACCCCGCTCCATGCCACAGGCGCCTGCGGTGCTCGCCACCGCAAATCGCCTACTGGCGGCGCGGCAAAGGGAATGCCTTTATAGGTGGTTACGCCATCCTGCGTGGTACCTTGGACCAACCCGGACTGCGTGGGTACCGGTTTGGATGTCTGCGCGAGCAATCCAGCTACCGAGGCCAGTGCTGCGCAGGCAAATCCGAGAGTTCTGACAGGTCTCATATTCATTCCCGCTTTCCGGCAGTCCAGAAACGGACCGTTACCGCACTTTAGTTTAATTCATTCCTTCAAGCTCGCGGAGTCGCAACCATGAACGGTTTCAGATTCAACGCGAGCTCGAACGGGAGCGCTTCCGGTGGCTCGCACACACTCATCGAACACTGCTGAAATTGGACCTTGCCGGTTAAAATGATGGGCCCGGCGTCGAGCGGAAACTTTAGCAGCAGGGAACCCGTGCCTTGAAAGGTTCCTCCATAGACAGGCAGTATTTCCCCAAGGGAGGCGATTTCCATCGGCTCGGCCTGCGGAAGTACGAAGGATTGACGGGCAACCTTGGAATCGTCAAACGTGACGGAGGTCGCAGTGTAGGATTCGGGCAGCGGAACGCCGTAAACGTGCCATCCTTCTTCCAGCGCGAATTTTGCGAAAAAACTGATCTCCTGGCCCGCAAAGCCCTGCGCGGTGGAGAGACCCACTTGCACTGTCAGCGCGCCGCTCTGCATTCTCACGTGCGGGGCCTGTTCGTCTGCTACTCCGAATTCCTGCAGAACGATCGCCGAGCCCGCGACGCGGTGCTGGTAATTTGGTACGAAATATTTCTGGAGCACCGTGCCATCGGAAGCCACCAGATACTCCACAGGGTGCGGAACACCATAGGCTCGCAGCCCTGGTGCGATGTTGCTATTGAATATCCCAAAGCTTCGAATCACGACGCTGCCCGAATCGGACAGCAGTGGGAACCCGATGCCGTATTTCTCAGCAAAACGGCCGAGAGTCTCCTGGGAATCGTAGCTAATGGCAGCGATCCGGACGCCCTCCTTTTCCAGGAGCGGGCGGGATTGTTCCAACTCGACCAGTTGGGAGCGGCAGTATTGTCACCAATCGGCGCTGCGGTGAAAGACGAGCAGCAAACCTTTGGGGCCGGCCAGATCCTGGACCGACCTTAATTCGCCGTTTTGATCGGGAAGGGAGAACGCCGGGATTCGCTGGCCCGGTTCTGGACCGGTAGCGTAGCGATCGTTGGTCGCCCAGACCTGTTTCGCGTAGAGCTCGGCGGAAATCGGTAATCCCTCGGCACGATGCCGGCGGAATTCCCGCATGATCGCGGCTTTTTCTTCAAGATCGCTGGGGATATCGTCTGGCATCGTGATCAGGCGGCGGAGCGCACTTTCCCCCACAGCTTCTCGGAAGCCAGCTTAGCCCCATCGGACAACGCGCGAAGCTTCATCCAACAGAACTCAGGATAAACCGGGCCAAAACCCGCGAACGTTCCAAAGCCGCAATCCGTGCCCGCGATAATGCGCTCGCGCCCCACCAGATCGGCGTAGCGGATGATCCTTTGCGAAACCAATTCAGGATGCTCGATGTAGTTGTTGCTCGACGCGATTACGCCGGGGACCAGGACCTTGTCGTCCGGAAGCTTCTGATGGGACCATACTTCCCATTCATGCTCATGGCGGGGATTCGCGCCTTCCAAAAGCAGCGCCTGCGGCTTAGCCTTCAGCACGACGGGGAGAATCTTCGTCAGCGGTAAGTCGTGCGTGTGCGGTCCCTGATAATTTCCCCAGCAGACGTGCATGCGCACCCGGTCCGCGGGAACATTGGCCAAGGCATGATTCAGAGCTTCCACTTGAACCGCCGCTGCCCGCAGAAATTCGTCGTCGGTCATGTCGCGAAATCTGCTGTGCCGCCCCATCGCCAGATCGGGACAATCCACCTGCAACAGCAAACCTGAATTGACGATGGTTTCGTACTCGGACTGCATGGCGTTCGCCAATGCCTCCATGTACGCGGCGTGCGTCGGGTAATATTCGTTCGGTTGGAAGACGGCGATAGTTCCCGGCGAAACCGCGTTCATGAAACCTTCGGTGGCTTTCACTTGCGCTAAACCATCCTTCATGCGAGCGATGTCGTTCTTCAGCGGTTCCAGGTCCTTCACCGCGATCGGCCCTTTGCAGACCGGCCTCTGATACTTTGCCGACGCTCCAGCCGAAACCAGCTTGTCGCGGTAGCCGGGAAAATCTTCGAGGTCCTGTGGCGTCGGCCGCGCCGAATCGCCCTCGAACCCGGTCAGCCGGTGGCGGATGTAAGTGGCATAGCTGATCTTGCCCATCTCACCGTCGCTCACGGCGTCAACCCCGGCCTCTACCTGCTTTCGCAAGGCTTCCAGGACGCCTGCCCGGATCACCTGGTCGAACTTCACCGGATCGTAATTCTCGCCGCGATCTTGCGCGAAAAGGTAATCGACAACCTCCTGCGGGCGGGGCAGGCTGCCGACGTGGGTAGTCAGGATGCGATCGGTACTTAGTTTCATTGGAGGGTTCCCTTCACAGCATATCGAGTTTGGCGCATTTTTCCACGACCAGCGGCTGAACCGCGAAAGCAGATGTCTTAGATCACTTGCTGTGATAGTGGCTCCCAAGTGAGTGAACGCGTGACAATATTAGGTGAAGGGTAGGTCCCTTCGGAGAATCGCAGTGAAGACCAAAATTCTTGGCCGCCTGGCCCTTGTTTTCGGCCTGATAGCCGCTACCGGCCCCGTTTTCGCCCACCATTCGTTCGCCGCCGAATTTGACGGAAGCAAGCAGATCACGCTCACCGGTGTCGTCACCAAACTCGACTGGGTAAATCCACACGCCTATATTTACGTGGATGTCAAAGGCGACGATGGCGCCGTGGTCAACTGGGCGATCGAGACCGGCGCGCCCAACGTGCTCTACCGTCAGGGCTGGCGGAAGGCCGACCTCAAGGCTGGAGACATGGTCACTCTAGAAGCCTTCCTGGCCAAGGATGGATCGCACACCGCTGCCGCACGGAGCGTAAAGTTGCCAGACGGACGAAAGGTCTTCGCCGGAACGCCGAACAGCACGCCGGATCAGAAGTAAAAAGAAGTGGGATTGGCGCGAATTCTGGGGCTGGCCGGACGGTCGGGAGTTTCTGCGCCCGCGAGCGGGCCCCGCTCGATTCGCAAGCTGGTGTCGCTGTGCCACGCTCTGTTGTCTGAAGGCGGCGGAGTAGGCGGTGTGCAGCCGGCGGCTGAAGCTCTGCGAACATATCAATCGCTCGATCAGCCCAGCCGAAGCGCTTTTCTCGAGATTCTGAACCGCGACTTTTCGCCGAACCCGGAAGAGGTGGGCGCCGCCGCCGACGCTTATCGCAACGATCCATCCGCGGATAACCTGCTCCATCTGCAGCGGGTGGTGGAGCCGCCACGGCAGGAACTATTCCGTCGATTGAATCTGGCCCCGGAAGGCACGCGGGCGTTGGTCCAGATGCGGAGCCAGGTGCTGCGTGAGATCGATGCGGGCGCGGCACTCGAGACTCTGGCCGCCGATCTCGGCCATTTGCTCACTTCCTGGTTTAACCGCGGATTTTTGACCCTGGAACGAATCGATTGGCATTCCCCCGCGGCGGTCCTGCAGAAGCTAATTGACTACGAGGCAGTGCATCAGATTCAGGGCTGGCGCGATCTTCGCCGCCGCCTGGAAGCAGATCGGCGCTGCTATGCATTTTTTCATTCTGCTTTGGCCGAGGAGCCTCTGATATTTATCGAAGTGGCCCTGACGCGGGGAATGAGCGATCGTGTCCAGCCCTTGCTCGATCCGGACTCGCCCGTCAGCGATCCCGAAGATGCCGATAGCGCAATTTTTTATTCCATCACCAATTGCCAGGAAGGGCTGCGCGGGGTGCCGTTCGGCAGTCTTCTGATCAAGCAGGTGGTTGAGGATCTGAAGAAGAGTTTGCCGAGAATACGTACCTACGCGACCCTCTCGCCCATTCCCGGGTTTCGGAAGTGGCTGGCCGGCGCATTTGGCGATCTGGATCTGAGCAAGTTGGATCTGGGCAAGTTGGACCTGCCAATGAGACGGCGCCTGGTCGAGTTGTGCGCCCATTATCTCCTCTTCGAAAAGCGGGGCAGGGAACCGCTGGACGCGGTGGCCCGGTTCCATTTGAAGAATGGCGCGCGGCTCGATAGAATCAATTGGCTCGCCGACACGTCGGCGGCCGGCATCCGGCAGTCGGGTGGGCTGATGGCCAATTATGTTTACGATCTGGCGAATATGGAGCGAAATCACGAAGTATATGCCCGATCCGGCCAGGTTGTCAGCTCCCGGCGAGTCCAGACGCTGGCTAAACAGGCTGCTTCGGCGAATCGCGCGAATTGATGGCAACTATCAATCAGGCACTATCGACTTTCCCCGAGGCACCAGTCATGCTTCTGGATGGAATTAGGACTACTGGAGACGAACCATGAAGTACAACGTATCAGGCATCCACCACATCACCGCGTGTGCTGGCGGAGCGCAACAGGACATCGATTTTTTCACGCAGATTGTCGGTCTGCGAATGGTGAAACAGACCGTTCTCATGGACGGCACCATTCCGGTCTATCACCTCTACTACGCTAATGCGAAGGCGGAGCCGGGATCGGTGATGACCACCTTCCCGTACGGCCAGAAAACCGGGCGTCAGGGGTCGGGACAGATCCGCGCCACGGCGTATTCGGCGCCGAAAGGCTCTTTGCCGTTCTGGAAAGAGCACTTCGATAAGCACAAGATTCAGCACGCGGGGATTCAGGAACGGTTCGGGCAAAAGTACATCCGATTCCAGCACCCCGCTGGTCTGGCGTTTGAAATTCTGGAAGACGCCAATGACGACCGTCAGGGCTGGGTAACCGAGGAGATCGGCGCCGGTGAGTCCGTGCATGGCTTCTATGGAACGGTGCTGAGCATGCGCGAGGTGGAGGAAAGCGAGCGCTTCTTCACGGAAGCTCTGGGCTTCCGCAAGACCGGCCACGAGGGCAAGTTTCACCGCTTCGAAGTGGGCCAGGGCGGAGCCGGAAAGACTCTCATTTTCGAGCATGACCCGGACCGGAAAGCGGGAAGCTGGGGCTTCGGGGCGGGCACGGTGCATCACGTAGCGCTGGCGGTGGAGAGCCACGAGGAACTCGCGGAGCAGAAGGCCATCTATGAGGAACTCGGTTACACCGACGCGTCCGATATCAAGGATCGTTATTACTTCTATTCGATGTACACCCGGTCGCCCGGCGGCATTCTGGTGGAGTGCGCCTGCAGCCAGGCGGGCGGCTTCTTCCGCGACGAAGACGAACAGCATCTGGGCGGTAAGCTGCATCTGCCGCCGTGGTGGGAACACCGGACGCAAGAAATGCTGGCGCAGTTGGAACCGATTCACGCTCCCGAATCGGCCCGGACCGTGCGGGCATAGAGGCAGCGTTGAGAACGTTTGTAATCGCGCAAGTATTGTGTCTGGGAGCAGGCTTGTGTGCGATGGCCCCCTGGGCGACGGCGCAGTTCGGCCCGCCGCACGATCCCAAGGACGACAAACCGGCGCCTTTCAAGCGCACTGCTGACGGTCATCCCGACATGTCGGGGCTATGGCTGGCGGCCACGCTGGCGCCGTTTGACGTGGAAGATCATGAGGCGGTCTACGGCATTCCAGCCGGTAAAGGTGTGGTCGTGGATCCGCCCGACCACAAAATTCCCTATCAGGCCTGGGCGCTGGCGAAAAAGAACGAGCTGTTCAAAGACGCCTCCAACGACCCCCAGGCGCATTGTCATTTGCCCGGAATTCCGCGCGCCGTTTACACGCCCTTTCCCTGGGAGGTGGTCGAAAAACCGGGCCTGGTGGTGTTCTTGTACGAATATCCGCATGGCATTCGCATCATCCATACTGACGGATCGCACAAACATCCCGAAGGTCGCGATGTTCTGAACACCTGGATGGGCGATTCGGTGGGCCACTGGGATGGTGACACGCTGGTGGTGGACGTCAACGGATTCAACGATCAGACCTGGCTGGATATGGCCGCCAATTTCCATAGCGACCAACTGCATGTGGTCGAACGCTATACTATGATCAATCCGAAGACCATTCAGTACCAAGCCACTCTCGACGATCCCAAGGTCTACACGCGGCCTTGGACCATGAAATTCTCGATTCGCGCCCAAAAAGCCGGAACGGACATCATGGAATTCGAGTGCAATGAAGGCGAGCGGGACCTCCAGCACTACGTCAAGTGAGGAATCAAGCGGTGCGTTCTTCGATCGCTTCTATGGGATGAGACTTGGCTGTGATCACGCTGTAAATGCCGGGCGCGCGCCGGAAGATCAACGGTGAGTGCAGCACGATCCTCCAGAAGTTCGGCCTTTTCACGCCGGCCGATTCGCACAGGCTTTGCAGGCATTCCACCGAGAGTTCATTGCCATTTCGTTGCAGTATTTGACATACCAGGCGCTCCGCGTCGCTAATCAAGTTGCCGGCGCTCAGTGGTACAGCCCGTTCCACGCAGCCGTTCATGACACGGCAGAACGACGTCTGTTCGCAGAACTTGATAAAGACGCGGCGAGTGAGACTCGTTCTCCGCTTGGCCGGCAGCCGGCCCAGCGCCCGATGAAGATCGGAAACGGCCACGGGGCTCGCGTAACACACCACCTTTTTGAGGCACCGGACCATCGGGTTTCTCGGCACTGACGCGAGCCAGAAGATTTCCTGGGCGGTATCCAGCCATCGGATATCACAACGTGTGTTCAACACCTGCCTGATAAATAGAGCGCCATTCCGTCGCCGCTGCTGAGGAGGCAGGGCAGAGCACAGTGCGGTAACGCTCTGAACTCCGTGCCGGGCGCTGGATCGCAAGGCCGCTTTGATTACCGCCTGGGCTGCGCCGGCGGAGACCACCACAAACAATTTTCCTCCGGTTTCCTCCACCGTAAAGCCGGGTACGCGCCCGAATATCTCGGCGGTCCGCAACAAGGCTCGCATTGGAAACAACCATCTCGTGAATCCTTGCCGATGCAGTTCGGCTACGACATCCTCCGCCGCTGCATTAGCCAGGCGGGCCACAAACGCGAGCGCCGCATTGAGCGTGGAACCGGCTCCAGCAGTGCGAATCTGCTGGATAGTCTGATCGTAGATTTGTCGCGCTCTCTCGCGCGTGATCCCGCATTCCTCGCCGGCAACTTTCAGGCAACATCCCTGTTGGCCATCCCAGCCCAGTACGCGACGCACCAGGAGGCAATCCCGCGCGTTGGGAACATTCTCCTCCAACAGGCGCGTGAGCTCATCCTCCAAGGGCGTTCGCGGAGAAGAACTAGGCCTGAGCACCGCCTCATAGTATGAGGCTGCTTGGACAGCGTCAATGGGCGCCGGCGGATATTAGCATTCATTCCTTTTGATATCTCCCTGGCGGCATCACCAAAAGTGATAGCGCCGATACGGCGTTCTCTATCGACCACAGGCCTGAGCGGACGTTATCCTTGGGATAGCGTCCTACTATTCTGGACAGCGTCCTCCCATGAAGCGCAGCGAACATCGCATACTGACAA
>CAVRZH010000187.1:0-13367 GCA_963725455.1 Bryobacterales bacterium
TCTTACAATTTGATTTCACCTCCCCTGGCGAATGCCCTCTGGGCGCATGCGATACGCTGCTTGTAGAAATCGAACCCGCCGACCCTGTACCACAAGAGCTTCTGCTTACCGGCACACTGTTCAATGACGCAGGCGTCTTGCTGGGCACCGATTCAGACGCTGAGTGCTGCCTCATTGCTTTCGTTTCGGCGAGCAGCAAAGAGGCATCGGGAACGGTGATCGATTTCGCTCCGTTGGAAGGCTCCTTCACCGGTTATGTCGATCTTACTGTCAACACGCCAGTGGAGGTCAACCTCCCATCCGCCTTTACGGATGTGAGCCTCTTTCATGCGAACGCGAATGGTGTAGTACTAACAGAGTCCATCGCGCTGATCCCGGAGCCGGGTTACGCATGGTTCATCGCGGCCGTACTGTTAGCCTGCGCGGCCTTCGGGAAAGCCGCCGGATTTCGAGGGCGCGGACCTTCAGTGCGGGCCGGCCAGGCTGTAAATCAAAATCGCCAGCACAATGGACGTCAGCACCATGTAGGTGCGGTCATGCTCCAGCGCGAAGCCTGCCAGGGAAAACGCTACGCGAGCTACCGGTGTCAGGATCAATAGCAGTAGCCCGAACTGGATGATGTCCTGACAGTTGGATGGACCTACCGAATGGATCACGCTGGATATACTCCGATAGGTTTCCGGCGTCCCATGAAAAACGTGATACTGCGGCTGCTCGTGGCCGTGTTTTAACAGATAACAAGCTCCTCCCAGCAACACTACCGCGGCGGAGATCAGCACGCCGGTTCTGAGCAGAACACTGATGATTACTTCCAGACGCTGATCGCTCCAGGCCTTCATCACAATTTTCCTTTCACACCGGTAAAGATCATCTCAATGGCCATCACTCCCACCACCCCGGCAAAAATCCAACGCAGAACGCGGACCTTAGCGCCAATGAGCTGTCGCGCGCCCAAGATGGAACCGGCCAGAACGCCCAGCATCACCGGCATCGCAAGTCCCGGCTCGATGTATCCGCGGCTCAAGTAGATTCCGGCACTGGCCGCGGCAGTCACGCCGATCATGAAATTGCTGGTAGTAGTGGAGACTTTGAAAGGAACCCCCATGGCCTGATCCATGGCGATCACTTTCAACGCGCCGGAACCGATGCCGAGAAGGCCTGAAAGCGTGCCTGCGCCGAACATCAAACTGAATCCGGTTTTCACTCGCCCAACTTTATACTCGCAAGAACCTTGCGGGGAGGGGTATGAGCCGTCCAGTTTGAAACGCCGGGCTAGTTGGTCCGGTTGCTTGGCCTTTTCATCGCTCGGGCGTCCCCGGCTAGATTGCCAAGCTGCGTGCAGCAGGACCAATCCGAAGATCACCGAAAGAATTGCCGTGGGCGTGCGCGTCGCGAGAAACGCTCCGAAGAGCGCGCCCAGAGTAGTGGCGATCTCGAGGAACATCCCGATGCGGATATTGGAGTAGCCCTCGCGTACGAACGCGGCAGCGGCGCCGGAGGAAGTAGCAATCACCGATACCAGGCTGGCGCCGATGGCGTACCGGATATCCACGCCAAGCAGCAACGTGAGCGCCGGCGTTACCACCACACCGCCTCCCAGGCCGGTCAATGCTCCCAGGCAGCCAGCCACCGCTGAGATACCAAAGACCAGGGGCGTGAACTCCAGATTGGTCATCATCCAATCATACGGACACGCTTCGAGGCTATTGATCCGAATGATTTCTGTGGAAGAGCTTCCGTTGAAAATCCGGCCAAAATTCGTCGAAGGTGTTGCTGCCCATATGACCCAAAAATCCTAGCCCGGTTCGAACCGCTGCGTCCGCGGCCGTGTCATCGCCGGGGGCGCGCCAGGCGTTGGACAGGAAGTTACTGCCGGGAATGGCAATGAAACGGGCGTAGGCGGGTATCACCTGGCCGTCGCGGTTCTGTGCCATGAAGGTCATCTTTACCACGTGCCCGACGCGGTGCCCGAACGAAGCTTCCGGATCGCGGTTGTAACGCGGATCCTCACCCCAGATGGCGCCAAATCCGGCTTCCATCGTGTTACTCACCGCGTTCCCCGCCACACTCATCCCCAGGCGGTTACCAAACCCATCCCAGTGTGTTCCATATACCTTCGGATTGTTGAACAACGTATCCCATCCGGCGCCAAATAATTCGCCCGCCAGGCCTTCCGGACCGATGGTGCTTCTAACCACCCAATCGATGCGCTGCTGGCCGGTGATCGGCTGGCGCGCAGCGCTACTACTGGAATGAGCCGCGTCGAAGGACGAGGCGGAAGCTTCATTTCCGGAATCGAAAGCCGTAGCGGACGCCAACGTCCCGGGCATCAGCGTCTGCTGCGCCATCACGGCTGAAGCCAATAATAAGACTGAGCAGCTTACCTTGCAAATCATCTCCGCCCCCCAACGCGGAAGATCATGCAGATTGTATGCCATCGTAAAGCGCCGTCGCGCTTGCCCAACAAAGGACGTGTGCTCATATAGATGCCGCAGAATCTTGGTTTGATGTCGCTTCTGATTGGCCGCGTAGGAACTCCCGCATCATGACCTTTCGACCATCAGGCGTCGCGCGAGAGATGGGCATTGCCAAGTGAAATCCGATATCGTTAGACAGAATGCCGGATTGGCTAAGTATCCACGAACCCGTCCTGGTAAATACCATCGGGCACTGCGCCGGCGCCGTCCTGTTCGGGATGCTGCTGTATTTTTTTCTGCTGAACTGGCGGCACGCCCGCGAAGAGCGGACCAAACTTCCGGCGCTAGCTGCCGCTCTGGCATTCTTATGGAACATCGGGTCTTTAGTGGCTCTGGGCGTCGGGCGGCAAGCCGGAATGACGGCGGACGTGATTGTTGCGTTGAGTTTCTCGGTCTTGAGCCTGCTGCCGGCAGTGCTGCTGCATATTTCGCTCGGGTCGCGATACCGGCCGTTGTGGGTCAGCGGGTATGTACTCAGCAGCGCCGCTATTGCCCTGCACGTGGCGGACTTGATTACGCGATCCTCGCGGATGCATTTCGCCGCCTTGCTGGTAGTGACCTTGGGCTTCGCTGCCCTGACGGCGATTTCAGTAGCGCTCGAGATTCGAAACAAGAACGGCGCCGCGATCTCGCGCCTGGCGGGGGCCATGGTGCTCTTCCTGTTCGCTATTTCGTTTGCGCACTTCAGCTCTGAGCAGGCTCCTCTGGCGTGGTCCAAGGAAGTAGCCCTGCACCACGCGGGAATACCGCTCGCGCTGTTCGTACTTTTGCAGAATTATCGATTTCTCCTGTTGGATGCCTACCTCCGATTCGTGGTGAACGCCACGCTGGCGGCCGCAGCGGTACTGGCAGCCATTCGAATCGCCGAATCTTCCCACTTCGATCCCACGCTGGCCCAGCCGTTTGATGCCGGACTGATATTTGCCGGCGCCTGTCTGTTACTCACTCTTTTCGTGTATCTCCGCAATGGCGTTCAGAGCTGGCTGACGCAGGTGATCTTCTTGCGTTCGAATGTCGACGATGCAGTCCAGGAGCTTATCAAGCTGGCACGGGCCACACGGGACGAGCGCGAGTATCTTCCGCACGCCGTTGAAGTGATTGCCGCGTTTGTGCGGACCGGCCGTCACGAGGTAACTTCTGAGTCACCCCTGGAACATCGTGAACTGGCGACAGCTACAGCGGTTACAGATGCGGGAAACTGGAAACTCGCGCCATGGGTCCAAACCGTGGTCCCGCTGCGGTTTTCGCGTGGGGACGCCCTGTACCTGATGCTAGGCCGGCGGGACGGGGCACGCCGCTATCTGAGCGAGGATTTCGCGGTGCTCATGCGTTTGGCGGCCACGGTGGTGGAGCACGTGGAACAATTGCGCGGCGTTCAAATGCAGGGCTTGGTGTCGCAGGCTGAGTTGAAGGCTTTGCAGGCGCAGATCAATCCGCATTTTCTCTTTAACTCGCTCAATACGCTGTACGGGACCATCGACCGCGGCAACGCCGAGGCCCGACGGCTGGTGCTGAATCTGGCGGACGTATTCCGCTATCTGCTGCGGTCCGACAGGACACTGATCGAGATTGAGGAGGAGCTGCGAATTGTCCGGGCTTACCTGGAGATCGAACAACTGCGGCTAGGCGCCAAACTCCAGACCGAGATCAATGTGGATAAAGCGGCTCTGCGCGCCACCATCCCTTTACTCTCCGTGCAGCCGTTGGTTGAAAATGCGGTCAAGCACGGTGTTGCTCCCAGAACCGGCTCGGGGTTCGTGCGTCTCGACATCACCTCCCAGTTGAACGTCCTTACGGTGACCGTTTCAAACTCTGGGGAATGCGATTCGAATGCTCTGCATGTGAGCAGCACCGAAGGTGGGATCGGGCTGGCCAATGTCCGGCGCCGGCTGGAACTTTGTTACGGAGAAGAGTCTAGTTTTCTGGCGGCGGTGGAGGATGGAGTGACTACCGTTGGTTTTCTGTTGCCGCTCAAAGTGGGGACGATCGCTGCTGTGGTGTAGCCCCGCTGCGGTGTAACCAAATATGTCCGTTCACGACTCATGGCAGCCCGCCCATCGCTCGGCTCCGCCCGCTGGCCCGAAATCTGTGCGGACCGGCACGCAACGCATGCTACAAGGGGCTGAGCGCGTCGTTTCCAGCATGCCCCTGAAGACCTTGATCGTCGACGACGAACCGATCGCCCGCCAGGTGCTGCGTGAGGAGTTGGAGTTGATCGACGACGTAGTGGTGATTGGAGAGGCCGCTGACGGCGTGGCGGCGCTGGAGAAGATAGCTTCCGAGCAGCCCGATCTGGTTCTGCTGGATCTGCAGATGCCGGCCATGGGCGGCTTGGACGTGGTGCGGCACCTAGAGCGCGGCAAACACTGGAAGCACAGTACGCACGTACCTGTGATCGTGGTGGTTACGGCATACGATCAGCACGCGCTGGAGGCGTTCGAAGCCGGCGCGGTGGATTATTTGCTGAAGCCAGTGGGGCAGGAGCGATTGTTGCAGGCCGTGGAGCGGGCCAAACGAGCCACCGGCCGCCAGGCGATAGAACGGATCGCACAGCTGCAGGAGATAGCGGACGCGCCAGCGGGCCCGCAAACCCGCCGGATTGTGGGAAAAGTCGGTGAGGAGTATTTCCTGCTGAGCGCGGATGAGGTTTACGCTTTCCAGGCCGAAGGCGATCTGGTCTGGATCGTCACAGCCAGGCGAAAGTTCCTGGCTACCCAAACGTTGCGGGATCTGGAGCTGCGTCTTAAAAATGGGAGCTTCCGGCGCATCCACCGCAACGCCCTGGTAAACGTGAATCACGTGCGTAAGATGAGCGCCCTCAGCAGCCAGCGCTGGCTGATCACCATGAACAACGACCAGGAGTTCGTTGCCAGCAAGCGGCAGGCGCGGACGGTTCGGGAACTTCTTACCTGGTAGCGCTGGTCCGCTCACGGCGATAATTAGTTCGTTCACGGTAAAGATGCGGCCACTGATCGGATACTCATAGGTAGCCTAGCGGCTGGCATCCACAATCGAGAGATATGAGACGTCCCGCGATTACGCTTGTCTTCATGGCCCTGTGCTTGAGCGCGCCGGTCCCGAGCTATGCGCAATCGAGCAGCGGCACCGTACGCGGATCGGTACTCGATCCCTCCGGGGCGGCCATCCCGGGTGCGACCGTGGAAATCCAAAATCCGGTGTCGCACTATATGCAGACCGCGCAGACCGACGATCAGGGAAATTTCGAACTGAAGAACATTCCGTACAACAACTACCACCTCAGCGCAAATGCGTCCGGGTTCCAGGCGGCCACACAAGATGTGGATGTGCGCTCCCCCATCCCGGTCCCGGTGAAGATCAACCTGACCATCGGCGCCGCAGTCTCCAGCGTTACCGTGCAAGAGGCTGGCGATCTGGTGGAAACCGATTCCACGGCGCACACCGACATTGATCGGTCGATGTTCGATAAACTGCCGCTCGAAAGCCAGTCTTCGTCGCTCAGCTCACTGGTGACGCTGGCCTCGCCAGGAATTTCCGGTGACTCCAACGGCCAGATGCACGGTCTCGGAGATCACGCATCGAATTCTTTCTCGCTCGATGGCCAGCCCATTTCGGACCAGCAAAGCAAGGTCTTCTCCAATCAAATTCCGGTGGATGCGGTGCAATCGATGGAGGTGATCGAAGGCGCGCCCCCGGCCGAATACGGCGACAAAACCAGCGTGGTAGTGGACGTAACAACGCGTTCCGGTCTGGGTGTCATGCAGCCGCGCGGCGATATCTCGACTTCCTATGGGACCTTTGGCTCATCCAACGGCAGCTTCGACCTGGCCTATGGAAGTCAAAGACTGGGGAATTTTATTGCCGTGGACGGGCTAGATACGGGCAGATTCCTGGACGGGCCCGAGTTCCAGGTCTATCACGACCATGGCAACGAAGAGAACATTTTCGATCGCGTCGACTTCAAGCCTTCTCAAGCGGACAGCATCAATTTGAACCTCACCTTTACGCGCTCCTGGTTCCAGACGCCCAACTCATTGGACGCCCAAACCGCTGACGCCTGGTCCGGCTTGGTGGTAAACAACGGAGGCCTGGGGCCGAATGGCCTGCCGGTGGGCCCCACCGATCAGCGCTCGCAAATCAAATCCTTTAATATCGCGCCCACCTGGACGCGTTTGCTCGATCCGAACACGGTTTTCACGTTCGGAGGTTTTGCGCGACAGGATCAGTACAATTATTATCCCAGCGGCGATCCTTTCTCCGATCTCCAGCCCGATCTTCAGCTCCAGACTATCGGCCAAAATCGCACGTTGACGGATCTGGGGCTTCGCACTAATGTTTCCTACATTAAAGGCATTCACAATATCAAGGCGGGAATCACGTATCAGGACACTATTCTCACCGAAAAGGACAGTTTCGGGGTCGTGGATCCGAACCTGAACCCGGTCTGTCTGAATGCGGATGGAAGCCCCGACACGGACCCCGGCCTGACCGATCCCAGCGAGTGCGGCGGGCTGCAAGTGAATCCCAACTTCAACCCGCTGCTGGCCTGTTACGACCTGACCCGGACATCGCTGCTACCCGCATCCGACGGCTGCCCCACGTCCACCAGCGGCCTGTACACGTTTCACGGACATGCCAACATCCGGGAACTGGCGCTTTTCTTCCAGGACACCATGACGGTCAAGAACTGGACCTTCAACGTGGGCGTCCGGTTCGATTACTACGACGGCCTTACCCACGCCAAGCAAGGGGAGCCGCGTCTGGGCATCGCTTATAACTTCAAACCCACCAACACCGTGCTACGGGTTTCCTACGCGAGAACGCTGGAGACGCCGTTCAATGAAAACCTGGTGCTATCCAGCACCGGCTGTAGCAATCCGGTGGTGAACGCGATCATGTCGAGTACGGTGAGCCCGTGTGTAACCAGCACGCCGCTTAGTCCCGGCTGGCGCAATGAATTTCACGCCGGTTTGCAGCAGGCCTTTGGAAAATACTTTGTTCTGGACGGCGAGTACATCTGGAAATACACCCACAAGGCCTACGACTTCAGCATCTTGGGCGACTCCCCGATCACTTTCCCAATCGAGTGGTCCAGCTCCAAGATCCCTGGCTTTACGGTCCGCGGCACCATGCCGAATTTTCACGGGCTCTCGGCATATATAGTGCTCTCGCATGTGTCGGCGCGCTTCTTTGAGCCGCAGGTCAGCGGGATTGGTGCAACTCCTTCGTGCGCTTTGTCCACCGGGTGCGAAGTGTTCCGCATCGACCATGATGAAGTTTTCAACGCCACCACTCATGTGCAATATCAACCCTGGCAGCGGGGACCGTGGCTGGGCTTCAATTGGCATTACGACAGCGGAATGGTGGCGGGCGAAGTGCCATGCTCCGGCGGAAATTGCGCTAACGGGCCGAACGGGACCGATTCCGTGGTGGATGTTTCCAATCTCACGCCGGATCAGCAGTTCGAAGGCGGGCTTTACTGCGGGGCGGTGTATGCCACACCCACCACCCCGATCAGCCCCAACGGTCTCTGTCCGGCATCCGAGTATGGATCGCACCTGCTAAAGATTCCGGCGGCGGGAACCGAGAACGACGATCACAACCCACCCCGCATCGCGCCCCGCAATCTTTTCGATCTTGCCGTCGGTCACGACAATCTTTTTCACGGCGATAAGTATAAATGGAGCGCGCGCATATCCGTGGTGAACCTGGCCAACGAATATGCGCTGTACAATTTCCTGTCCACGTTTAGCGGAACGCACTACGTTACTCCCCGCACGGTCACCGGGACCATCGGGTTTCATTTCTAGGGATTCTCGGCGTAAACGCGCTTGACCACGTTGGCTACCGGCCCCATGGTTTCCCACCCTGGGTATTTGGTCTTGAACTCGGCTGTAACCGTGGCGGCGGCCTGATCGGCAGTCTTGCCCTGCCGCTTGAGTTCGAGCGAGCGGGTTTGTAAATCGAGAATAAACGCTTTCTCCTTCGCGATCAGCGAGCCATCGCCGAGGGCACCATGATCGGGCACGATGAAGCGCGGCTGGAGTGGCGCCAGTCGATCCAGGATCGCGAGCCAGTTTTTCACGCTGGCGTCGGCGCTCGGCATGTTGGGGACAATTTTGTCCTGCACAATATCGCCCGGGATCAGAACGCTGTCCTGCTCCACGAAGATCATCTCGTCACCCTTGGTGTGCGCCGGTCCCCACCAGAACAGGCGTGCCGTGACATCGCCCAGATCCAGCGTGATCTCCTTATCGAAGACGATGTCGGGCGGGCGCATCTTCACGTCCGCAAGCAACTCTCTGCTTTGCGCGGAGATGCTGCGAAACAGATCCATTAGCTCAGCTGCGTGCTCCTTCAGTTCGTCCTGCTGTACGGCCGGGCGGATGATCACGGTGCGCGGCGGAAAGGCTTGCTCGCCCATGGCGTGCTCGGGATGAAAGTGCGTGGTGGTGAGATAAAGGTTAGGCGCTTTGGCCAGTTTTTCAGCTTGCTTTACTACGATGGCGCCGTTGCGCGGGCCTAGCCCGGTGTCGACTACCAGGGTGGCGCGGTTGCCCACCACGATCGCGATGTTGGGAAAGCCGATGATATGATCGCGTAAACGTGTTCCGAGACGCGGGTTACCGAGTTTTCCGGCAGCAGCATGGATTGCTGCGCCAGGCCCAGCATCGCCGTTAACGGTAATAGCGCGCCCAGAATAGCGGTTCTGCGAAGCAACATGAGCATCATGTTACTACGGGCCGGTTCAGGACGGCGTGATTCAGGGTATTGGTAAAGCCGCTGGAGACAGCACGGCAGCGGACGCGGTGTTCGAAGGCGCCGCGGGAGCCGAGAAACGCAGAATGAAATGCTGCATGGCCACTTCCATCGAGCTCATGCCGAAGGTCTTGGCTTCGGCGAGCGCCTGCTGGTTGGTCCAATGATCGTGCTCGATGCGATAGCAGGCGATGGCGGTGCCGGTACGGTCTGCCCCGCGCCTGCAGTGAACGAACACGGGCCACGCGGCGTTATCGTTGAGCAGGGAAAGCACCGCTGCGATTTGTGCATCGTCGGGAGCCTTGTAACCGCTCCAAGGCAGGCGCACGTAGTGCATGCCGGCGCGCTCAACGGCCGTCGCTTCGGATTTTTCCCCGCGCAAATCGATTACGGTTTTGATGCCGATTTTGGCCAGACCTTCAAAGCCTTGGGCATGCGGCTGCGCTCCGCGATAAACGTGTTCGTCGACTTGATGAAAGTTGGATACGCCGGGAACGTCCGGAATGGAAGCAGCCTGGAGTCCGGCCAGACTCAACGAGAGAGCTACAACTAGGGGTAGCAGGCGCCGATGGGGCAGGGCACTTCGCATTTAATAACTCAGATTGTACTATTTCAGACGTGCGGGACGGCGCCGGGGTTTCGAGTGGCGGGCGCGGGAGGATTCAAGGCTCCCGCGACCGTCTCCAGGACGCTGTTCCAATCGCCAGGTTCCGGCTGGCGGAAAATACGAGCGGTGGGATACCACGGCGTGTCCGTCCGGTTGCGCAGCCAGGGCCAATACGCGGAATAGGGCAGGAGAATCCAGAAGGGGCGGCCGAGCGCGCCCGCCAGATGCCCGATCGCCGTATCCACGGTAATAACCATGTCGAGCCTGGAAATGAGAGCGGCCGTATCGGCCAATCCTCGACCTTTGCGATCGGAATCAAGATCTATATTGTCGAAGCCCGCGAGAATGGAATCGTCGCCGGGACGGAAGTTCTGCTGCAAGGAAACAAAGCGGTAACCTGTCACCTGAAATAAACGCGCGAAGATCTCAAGCGGGATGGACCGGTCGTGATCGCCGGGGTAAGCGGGATTTCCCGCCCAGCAGACGCCCACCAGCGGGCGCGGATCATCTGGCTGTTGGTCCAAACTGGCGACGGTTTCCGATTCGGCCGGTGCCTGCAAATAAGGCATGCGAGCAGGAATGGTTTGGAGGGTAATCTTGAGGGCCAGTGGCAGGCTGCCGAGCGGAGCGTGCAGGTGGAACTGGGGCAGCTGATCGCCGTAGTTAAGAACGCGATCGACGCCGGGGATCGCACTCATCAGGCCCTCTAGGGGCTGCTGCACCGCCATGATGACGCGCGCGCCTCTCTGGACCAGCGGCTCCACAAACCGGGCGAACAGAATCGTATCGCCCAAGCCTTGTTCGGCGTGGAGCAGGATGGTCTTACCGGAGATATCGGACTGGCCGTCCCAGACGGGCTGCGTGAAAGCGTAGGGATTGATCTTGAGCTCCGGGATGCGCAGGCGCGCCTCGTATGCCGGCCAGCCGAGCGCCAGGTTGCCCATCGCCAGATGAACGAGAGCCTCATTGAACACCGGCTGGGGCGCATCGGGCTGGAGTTCGCGGGCGCGTTGTAAATAAGGCAGGGCCTCCTCATGACGATTGAGGGCGGTAAGCGCAGTGGCAACATTGCTGTCCCCCAGCTTGGCGGCGGGATCGAAAGACACCGCGGCGGAAAAGCTGGCCAATGCGTCCGCCGGCCGGCTCAAGCGGCCGAGCACGATTCCAAGGTTGGTGTGGGCATCGACATATTCCGGACGCAAGGCGATGGCGGCGCGGTAAGCTGCTTCGGCTTCGTTCCAACGCTCCAGCGCTTTGTAGGTATTGGCGAGATTGAGATACGCCTCCGGAAAATCCGCATGGAGCAACACGGCCCGGCGATAATGCTCAAGCGCTTCCTCCGGGCGTCCCAAAGAATTCAGGGTGTTTCCCAGGCTGTTGTAGGCTTCCGCGGCGCTAGGATCGCAGGCCACAGCCCGCTCCAGCAGCACTAACGACTCATTCAGACGGCCTTGGTGCCGGCGGATTGCCGCCAGGCGGTGGAGTGACGGGAAATGCTGTGGATTATTTTCGAGGACCGCCGTAAACAGAGACGCGGATTCCAACAATTCACCCTTACTGTGGAGCTGGACGGCGCGTTGGAATACCGGCTCCCAGGGACTCACCGCTGTTTGAAAACCTGCTGGAGCCACCGCACCATGGGAGCCTGGTAATCGGTGAGCCGGGAGGATTGCCAGGCCCGCATGCCATGCCCCCCGCCCTGGACCCGATAGAGCTCGCAGCCCACAGCTGCTGCGCGAAGCTTGGCGCAAAATCGTTCCGATTGAGCAAAGGGCACGATATTATCGTCGGTGCCGTGAATCAGTAGAAAAGGCGGCGATGCCGCGCTCACATAGTTGATGGGAGAAAACTCCTGTAGCCCCGCCATCAGAACATCGTCGAACACCGTCCCCTTCACGGCATCCCGGACATTCTCGGGGATTAAGCCGGATGTGCGTACCAGGCTGGCCAAATCACTCGGGGTATAAAACGCGACAACGCCTTGAACGGCTCCTTCCGGATCGGGCCGGAGAGCGGCCATGGCTGCCAGCTGTCCTCCCGCAGATTCGCCGATCAGCGCGATTTTATTCGGATTCACATGGAATTCAGCCGCGTGTTCCTTCACGAACGCCACGGCCCGGCGCACATCGTTCTCAGCGGTTCCCAGCTGCAGCGCCGCCCCTAGCGGATTCCGCACCACGTCGGAGGCCAGCCGGTAGCTGATGGTGAACCAGGCAAATCCCGCAGCGGAGAGAGGCTCAAAAAGCGGTTGAACATTGCTGGTCCTGTCGCCGGCTACCCAGGCTCCGCCATGCACCAGGATCACCGCCGCGAACGGGCCCGGGCCATCCGGAACGTGGGCATCCAGGCGAAGACTGTACGTCCCCGCGCGGCCGTATTCAATGTCGTTTAAATTTTCAGCATGAACCACGGTCAAGAAAAGAGAGAGGATACCAGCTCCCAGGAATAGACGGCAAAGCATTATCTCTCTCTTGGATGCGCGCGTAGTCCGTGGGTTTCATGCATCCGTCCGAACATCACGACCGGCCAATGCGGCGAATCAGGCGCGTACGTATTTGTTGAACCAGTCAATAGTGCGCTGCCACGCCAAGGTGGCTGCTGCTTTGTTGTAGCGCTCCGGTGTGGCATCGCAATTGAATCCGTGAACGGCGCCAGGATAAATATAGCCCTCATGCTGAACATTTGCCGCCGTCAAGGCCATATCGTACGCCGGCCACGTTGCCGCCAGACGTTTGTCTAGTTCCCCGTGATGGACCAGGATCCCGGCCTTGATCTTCGGAACGTCGTCCGCGGCGGGAGGGGCTCCATAGAACGGTACCGCGGCCTGGATGTCGGTTCCCAGCCGGACGGCCAGCGTATTGGACATGCCGCCTCCGTAACAGAAGCCGGTGGCTCCAATCATGCCGGTGCAATCGGGACGCGCCTTCAGCCACATCGCGGAGGCCACGAAATCCTCGGCCATCTTTTTGCCGTCGATCTTCTTGAACAGCTCGCCGCCTTTGTAGTCGTCACCGGGGAATCCGCCCAGAGAGGTGAGCCCATCCGGCGCGAACGCCATGAAGTTAGCAAGGGCCAGCCGCCGCGCAATATCCTCGATATGCGGATTCAGACCTCGATTTTCATGGACGACGATGATACCGGGCAGCTTCGCTACCGTTGCAGACCGCGTGTCGGCGCTGACCGGCCGCACCAGATATCCTTTGATGCTTCCGTTCCCTTGCGGCGACGAGACCGTCTCATAGGTGGCCTTGATCCGGTCATCGGTCTTCGACACCTGCTGCCCCAGAGCGTAGTTGGGCATCAGAGCCTCGATAATCGTGGCCGCTGCCAGACCGCCTATGGCAAATCGCTGGACGCCGTCCATAAAATCACGGCGGCTGATCTCGCCGTGAATGTAGAGGTTATAGAGTTCAATGGCTTCGCTAGGCAGCTTGGGTCTGGTTGGCTCCATCGGGATGATTCCTTTCGCGGAGGATAACACACCCGGACACAGAAAATTTGGTGGGCCCTGAAGGATTTGAACCTTCGACCAACGGATTATGAGT
>CAVRZH010000188.1:0-54115 GCA_963725455.1 Bryobacterales bacterium
AAAAAAAAAGGCTTTTGAAGGAGTTATGTCCCTGTACTCGTCGTTGGTGTTGCTCGGACGGGGAAGGTGGAATCGGCCGGCGGGTTGGAGACGAACTGTTCGATCTTCGCGCGGCTTTCAGGACCGCTAGCCAGCACCGCAAGCATGTCGGCAAAGCCCGCCGCCCGGAGGCTAACCACATGATCGCCAGTGACAACACCGGCTTGAGCGGGAGCACCCCCGGCTTGAAAGGTTACAAACTTCATCGGGTTAGGATGGGCTGGTGGGAGAGTTCTTACACGGCCGCCGGTTTTTGAACTTTGCCGGCCTTCAGAACCTTACCGCTGCGGATGCAGGACGTACAAACGCGGATGCGTTTGGCGGCGCCCTTCACCACGGCGCGCACCGATTGCAGATTCAGGTTCCAACGGCGCTTGGTAACGTTGTGCGCGTGGCTGATCCGGTTGCCGAACTGCGGCCCGCGTCCGCACACTTCACATACTTTCGCCATGATCATCGCTCCTTGGGGTTAAACTCAAGTCTATCAAGTTCTTGATCGCCCTCGCAACCGATCTGATATTCTGACAGCGTATCTACTTCCAGAGGGGTCCAGAGGTTCTCGTGGGGTCCAGAGGGGTTCCTGTTTGACCGATTTCAACCATATTCACTCGCGCGATGGCGAGGACTGGGTTTGTGGGCGCAGCATGTCCGTTCGCGACGAGCAGATGCTGCATTGTGAAGGGCGCGACCCGGACGAAATAGAGGCGTGCCGCCTGTGCGCCGAGCGGATTATCGGGTATTTCGGCGACCCCATGCACGTGCATTAAACGCGCAATTCGTAGCCGCCGGCGCGCATGGCTGCAATGACGCGATTACGAATCGCGGCCACCTCTTCCGACGACAATGTCCGGTCCGGGGCCGCCACCGTCAGCCGGTACGACACGCTCTTGCGGTCTTCCGGCAGCGGAGCACCTGTGTATACGCGCACGAATTCGATTTCGACCAGATCGCTTCCGGCCGCCGCGGATAACTGCCGCTCGATGTCGCCGGAAGGTTCGCGCAAGCCGGCGACTACCGAGAGGTCGAAGGCGCTCACCGGAAAGCGCCGCAGCGCATGATACCGGAGATCTTCTCGTTGGCCCAGTCTTTGCATCTTCGCCAGATCCAAATCCAGAATTGCAGCGCGGCCCTCAATGCCAAGCGACGGGTGCAGCTCAAACAAGCGCCCGATATCTTCGCCCTGCCACGCGATGATCGCGGCACGTTCGGGATGTTCGAACGGTCGTGCCTGCGCCGGCCGTGCCCGGCTCCCGTCCATTAAACATTCAGCGAGGTGCTTCAGCTCAAACAATGACGCGCTGCCATCACCCTCCCGCGCGTATATCGCTGCGACAAAGTGTGGGACTTCTTCGGGAAGATCGCGCTTCTGTGCATGAATTTCCCGGCCAATCTCGAACAGCCGGAAGGTCTGGAAGTGACGGCTGTTATCGAGAATGTTTTTTCGAATCGCCGGCAGCAGGCTCGCTCGCAGCAACGTTTGATCCGAAGCGATCGGATTGGTGACGCCAACATGTTCGGCAACCTGCATGTCAAACGCGCGCACCATCTCTTCGGTAACGAACGAATAGTTGTAGACCTCGGTGAATCCCTGAGCAGCCGCCATGTTTCTTACCTCGCGCAGGTATAAGCGCAAAGGGTTCTCGGGCGGCACAACGGACGCGATCAGCGGCGCTTGTGGGGTGATGGATTCATAGCCCACCATGCGCCCGATCTCTTCGAGCAGATCGTCTTTGATCGAGATATCCTTCGTCGCGCGCCAGACTGGGTACGGTAACCAGGAAATGGCCGGGTGCGGGTTCCTCGACGCCAAACTCGAGCGATTCGAGAATGGAGCGGACATCGCGCGCATCCAGTTCGCGGCCGAGCTTGGCTTTCAACCAATCGACGGTCAATTCGATCCGGGACGGCGTTTTCAGCTCGCCGTGGAAGTCCGCGAGGCCTCCCACAATCCGGATGCCCGGTGAAACCTCTCGCAGCAATTCGATCGCGCGCGCCAAGCCTCGGACGGTGTTCAGCGGATCTTGCGATTTTTCGAATCGCATGGATGCATCCGTGCGCAGCTTCAACGCGACGGATGTTTTTCGAACGCTGGCGGCCTGAAAATTCGCGCTCTCGAGAACGATCCGCTTGGTATCCGGTCCAATCGCGCTATGCAAGCCGCCAATCACGCCGGCGAGTGCGATGGGCCCTTCGGCATCGGCGATCACCAGATTGGACGGGCCCAAGTGATAGCTCTCGTCGTTCAACGCGTCGAACTGTTCGCCCGCCCGCGCGCTACGGACGAAAATCGCCGGGCCATGCAGCTTATCGGCATCGAAGGCGTGCATGGGCTGCGCCAGTTCAGCCATGACGTAATTGGTGACATCCACGATGTTGTTGATCGCGTTCAGCCCGATTGATTCCAGGCGATACTGCAGCCAAAGCGGGGAAGGCTGAACGGTGACATTCTCGAAGACCAGCGCGCTGTAGCGTGGGCAAAGCGCGGTGTCCTGAATGTGGATTTGGAGCGACGGCTCGCCGCGGGGTAGAACTTCAGTGGCTACCGGATCGCGCAACGTTCGGTGGGTAATCGCCGCCACTTCGCGCGCCATTCCGTGGTGGCCCCACAAATCAGGCCGATGCGTGAGCGATTTGTTGTCGACTTCGATAATCGTGTCCGCCGCCAGCAGCGCTTCGCTGTCGAGTTCGACAATCCCGGCGTGATCGCTACCGATGCCCAGCTCCAGAGCGCTGGCCAGCATTCCATCACTCTCCACGCCCTCGATCACCTTGGGTGCCAGCGGAAGATACGCGGTGAGCATTCCCGGTCTACAATTCGGCGCCCCGCACACCACGCGCTTCATTCCATATCGCGCGGTATCCACGACGACGATCTGGTTGTGGCTTCCGGCGATAAATTCCACTTCCTTCACGCGCGCCACCGAAGCTTCTGTCAGCGCCGCGCCCACCTGCTCCAGCCCTTCGCACTCGGCGGTCTTCATCGTGATCAGGCGCATGAGTTCCGCGGGCTCGGTATCCAAGCCCGGGACCAGCTCACGAATCCAGTGATAGGAGAATTTCATGGCGATTTTAGAATTGGCGCAAGAACCTTAAATCGCCGCTCGCGAATAAGCGGATGTCGTCGATTCCGTAGCGCATCATGGCCAGCCGCGTCAGCCCCAGCCCGAACGCAAATCCGCCCCACACATCGGGATCGATGCCGCTCTTGCGCAGCACATTGGGATGCACCAGCCCGCAGGGCAGCAGCTCTACCCAGCCGCTTTGTTTGCAAACCGGGCAACCGACGCCGTTGCAAACCAGGCAGCGAATGTCCAGTTCAAAGCCTGGTTCGACGAACGGAAAATATCCCGGCCGCAACCGCACCAGCACTTCGCGATGGAAGATCCCGCTGAGCAGCGTCTTCATGAAATAGATCAGGTGTGCCACTGAAACATTGCGGTCTACCATCATGCCTTCCAGCTGATAGAAGGTGTGCTCGTGTGACGCGTCTACTTCCTCGTTGCGGAAAACCCGGCCCGGCGCGATCATGCGCAGCGGCGGACCCAGCTTCTCCATGCCGCGCACCTGGACGGGCGAGGTGTGCGTGCGCAGCAAGTGCCCGTTCCCGAGCCAGAAGGTATCTTGCATGTCGCGCGCCGGATGCTCCGGCGGGATGTTGAGTGCGTCGAAGTTGTGATATTCGGTTTCTACTTCCGGGCCATCCAGTACCGCGAATCCGAGCGAAGTGAACAGATCTTCAATTTCGTTCTGGATGATCGTTACCGGGTGCAAACTGCCGGGACGAACGCCCGGCGCGGGAAGCGTCAGATCGATCCATTCATGCTTCAGACGGGTATTGAGCGCCTCCGCATCGAATGACTGCATTCTTGTTTCAAACGCACTGGTAAGCTCTTGTTTCGCAGCGTTTAGCGCCTTGCCCGCTATCTTGCGGTCCTCCACTGGGAGCGCACCGAGGTTGTACTGCGCGAGCGATCCTTTGCGCCCCAGTACGTCCACGCGCACCTTCTCCAGATCGTCCTGATTCTTGGCCTCTGCGATGCGCTGGAGCGCGCCGGCCTTCAATTGTTGAATCTGTTCTTCAACCACTGTTGTTTGATTATTGGGCGTACGCTTCCAACACTTCCACCACGGCCTGATGGCCTTTGGTCAAAGCCAAATCCATGGCGTTCTGCTGATTATCGGCTCGAGCCTGCACATCCGCGCCGCCGGCGATGAGCAGCCGCACCATCTCCACATCACCATTTTGCGCCGCGGCGTGCAGCGCCGTCCATCCGCCCTCCTGGCGCGCATTGACATCCGCCCCGTTTTCCAGCAGCGCCCGCACCGCGTCCTTGCTCCGCCCGGCTGCCGCAGCGTGGAGCGGGGTGTTCTGCATCGGATTTTGCGAGCGAGCCCGCACATCCGCACCCTGCGCGATCAAAGCTTCCGCGAGGGCGGAGTGGCCGAAGAAGCAGGCCAAATGCAGCGGCGTCCAGCCATCATGACTGTAAGCTTTCAACAGGCCGGGGTTTTTGCCAATCAACTCGATCGCTCGGTCCTTGGCGCCCGCGATCGAGGCCGCGAACACATCCAGATCCACGCCTTTTTCGAGCAGCATGGCAGCGATATCGTTACGCCCGGAATATTTGGCGGCGGTGTAGGCGCCCAGGCCCTTGTCGTCCTTTGCCGCGAGCAGACTGGCGTCGGCGCTAAGCAACGAGTCCACTTTATCGCGATCGCCGGCGCGAATCGCCTCGAAGAATTGTTGCGTCACACCGGAACCTGAAACACTTCTTCGCTCTTCGCCAATTCCCAAGCCAGATGGTTGATATAAAACAGCAGCACCTGAGCGGGATATGTTTCCTTGAACTTCTCGTAGGTCCGCTGCTGCCAGCCTTCGGTCAAATATTTTGAACCGTCGATGTCTTTGTCGAAAAAGCCGTCCTGATTAGGAATCCCAAGATCGTCGATCACCGCCTTGATCATATCCAGATGCGAAACCAGGATGGCCTGGGCCAGATCGGTGGCGAACTCGTCGTCTTTTTCGTTGATCCGGGTCCAGAAACGCGGCGTGGCCTTTTTCATGCTTTCCGAGTTGAGCTTGGCCAAATGGAAGCGGACCTTCATACGGTCGTAGAGTTGATAGGTCTTCAGCTTACCGATGGATATGCTGCGCACCAGGTCAGCGAACGCCGGCTCGCCCTGGCCCAGGAATATTTCCGACAACTGCATAAACAGCCAGCGTACCACTGAGAGCCTCGGAATTGCGCTGGGGTTATATACTAGAGAAACAGAGATTTGGCTCAGAGGAGGCCCACGATGGCAGTCACTTTTACTCTGAACGGGAAGTCCCAGACCGTCGACGTCTCGCCGCAAATGCCGCTGTTATGGGTTTTGCGCGATTCGCTCGGCATGACCGGTACTAAGTTCGGCTGCGGCATGGCGCTGTGCGGCTGCTGCACCGTTCACCTGAATAATCAACCAATCCGCTCCTGCGTTACGCCGGTTTCGAGCGTAGCCGGCAAGAGCATCACCACCATCGAAGGCCTTTCGCCGGACAGCAGTCATCCCGTGCAGCGGGCTTGGGTTGAGGTGGACGTGCCCCAGTGCGGTTATTGCCAGTCCGGCCAGATTATGACCGCGGCGGGCTTGCTCCACAAGACTGCGCATCCCACAGACGCGGACATCGACGAGGCTATGCACGGCAACATCTGCCGCTGCGGAACGTATCAGGCAATTCGGCGCGCCGTTCACCTTGCCGCGCAGTATCAGGCCGCGGCTACTCATCACCCCACGCAACACGGTACCGTCGCCGCCAATGTTGACGCAGCAGCTGCGAAAGGAGCCGCGGAATGAGCACCACTATTTCCCGATTGAATCGGCGTGGTTTCTTGAAGGCGGGCGCCGCTACGGCCGGTGGTCTGTTCATTGGGTTCCATCTGCCCGAAAGCGCGAAACTGGAAGCCGCGACCACGTCGGAAGCCAAGCTGAACGCCTTCATCCATATTGGCAGCAACGATATCGTCACTTTCGAGATCCACAAATCCGAAATGGGCCAGGGGCCGATGACGTCGCTCTCGCAGTTGCTGGCCGAAGAGCTGGATTGCGATTGGAAACAGATCCGCACCGAGTTCGCGCCGGTGGACCCGGCGTATGGGCCGCTGCAGGGCACCTTCGGCAGCATGAGCATCCGCACCTGCTGGGTTCCGCTTCGCAAGGCTGGCGCGTCGGCTCGCGATATGCTGCTGGACGCGGCGGCTCAGAAGTGGAGTGTCGCAAAATCGCAGCTTCGCACTGAAAACGGGTTCGTCATCAACACGGCCAACAACCAGCGTCTCAGCTACGGCAGTCTGGCGGACGCGGCGGGTAAGCTGGCTCCGCCGGCCAAAGTCGCGGTGAAGGATCCCAGCCAGTTCCGCCTCATTGGGACATCACCCAAGCGCCTGGATACGCCGCTCAAAGTAAACGGCACGGCTGGATTTGGTATCGACGCGCGGCGGCCAGGCATGGTTTACGCGGTGGTTCAGCGCTGTCCCGTGTTCGGCGGAAAAGTAGCCAGCTTCGACGATACGAAAACCAAGGCTGTTCCCGGCGTCAAGCAAGTGGTCCGGATTTCGAGTGGCGTCGCGGTGGTTGCGGACAACACCTGGTCCGCTATGGAAGGCCGGCGCGCTCTCCAAGTCCAATATGACGAGGGCAAGAACGCCAATCTGAGCAGCGCGAGTATTCGGGAGCTGTTCGTGAATCTGGCCTCGAAGCCCGGTGCCGTGGCGCGCAACGACGGTGATGTCAGCGCAGCATTGGCCAACGGCGCGAAAAAGTTGGAAGCCGTTTACGAAGCACCGTATCTTTCGCACGCTCCCATGGAGCCCATGAATTGCACCGCGGATGTCCGCTCCGACAGTTGCGAAGTGTGGACTTCGACGCAAATTCAGACGGCTGCCATGGGCGCCGCGGCTAAGGTCACCGGGTTTCATCCCGACAAGATTCAGATCCACACCATGTTTCTGGGCGGCGGATTTGGCCGGCGCGGTGGCGACGATTTTGTTACTGAAGCGGTCGAGATTTCGAAAGCCATTGGCATGCCGGTGAAGCTCACGTGGTCGCGTGAGGACGATATGCAGCACGACCTGTATCGTCCCGCGTCCTACACGAAGTTCGCGGCCGCGCTGGACCAAGACGGCTGGCCCGTTGCGTGGGATACGCGCGTGGTTTGCCCGTCATTCGGTGGCTTGCGCAACGGCGTGGACCGTACCAGCGTGGAAGGCATCATCGATCTGGAATACACCATTCCGAATTTCCACGTCGATTATCACCCACCCGATGTCGACATTCCCACCACCTATTGGCGTTCGGTGGGATTCTCGCAGAATACCTTCTTCTCCGAGAGTTTTCTGGACGAACTGGCGGTCGCCGGCGGTAAGGATCCGCTCGAATTTCGCCGCCGTTTGCTGGCAAAATCCCCGCGCTTGCTGGGCGTCCTGGAATTGGCGGCGGAGAAAGCGGGATGGGGCAAGCCGCTGCCCGCGGGTCATGCTCGCGGCATTGCAGTGGTCAACAACATCGGCAGCTATAATGCGCAGGTGGCCGAGGTATCGGTGGAGAAAGGCAAGCTGCGCGTGCATCGCGTGGTTTGCGCCGTGGATTGCGGACACGTGATCAATCCGGCCGGAGTGGAGCAGCAGATCCAGAGCGGCATCGTTTATGGATTGAGCGCCGCGATGAAGGGAGCCATCACCATTGAGCGCGGACGCGTAGTGCAGGGCAACTTCAACCACTACGACGTGCTGCGCATCAACGAAATGCCCGTGGTGGAGGTGCATATCGTGCCCAGCCAGGCGGCGCCCGGCGGAATTGGCGAAGCCAGTACGCCGACCATCATTCCGGCAGTCGCCAACGCCATTTTCGCCGCGACCGGCAAACGGCTGCGCAAGCTGCCGATTCTTCCCGAGGATTTGGCATAGAACATCTGGTTCTGCTTCCCGGGTTGATCTGCGATCAAACGGTCTGGCAGCAGCAAATTGACGCGCTGTCTGACATCGCGGTCTCCACTTGCGCGGACTACGGATCGCTCGATTCGGTTCCGGCTATGGCGGAAGCGGTACTTCGCATCGCGCCGGGCCGATTCTCCATTGCGGGACACTCCATGGGGGGACGCATCGCGCTGGAAGTTTACCGCCTCGCGCCTGCCCGTGTGCTGCGCATCGCGCTCCTTAATACCGGCTATTTGCCGCTGGCGCCGGGCGCCGCGGGTGAAGCGGAGGCCCGTAAACGTGACGAACTGGTGGCGCTGGCACGATCCCAGGGCCTGCGCGCGATGCTGCGGCGATGGCTGCCTCCCATGATCGACTCGCGGCGCATCCAAGACACGCTGCTGGTGAACTCGATCGTCGAAATGATGTCGCGGAAGACTCCGGAGATTTTCGCCGCGCAGCAACGAGCGCTTCTGGCGCGGCCCGATGCAACCCCGGTGCTGGAACAGATCCGCTGTCCCGCGTTGCTGCTCACCGGCCGTGAAGACGGATGGAGCGGGCCCGCCCAGCACGCGGAGATGGCCACGAGAATACCCGGAAGCCAGCTGGTGATTGTTCCTGACAGCGGGCACATGTCGACGATGGAGCGTCCCGCGGAAGTGAGCGCCGCGCTTCGGACGTGGCTGTCGCAAGCCTGATATGCTGGCTCCGTTATGGAGACCCGTCGCACGCATTTGATGAGATTGGCGGCCTTCGCGGCCGGTCCGCTGGCGGCTCGGCTTTGCGGCCAAACCGCCGAAGAGCTGTTTAAGCGCAACATCGGCTCGCCGGATCAATTCAACAAACAGTTTCCTCCGCATAAAGTGATCGGCAATATATACTACGTCGGCTCCGAGTCGCTAGCGTCGTTCCTCTTTGTAACTCCCGAGGGAAATATTCTGCTCAACAGTTGTTTCGAGGCGACTGTCCCTGTGATTCGCTCCTCGGTGGAAAAGCTGGGCTTCAAATTCAGCGACACCAAGATCCTGCTGGGCAGCCACGCCCACGCGGATCATATGCAAGGCGACGCCCTGGTGAAGGAACTGACCGGCGCGAAGGTGATGGCTATGGAGCAAGACGTGCCCGCGCTGATGAAGATGACGCCCGAAGGCAAGCCCCATCCGCTGGACAGGACCCTGCACGATGGCGACGAGGTGAAGCTCGGCGGCACCACGCTAGTAGCGCATCTCACCGCCGGCCACACGCGCGGCTGCACCACGTGGACGACGAAAGCGCAGGAGGGCGGGAAGAGCTACGACGTGGTCATCATCGGCAGCGTCGGCGTGAATCCAGGATTCAAGCTGGTAAACAACGCCGAGGTCCCGGACATGGCCGGCGAGTACGAGCGCAGCTTCAAGCTGCTGCGGTCCCTGCCCTGCGATGTCCCGCTGGGCTCCCATCCAGCCATGTACAACATGCAGGCCAAGTACGCCAGAATCGGCAAAGGCCCGAATCCGTTTATCGATCCGGAAGGTTACAAGCACGAGGTGGCTGTAAACGAACACGCGTTTCTGGAAGTGCTGGATAAGCAGAAGAAAGCCGCCGGTCTTAGCTAGAAGCCTCGGTGTTAGCAGCTTCGGCCGCCGCATGGCGCACATTCACGGTAAGCAGCACCAGCAGCCCCGCGATGAAGAACGTGATCAGCGAAAGAATAGAGAGCCGATAACTGCCCGTAAATTGCAGCGCGAGCCCGAACAGCAGCGGGCAAAGCCAACTGGTGCCCTTGTCGCTGATTTCATAGACGCCGAAATATTCCGCTTCGCGCCCCTTGGGGATCATCAGTGAGAACAGCGACCGGCTGAGCGCCTGCGTTCCTCCCAACACCATGGCCACCACGGCCGCCACGAGGAAGAATTGGGTTTCGGTGCGCACGGAAACGTACATCGCCACCAGGACGCCCGACCAAATGAGCAGGCTGACGATCACAGCCGGTTTCGCGCCGATCGCTTTGGCAATCCAATCGAACAGAAAGGATCCGAAAAATGCCAGGAACTGGACCATCAGGATCATTTCGGTCAGGTCCGTCATCGACATTTTCAACTCATCGCCGCCGAACTGCGCGGAGAGCGCGATTACGGCCTGCACCGCATCGCTATAAAGCAGGAAGGCGATCAAAAAGCGCAGGGTTTGTGGATAGCGGCGCATGTCGCGCAAGGTGCCCGCGAATTCACGGACACTGTGCAGCAATCCTTCGTTGGCGCCATACTTCCTGGCTGCCGGACGGTGGCGGAGGGTGACGAGCGGAAACACGCAGAAGACTGCCCACCAGACGCCGGACGACGCGAGATTGATCCGCACCGCCATGGATTCGGAAATCCCGAGCGCCTTGGCCTTGGTAAACAGCGCCAGATTCAGTGCCAGCAGCAACGTGCCGGCTAAATATCCAATGCCCCAGCCGGTGGACGACACCGCGTCGCGCTGCTCCGGCGGAGCAATGTCGGGCAGAAACGAGTTGTACACCACCATAGCCGCTCCGAACGCGAGATTCGCGATCAGGAACAGTGCTCCGCCTTCCAGATACTCCGCGCCGTGCAGAAAGAACATCGCGGCCGTGGCGAGAGCGCCGGTGTAGGCGAACAGGGCCAGCAGCCGCTTCTTGTTGGGGCTGAAATCCGCGATGGTTCCGGCGATCGGCAGCGTGAAGATCTGCGTAACGACGGAAAGCGAGATCAGATAGCCCCACCACGAGCGTGGATCAATTGGAATGCCCAGGGGATGGACCCGCCCGTCGGCGCCGGCCGCAGCTTTCGCTAACGCGGTGAGGTACGGGCCCAGGAAAAGCGTGACCACCGTGCTGTGGAAGGTGGCATTCGCCCAATCGTACATGTACCAGCCGCGCTGTTCACGCTTGCTGTAGGGAAGAGGGGCGTTCATGGCGCGCGGGATTTCATGCCTACTGCCCGCGAAGCCATTAGAGCACACGGTACAATAAGGAGGTTTTGGCTCCTATCCAAATGGGAAACATCGGAAACATAGTCGTACTGGGTGCGCAATGGGGTGACGAGGGCAAGGGGAAGGTTGTCGACCTGTTCTCGGAGAAGTTTTCAATCGTGGCTCGCTACCAGGGAGGCCACAACGCCGGGCATACCGTCTTTATTGGTCCGAAGAAGTTTGTTCTGAAACTGATTCCGAGCGGTATCCTGAGGCCCGGGATCCAGGCGGTGATCGGCAATGGTGTGGTGATCGATCCGGCGGCTTTAATCGAAGAGATGGAAAAGCTGGAGCAGGCGGGCATCGATGTTCGCCGGCAGCTGGCCATTAGCGACCGCGCACACGTCATCTTTCCCTTTCATCGCATCGTGGAGAAGATGTCAGAGGGCCGGCAAGATCGCGTACCTATTGGAACCACGTCGCGCGGCATCGGCCCGTGTTACGAAGACAAGATCGGGCGGCGCGGTATTCGCATCGCGGATCTTTATGAGCACGACAGCTTCTGCGAGATGTACACCGCGCTGGCCGAGGACAAACAGCTTCTGGCGCAGACCTTCAACATTCAGGAAACCATCGACTTCGAACTGATTCGCGATCAATACCTGGGCTACGCCGAACGCATCCGCCCGTTGGTTTGCGACACGGCGCAGCTGCTGAACGACGCCATGCGCGCGGGCAAGCGCATCTTGTTTGAGGGTGCGCAGGGAACCATGTTGGATGTCGACCATGGCACCTATCCGTTTGTAACGTCCTCCAGCGCAACCGCCGGCGGAGCGTGCACCGGAGCCGGTGTTCCTCCCACCGCCATTCACGGCGTGGTCGGTGTGTCCAAGGCTTACACCACGCGCGTGGGAAGCGGCCCGTTTCCCACGGAGCTGCTGGGCGAAGACGGCGAGAGAATTCGCAAAGCGGGCAATGAGTTTGGCGCCGTTACCGGCCGTCCGCGCCGTTGCGGCTGGTTCGATGTGCCGTTGCTGCGCTACACCGCGATGATTAACGGCTTCACCAGCCTGGTGATCACCAAGCTGGACGTGCTGGACCAATTCGACGAGATCCCGGTTTGCACGGAATACAAGAACGTCAAGGCCATGCCCGCGACCTTTCGGGGACTGGAAGCGGTGGAACCGATTTTCGAGAAGCTGCCAGGATGGAAGTCCGAGACTCGTGGCCTGGCGCGAGAGCGCGATCTACCGGAACGGGCGCGCGATTATCTGCGCTTCCTGAGCGATCACGTTGGTGTCGAAGTGGGGTGCATCTCCACCGGACCCGAACGCGACGAGACCATCCTCATCGAAAACTCGCGCCTGGCCGGGTTGCTGTAGCGGCTAGTATCGGCTGACTACGATCGACCTCCAGGCTTGGTTTCCGGCCGTATCGGCGGCATAGATCATGATTGTCGTCGTGCCGGTGTAGAGCGAAATTGGCCCGGTGGTCCAATTACTGGTGCCCGTGGCGACGCCACCGCCTCCCGTAGAGCTTGACCACGTTACCTGAGCCAGTCCTGAGTTATCTTGCGCCGTGCCGCTGACCACAATTGAGCTGGCCGAAGTGGCAACGGTGGTCATTGCGGGCGACAAGATGGTCATGGAAGGAGGCGCTGAATCTCCTCCGGTGCCTGGGCTGGGCGACGTTATTGTGGTTGGATTCCCGGAGGTGGGATTATCGGCGGGCGGTAACGGCGGTTGGCTATTGACTGTTACGCTCTGTGACGCCTGGTCCTGCTGCATGTCGGAAGCCGTCACCGTGATCACGTTCGCGCCTACGCTCAGAGAAATGGCGGGGATGGACCAATTCGAGGAATTTAATCCAGCTGATGACCCTTGCGCGGTCCCGGCCGCGCCTTGATTCGTCGACCAGTTCACTTGCACCGGTCCCGAGCCGCCGGATGTTGTGCCGCTCAGCGCGATGGACGACGCCGTGGTGGTGGCCGGTGGTGCCTGAATCGTAAGAGCTAAAGCCGCGGCAGTCGGTATTGTCGTAGTCGCCGACGTGTTTGCTGCCGCGTACTGCTGCTGGATGGCCGCTATATCCCCCGGACCCAGAGCCGACACGATGTGATAGTACGGGTACATTACATCGTTGGGGCTATCGGAGTGTCCTAATCCCAACGCGTGCCCGGTCTCGTGCAGCGCGACACTGAACATGTCGACATCAGCCCCGATTTTCCAGCTCACGTCGTTATTAAAATGCTGGTGGCCTGCGATGGACTCTGGGTTGAGGGGATAAGGATAAAACGTGTGCGCCAGCACGCCCGTTGCGCCGGTAAACGGATAGCCGTCGCCGTGCGCTCCGCTCGCGAACAGCACGGCCAGCGTCTGCGGCCCGGTGGAATCGGCCGTCTGGGTGAACGTCACCTGCACGTATTTCGCCCATTCCGCGTAGGCCCGCTCGATCTCAGACTCTACGGAAGCCGCCGGCTGTTGCTGGGTGAGATAGACAAATGAATAATTCAGAGCAGCGCTCCCCAGCCCCGGCCCATCCCAGCCATAGCCTACCAGCGGAACGGCCTGTCCTACGGGTCCGTCCGTCGTCAGCGCACCGGCGCAGCCTTGCACAGGCAGCCCATTCAGCAAGCTAGGGGATGCGGGAAAGATGTACGAAACCTCGTCCCAACCCGCCAACTGCCGTACCTGATCGACCGTGCCTTCGATCAACAGATGATGCGGCAGCAGGCCCGGGTTGTTATGCATCGACGCGCCGGTCTGGATGGCGATCGAGCGCGCTTCTTCTTCGGAAACATCGGAGTAAAACTCCACCAGCACCGGGGGAGCCTGGCCCGCCACCAGGTTTCCGTCCAGGTCCGGGCTGATTTTTTGGCTCGGCTGCAGCTTGCCCATCCATTGAATTCCCAGGCCGCTGAGGCTTGTGCCGTCGCGCATCGCGATGGACAGCCCCGCGTCGGGCACATAGGAAAGTACAGCTGCACCGCGATCGGCCAGTGCGTTCATTTGTGGCTGGCCCGGTTCGGCTGCGAACTGGACCAGAAAGTGGGACGAACCGGGCGTCCTGGTCCTGGTAACAACATTAGCAACCAGCGCACCAGAGTCCGGCTTGAATCCCTTCAGGCGCAGAGCCGGTTGAGCTCCCGCGACGCCGGACAGAAGGGCTAACGCGCCAACACCGAAAAGTCTTCTTGCGAACCTGTTCACGATACTTCCATCGGAAGTGCCCTGAGAGTTTTCCATCGGGACGACACACTACTCCTGGCAGGTGTACCTGTGGTTAGCTTTTACCGACTCGCTTTACTCTCTCTGCTGAGTGCGGTGTGTATCACGGCGGCCGATACGTCGCCAACTTCATACATAATTCAAACTGTCGCTGGAACCGATGACTCAGGCGACGGCGGCCCAGCTCTTTCGGCTGCCTTGAGCCAGCCGGAAGGAATTGCAGTGGATCGCTCGGGCAACGTCTACTTTTCCGATGCCGCGGTCCATCGGATTCGCAAGATCTCGACCGACGGTTCCATCCAAACCATCGCGGGCACCGGCTTGCCCGGATTTGCGGGCGACGGTGGTCCGGCCATCGCGGCGCTGCTCAATCAGCCCTACGGACTGGCGCTGGATCAGGAAGGCGATCTCTACATCGCGGACCTGGGAAACGCGCGCATTCGAAAAATCGGGACCGATGGCATCATTCAGACCATCGCCGGCGGAGGCGCGCTACCTGCCGCCAGCACGGGACAAGGCGGCCCAGCCACCAGCGTGCAATTGGGGCAGCCCCGCAATGTTGCGGTGGATGCTTCCGGGTCGTTCTACATTTCCGATTTCGGGGCCAATCAGGTTTACCACGTCACTACCAACGGCATACTTTCGTTAGTAGCAGGCACGGGCATGGCGGGATTCTCGGGCGTCGGCACGTCGGCCCTTCTCGCGCAACTGAACGCACCGGCCGGGCTGGCACTGGACCAAACTGGCGCACTTTACATCGCGGACAGCGCCAACAACCGCGTTCGAAAAGTGTACAACGGCGTTATTATTACGGTACTCAACACTCCTGCCCCCACCGGCGTGGCTATCGATTCCACGGGCATGTTATGGGTGGCGGCGACCAGTTACTTTGGCACGGTGGTCCAACAAATTTCCGCCGTTGCATCAGCCAGAGATGTGGCGATTGATCTGTCGGGCGACGCCTACTTCACATCGGGCGTCTTCGTTTCGGAGATCCCTAGCGGCGGGGCTGTAACCACCATCGCCGGGAGCGGGAATTCGCTCGGCTTCGGCGGCGACGGCGGCCCGGCTACATCGGCGCAACTCGATTCCCCGTCGGGCATCGTTGTGGATTCACACGGAAATTGGTACATCGCTGATACGTCCAACAACCGCATCCGTATGGTCACGCCCGCGGGGGTGATCAGCACGGTAACAGGCGCGGCACAGTTGAACGCTCCCCGCGCCATCGCCATCGATAGTTCGAATAATCTCTACATCGCCGACACGGGTAACAACGTAGTTCGAGAGCTCACGCCCACGGGCACGATGACGTCAATCGCCACCGGGCTCAACGCTCCCCTCTCCGTCGCGGTCGATAGCCACGGAGTGGTCTACATTGCCGACTCTGGTAACAACCGCATCGTGCAGGTGACGGCTAATGGAACGGCGAGCACCTTCGCAAAAATCGACGGCTCGCTGGCTGTTGCCGTGGATGCATCGGGCGACGTCCTGGTCGCAGACGCGACTCAAATATGGACCGTGGCGTCCGATGGCACGGCCAGTTCCTTGATCGCCGGGCTTACGTCGCCAGGCGGGCTGGCGTTCGCATCGGACGGTACCCTAATCATCGCGGACACGGGCGCCAATGTCATTCGCCAGCTCAGCACGTCCGGCGTTTTAACTGCGATTGCGGGGACGGGGTCCGCCGGATTTTCGGGCGATGGCAGCCCGGCGCTCACGGCACAGTTGAACGCGCCAGGAGGCCTTGCCCTCGGCGCCAACGGAACCATTCTGATCGCCGACTCGGGTAACAATCGCATCCGAAGTTTGACGCCCTTGTCGGCCGTCGCGTCCGAAACTGCCACGGTCGCGGTGGTGAATGCAGCGAGTCTTGCTACCGGAGCAATCGCGCCCGGTGAAATCGTCACGATCTTCGGTACCGGCTTCAACACTGCGACCACGCAACTGCTGTTCGACGGCGTCCCGGCAACCTTGTTCTATACCAGCGCCAACCAGATCAACGCGCTGGTTCCCGGCGGCCTAGCTGTGAACTCCACCACGACCATGAGCATTGTTGTGGATGGCGCGGCCATTGCGGATTCCTCGGTTCCCGTGGTCCCTGCCGCACCCGGCATCTTCACGCTCTCGGGTGGCGCGGGCCAGGCCGCTGCCAATAATCAGGACGGCAGCCTGAACTCGGCTTCGAATCCGGCCGCGCGCGGCTCGGTAATATCGCTCTATGCCACCGGACAAGGCTCGGACGGAGGAAACGTCACTCTCACCATCGCGGGTTACACTGCTCTGTTGCTGTACGCCGCAGCCGCGCCTGGGTTCCCCGGCCTGATGCAGATCAACGCGCAAATCCCCACTGGATTCTTACCGCCCGGCATTCAATCGGTGCAGCTATCCGTCGGCGGCGCACTCAGCCAGGCCGGGGTAACCATCGCGATCGGTGATGGCACGGATTAAACACGCTACGCGAGGTTCGACGTGCAATTCGGGCAGCGCGTGGCGGCCAGCGGGATGGATGTGTGGCAGAACGGGCATTCCTTGGTAGTAGGAGTGGCGGGCGCGGGGGTGCGCTTCATTTTGTTGGCGGCCCGGATCAGGAAAAAGATCACGAACGCGACGATCAAAAAATCGATTACGTTATTGAGAAACAATCCATAGCCGATGGTGGCGTCGCCGGCCGCTTTCGCCTCGGCCAATGTTGTGTGATGGCCGCCGGAAAGATCAAAAAACAGATTGCTGAAGTCCACATTCTTGAGGACCAATCCAAGCGGCGGCATCAGGATGTCGCTGACCAGTGACGTCACAATCTTGCCGAATGCCGCGCCTATGATGACGGCCACGGCTAAGTCCAGCACATTGCCGCGCATGATGAAATCGCGAAACTCTTTGAACATGAACCCTCCCTAAGGCGCACCATCATAGCATTACAACGGGCATCCATTGTGCGGCGGGGCTACACTAGGGAGTTGAAAACGCCTGACACTAAGACCTGGAAGCTGACCATCGAATACGACGGGACGAAATATAGCGGCTGGCAGGAACAGCAAAACGCGCGGACCGTACAAGGTCACCTGCGGAGAGCGGCGGAAGAATTTTTCGAGACTGCGGTCGACATTCAAGGCGCGGGGCGTACCGACGCGGGGGTCCACGCACGGGCACAGGTGGCCCATCTGAAGGTACGACGGAAGGAAGCAGATCAGCGGCGCTGGCCAAAGGCGGACGAAGTCTTGCGGGCCATCAATAGCCGGTTGCCGTCCGACGTGTGTCTGTTGGATGTGGCGGAAGCGGCGGCTGGATTCCACGCCCGGCACGACGCGATCGCGCGGACCTACATCTACCAGATCTCGTCGCGGCGCACGGCGTTTTTCAAGAAATTTGTCTGGTGGATAAGACAGCCGATCGACGTGGCGGCAATATCCAGCGCCGCGCAAAAACTGATCGGGCGGCACAACTTCAGTGCGTTTCGCGCCGAAGATAAGTCGCGTCCAGATGAATCGCCCATCGTAGTAGTGGAAGATGCCGGGATCGAGGCCGACGGCGATTTGATCATTTTCCGTATTACGGCCTCGCACTTCGTGTGGCGAATGGTGCGAAGAGTGGTGGGCGCGCTGGTGAAACTGGGCCTGGGAGAAATTACAGAAGCCGACTTTTGCACCTTGCTCGAAGGCAAGAAAGATCCGAAGCTGGATGTTGCAGCCTGGACCGCACCCGCGTCCGGGTTGTTTCTGGACCGTGTGATTTATCCCGAGACGCCCGCTGCTACTCGTGAGGAGCGCCCGGAGCAGGGGGCTGCGATTGCGACTCCGGAGCGTCATCGCCGGCCGCGCCGCTAAATACTTTCTTGCCGGACGGCAAGGTGACCAACCGGGCGCTGGCCGTGTTCGTGCCATCCTTGGCGCGCAGGCCGTGGACCGTCACCTCATCGCCCACCTTAAGATCGTTCTTCCGCCAGCCTCGCCGAACCAGTTCGATAGGCGCGCCGGTTTCGAATTGCCAATGCTCGACGCCCGCGTCGGTTTTCACGTCGACATAAATCCAGGCGTGAGGGTTCATCCAGTCGATTTTCGTGACAATGCCTTTCACGTCCACCGGTTTTTTTAAGTCAAACTCCGCGGAGAAGGCGTGATGCGCAAGGGCCGGAACGGCAGCCGCGCCTAAGAGCGCGAGCATCGAAAGAGCTAGGGTTTTCATGGCACCTCTCAACCGCAATGATTCTATCATGCGGCTTCCCTGCGCAGGATTTATACTCGAAGCGTGGAGACCGGGGGCCCCGAAAGCCGCGTTACCGTCAGCCGTACATCACCGGACGACGTGAAGCAGCGCCAGATCATCGTGAAGCTGGATGGCAAGCGTTTGGGAGAGCTGATGTGGGGCGATGAAATGTCGCGCGAGGTGGAACCAGGCCGTCATCGTCTGCAAGTGGATAACACCTGGAACTGGAAGAACGTGGATTTTACCCTGGCACCGGGGGAGCATGCTCATTTTCAGACGGTGAATCGTGGCGGCCGTTTCACCTGGTTCCTGGTAGGCACCATCGGCGTCGGCCCGATGTATGTGCACATTGAGCGCGTTCCGGAAACAGCGGATCAGGCGGTTTGAGACGCCAACTGGCGATCGCCCAGCTCCGCGCGCACCAAACCCGCTCCCGCCACCATGGCTTTCAGTTTTCCGAAGGCAACATCCTGCGGCAGGTATTTCATGCCGCAATCCGGCGCAATGATCAGGCGGTCCGCGCTGATATAAGGAAGCGCACGCCGTATGCGTGCGGCCACCTTTTCGGCCGTTTCTACTTCATTGCTGGAAAGATCCAGTACGCCCAGGATGATCTTCTTCCCAGTGAGCTTGGCCAGCACCGCACAATCGAGCGATGACTGCGCGGTCTCAATGGAGATGCAGTTCACGGGTGCGTCCGCCAGCTCGGACAGGAATTGATATTCGGATGGGCGATTCGCCACCATGGCCGCATAGCCGAAACAAAGGTGGATGGCGGTTTCGCCCTGGACGCCTTCCAGGGCACGGGTGAGCGCTTTGAGTCCGAACTGGCGCGCCTTTTCCGGCATGGCCTGCATATAGGGCTCGTCGATCTGCACGATGTCGGCGCCGGCCGCGAAAAGGTCCTTGATTTCCTCGTTCACCGCGGCGGCGTAGTCCATCGCCATCTCTTCTTCGGACTGATAGAAATCGTTCTGCGCCTGCTGCGACATGGTGTACGGGCCGGGAACTGTTACCTTGGCCCGGCGATCCGTATTGGCGCGCAAAAACTGCATGTCGCGAACCTCCACCGCGTGTTTGCGGCGGATTTTGGAGACGATGCGCGGCACCATATTCAACTTGCCCGAACGCGCCACCACTTGCGCCGGATTATCCAGATCGATTCCTTCCAGCGCCGTGGCGAAACGATTGGAATAGCTCTCGCGGCGGATTTCGCCGTCCGTGATGATGTCCAGGCCGGCGCGTTCCTGCGCGCGGATGGCCAGGATGGTGGCATCGTCCTGTGCCTGTTCGAGAAATTCGGGGGCGACACGCCAAAGGTCGGTGGCGCGGACGCGCGCGGGCAGCCGATGCGAAAGCTGCGCGCGATCGATCAGCCAATCGGGTTGGGGGTAAGATCCCACCAGGGAAGTCGGAAACAAAGTGGTGCTCATGAACGCCTGAATTGTATCACGCGAGCCGCAATTCCAGCTTCATGGAATATGATAGTCACCAATGCGATTTCTGTTGGTCCTGTTGGGTCTGGCTGCGCTCTATGCACAAGATGCGGAGACGAACGGCGCCGCGCGATCGGACTGGCCCACGCATGGCGGATCGCAATTCGCCTGGCGCTACAGCGCGCTCGATCAAATTAATAGCAGCAACGTCAAGAATCTGTCGGCCGTGTGGGCGTTTCAAACCGGCGACTATGGCGACAGTCTGCAGTCCACGCCAATCGTCATCGGCGGGGTGATGTACGTTTCCACTTCCTACTCGCAAGTGTTTGCGTTGGATGCGGCCACCGGCCGGTTGATCTGGCGCTACAAGTATCCACTGCCGGCCAGCGCCGGGCGATCGGGTGGCGAGGCGTTTCGGATAAATCGGGGACTGGCGGTGAGCGATGGCAAGGTATTTCTCGGCACGCCGGATAGCTTTTTGGTGGCGATTGATCAGAAGACCGGCCGCGAGCTCTGGCGCGTGAATGTCGACGATTCCAACCAATGCGGGTGCAGCATCACATCGGCGCCGCTGGTGGTGAAGGACAAGGTAATCGTCGGCGGATCGGGCGGCGACAACGCGCATCGCGGCTATCTGACGGCGTTTTACGCTAAGACCGGGCGGCTGGCTTGGCGGTGGTATGTAATTCCCGGGCCGGGTGAGAAGGGTCACGAGACATGGAAGGGAGATAGCTGGAAGACCGGCGGCGGATCGCCGTGGTTGACGGGATCGTTCGATCCGGCGCTGAACCTGGTTTATTGGGGCACGGGCAATGCGGCGGGCGATTTCTACGCGGGCGATCGGAATGACGGCGCGAAGCAGGATGTGAACCTCTATACGGCCAGCGTGGTGGCGCTGGACCCGGACACCGGCCAGCTGCGCTGGCATTTTCAGGAGATCCCCAACGACGTTTGGGATTTCGATTCGGCCTACGAATGCATCCTGATGGACCGCATGGTGAATGGGCAGATGCGAAAGCTGCTGGTTCACATGAACAAGAGCGGCATCACGTTTGTGCTGGATCGGGCGACCGGGGAATTCGTCGGAGTGTTCAGCGTGCCAGAAGTTCAGACCTGGATTTCTGGTGTCACTGAAGATGGAAAGCTGGTTGGGCGGCGAGAGCCGGAACTCGGCAAGACAATGAATTTCTGCCCGACGCCGGCCGGAGCGAAAAGCTGGAATGAGATGGCCTATTCGCCGCGCACGGGTTTGATTTACACCCCGACGCTGGAACTCTGCGTGGACATTACGGCCGAACACCAATCGCCGGACGAAGGCCGGTTTTTCATGAGCGGGAGTTGGAATTTGAAGAAGCCGGCGGATCGAGAGACCTACAGTCATGTGGATGCATGGGACCCCATCACGCGAAAGCGGGTGTGGAGCTATCCATACAAATACGTGCTGCTGGCGTCGATCCTCGCAACCGCCGGCAACCTGGTGTTCACCGGCAATCCGGAAGGCGAGTTTTTCGCGCTGGATGCGCGCACGGGCGTGAAGCTGTGGAGTTTCCAAACGGGCGCCGGGCATCGCGGATCGTCGATCAGCTACGCTGTGAACGGGAGGCAGTATATCGCGACGCCGACGGGATGGCCGGTCACGAATATTGGTGCTGCGACGCAGGCGCTGTTTCCCGAACAGACGTGGCGCAATGGATCGACCGTGATGGTTTTCGCCCTGCCGGATGGTGCCAAGTAAGTGCGGCTGAGCGTACTGGATCAATCGCCGATAGCGGAGGGCTCCACGGCAGGCGATGCCTTGCGCAACACCATCGATCTGGCGCGTCGGGCGGAACAGCTCGGGTATCAGCGTTATTGGCTGGCGGAACATCACGGGACGCCGGGGCTGGCGGATGCAAGTCCGGAAGTGATGGTTGGTCCGGTAGCAGCCGCCACGTCGCGCATGCACGTGGGAACGGGCGGGGTGATGCTGCCGCATTACAGCCCGCTCAAAGTAGCCGAAACATTTAGCATGCTGAGCGCTTTGTTTCCGGGCCGCATCGATCTGGGTTTAGGACGCGCGGCCGGCACCAGTTCCGGGATTGCGTACGCATTGCAGCGCGATCGCCGGCAGCCCGCGCCGGACGATTTTCACGATCAATTGCAGGAGTTGCTTGGGTATCTGGAAAATCGCGGGCCGGCCTCGGGACCGTTCCGCCAATTGGCGTCGTTGCATTTCGACAGCCCGGAACCTTGGCTATTGGGCTCTTCGGCGCAGAGCGGAATTTGGGCGGCTGAGATGGGGCTGCCGTATGTGTTCGCCGATTTCATCAATCCGAATGGCGAGGCGATCGCCGGCTATTATCGCGATCATTTCGAGCCGTCGTCGCGATTGCAGGCTCCGCGCGTGGGAGTGGCCGTATGGGCGATTTGCGCGGACACCGAGGAAGAAGCGCAAAGGCTAGCCTCCAGCATGCGAATGCTGATGTTGATGCTGTATCGCGGGCAATTGATTCCCGTGCCGTCCGTGGAAAAGGCGCTGGCGTTTCTGGCGAAAGAGGGCGTAGCGGCGGAAACGTTGCCCGTGGGCCGCCGGATCATTGTGGGAACACCGCCGAAGGTTCGTTCGATGATCGAAGAAGTGGCGACGGATTATGTCGCCGAAGAAGTTTTCGTGGTCAATATCATGCACCAGCACGCGGCGCGAAAGCGATCGTATGAGCTGATCGCCCGGGCTTTCGACCTGGCCTAGATCTGTTCGCGCCATAGGCCGAGAGCCTTTTGCGCGGGGCGATCCGAGAAGCTGAACAGGACGGATTCTTCGGCCGCCTGGTGCGAAACAGGATACCAGGACGGCGCTACGAAGACGTCGCGCGCGGACCATTCGAAGACCTGGTCGCCGATGCGGCTGGATCCGCGGCCTTCGACTGCACAATAGACAGTGGAATCGGTAGAGCGACAAGGCGTACCAGAGAATCCGGCGGGCAGCATCTGGAGGAAAGCGCCCAGCGTCGGCGTGACGGAGGCGCCGCTCGAGTTGAGATACTCCAGTTTTGCTCCGTGAGCAGGATGCAGCGCGCCGGTCTGGAGCGCCGCGCGGGCGGGTGCGTAAGGGAACGAAAACGCGGATGAGCTGGAATGGACAGCCTCCTGAGTGGCTTCCTCGGGTAAATGCTCGGCGAAACTACTATCGAAGAAATTCACGATCGGAATGTCCAGGCCGTCCAGCCACACGACCGGCGAATGGCCGGGATTGCCGTGATCGTGAAAAGTCCAGGAGGGTGTGAGAACCAGGTCGCCCGGGTGCATGCTGACTCGCTGGCCGTCGACGGCGGTGTACGCGCCTTCGCCTTCGATAATGAATCGTAAAGCGCAAGCCACATGCCGGTGGCTGCTGGTGAATTCGCCGGGCAGCACCAACTGCAAGCCGGCGTAGACGCTTTGCGTGATGCGCGATCCGCCCGCGTAACCGGGATTTTCCAGCATCAGAACCCGGCGCTCCGCTTCGCGTGCCGTGATCAACTCGCCCGATTCCATCAGGAACGGGCGCATTTCGTCGTAGCGCCAAAGAGCGGGAACCGCGGCTGGGTGCGGTTTCGCACCCACGATCTCACTCAACACCTCCCAAAGCGGCGCCGCGTTCAGATGGGCGATGCGTTGATAGAAATCGCGGCGGGCGGCGGTTGCGGTCATGCCGGCAGCGAAGTCAATGCGAGCCGCACTTCCTTGCGCGGGTCATCCACCACCTCGCACTTGTCATCCAGGATCATAGTGGCGCGATTGGTTGTGTTGTAAGCAGGCCATGCCAGTCCCTTCTGGCTTGGATTGCCGGTGCGCGCGAACGCCACCCACGCTGCGCTGATTTTCGCTGCCAGCGCGTAGCGATCCTGGCCCGAGCCGGTCATCGGTCTGCCTGCATCCGGGTTGTCGAAGACGAATGGAATTTCCATGCAGTGCATGGCTTTCAGCTTTCCATCGCGGACCGGCGATCGCCATTTGAAGTAGTACATGTACGCCGGAGCTTTTTCGAGCGCTGCTTTACGTTCCGCGGCGGTGAGGGCGTTGGTCCAGGCGAAGGAATCGGAAGCCGATTCGAGAGCGACATCAATGTTGCTGATGCCAGGGTTCACGCTTTTATAGACCGCGACGATCTTGTCGGCTTCGGCCTCGCTGGTGCGGAAGGTTTGCTTCACCCGCGCGCGCATCGCAGCCTCGTCCATGGGATCCAGCTGCTGGCCCGCGAAGAATGTAACTTCCGTTTGGGTGGTGCCGATGAGCAGGGGAACGTTCGCCGAGATTTCCGGAGCCGAAGGATCGAAGGGATTGGCCGGAAGCGTTTTGCCATCTACCACCGCGCCGAAGCGCAATCCGGGGGCGCCGGCCGGCCCACCTCCCGCCAGGGCCGCGGTCAAGCGATCTACCGGCAGGTTCCGCAGTTCGTCAATCTGGTTGGGCTTCAAACCAACTTTGGCAAGAAATGCTTCGGTGGATTTGTTCGCCGCGTCGCGAGGAATTCCTCGAATGGAGGCGCCGCTCTCAATGACTGCACGATGGAACAGGCCTTTGGCCGCCGGCATGGCCAGTAGCGTGGAGACCTTCGCGCCGCCGCCCGATTGGCCGAAGATGGTGACATTGCCCGCATCGCCGCCGAAGTTAGAGATATTGTCGCGCACCCACTGGAGCGCGGCGACGATGTCGAGCATGCCGAGGTTGCTGGAATTGGCATACCTGGCGCCGCCCAGATCGGCCAGGTACAGGTAGCCGAAGGCGTTGAGCCGGTGATTGACGGTGACGACAACCACATCGTGTTTGCCCGCCAGATTGACGCCGTCATAAATCTTGAAGCCGCCGGAACCAGAGGTGAATCCGCCGCCGTGCAGCCAAACCATAACCGGGCGCTTGTGCGCGGAGGTCGTGCTGGGCGTCCACACATTGAGCACCAGGCAATCTTCGCCGGAGGGTTCATTGGCATCCACGGCCGCCACTTCGGGGATGAGGCCCGAAGCAGCCTGAGGCGATCGGTGGCCCAATTCGACGGTGTCCTTGATGCCGCCCCAGGGTCGCGGCTTTTCCGGAGGCATGAAGCGGCCCGAACCGGCGGTGGAAGCGCCATAGGGGACGCCGCGGAAGGCGCACACCTTGTCCTCCATGGTTCCGCGAATTTTGCCGGCCGTGGTTTCGACCACGGGACTGGAGGAGTCGCTCTTAGCGGATGCCGCAATCGCCGGCGTGGCCTTGAGGAGCAGACCGGCGGCGAGACTGCCACCGAGAAACGAGCGGCGATGGATCAAATCATGCTTGCCATTTCGAGTATGGGAGGTCACGACGGGGCTCCTATGCAAAGTTGAGTTGGCGGGGCAGCCGTGAGAATTATACACCTTTGAAAGGGCTGTCCAGAGTGGGATCATGGCCGGGCCGAGATCGTGTTCGGGAGGATAGTAGGTAATTGCGGAAACGGTTGTCGCTCACCGTAACTAACTGGGCCGTAAATACAAGTTTTCGATACGGTTATTCGCGGGCACGGTGACCGCTTTACGCGCGGTAACTCAAAACTTTCGCAACTTCTCGTGAATTATCGGTTTTGCGCTTGACAGGCCATCCAGTCGCATCTAGACTACACGTACAAATATTTTCCCGCCGCGGTGGTAGAAGCCTGCTCAGCCCGGGCGGGGATCTCAGGAGCCAGTTCACTCCTGAACAGCAAATCGCTTTCCCGCCAAGTTGGCGTTATTCCTAGCCGAATAAGTATCAAATTCATTCGAAAAGGGGAACGGGGTCCATGACCATTGGTGTCTTCACACAAGGCGAAGCTTTGTCTTCAGCCCATCCGCGCGGGCGTTGGATTGATTCTTATAAGGTCTTGCTCGCGCTGTATGTCCTCGCCGGAAGCCTGTGCTCCGTATTTGGCCAATCTACCACCGGAACAATTTTAGGAACCGTCAAGGACCCATCGGGTAAGGCGGTGGCCACGGTGAACGTGCAGCTTGTGAACAAAGGAACGGATGCGGCGCGGTCGACCCTCACCAACGATCAAGGCGACTTTCGCTTTGCCGATGTGGACGCCGGCTCGTACGTCCTGGTTGTGGAAGCGCCGGGTTTCCAGCGGGAAGAGTTCGCTCAATTCGACCTGCTGGCGCGCGAAACCAGGCGGTTGGATGCCTCGCTGAAGATCGCCACCCAGGCGCAGACGGTAAACGTGGAATCAGCGGCGGGGCCGGCGGTCCAAGCCGACACATCGAATATTGCCGAAACCAAGACGGGTCGTGAGCTCGTGGATTTGCCCGTGGCGATTGCCACCCGCGCGGGCGGTTCCACCAGCCCCATCTCCACCCTGACCACGCAACCGGGCGTCCAAACCGACAATCAAGGTAACATTTCGGTAACCGGACTAAACCCATCGCAATTGTCTCTCTCGATTGACGGCGTCAGCGTGGTGGGCCCGCGCGCCGCGGAAAGCGGACCCATCGCCGAGCTTTTTCCGTCTTTCAATGCCATTGAAGAGATTCGGGTCAGCGAAGTGATCAATCCGGCTGAATACGGCGGTGTCGCCGATATCACAACCATTTCCAAGAGCGGCACGAATTCGTTTCACGGAGGAGCGTTTGAAAACCTGCAGAACAGCGCCATGAATGCGGCCGACACATTCACTCACACCGTGCCGGAACTGAAGATGAACGATTTCGGAATTTTCCTGGGCGGCCCCATCTCGATCCCCAAACTGTATAACGGGCACGACAAGACCTTTTTCTTCGCCAGCTACGAAGCTTTGCGCTTGCCAAGACAGCAGATTCAAGTAGAAAACGTACCTTCGGTCGCCATGCGAGACGGAGATCTTACAGCGCTAGGAGGTCCGGTGCTGGCGGCCAGCCAGATTTCCCCGCTTTCCGCGAAAATACTCCAGTACCTTTATCCATTGCCGAATTTCGGCCCGGTGGGCGCCACCACCAACAACTACGCCGCGTATTTTGCGGACCCCATCAATAGTAGCCAGGGCGACGTTCGGCTGGATCAAAACTTCAGTCCAAGACAGTCGGCTTTTGTGCACATGACATACAAAAACCGCAGGCTTCAGCGTGCTCCGTTTGCTTCTCCGCCCAGCAGCCCCTCGGCATTGTCCGGAGCTTTCTCACAGCCGGAAGTCGATTATGCTATTTCGGCCGGCTACACTTTCATCCTGTCTCCTACCGTGGTCAACGAGCTGCGCGGTGGCGCCGCTGGCAATCACTATGCCACCACCTTCGGCATCCAGGCCAGCACTATCGCGAGCGAGCTTGGTCTTACTGGTTACTCCGTTCCGCCTGGCGATGCCGTTCCCAACGTCGTCCTGGCGGGCTATCAGGGCACGGGAGGCACGGCGTCGTCTCTGGGCGCCAACCGGAGCTTGCAACTGATCGATACGCTCACGTGGACGAAGGGCAAGCACACGCTAAAGTTCGGAGCCGATTACCGCTATCTGACTGGACTGTACACCAACGTGTTTGCCAGCCGGCGCCTGGGCCGATTTAATTTCAATGGCTCGGTAAGCAGCCAGCTTCTTACGAACGGAGTGGTTACCGCCTACGAGCCGTATGAGGCGTTTCTGCTCGGCATTCCCGATTCCACCAGCATCGCTACGGTGATTCAGCCGAACACGGAGGCCTACTCTCCGCATTACGCCGGGTTCGCCCAGGACGATTGGAAAATATCGTCGCGGCTGACACTGAATTTCGGCTTGCGCTATGAATACCATCCCATGATGCGCGACCATTTGAACAACACGACGAACTTTCTTCCCGGTTATACATCCACCGTGGATGGCCAAACCGTCAACGGCGCGGTGGTGATTCCGAACCAGAACGCCTTCAGCATCCTGAATCCGGCCTTCGCTCAGTCGATCTATCCCACGCCGATTCTGACGGCGGCCGAAGCCGGCATTCCCGCCAGCCTGCGCTTTTCCCAGAAGACCGACTTTGCGCCACGGGTGGGATTCGCGTGGAAGCCGTTTGCGAACGGCCGTACCGTGATCCGCGGCGGGTACGGAAAGTTTATTGAAGCCTTGATGGGCAGTATGGTGGACGATTCGTGGGGAGTAGACACCAGCGACGTCGCAAATTTCACCAACTCCATCGTGAACGGAGCCGCGAAGTATACCTTCCCGTATCCGTATCCATCCAACCTGGCCCAGCCGGGAAGCCAGGCCTTCTATCAAGCCTTCGACGCCAAGAACTACAAAGATCCTTACGTGCAAGAGTGGAACATGACCGTGGAGCAGGATCTGGGCAAGAATATCGGCCTCCGCGTTTCGTACGACGGAAACCACGGCAGTAACCTGGGCGTAGTCACCAATGCCAACGAAGTCCAGCCAAACACGATGGGCTTCACGGCTGCCAGCGCCTTGGCTCCGTTCCCGCTTTGGGACTATATCGCCTACCAAAAGTCGATTGGAGTGAGCAATTATGAAGCGTTTACCGCCGCGGTCCAGAAACGGTTTTCGGGCGGCCTCCAGTTCCAGGTGAGCTACATCCTTACCAAGAATCTCGCCGATAACGCCGGTTACGATCCGCTGTATTTCACGGGCGAGGCCGGTGGCACCATTTCCAACCAATTCGATCCGCGGCTTGACTACGGAAACGTTTCTTTCTCGCATCGGCAGCGCTTCCTGGCGACGTTCCTCTATGAACTTCCGATTGGCAAAGGAAAATGGCTGGCAAGCAACGCCAATAAGTTTGTGGATCGGGTGATCGGTGGCTGGGAGCTGGCGGGCGTCGTGATGGCACAGACCGGACCTTATCTCACGATCCTGGCCGGCAACGATCCGTCTGGAACGGGCTTTCCGGAACTGGTGGGCGACGGACGGGCCGATACGGTCTCCGGCGTTTCGCCTTATGCGGGGCAATCGCTCAATCAGTGGATCAACCCGGCGGCCTTTGCAACGCCCCCCAACAATATTGGCCGCTTCGCCGATTCATCCGTGGGAGCCGTCACCGGACCGGGCACGCAGGCGGTTTCGCTGTCGCTTTTCAAAAATGTCGCGATCACCGAGAGGATTCGCGTGCAGATTGGCGCATCCGCGGCCAACGCGTTCAATCATCCCAACTACGATGTGCCAAGCAATCTGACCCTGGGAACGGCGGGCTTTGCGCAAATCGGAAACCTACAGTCGGCCGAGGGCGCCGGACCTCGTTCGCTCCAATTGAGCGGCCGCGTCAACTTCTAAATTCGTCTTACTTACTGCAACCTTTTTTGGTTTCCTCGAACCCGTCGAACAAACGCCCGGCATTGGCGCCGGCCAGCGTTTCCATCCGGTGCGGTTGGCCTTTCTCGACGGTATAATGCGCGACGGTTCCGAGAGAGCGCAAAAATTCGGCTTCCTTCATCATCTCCGGGTGCCACATGTATTCGTCATTCTCGCCGACGTACATGAACACGCACATCTTCGAAATCGCCTGGAGCTTGGCCGTGCTGGGCTCCCACATATATCCGGGGAAGGCGGTCACGGATAAAAAGTACTGAGGATTGGCGGCCGCGACGTGGAATGCGGCGATTCCGCCGTTAGAGGGTCCGGCGATATGGAACTTGTTGCCTTGGATCTTGTAATCCGCGAGGATCATCTTCAAAAACTCGGGGAAAATGCGATCCCCGCCCTCGAAGAACAACTCACCGTCCGGAGCGGCGGGCGCAACCACGATGTAGCCCCGCTTTTCAGCCTCGGCGCGCAAGTTGCGGTCGAGAACACTGTCGACGGTTTTCATTGTCTGCGGACCACCGCCGAAGGCCAGGATCGCGGGATAACTCTTGGCTGGATCATAGCCGTTGGGAAGGACGACTTTGTACTGGACTGTAGTGCCAGCCACCTTCTTGGTCTTCTCCAGCAGTTCGGCGTGGGCGGCTTGGGTGGCCAACTGGGTTGCCAACATTGCGGCCACTGTCGCGGAAAACAATGGAATCCATTTCGGCTTGGGCTGTTGCATTGAGGGAGCCCTCTCGGGCGGCAACATCGATTCTATCCGAGATTTCAAATTTGGAGCGGGGGCCGAACCGGGCTAGCCGAGGAAGCCGATGGCGCGGCCAGCCAATCCAACGCCAAACCACAGGCACAGTGCGACGGCCGCGGCGATTTTTCCGCCCACCGGAGCCGACGCGCCTTCCTTCCTCACAATGCGATTGTAGATGGTGAACTGGAACAGAAGCGCGAAAAACAGGAAGAACATTTTCCAGCGAAATGAATAATTGCCGTAGCACTTCATCGCTTCCGACAGGAAGAGCAGAACTCCCGACGTCAGCATCACGGCCATGCTCCAACGGTTCCAGGGACGCAGCGCCGTGGCAACTTCTGAGATGGGCTGTGCTTTGTAGACCAGGCCGAATTGGCGCAGCACCAGAACCACCAGCGATCCGAGCAGCACCGTCAGCGCGAACAGATGGAAGTTCTCGATGATGGGAAACGCGACGCGCGAATTACGTATGGCTTGCGAAATGGCGGTATTATCGCACCATTGAAAGAAAGGGACTATAGAGGGCATCGATAGAAAGCCTCGACTCGGTTGCCTAGAAAGTGTACGCCATGGTGCGGCCGCAGGTGATGATCGCGATCCAGAAGATCAACGAAAGCCAGCCCGCCAGGCGAGCCTCCATGGGCGGGACCAGCGCGTTGTCCCACTTGTCTATTTTGCGATAGATGCCGCGCTCAAAGACCAGTGCGTTGATGGCCGCGAGCACCAGCAGAACCACTTTCGCCTTGAAGAAAATGCTGTTATAAGCCTTGACGGCCTGGCACCAGAACAGGAAAATTCCGGTGACCACCATGATGGCGAAGCCAATAAACATCCAGGGCTTGATTTGTTCGTAGACTTCCGAAACCGGGCGCCGCTTCATGATGTAACCCATGAGGCGCAAATCGGAAATTAACAGCAACCCGACGGAGATGGAAAGCCCCAAGACATGGATGGTTTCAATAATGGGGAATACCCAAATCGACTCACGGATGGATGTGCCGATGTTGGTGTCCTGGATCCACTGGCACACGCTCAGAATGGACATGTTCTAAATTTCAAAACCCCCGGCGCCCGCCGGCGAGCACTGCGCGAAACCGTGATCTGGTTTGATTGGCTAGCCGCACGCGGGACGTTGAAGAGATTCTCATAATATACGCGCTATGAGGATATGTCAATTGAACGACGTTGCGGGGAAGGGGAAACGTTACCGTTGAGAGGAAGAGACTGGATTTAGACGACAGAACACACACCCCGCCGGTTGGTGCAGGCAGGTGCGACAAAACATTTTGTGGCGATCGTGGCCGGTGGGAATAAAAGAATTCGATGATGCAACGCCGACAGCGGAAGCCTTGGAGCTGATTGCAAGCCCTAGACTCCCGCCCGGCGCAAATTAGGTAACTGACTTAGTTAGCGGGTTCCGGCTGCTTCCACGGGAGCAGTCTCCATCAGCATGATTTTGGACTTTGTGCCGCCTAAATCCAGCTCTTTCAACTTGGCTTGACCGTTTTCGGTCTTGATATCCATCTGGGTATCGGAGAATTTCGAGGCGTTGGTCTCTACCTTTGCGCCAACCGCAACCACATTCTTACCTTGCTTGAACGTGATTTTGTCGCCTTCCACCTTGACTTCGTACTCACCAGGCTTCAGCTGGGTTGTTCCAACCCACGTAGGATCAGCGATCCGGACATGGTAGCTGGACGCGGCGGCGGCGATTCCGAGCGAGAAGACACAAGCTCCTAGCATCAATTTGTTCAGTTTCATTTACTTTGGGCTCCTTAGATTGAATGCGTGTGGTACAGCTCAACGAGGAGTGTGGTTGCCTTCTTGCATACGGGCCACATTAGTATCAACGCCGGCCGGAGACGAAAGGTTACTCGCGGCACATTAAACTTAGCAAAGACTTATTAATGTGTTAGTTAGCGAGTCGCGAAGATTAGATGAAAGGTTCCCCTGATTGGTTGCAACATAAAATACATCGATTGCTTTACGCCCTTCGGTGTCGATGAGCACGACGTCGATGTTGCAACCTGCACCCGAGATAGCCGAAGACAGATCGTAGAGCAGACCAGGCCGGTCTTCGGCGATGATTTCAATCAAAGTGGCGCTGTCGCACGCATTCGGATCGAAATGCACGCGCGGTTGAACGGAGCGTTTCGTCAGCCGATGGTGAGCGGTGCGGCCCCGCAGAAGCTGCCCGGCATCCAGACGGCCAAGCGTGACATCTTCGAGCGTTTGCCGCAACCGGTTGTTCTCGGTAGGATTCAATTCCAGCGTCCGCTGGGGGTCGGAGAACACGAACGTGTCCAGCACCACGCCCTGGGCGTTGGAGAAAGCCTCAGCTTTTAGAATGTCCATTCCGAAGCTCGATAGGGCGCCCGCGAGCGAGGCGAACAGGGCCGGCCGGTCGCTTGCGACGATGGTGGCGCGGTGAACGCCGTTGCCCTCCATCTGAGACTCGATCCGAACAGCGACGCCCGCCGACTTGCTCAATTCATAGAGTTCGGCGTGCACACGGACGTCTTCTCGAGTGTTGGTTCGAAGATACCGCGACGGAAACCCCCGGATAAAATCGGCGGGCTCCAGATCCAAAGGAAGATCAGGCGGGAGATCGGTGATGCGTTCTGTTTCCAGCTCCTTGATCAACTGCTGATGTGTCACGCGGTAGGTCTCCCAAAGCTGCTCCAGGCGCCAGGGAGTCATCGCTGCTGGATTCACCGCGGAGATGTCGGCGTACGTCAAAAGCGTCAGGAGTTTCAGGCGTTCGAGGGTGCCGATGCGCCCAGCCAGAATGCGGGCGGTAGCGGGATCATGCAGATCGCGCGAACTCATCACCGCTGAGAGATCCAGATGATGCTCGATCAGGAACTCCACGGCGCTCTGTTCCTCGGGACGCAGCTGGATGCGCTGCATCGCGGTGCGCGCCAATTCGACCGACCGGCGGGCGTGATCGCCGCTGCGGGCGCCTTTGCCCGAATCATGGAACAGGAGCGCGAAGCGGAGCAGAGCCAGGTCCTGCACTTCGGACAGAATCTCAGCCAGGCGGCGTTCGGCGGGATCTTTGCTGTCTGCCAGGCCGGCCAGCTTTTCAATGGTGACCAGCGTGTGCTCGTCTACCGTATAGCGGTGGTAGAAATCCGGAACAACCAGGCAAAAGATGTTGCGCCATTCGGGAAACATGGCCTGCAGGAGATCCGTCTCGTGCATGACGCGCAGCGCGGCGGCGGCATGGGGAAGCGACAAGATGCCGTGCAGCGCCGGCCATAGCGGTTGGGCATGTTGGCAATAGCCGGCAAAGGCGTCACTCGCCTGCTCCAGGCGGCGTTCAGTATCGGCGGACAGCGGGATGCCGTGACGCGCCACAAATTCCAGCAGGCGCAGAATGCTGGCCGGCTCGGCCGTTAACTGGGCGGGCGAGCGGACATAAACACGGCCGCCTGAAACGGTGAATTCCGAATTCGAGAGACGCGACCGCCAATCCTGAAAGTGCGTCGCGAGCGAGCTTTCTCCCCGTTCATTCAGATCCAGGGCGCGGCGCGCCTCATTGTAAATCACGCGCGCATTGCGGAAGTATTCGCGCATCAGATCGGCGGGCTCGGCAAACGACAGGTAAGGCTGGGTGGTGAGCGCCTCCTGGGCGTCGAAGCTCAGCAGGTTTTGATCGCGCCGCGTCTGGTAGTGGAGAAAACAGCGCAGCGAATGCACGAACCGGGTGGGCGATGCCAGGCGGTCCGCTACGTCCTCATCCGGTTTGCGCAATTTGCCCAGCCAATTAATCAAATGCAGGTCGCGCAGTCCGCCCGGGGTTTCCTTGACGTTGGGTTCCAGATGATAGAACGTGCCCTGGAATTTCTCATGGCGCTCGCGCGCCAGCTGGCATAAGTGGCGAGTCAGCGCGCGGCTCTGGCGTTCGAAGAATCCGGGAAGCTTATTTTCCAGCCTGGTCCCCACATCCACCGAACCGGCGAGCAGGCGGCGGTCCAGCAGGCTGATGCTCAACTCGATGTTGCCTTCATGGATTTCAGCGCATTCAGCCACGGTGCGGACCGAATGGCTGAGGCGCAGGCCGGCGTCCCAGAGCAGGCGGACGAATTCGGACAGCGCATTCTTGATGCCCGCGGCCTGGGAGTCGCGTTCGATCAATATGAGCACGTCCACATCGGAGAACGGGAATAACTCCCGGCGTCCGAAGCCACCCACCGCAAGCATGGCGACATTGGCATCGGGCAGCGCTGCCAGTGACGACTGAAAGGCGTCGATGGTCATCCTTTCGATCACCGCTGAAAGTCCGGCCAGGACGGGAGCGGCGTCGCCAGTGGCGGAGAATTGCCGATGGATCTCTTGCCACTCGGGGCGTGAGTGCAGCTTTAACATGGGGAATCTTGCGGCGCGTCGACTTTGATTGTATCGTCTGAGGTGTGCTGCTCTATAGCGACATGCTCCCATCGCGATTCCTGATCTTCCTCGGCGCGGCTTTGATACTGGCTGTTACGCCCGGTCCTGGGATCTTCTACGTGCTGGCTCGAAGTTTGCGGGGAGGGCGCCGTGAAGGTGTGTTGTCGGCGGCGGGAACATTTCTAGGCGGCTTGGTGCATGTGGGCGCGGCGGCTTTAGGATTGTCGGCGATTCTGGCTGCGTCGGCCATCGCCTTTGAAACCGTGCGGTATGCCGGCGCGGCGTACTTGATTTACCTGGGATACGGGATGATCCGCAGTCGCCATCAAGAAACTGCCGCTCTTGAATCGGGAGAAGCTTTGCGCGGCACGTTCCTTCAGGGCGTGATGACCGAAGTTCTCAATCCGAAGACAGCGCTGTTTTTTCTTTCGTTCATCCCGCAATTTGTATCCGTGCAACAAGGACATGTCGCGGTCCAATTTCTGACGCTGGGCGCGATTTCGGTGACGCTGAATACCTGTGCCGATCTTCTCGTCGCGTGCTTTGCGGGACCCCTAGGAGCGAGGATGAAGCGCAGTGCGAAGCTGCGCAGCCGTCAGCGGGCTGCATCCGGTGTTGCGATGATTGGGCTGGGCGTTTATGTTGCCGCGGCTCGCGGACGCAGCTAATTCTCAATAATAAGCTAGCGATTCCACGCCCTCGCCGCCCTTGAAGCTGGATACCACGCGATTCTGTGACAGATCGATCACCGATACCGTGCCGTCACCGTGATTGGCTATCAGGACGGTTTTGCCGTCGGGAGCGAAGGCGAACCCCATCGGGTCCTTGCCGACGGTCAGCACCTGCTGCTTGCCATGTGGATCCGACATGTCGATTACGTTCACCAACCGCTCGGACATATTGCAGACCAGAAGTTTCGAACCGTCGGGTGAGAAGCGCGGCTTGAACGAACCCTTGGTGTTGCCTTCGAGCGGGATAGTGCCGGCAACCCTGTCCTCGGCGGTGTCAATGAGAAGCACCTTAGGCTCGGTATAGTCCACGACAGCAACGTGTTTTCCGTCAGGAGAAGCGGCAATGCCCTGGGTGCCGTTGGGCGCCGGAATGCGAGCCACCAGCCTGCGCTTTTTCAAATCGATGACGCTGATGAACAGCTTATCGTTCTTATTCGCGACGTAAGCTTTGCTCGCGTCCGGCAGGACGGCGGACCAATGACCCGTGCCCTCGGTGTCGATGGCGGCTTGGATGCTGCGCGCTTTTGGATCGATAACTAGCAGCTTACGGCTCAGATCGCAAGTGACGTAAATTGTGCCTGCGGCGTCGATCTGGATGCCGTGTGGAGCTTGATAAGGGGATACATCGATGGTTCCGGCCAGTTTCCGCGCCTGAAGGTCGACGATCGCGACGATGTGTCCCGGATGCGGATTTCTCCCATAGACGCCGTCGCCGTACACCGGAACGTAGGCGAACTTGTGGTCCGGCGAAATGGCCAAGTCATGCGGCGCGACGCCCACATCCAGGTTGGAAATTTCCTGGAAGGTCGATGGATCGAGGAATCGGACGTGCCTGCCGATCTTATCGATCACGATCAAGCCGTGAGTGCCGGTGGGATTGTTGGGATCCACGCGGCCGGCGGCGAAGATCAGCGCAGCCGCCGCGAATCCAGCGAGCGCGAGCAGGACGTTCCTTTGGATGGCCATGCGTGGATTATACGCCGGATGATATGGCGGCGCTATGAGGGCGGCGAGAACGGCGGACGCGAGGAAGCAGCACGCGGTTCCACCACATCAGGGCGCCGGTAACGAACAGAAACGCGGGCGCCAGGCCGATGATGGTCCAGAGCGCCTTGGCGGGCCAGCCCCCAAAATTTCCGAAGTGCAGGTAGCTGAACAAGCGGAAGATCCGGTCGCCGATGCTACGCTTGGGACGCGTGAAGCGGCCGTTCGATGCGATCGCGGTGTCGGGATCCAGCCGGTATACGCTGAGCGGCGAAATCCTTTGCACGAAGGTCTGAAACGGCGCCGGGAAAACCGCCTCCACGCCCACCACGCCGAACATGAATACGATCGGCAGCATCCACAAGCCGAGGGCGGTGTGCAGCTGCCAGTTGAACCGCTTCCAGTTGGATCGCCGCTGGATGCCGATGGCGCTCCTCCAACTTCGGATTCCCGGCCACCACAGAACGGCTCCAGTGATGGAAAGCGCAATCACAAACATCGCGCACACGCCATTGATCGCGCGGCCCAGGGGTCCGGACAATAACGTCACATGTAAGTCCACCAGCCACGCCAGGAACTGAATGGAGTAAGGCCGCGATTCGCCCAGATCCCGCCCGGTGTAGGGGTCGAAAAGGCGCTCTTTCCTGCCGCCCTTCCGGTCCATCCAGATCTCGGTAGCTTGATTGGGCTGCTTGGGCTCCCAGATCCAGCTCACTTTGTACTCTGGATACGCGTGCCGGGCGGCGTCACGCAGTTCATCGTGTGTGAGCTTGTGGCTGCCAATGGCAACCAGTCGCGGCTCCGGCCAGAGCGAAGTGTACAGCTCATTGCGAAAGACGATAGCGCTGCCGCTGACGCTGATCGCGAAAACGTACAGGCCGAGCGCGATGCCGGTCCACAGATGAACCTGAAAAAGCGCTTTGCGCAGCCACAGGCTTTTCGGACGCCACAGCCATCGCTTCCAGCTCTCCATGCGCACCGTCTCCCTCACGGTCGCGGCTCTGTAGCGCCCGGTTTAGCTGGCCGCCTTCTGAACAATCTGCGAAGGATCGGCGCCTACGCGTCCTGATCCGTAAGCCGCCGCCGCGGGGAGCTGGAAATCGAACTTGATGGTGGGTAGACTTGGAATCGGCGAATCGGGATCTTTGCTATTGACTCCCGTGACCAGCGATGCCGTCACTCCGAACACGGTGTCCGAATCGATGTGCTCATCGCCCTGTAAATAGAGCGCGGTCACCACTTCGCGATAGCCATCCGCGCCGATGATGAAGTGAATGTGGGCGGGCCGGTAGCCGTGGCGCTTCTGCGCGCGAATCATGTCCCCCACAGGCCCGTCCATGGGGATCATGTAGCCCAGCGGCGCGATGGTGCGCAGGTAGAAGCGGCCTTCGGCGTCCGTGCGGAAGGTGCCGCGCAAATCCATTTCGGAAGGATCGTGCTTCTGCAGATCGTAATTGCCCGTTTCGTCCGGCTGCCACACTTGCACCGTGGCATTGGGTACGCCCTGGCCAGCCGAGTTATAGACGCGCCCATAAAGGCAAACTTCCAGGCCGTTGGTGGGCTTGGTAACGATGGTGTCGCCTAGCTTCAGAATGGGCGAATCCTGGCGGTAGAACGGCCCCACCAGGCTGGACTTGGTGCCCGCTTCGGTAGCGCGGCGATCGTGCAGCGCATTCACCAGGCTGCTCAGGCCCAGGGTGTCAGACAGCAGGATGAACTCCTGCCGGTACGCCGTGCATTTTTGGCCGACGGCGGTGAGGAACTTGATGCCCTCCAGCCACTCATCCGGCGTGAGGTCCACCTCGCGCGCGAACTCGTGCAGATGGCGCGTGAGCGCGGCCATTATCTCCTTCAGGCGCGGATCGGGCGTGGATGCCATCTGGTCCAGCGCGGCTTCTGTGATTGTGAACTCGTCAATTGCACGCATGTGTACCTCCGTGGTCACCGTAAACGCGGTGAAAAACGAGTATACAGCACGATGATGCGAGCGCGCTTTAAACTAGGACCTTATGCCGAATGTCCTGGTGACGGGCGGGGCCGGTTATATCGGCTCGGTGACTGCCCATCTTTTAAAAAGGCGTGGATATGGCGTGGCGATCGTAGACGATCTATCGCGCGGCTACGAACATAATGTCCGGGGGTTGCCGTTTCACAAACTGAATCTATTGGAAACCGGCGCGCTAACGGACGTGCTCAGCCGTGAGCGCGTGGACGCGGTGATCCATTTCGCGGCCCATTCCATGGTGGGAGAGTCCACCCGGAGGCCCGAGCTTTACTTTCTCAACAACGACGGCGGCAGCGCATCGTTGTTCAGCGCCATGATTCAGGCCGACGTGAAGCGGCTGGTGTTCTCTTCCACGGCGGCGGTTTATGGGACGCCGAAGAGCGTCCCGATTCCCGAGGATCTTCCATTCGATCCGGTGAATCCGTATGGCGAATCCAAAGTGCTGGTGGAGAAGATGCTGAAGTGGCTGGATAGCGGCAGGGGCCTGCGCAGCATCGCCCTGCGATATTTCAACGCATGCGGAGCGGACCCGGAATCGGGGTTGGGTGAGGAGCATGATCCGGAGACGCATCTGATCCCGTTGCTGATCCAGGCCGCCGTTTCTGGAGAGCCCATGACGATTTTCGGCGACGATTATGAGACGCCTGACGGCACCTGCATTCGCGACTACATTCATGTGAAGGACCTGGCGGAAGCGCACGTCGCGGCGATAGAAAAGCTGCTGGCGGGGGGAACGTCAGATGTGTTCAACGTCGGCACTGGAGCCGGGCATTCGGTGCTGGAGGTGATGCAGGCGGTGGAACGAGTGACCGGGCGGAAGGTGCCGCATCACATCGGCTCGCGCCGGGAGGGGGATCCGCCGGTCTTGGTGGCGAATTCGGACAAACTGAAGCGGACACTGGGATGGAAGCCCAAGTTTCCCGAGATTCAGGATATCGTCACGACGGCCTGGCAGTTTGAGAACGCAAGCCACGGGTAAGGCCGTCGAAGTTAGTGCCCTTCGGCTTCGAGAAAGCGCTCCACTTCGATCGCGGCCATACATCCGGCGCCCGAAGCGGTGATGGCTTGCCGGTACGTCCGGTCCTGGACGTCGCCGGCATGAAAAACGCCCGTGACGTTGGTCCGCGCTCCGCCGTGCGAAATGATGTAGCCGTCCGGATCCAGATCGATTTGCCGCGCAAATGGCGCCGTGTTCGGGATGTGGCCGATAGCGACGAAGAATCCGTCGACATCACGCTCCCAGATTTCGTCCGTGAGCAAATTGCGCAGCTTAACTCCGGTCACTACATGCTGGCTGGCGTCGTAAACGTCTTCGACCACAGTGTTGGGGAACATTTTGATCTTAGGATTGCTGCGCGCGCGCTCCAGCATGATCTTCGACGCGCGGAAGCTATCGCGCCGATGCACCAGAGCCACCTCTTCGCCGAAGCGGGTGAGGAAATTGGCCTCTTCCATGGCAGAATCGCCACCGCCCACCACCATGATCTTCTTGCCGCGGTAAAAGAAGCCGTCGCAAGTGGCGCAGCTCGAAACGCCGTGGCCGATCAGCTTTTGCTCATTGGGTAGATTGAGCCAGCGTGCCGACGCCCCGGAAGCGATGATCAGCGTGCGGGTCTCCAGCCATTCGTGATCCACTTTGAGGCGAAACGGTCGCGCGGAGAGGTCGGCCTCAATCACGGTTCCGTGCAGATACTCGGCGCCGAAATGCTCGGCCTGCTTCTTGATGTTTTCCACCAGCAGCGGGCCCTCGATGCCTTCCGGGAATCCAGGGAAATTTTCCACCAGCGTGGTGAGCGAGAGCTGGCCGCCCGGTTCGTGCCCGGCCACGACCAATGGTTTCAGATTGGCCCGCGCGGTGTAGATGGCGGCGGTGTTCCCGGCGCAGCCGGAGCCGACGATGATCACATTATGCATGGAAAGTTTTATGCTACCAGACGACCGGAACTATCGATGGGCAGTTAGTGCGAACACACCGGAACGGACCACTTCGTTGGTGATGAGCGCGCAGACATAGGCGAGAAACGTCATATACGCGAACTGGATGGACGGCCACTTCCAGCCGCCGGTTTCGCGGCGCACTACCGCAATCGTCGACATGCACTGCATGGCGAACGCAAAGAAAACCAGCAATGCGACCGCGCCACCGGGGCTGAGATCGCTTTGCAGCGCCTTGCGCAGGCCCATGGATTCCGATTCGCCTTCCTTGCCGTAAATGGTGCCGAGCGTCCCGACGATGGTTTCGCGCGCCGCCAGTGAGCTGATCAGCCCGATACCGATCTTCCAGTTAAAGCCGAGCGGTTTGATGGCCGGTTCTACCGCATGGCCGATCATGCCCGCGAAGCTTTCTTCGATCGGAGGCGGTTGGCCGTTCTTCACGGGCAGATTTTCGAGAACCCAGAGCACCACGATCACCAGCAAAATAACGGTGCCCGCGCGATGCAGGAAAACTTTGGACCGGTCAATGAGGCGCAGGCTGAGCGATCGCAGAGTGGGCCAGCGGTAAGGCGGCATCTCGAGAACGAACGGGGCGCGCTCGCTCTTCAAGATGGACGATTTCAAAAGGCGCGCCGTGGCGATGGCCGCGACGAAGCCAAGGACATAGAGACCGAGCAGCGCACCGGCCTGCATCCCAAAGAAATGGCCGAGCAGCGGCCGATCGGCAATGAAGGCTGCGATGATCAGGGTGTAAACCGGAAGCCGGGCCGAGCACGTCATGAAGGGCGCAATCAGGATGGTGGCCAGTCGATCGCGCTTGTTCTCGATGGTGCGCGTAGCCATGATGGCCGGCACCGCGCAGGCATAGGCGGAGATCAGCGGGATGAACGATTTTCCTTGCAGGCCGAACTTGGCCATGGTGCGGTCCGCGATCAGCGCCGCGCGCGCCAGGTATCCGGAATCCTCCAGGATTCCAATGAACAGGAACAGGAGCAGAATTTGGGGCAGAAAGACGATGACCGCGCCGACTCCGCTCCAAATGCCGTCGACTAAAAGCGAGCGGAAGATGGAAGGCGGCAGGATATGTTCGATCCCCTGCCCGGAGGTTTGAATCAGCGCTTGTAGTCCGTCCATCAGAGGCTTCGCGCCGCTAAAGATGGTCTGGAAGACCCCAGCCACTACAATCAGGAAAATGAGAGGGCCGGCCACGGGATGCAAGAAAACCGAGTCCAGCCGCCGCGTCCAAATGGGTGGCGCAGGGGCGCGATAAGCCGCGCCGGAACCGACATCCTGGGCCCACTGGCGGCAGCGAGGAATGTCTTGCAGTACCGGAAGCTCAACGCGCGGAGGCGCCAGCGAAGTGGTCCCGGCCGAGGTGCCTTCCATGAACTGGAAGACCTTCTCGACGCCATCGCCTTTCGACGCGCTGATCAGGGCGACCGGCGAACCCAGTTCAGCCGCTAACTCGGCCGTGTCCACGTGCCCGCCTCGGCTTTTGAGATCGTCCGCCATGTTGAGGATGACCAGCGTGGGCAGCTTCAAACTCAGGATGGGAGCTGCCAGCACCAGATGGCGCCCCAGATTGGTGCAATCCAGGATCAACAGCAGAGCGTCGGGTTTGGGGATGCCCGGCATGGTCCCGGCCAGGACATCGCGGGTGACTTGTTCGTCTTCCGAGCGCGGGTTCAGGCTGTAGACGCCGGGCAAATCCACCAGGACTACGTCCGTGTGCCCAGCGCCATGCATTTTGGCTTTGCCGACGCGTTGTTCCACAGTGACGCCGGGGAAATTGGCGACCTTCTGCCGCAGGCCAGTGAGACGATTAAACAGCGTCGACTTGCCCGAGTTGGGCGGGCCAATGATGGCGACAACATGCGGACGCGCGCCCTTCTGGAATGCAGGAGCTTCGGCGACGGCGCAACCAGCGCAGTCGTGGCAATCGCTCATATGAGATCCTTCGCTACGCTCATAACGTGGTGGCCTTTCCTGGAGGCTTGGATGGCCGAAGGATCAGGCGGGATGCAGTTTCGCGGCGCAACGCCACTTCGGAGCCATCCACTTGATAAACGCGCGGCTCACCGCCTGGCGCGCTGCGGGCAGGAACAATGATGTGGCCGGGAAGAAAGCCGAGCTCCATCAGGCGCCGCGCAATGTCTTCCGGCAAGTCCAGGCGATCCAAAACACCCGCCTCGCCCTCGGCAAGTTGAGCGAGGCTACGCACCACTAAGCCATTTTGCACAGCGCCTGGTCCGCTGTTGACACTCATTTGCAGCATCAATCAGTATCCGCCTCTCGGCATAGCACGTCAAGGACCTCTAGTTTCAAGAGTCCCATGTCTGTCAAATAGTATAACGGACCTTTTAGGTCGTAGTTACAAAGCGGCGAAAATAAAGTTCGGCAACTGCTATTGACAAAGAAACACTAAGATTTTATAATCGTGCTGTAGTTAGATAAATGGAGGTCAATTGATATGCCGATTGTAAAGTATGCACCTTTTGCGGATACGGAAGACTTTCCGACTGGTCTGCGCCTGTTCCAGGACAGCATCAATCGCCTGTTAAGCGAAGACGGCGGCCGGACACGACCGTGGGCGCCTCCGGTGGATATCCTGGAGACGGAGAACGAGTTAGTCCTCAAGGCCGACATTCCGGGTGTGGATATGAAGGACGTCGACATCCAGCTTGAGAACGGCACCCTAACGGTTAAGGGCGAAAGGAAGTTGGAGAAAGAGGAGAAAAATAAGGGCTTCCACAGGATGGAGCGCAGCTATGGCTCGTTTGTCCGCATCTTTACGGTGCCGGACACTGTGGATTCCGAGAACGTCAAGGCGGCCTACGAAGCCGGCGTGCTGACGATCACCCTTCCGAAGAAGGAAATCGCCAAGCCCAAAGCGATCAAAGTGCAAGTCAGTAACAACTGAGGGCTGGCTTTTTGGCTCTTAGCGGTTAGCAGTTGTGCGGGGCGGTCTTAGCCGCCCCACATTTTTTTGCGCACTCCGACGCCGCGTGATAATCAAACAGGTGACAGGCAGGTGTTATGAACGGTGTTAAGACGGTTCTTCTTTTGGGCATCCTGAGCGGCCTGCTCCTGGCGGGCGGCGAGATGTTTGGAGGACGCCATGGTCTCGTCATCGCGCTGGTTATCGCGGTGGGCTTGAATTTCTTCAGTTATTTCTTCTCGGACAAGATGGCTCTTGCCATGTACTCAGCGCAACCGGTGACGCCCCAAGAGAATCCCGATGTTTACGCGCGCGTGTTTCCACTGGTTCAGAGCCTCACGCAGCGCATGGGCCTGCCGATGCCGAAGCTCTGGTTGATTCAAGATCCCTCGCCCAACGCCTTTGCGACTGGCCGCAATCCCGAGCACGCATCGGTGGCATTCACCGCGGGCGTTCTGCAACTAATGAACAACCAGGAGCTAGAGGGCGTGGTGGCTCACGAGTTGGGACACGTGAAGAATCGCGATATTTTGACCAGTTCGGTGGCTGCCACCATTGCCGCCGCAATCACTTTTCTGGCGCGCATGGCGTTTTGGTTCGGCGGAAGCAGGGATGACGACGAGCGAGGAAGTCCCTGGGCGGGCTTGGTCATGCTGATCCTGGCGCCTATTGCGGCAATGCTCATTCAGATGGCGATTTCGCGGACGCGGGAGTACGCGGCCGATGAGACTTCGGCGCAAGTGACGCACAATCCCGACGAACTGATTTCAGCCCTCGGCAAGCTGGAGAACTGGTCCAAGCGGATTCCGATGCAGGATGTAAATCCGGCCACCGCGCATCTGTTCATTATTAAACCGTTCTCCGGCCAAAGCATGATGCGCTTGTTTTCCACTCATCCTTCCACCGAAGATCGCATTGCGCGGCTGGAAGCCATGCGCGGAAATTCGTAACAGGCCGGCTTAGCTTGGTTCTTTCGCTCGCTCCTGCAATGTCATCCCAACCAATGTGGCGATCAGGATCGCGGGGTACAGTTGCCCGATCAGGGCTTCCGCTATGGCCAGCGACCGCGCAATGCGATGTACCGGATAAACATCCCCGTAAGATACGGTGGTGAGGGTCTCAAAACTGAAGTAGAGCAGGCGCGAGGGTTCGCCGGAGGTTGCTCCTGGCGCGAGGGGCTGTTGGAAGTGAATCGCGTCCGGAATCTCCTGCATGAGCAGCTTGTAAATGAATGCCCAGGTGACGCCGATCAGCAAGTAAGCAGCGACTCCACCCATCACGCGGTGTACGCTCACCGGGCCGGGTAGAAATGTCTGCTTCAGAGTCATGACTACGAGTATGGCCAAGCCTGACACCTTGAGCGCGGTGTCCCAGCCCCGGAAGCTGAACGAAGGATTGAATTCAACGTACAAATCCGCCGCATATTCCAGGATGTTCAGCGCAACGATGAGCACCATCAGCACCGGCCTATCCAAGGTGGCGATAGCACCGGAGAGCAGCATGAGCGCGAAAATAATATCTATTACGATTCGCCCTGGGCGAGATGGGCCAAGCATCGGATACAGCACAGTCACCAGCACCAGAAACGCAAGGAAGAAACTCAAAAGGCGATCCTGGCGCCCGAAACTTGCCCATCGCCCGGTCATCGGTTTGTCCACCACCTGATTTATCCTTTCGGTTTCCTTCGCCTAGACTGGAGTCTTGCACACTGTGCGGATCAATCGTAAGGGAGCCAACCGCATTGCATCGGGGCATCCCTGGATTTTCTCCAGCGATGTGCTGGATCGCGGGCCGGCGGCTGGGGGCGAAGCAGTACTCGTGGTAGATCCAAGCGGCCGAGCCTTGGGAACGGCCCACTACAGCGAGGCCTCGCAGATCTCACTGCGCCTGCTCTCGGATTGCGTGGAAACCATTGACCGGGCGTTCTACCTGCGCCGCATTGCCGCGGCGGAAGCCCATCGGAAGCGGGTGGTCGAGAATTCAGACGCATATCGTCTGGTACATGGCGAAGCGGACCAGTTGCCTGGGCTGGTGATTGATCGTTACGGCGACTACTTCACCGTCCAGACTCTCGATCAAGGCATGGATCGCGTGAAGGCCGAAATCGTAAGTTGTCTGGAGGAGCTTTTTGCCCCGCAAGGCGTAGCGGAGCGGAACGACGTTGCAGTCCGCAAGCGGGAAGCGCTGCCTCTGCAATCGGGCGTGCTGGCGGGCAGCGTGCCCGACGTGATCGCCCTTCAGATGAACGGCCTCAAGCTCCACGCTGACCTGTTGCACGGCCAGAAGACCGGGATCTTCCTGGATCAGCGCAGAAATTATATAGCTGCGGCGCGTTATGGGAGGGGCAGGGCACTGGATTGTTTCACGTCTACAGGCGGCTTCGCGCTCCATCTGGCGGCGCGATGTGAAAGCGTAGAGGCTGTAGACAGTTCGGAAGCCAGCCTGCGTGTGGCCCGGATCAATTCAGACGCTAACGGGATCAGTAATATCGACCTTCGCGAGGCAGACGTGTTTGAGCTGCTGGCAGGGCATGCTGCGGCGCACCGCCGCTTCGATATCGTCGTCTTGGACCCGCCGGCCTTCGCGAAATCCCGTCAAAGCCTGGAGGCCGCGATGGGAGGATATCGGGAGATAAACCGGCGTGCGCTGGAACTCCTCGGCTCAGGCGGCATCCTGGTAACTTGCTCCTGTTCCCATCATTTGAGCGAGGCCGCGCTGCTGGAACTGGTCGCGACGGCGTCGCTGGATACCGGCAGAAAACTGCGGGTGCTCGAAAGGCGCATGCAGGCCCAGGACCATCCTGTTCTACTCACAGTACCGGAGACGCTTTACCTTAAATGCCTGATTCTGGAAGTGATTTAACCTCCTGACAACCAGAGAGTGGTTGTTTTCAAGTTGCACCATCTCCCTCAGTGCGGTATGGTGTTCGAAGGTATTTAGGGATTCGTAATACCCGTCTGCTTGTCTCCCTTGCAGGGAGGCTTCCGAGATTTCATGGAGGAACTGATCGAATGCTGAATGTCTGCGTGCCTGCTCGTCGGCGCGCCACGTTGATTATCTCGTCGCTCTTGTTAGCGGCTTTGATTTTGATGAGCTTACCGGCTCCGGCGTTCGCGCAATCGGCGGCGGGAGGTGAAGCTAGTCTGGTATTGCCGGACTTGGCGCAAGTGACTTTTCTGGGCGGCACAAACGGCCGCACGCTGTTGATGTGGGGCCTGCTGGTATGCGCTCTAGGACTCCTGTTCGGATTTGTGACGTATACGCAACTGCGGAATCTACCGGTGCACAAGTCCATGCTGGAGATATCCGAGCTGATCTATGAGACCTGCAAAACGTACCTCATTACGCAAGGCAAATTTCTTTTGCTGCTCTGGGTGTTCATTGCGGTGATCATAGCCGCATATTTTGGCTGGCTGGCGCCTGCGCCGGGTAAATCAGTGGCGGTGACCCTCCCTATCATTTTGTTGTTTAGCCTAGTCGGCATCGCGGGCAGCTATGGCGTGGCCTGGTTTGGTATCCGTGTCAACACGTTCGCCAACTCGCGCACCGCCTTCGCCAGTCTGACGGGCAAAGCGTATCCCTGCAATTCGATTCCGCTTAAGGCAGGCATGAGCATCGGCATGATGCTGATCAGTATCGAGCTGGTGATGATGCTGTTCATTTTGCTGTTCATTCCGGGCGACTACGCCGGTCCCTGCTTCATCGGGTTTGCAATTGGCGAATCACTGGGTGCGGCCGCTCTGCGCGTGGCGGGTGGTATCTTCACCAAGATCGCCGACATCGGCGCGGACCTGATGAAGATCGTCTTCAAGATCAAGGAAGATGATGCGCGTAATCCGGGCGTAATCGCCGATTGCACCGGTGATAACGCGGGCGATTCGGTTGGCCCCAGCGCGGACGGCTTCGAAACCTATGGCGTGACCGGCGTTGCGTTGATCACGTTTATCATTCTGGCGGTGAACGATCCGATGGTTCAGGTGCAGTTGCTGGTATGGATCTTCGTCATGCGCGTTGTGATGGTGATTTCCTCCGCTGTCTCCTACTTCATCAACGAAGCTATCGCCAAGAGCCGCTACGGCAGTGTTTCCAAGATGAATTTCGAAGCGCCGCTAACCTCGCTGGTGTGGCTGACCTCGGTGGTCTCCATCGCCGCCACCTATCTGGTATCCAGCTTAATTATTCCGAATCTGGGTGGCGATACCACGCTGTGGTGGAAGCTTTCCTCGGTGATCACTTGCGGCACTTTGGCGGGCGCGGTCATTCCCGAGCTGGTTAAGGCCTTCACGTCCATGAACTCCCGCCACGTGCGGGAAGTGGTGATCTCATCGGAGGAAGGCGGCGCATCGCTCAATATTCTGTCTGGCCTGGTAGCCGGGAACTTCAGCGCTTGCTGGCTGGGACTGGCCATGTTGTCGTTGATGGCCATTGGGGCCTGGATCAGCGGCTTCGGCTTCGGCGCGCTGATGGTGGCTCCGGCCGTCTTCGCATTTGGCCTGGTGGCGTTCGGGTTCCTGGGCATGGGTCCGGTGACCATCGCAGTGGATTCTTACGGACCGGTGACCGACAACGCGCAATCCGTATTTGAGCTATCAACCATCGAGAGCATTCCCAACATCGCTGGCGAAATCCAAAAAGACTTCGGATTCACACCCGATTTCGAAAAGGGTAAAGAAAATTTGGAAGAGAACGATGGCGCGGGCAACACCTTCAAAGCTACTGCCAAGCCGGTGCTCATCGGAACCGCCGTAGTAGGCGCCACCACCATGATTTTTTCGATCATTGTTGCGCTCACTAATAAATTGCAGCCTGAACTCCTGGCGAACCTTTCCATCCTGCACGCGCCGTTCCTGCTGGGTTTGATCACTGGCGGCGCGATTATCTACTGGTTCACGGGTGCGTCCATGCAAGCGGTGACCACCGGCGCCTATCGCGCGGTGGAGTTCATCAAGGCCAACATCAAGCTGGAAGGCGTGACCAAGGCTTCGGTGACCGATAGTAAGAAAGTGGTGGAGATCTGCACGCAATACGCTCAGAAGGGCATGTTCAACATCTTTCTGACCGTGTTCTTCGCCACGCTGGCGTTTGCGTTCGTGGAGCCGTACTTCTTTATCGGGTACCTGATCTCAATCGCCTTGTTCGGCCTGTATCAAGCCATCTTCATGGCCAACGCGGGCGGCGCATGGGATAACGCCAAGAAGATTGTGGAGACCGAGTTGAAGCAGAAGGGCACTCCGCTGCACGATGCCACGGTAGTGGGCGACACGGTGGGCGATCCGTTCAAAGATACCTCTTCGGTGGCGTTGAACCCGATCATCAAGTTCACCACGCTATTCGGATTGCTGGCGGTGGAATTGGCTGTCTCGCTGACTCACGATCAAAGCGCAGTCTTCACAGACGTGCTGGCCGCGGTGTTCCTCGCGATCTCGCTGTTCTTCGTTTACCGGTCGTTCTACGGCATGCGCATCGAGCGGAAGTAACGGTGACAACTTAATATCCGAAGCATCTTTCCGGCCTAAACGTCACACAGGAGGGAGGATGTTCCATGCGAAGGTTTCTCTTCAGCAGCATCGCCGGCATTAGCCTGCTGGTGTTTTCACTAACGGCGGCCGCTCCGGACCGCGATCCGGGCCAGGACGAAAACTCGTTTCATAGCGACCGGGACGCCTATTTCCGTGGACATTGGCACGCGCGGTTGTTTGAACGGGTGAAAGAGGATGTGGAGCACGTGCGCGCGACGGCCTGGCCACGAGGCGGCGATAACTTCCGCCTGGATAAGACCGTCGCGGAATTAGATGAACTGCAGACTAAGTTTGCGAGCCACATTTACGACGACAGTGAACTTCAGCGTGTGATCGATACGTTGGGCCACGTCGCCAGCTACAATCGGATGCCGCCGCGCGAGCGCCAGATCATCGACAACGACGTCAGCCGCTTGCGGGAGTATCGCGACCACCACGCCGACTGGTTCCACGAACACGAAAGCTAACCCGGCTTCTTGAGCAGCACTCCCACAAACTCCGGATCTGACGCGGCCAGGACGTTCTTCGGAATGTAGCAAAAGCCCTTGTCGCCCCAGTCCGTCCCCCAGGAATTCTTGAGCGTAAAGAAATTTCCCGTGTAGCCTACGATCAGCATGGCGTGCCGCCCGTGCCTTCCCGACGGTGCTTCCGCCGCATTGAACACGCCGTCGCGGCCAACATCGGAAAAAGTGGTGCCGGTGTTCATGGAAACATGCACGGGACAGCCAGCGCTCAGGACCTTCTTCACATCGTCGATGGCAATAGGCAGCGGTACCGCTTCCAGCTTGTAGCGCTCGGCATCGGCTTCTAGTTGCTCAGGCCGGGTGACGGGGTTGGGACGATCGTCCGGCCATAATTCCTGCCGACAGGTTCCGTTCTCCACCAGCACTTGGCCGGGATCAGGACCGCCAATGGTGCCATCGCCGCCCTGATAGGCGTATTCATAGCTGCGCGCATCGCCCTGCATGCGCTGGAACTCGAGCATGGTGAAGTTGGGAGACAGACGCGGCGATTCTTCATTGAGGATATTGCGCGACATTTCGGCTGCGTGGGTCCACGCGAACGCTGAGCAGCGCCCGGTCTGACCTTGGTCTCCGACCGGCGTAGCGTACTTGCGCAGATCCACGGCCTCCTGTTCGGCGACGTTCGCAAACGCGGGCGGCAGCGGCTGCGGCGGCACCGCATCGCCCTTGGGTGGAACGGCCACTTCCAGATTGTTCCAATCTATGCCGGTGTATCGCGCCATCAACATCTCGAGCACGGCTTGCGAGACAAAGCCGAACGCCACCAGCCTGCCTTCGCGCTCGAACAACTGAACGGTGTCCGATGTCCCGGGCGCAATCTGATCGAACCCCCGGTCAAACGCGGTGTCCTGATAAGGCTGAAATCCCTCGGCGATCTTTTGCTGCTCTAGCGTGTCGCCGAAAAAGGGATGATCGCCGAAGAGATTTTGGGCCGATTCCTGATAGTCGGTTGCCGACCAATCGCCCGCATCGTCCTCAAAGTCCGACGCATCGGCGTTGGGGAAATCCGCCGCGCTCGAGAACACGTCATCGTCCACGGGCGGCAGATCGTCGCTCGAGGCGAAGATGTCGTCGGGGTTTTGGTCGTCGTCGCCGCCGTCGCCTTGGTCAGGATCGTTTTGATCGCCGCCATTTTGGTCGTCGTCTTGGTCATCCTGATCGTCGCCCTGGTCGTCCTGGTCATTTTGATCGTCGCCCTGGTCGTCCTGATCGTCGTAGCCGCCGTCATCACCTCCGTCGTCGCCCCCGCCGTTTCCAAAGTCGCCAAAATCGCCGCCGTCACCAAAATCGTCGCCCATAAATCCTCGAACGATGGTTGCTTCGAAACCGGCCGCTTGTCAACCTGAGGCAAAACAGTATCCTATCTATGGAGGAAAAATGAACCCGCAGGAAGTTTTGGAGTTTGCGAAAAGCAAAGAAGTTCACCAAGTGGATTTGCGCTTCACGGATCTGCCCGGTCTGCAGCAACACGTCTCCTATCCCATCAGCCAGTTGACCCAAGACTCGTTTGAAGAGGGTTTCGGCATCGATGGATCCAGCATCCGCGGTTGGGCCGCCATCAACGAGAGCGACATGCTGCTCATCCCGGACGCGAGCACCGCGTTCATCGATCCGTTCGGCGAAATTCGAACCCTGGTGATGACCAGCGACGTGATCGATCCCATCACACGCCAGCACTATGAGCGGGACCCACGCTGGATCGCACGCAAGGCCGAGAGCTATTTGAAAAACAGCGGCCTGGCGGACACCGCGTATTTCGGCGCGGAAGCCGAGTTTTTCATTTTCGATAACGTGCGGTTCGATCAGAACCAGCATTCCGGCTATTACTTCATCGACGCCGAGGAGGGCCGCTGGAACTCCGGGCGCGAGGGCCAGAACCTGGGCTACCGGCCGCGCTACAAGGAAGGCTATTTCCCCGTTCCTCCGACGGATCACTATCAGGACCTGCGCGCGGAAATGGTGGAGACCATGATCCGGTGCGGGATCAATATCGAGTGCCATCACCACGAAGTGGCCACGGGTGGCCAGTGCGAGATCGATCAACGCTTCGACACTCTGATCAAGTCGGCCGACAACATGATGCTGTACAAATATGTGATCCGCAACGTTGCGTATCAATATGGCAAGTCCGTAACGTTCATGCCCAAGCCGCTGTTCGGCGACAACGGCAGCGGCATGCATACACACCAGAGCTTGTGGAAGGACGGCAAGCCGCAATTCGCGGGCGACGGATATGCCGGTTTGAGCCAGATGGCGCTGCACTACATCGCGGGGTTGTTGAAACACGCACGGGCCCTGTCGGCGATCATCGCGCCTACTACCAATAGCTACAAGCGGCTGGTGCCCGGCTATGAGGCGCCGGTGAATCTGGCGTATTCACGCCGCAATCGCTCGGCCGCGGTTCGCATTCCGATGTACTCGGCCAGCCCCAAAGCGAAGCGAGTGGAGTTTCGGCCGCCGGACCCATCGTCGAATCCGTATATGGCTTTCGCGGCGATGCTGATGGCGGGAATCGATGGGATTCTCACCAAGGCCGATCCGGGCGAGCCACTGGACAAAGACATCTACGACCTGTCGCCCGAAGAAATGAAGAAGGTGCCTTCCATGCCATCCTCGCTGGAGGAAGCGCTGGAGTGTCTGGAGGACGATCATTCCTTCCTGCTGAAGGGCGACGTGTTCACCGAAGAACTGATTGAAACCTTCATCAACTACAAACGACGTAACGAGGCGGACGCCATCCGGCTGCGGCCGCATCCGTACGAGTTCGCGCTCTACTATGACATCTGATCCGCGTCCGCGGGGCGCCGATCGGCTGAGGGCTCGCGTGCGCTCGCCGGGATTGGGGATTGGCGATCCTGGCACGCCGAGGAAGCCTGCTACTGGCGCTGAAAATAGAGCGTCTCTGATGGGCGGCCGGTACGATCGACCTGCAGCATCATGCTGCCGTCGCCGGCCAGGCTGTATCGCTCCACAGTCGTTATGCCTTCGTGCCCAGTGGTTACCTTCATGACGTCGCCATCCCACTTGGCTTTGCTTTTGAAGCCGGGCTCTTTGATTGAAGCATTGTGGCGCGAATCGGTGGCGAAGTTCGTTGTCACGGTGTTATTTGCATTTTCGAGGCTAAAATTGCGCTCCACCCAGATATTGCCCTCGCGGTCATTGATATTCACCGTGCCGGTTTGGATGGCCGGTTCGCCGTTCAATACGCTCCGTGCCGGTACCAGCAGCCAGGTGCCATTCAACTCGTGGTGATGGTTCGCCAGCGCCGGCGCGACGCCAAATGCGGCAAAGATGGCTAAGGCCGAAGCCCCCAACAGGAAATTTCTACAAGATCTCGCCCACATAGCTCCTCCTTCACGGAGGAAGAGCAAGTGCGATGCCACGGATTCGGCCCCGGGTGTGTAACCCTGTCACTTGGATCAATTGGCGAACAAAAGCACCGGGCCGCCTGCGCGCGTCGCGTTCAGCTATCCGAACTTTCGCTTGTACATGACGGCGCGATTCCTCTCGATTGTGTCGTCGGAAATGATCTCAGTGGCGGTAGGATGGCAGATCTATGCTCTGACGCATCGTCCGCTGGACCTTGGGCTGGTCGGCTTGGCGCAATTCGCGCCCGGCGTGCTGCTGTTTCTGGTGTCCGGACACACCGCGGACCGGCGCTCGCGCCAAGCCATTCTCCGAACTTGTTATAGCGCGTTCGCGATTTGCGCGGCGGCTCTGCTGATGCTGACTTTGCGAGGAATCGCATCGACGTCGCCAATTTACGCGGTACTGCTCGCGAACGGCGCGGTGCGGGCATTCAATGGACCGGCCGGCCAGGCCTTCTTACCGCAATTGGTAAAGCCGGAACATTTTCCCAACGCCGTGACGTGGAGTTCCTCCTTCTTTCAAACCGCGACCATTCTGGGGCCGATGGCGGGAGGCTTGATTTACGGCTTTGCCGGAAGCCCGGCGCCAGTGTACGTGTGCGCCACCGTGGCATACACTATCGCCGTGTTGCTGCTGTCGGCTATTCGGGTCGATATCGTGTCGCGCAAACGTTCGGAGGAACCGGTCGGGATGATCCTGGAGGGGCTCCGTTACATCTGGCGCGGCAAGTTGATTCTGGGCTGCATGTCGCTGGATCTTTTCGCGGTGCTGTTGGGAGGCGCGGTGGCGCTGCTGCCGGTGTATGCCGACGAGATCCTGCACACCGGTCCTTACGGGCTGGGAGTGCTGCGCGCCGCGCCCGGCGTTGGTGCTGTCGCCATTGCGATTCTGCTGGCGCACTATCCACTACGGCGGCGGGCCGGCCTCGCCATGCTGTACTCCGTGTGCGGATTCGGAGTGTTCACCATTGTCTTCGGTCTGTCGCACAGCGTGGCGTTGTCACTGATCGCCCTGGTTTTGACCGGCGCGTTCGACATGGTCAGTGTGATTGTGCGCTCCACGCTGGTTCAACTCACTACGCCTGATGAAATGCGCGGACGAGTGAGCGCTGTGAACATGCTGTTCATTGGAGCATCGAATGAGGTGGGACAATTCGAATCGGGAATTACCGCGCAATGGTTCGGAGCGGTTCCAGCCGTAGTATTGGGTGGAGCGGGAACTATTGCAATTGTGCTGGCGTGGAACTGGCTATTTCCGTCGCTGCGCGGAGTGGATCGTCTGACCAAATAGAATAAAGGCTGTGACGGGATCCATCCTGCAGATCAATATCTCACCGGGAGGCGTTCCCAAACGGGCCGTTCTGGAGGCCGAAGTGACTCCGTATGGCATCCGCGGCGATTCGTGGGCGCATCCCCAAATTCATGGCGGCCTCAACCAGGCTCTGCTGCTGATCACAAACGAGGGCACCGAGGAATTGATCGGACAGGGTTATCCGCTTTTTGCTGGCGCCCTGGGCGAAAACCTGACCACCCTCGGTCTGGACCGGCGCCAGATGCGAATCGGCCAGCGTTATCGTGCCGGGGAGATACTGCTCGAAATCACGAAAATGCGCGCGCCTTGTACTCAATTGGATGTTTATGGCCCTTCCATCAAACAGGTTATCTATGACGCGCAAGTAAAGGACGGCGATGCCTCCACGCCTCGCTGGGGGCTGGCGGGGTTCTACGCGCGCGTGTTACGGGGCGGTTTCATTCGTCCCAAGGATATAATCGAGCTAGTAGACCAAGTTGTCTAAAACGCCATCCAAATCGGGAATGTTGCTAGAAACTATGCCCCTCCGCGGGCCTGCTCTCGCGCGCGGGGAGGCGGCCCTTCTATCGTTCGGCTTTTCAGCCGAGGCGTTGGGGCTTTCAGCCGAGACGCACGACCAGGTGAAAGCTTTGCTGGCGTCGGCCGCGGATCCCGATGCGTCCATCCACTACCTGGTCAGCTTAAGGC
>CAVRZH010000189.1:0-9410 GCA_963725455.1 Bryobacterales bacterium
GGATCAACCGAAAAAAATGCATTATGGGTGCGCATCGCTAACGCTAGCGCCGCCGCTGGTGGGTCGAGCGTACCTCTGCCCTTCTTCGGCACCTCTGGCGCGCCTGGGACGAATACCGGGATCTTCGGCGGAGTCGGCGGCTTGATCGCTCATCTGATCCCTGGCTTTGCTGAAGGCGGAATTCCGGGACCTGGCCCATTCATAGTTGGCGAGCGCGGGCCGGAGCTGATGCTCTCCAGTGGCAACATCATGTCCAACGCCGCATCGCGCCGCATGCTGAGCACCAGCGGGGCCAGCGTGAATAACTACATCGATGCACGCGGGGCGGATCTTGGCGCTGAAAGCCGCATCCGGCGCGGCCTGGAGATGAGCCATAACGCGGCCGTGGCCAATGCAGTGCGAGCTAACAATGAGCACTCCAAGCGCACCCCGCACTAGTGGAAGGGGATCGACCACAATGGAAGGCCATGTCAAATTTTTCGACCCAGTAGCGCAGTACGGGTTTGTCGCGATCTTGGATGAGCACGATACCTACATCCGCGATTTTTTCTTTCACAGCTCGGTGCTGCTAGACTGCGCAGACATCAGACGCGGGGAGCTGGTGACGTTCTGGATTGACGATGATTTGCATCACCCCAGCGGCTGGCGAGCTGTTGATATCTCCAGGAAGTTGGGGCCATCCGCCAAGCTAGACGAGCTGGCCACCGTGGACGCGCAGTCATGAGCTACATGCAATTTCAGCAGCGCTGCCGCGAGTGTGGCGAGGAGTGGAACGCCGCGTTCGGCCTGGTGGGGATGACTCTGATCGCTCAACCACCAGTGAAGTGCCCACGCTGCGGGGCCGCCAATATCTCCAAATTCGCCGATGGCTGGAAGCTCCTCACGCCACAACCGGCACCGAATGTATCCGAGGTTCTCAATGTCGAAAGCAATGGTCAATCATCACCGGAAGAAATGCCGCGCTAGACGCCAGCACTTCACCCATACCGACACCGGCACCGTCACCCCGCGCCGCCCCACTGATCGCGAAGTCTACCGGGCCTGGACCGTCTACTATCGCGCTCTGAATAACCTCAGCGCGCACTGATCCCGTACAGCCGGATTGACGGCGACCTGGCCCGCCCTACCCGCGCCTGCCTTCACCAGCACGCCACACCACAGCCCCCACGCGAGTACATAGGCACTCCCCGGCCCGCACTCCTCCACCAGCGTGATTGCTGCGGTAGGACCGCGCAAAAGCAGAAAGCCGGCCATCCGCTCCAGCTCCACCAACTCCAGATCCGCAGCTAAGCTGCCCCGCGATCTTGCTAGCCCCAAGTCGGCGATGAACTGCAAGGCTTGGCTGATCGAGCGCTCGGCGGCCGTGGTGGATTGCTTGGCCATGATCGATTTAAATTCAGTGTAGAAGAGGGGTCCAGATAAGCGTGCCTCTCTTAGAGAATGTTCCATCGAGTATAAGCTTTGAATTCAGGATCTCGATGCAGTGTCGGCAGGTGGCTCGACAACGAAGACGGATAATCCAGATAGCTTCAACGCAGCGGCGATAAGGTGAGCGAATTTCTGTTTCTCGTTAATCGGCGGCTGCGAGGAACCCCTGATCCGAAGCATCGTAGATCGACACGCTTGTACTACTTCGTGGGATGCTCGGCGCAACTCAGAACTTTCGCGGCGCGTCTGGGCCGCCTCTAAACGGAGTCTTTGACTCTCGCTGATAGACGCAGCATTCCGCGCCCTCAAGATCGCGGTGCGCAGACGGATATCCGTGTGATCGCCGATCTCCAATTGAAAAACCTTTGCCAAAATAGTAGCACGCGAAGGAGACGCCCAAAAGCTCCCGTGGTAGCGCTTAAACGTGTCGCTGGCAGCCGTGTTCGTTCCTGTGCAGTTCAAGCCCGCCGCGCATGAACCGGAGTCACTCAGCCCCTTCGTCTTCGAGATCAGCAGAAATGTATTCATGTGACCGATGGCACTGCGGGCACTTGATAACGCTCCTCCATTGCGGATTGCGCCACTCTGGTAGCGTGAGATCGGGAACGAAGGAGGTGTCCAGGTTTGCGAGCGGCGCTTTACAGGTCTTGCATCTCACGAACCAGCGCTTAGCCATTTTAAGATTTTAGCTCGATTGGGAATACGCCCAGGTGCCCGAAAGCAGTGCATGAGCAATGTTGAACAGACCGTGCGTTAGGAACGTGCGTAAATGGTCTACAACTCAAGAAATGGAGGGCATTCGGATGACATCAGCCGCAGCGTCTTTGGACCGAGATTTTCCCGGCGCAATCAGCGATGACAATAACACTTCCGCCGCCCGAGACTACCTCACAAAAACAGCCTTCGTGGCTGTTCACTTTGACGTAGCTGGAAAAGGACGGATTGATTTCCTTCCGCAAGGAGCGCTCTTTCAAGTTTTCGGACGATCTTCCTGCTTACCCTCAGGCTTCGAGGTCGTGTGCGACCAGCAGCATTACCACGTCTTTGAAATCGACGTGTTGGTGCGGTCGATTCCAACCTGCGAACCGATCAGGGCTAAGCGCAAGCCAGCCTAGATGATACCGGCCCAGCTAGCCGACGCCCATTACAGGTCGGACGGAACTTCGGGAGGTAGGGTGAGCAGCCGTTTCCGCAGGTGTTCACACTCGGAACGGGCATCTTCGACAACGAGGTAAAGCTGGTTGTATTTGTCCCTTGGTAGATTGCCTCTATGCCTTTCCAATTCGGCAACTGTCCAAGCATAGTGTTCGGTTGCGGAGGCATATTGTCGGAGCACAGAGGCGCGCTCATTGTTTGCCGTGTTGTCGTCCATCCTTTGGTAGATACTTTGGCAAATTGTTTGTTACAGTTCTCAGGATCTCGAAGCCGTAATCTTGTTCATCGTTCACTTGGAGCAGCGATCTTCCCCCCTTTGAAAAGGAAAGCCGGTACCGGAGGCAAACAATTAAGCTACTCTCCGATCCGGCTTTCGAAGGCGTTGCACCTAAGGACTTAATGCATCTGTATCATTGAGCCACTTTTAGAGTCGTCAGGTCTGGTCAAAAGTGCTCAGGCTCCCATGCGCGCTACTTCTTCGAGCGGTATGGAGGGCCGGGGGGAGCGGGGCTCGTCCCCTGCATCGGCTACGCCGACCGCCTCCCCGCGCTGGGTGGCCGCGCGGTTCGGCTTGCATTGGACAATCGAGCCAATCCGCTCCCCCTGGATGGCCCAGCACCAAATGAAAAAAGCGCTAGGAGGCGAACCCCGCTAGCGCTTCTCATCCTCTATCACCAAGGGCTCCAGTTCCGAAGTCCTTTCAACCACTATTCTACCGTGCCCCGGCAGTACTCCGGCAGTACTTCACAGTCGCGACATATACAACGATGGGTCCACCGCGCGGATCTTGGCACCCTATCAACCATGGCAATGTAAAGGATGATCCTTCAGCCCCGTATCACGCACATTCCGCCAATCTTCGGCCAAAAGTACTGCCCAAAGTACTGCCGGATAAAACCGATCATTTTCTGTAAGTCTTTTGTTTTGTTGGAGCCACCCGCCGGGATCGAACCGGCGACCTGCTGATTACGAATCAGCCGCTCTACCAGCTGAGCTAGGGTGGCCTGGTGCTTCTTGAATCACGGGGCCCGTGCCTCTCGCGAATCAATCGACTGAGCTTTAATTTTAGCATGTGCCCATTGATTCGATGACCGCCGACCGCGCGCCTTGGCTTCACCCGACCACGGTCCCTTATGATGGTTTGTCATGAACGCATCATCCCGTTTCGCCGCGCCCACCGCGCTCGGCTGCCTGTTCTTTGCCTTGGTGTGTGCCGCCGCGGCGCAACCTCCGGACTTGATCCTCATCCATGGCAAGATCCTGACCGTTGACCCGCAGGACTCCGTCATCGAAGCTGTCGCCATCGCCAAGGGCAAGATTGTCGCCGTAGGATCCACGGCCGATATCCAACGGCAAGCTGGTCCCGCTACCCGCATCGTCGATCTTCACGGCCTCACGGCTACGCCCGGTTTGATCGACACCCACGGCCACTTCGCCGCCAGCGGCGTCGATGAGCTATTCAGCGTGGTGCTGAACGACGTCCATCGTATCAGCGACGTGCAGGAGAAAATCCGAGCGAAAGTTGCGCAGCTCAAGCCCGGCGAATGGCTGGTGGGTGCAGGCTGGGATGAGAGCAAGCTGGCTGAACGCAGATATATACTCGCCTCCGACCTCGACAAAATCACGCCTAATAATCCGGTTTGGCTGATGCACACTACCGGTCATTACGGGGTCGCCAACAGCTACGCTTTGAAGCTCGCCCACATCACCGCATCCACGCCCGATCCGCCCGCCGGAACAATTGACCGCGACGCCCACGGCAACCCGACGGGAGTGTTGAAAGAATCGGCGAAGGACATGATGGTGAATCTGACTCCCGCTCCCACACCCGAGCAATGGCGCCGCGGAATCCTGCACAGTATCGAGGGGCTGCATCGCGAGGGGATGACTGCCGTCAAGGACCCGGATGATACGCAGCCCATGTGGGACGCCTACCGCGAGTTGCTGAACGAGCACAAGCTGGACGAACACGTCTTCGTGCTGTGGCACGCGGGCAGCACCATGGAGTCCGCGCGACAAGCCCTGGCGCATATTTCCGCGCTTCCCAAGCCTCCCGGTTCGCTGGGCAATGGCCTGTTGCTTTCAGGCGGCGCCAAAATCTACATGGACGGCAGCGGCGGCGCGCGCACCGCTTGGATGCACCAGCCCTGGAATAAGAATCGCACCGAAATCGACGGGACGAACGTGGGCTATCCGTCCACCGATCCGCAGATCTATCGCCAGATGGTCCGCTTGTTTCATCAAGCCGGCGTTCACGTCGGAACACACGCCATCGGAGACCGCGCCATCGATTGGGTGGTGGATACTTACGCCGAAGTTTTGAAAGAGAAGCCCACGCACGGGCTGCGGCACAGCATTATTCACTGCAATATTCCCACCGATCATGCCATCGCTGTCATGGCGTCTTTGCAAAAAGAGTACGACGCCGGTTACCCGGAAGCGCAAGCTCCATTCATGTGGTGGATCGGCGACACCTACGCAGGCAACTTCGGCCCTGAACGTTCGCAACGCCTGGAACCATTCAGGACCTGGCTGGCGAAAGGCGTGCGTTGGGCAGGAGGATCGGACTATGACGTGACTCCCTTTGCGGCGCGCTACGGAATCTGGGCATCCATCGAACGCGAGCCGCTCAAAGGCCTGTATGGCGCGCATCCCTTTGGCACGGCCGAATCAATCGATGTACACACGGCGCTGCGCTCCTACTCCGCGTGGGCTGCCCGGCAACTGTTTCTCGAAGACAAAATCGGAACCATCGAGCCGGGCAAGGACGCCGACATTGCGGTCTGGGACCATGACCTCTACACCATGCCCGCGGCCGACATCAAGAACCTGAAGTGCGAGCTGACCCTCTTCGCCGGCCGCATCGTTTATCAGGACGCCGCCGCGCCAATCACCATTCGGAAGCAGTAAGCAACTACGCCAATTGCTTCTTGATCGGCAGGTCGCGGATGCGCTTGCCCGTGGCCGCGAAAATCGCGTTGCAGATGGCGGGCGACATGGGCGGAACACCGGGCTCGCCTACGCCCGCGGGCGGAGCGGAGCTGGGCACGATATGCACGTGCGTCTCCACCGGCGCTTCATTCAGCCGAGCCACCGGATAGGTATTGAAGTTGGATTGCTGGACGCGCCCATTGGCGGCGGTGATTTCGCCCATCAGCGCGACGCTGGTCCCGAACACTGAAGCGCCTTCCAGCTGCGCGCGAACGCGATCGGGATGAATCACTTTGCCGGTGTCGAGCGCAATGTCCACGCGCGGAATGCGGAGCTTGCCTTTATCCACCTCCACTTCAACCACGGTTGCGACGTACGTGAGAAAGCTGCGGTGAACGGCAATGCCCAAGGCGCGCCCATTGCCCGGCTTCTTCTTCGCCCAGCCGGATTGTTCGGCCGCAATCTCCACCACACGCCGCATCCGTGCGATGTCGAGCATGTAAGGATCGGGCCCCTTGCGGTCCGCCGGCGCGCGCAAATCGATCATGCGCGGTTTGCCCAGGATGTCGAGCAGATACTCGACGCGATCCCGTCCGGCCGCGGCGGCCAGTTCATCGGTGAAGGACTGCACCGCGAAGGCGTGCGGAATGTTTGCCACCGATCGCATCCAGCCGATGCGGATGTGGGTATCGGCCGGTCCGCATTCGGCACGGAAATTGGGGATATCGTAGGGAACGTCGGTCCAGCCCATGTCGAGTTCGCCCATGCCGTACTTGGCATTGACATCGTCCTGCGACTCGATGGGCGGGAACACGCTGCGCTGCAGCCACGCGGTAGGACGGCCCTTCTCATCGGTGGCCGCCTTGATGTACATGGCCGCTACCGCATGATAAAAGTCGAAGCGGATGTCGTCCTCGCGAGTCCACACCACCTTCACGGGCTTGCCGAGTTGTTTGGAGAGAATGGCCGCCTCGGCGACGTAGTCGGGTTTTGACTTGCGTCCAAAGCCTCCGCCCAGCAAGGTGACGTGACAGGTGACGTCCGCGGGTTTAATGCCCAGGGCCTTCGCCACCGTGTCCTGCACAGCCTGTGGATTTTGCGTCGACGTCCAAGTCTCTACCTTGCCGTTCTTGAACATCGCCACAGCGACTGGCGGCTCCATGGAGGCGTGCCCAAGCAACGGCACGTAGTATTCGGCTTCATGGACCTTGGTAGCCTTCTTGAACGCAGCGTCCACATCGCCATCGGTGCGTGCGGCTTTGCAAGCTTGCCGCGCCGTATCTCGCAGCGTCTTCTTATATGCGGCAGAATCGAAAGTCGCGTTCGGCCCCAGGTCCCAATCTACTTTGAGCTTTCTGCGGCCTTGCATCGCGGCCCAGGTGTTGTCGGCGATCACCGCCACTCCGCCCAATGGCTGAAACGCATAGGGCGGCTTGAACGGCGGGATGGTCAGGGTCTTTGAAACGCCGCGGACATTACGCGCTTCGCCATCGTCATAACTCTTGAGCTTTCCACCGAACACCGGCGGGCGTTCCACCGACGCGTAGACCATACCCGGCATTCGCGCATCCATTCCGAATACGGCCCGCCCGGCCAGGATGTCATCCAGATCCGTAATGGGAATGTTCTTCCCGATGTAGCGATACTCGGCCGGAGACTTGAACTTGAGATGTTCTTTCTTCGGCACGGGCTGCTTTGCGGCCACGGTCACCAGTTCGCCGAATCCCAACTTGCGGCCGGTCTTTGAATGCACCACTTCATGATTCCTGGCCTGGCATTCCGCGGCCGGCACGCCCCACTTGGACGCAGCCGCACTCTCCAGCATGGCCCGCGCGCTGGCGCCCGCCTCACGCATGGCGTCGTAGAAATCCCGAACCGACTCCGACCCGTCCGTATCCTGGCTGCCGTACTTCGCATCGCCGATCGCTTGTTCGATCTTGACGCGCTTCCAATCGGCTTCCAGCTCGTCGGCCACGATCATCGGCAAAGCCGTGCGGATTCCCGTCCCCATTTCCGAACGATGCGCGATGATAATCACGCGTCCGTCCGGTTCCAGGCCGAGATAGACGCTGGGCTGCCAGGTGGCGTCGCCGGTAGCAGCCGAAGCTTCCACGGGAAGCACGCTCGCGCCCAGCACCAACGCGCCCGCGGAGAAAACGCCGCCGAGGAAATCGCGCCGGCTGACCACTGTGATCGTTTGGGGCTTCCTGCTTCGCGTCTTCATACCTTTGGCCTTCATGCTTTCACCCCCGCCGCCAGCTTCACGGCCTGTCGAATGCGTTGATAAGTGCCGCAGCGGCAGATGTTGCCCTGCATGGCCTCGTCGATATCGCGATCGGTGGGCTTGGGCTTTTCTCTGAGCAACGAAGCAGCCTGCATGATCTGCCCGCTCTGACAGTATCCGCACTGGGGCACGTTCACGGCTCGCCACGCCTTTTGTAGCGGATGGTCGCCGTTGGGATTGAGCCCTTCGATGGTGGTGATGCGCTTGCCCGCGACATCGCTCATGTTGGTGACGCAGCTTCGCATGGCTTTGCCCTCTACGTGAACGGTGCAGGCGCCGCAGAGACCCATGCCGCACCCGAACTTGGCGCCGGTCAGCTCCAGAAGATCGCGCAAATACCAAAGCACCGGCATGGCCGGATCGCCATCATACTCTTTGAGGGATCCATTCACAGTGAGTTGGATCATGTCATTCCTCCTTATCCGCGCGGATCGGCTGGCGTGGCAGGACCGCTTATCGATCCAGTTTAACCGACTTTGCACGATTCGCATAGGCCACGTGGTAGTCTTTCAGAATGCTTCGACCCTCAGCGGCGCTCCTGGTTTCGGCTGGACTTTGGACCATTTCACTGCAAGCAGCAGCGCCGGATTTCCGACTCCAGAAGGTCGGCAACGGAATCTGGGCCGCCATTGTGAGTGATGAAGGGCTGGCCGGAGGCAACGCAGGATTTGTCATCGGCGACGACGGCGTTCTGGTGATCGACACATTTCAAGACCCGCGACCGGCGAAAGTGTTGCTCTCGGAAATACGCAAGCTGACGCCTTTACCCATTCGTTTCGTCGTCAACACGCATTACCACTTGGATCACGTGAACGGAAACGACGTTTTCGCCGCCGCCGGAGCCACCATCGTGGCGCACCGCAACGTGCGCGCCTGGATGCACACCGAGAATATAAAGATGCTGGATCCTCCCGTGACGGCAGAGAAGAAGGCGCGCGTCCAATCCCTCCCGCTGCCCACGGTGGTTTACGACAGCCACATCGAACTCTACCTGGGATCGCGCCGCATCAATGTCCGTTACTATCCTGGCCACACCGGCGGCGACTCGGTGGTTTCGATACCGGACTCGCACGTGGTGTTCTGTGGCGACATGCTGTGGAAGGACCACATCCCCAATCTGATCGATGCGTCCACCGGGCCTTGGATCGCTTCGCTGGATGCGATGCAAAAGGACTACGGGCCGTCTATCTGGATTCCAGGACATGGCGGCGTCGCAAACGCGCAGGATGTTTTGACCTTTCGAAAATATCTGGCCGATCTGCGTGCGGATGTGCGCCGGGAGCAGGCCGCCGGGAAATCGGGCGACACCTTGGTCAAAGCTCTTTTGCCCGGGCTGAAATCGAGCTACGGCAAATGGGGCTTCTTCAACGACTACGCGGCGCTCGGCATCGAACAAACCGCGCAGGAATTGTCGGGAACGAAAAGATTGCCGCCTATTCCGCGGCAATAGCTTCGAGCGCGGCCGCCTTGGTTCGATCCAGGAAAATGGTCTGGTGCGCGATCCGTGCCAGCGAGGCGCGATGCGTGATCAGGATGGCCGTGCGACCCTCCGCCACGCGGACCAGCGTTTCCGCGATGGCGCGCTCGTTGGCTTCATCCAGCGCCGAGGTGG
>CAVRZH010000190.1:0-13357 GCA_963725455.1 Bryobacterales bacterium
ACTTAGCCAGATGACCAGGGAGCCTTTCTCCGCGCTGTCGGGGGGCGCTTGGGAGCATCGGGCCGACAAAGGAAGAAATGACATGATCACCTCAACGGTGTCTAATGGAGGAATCGGTAGGCGGCTCCTGAATGTCAGGGAGACGGCCCAATACCTCGGCCTCGAAGTGGACACGGTCTACAAGAAAGCCCGGTTGCGGGAGCTTCCCTGCGTCAAGGTTGGTCGAGCGTTGCGGTTCGATTTGAAAGCGCTGGAGCGCTTCGTTGAACAGCACACGATCGAAACCATTGACTGAAAGGAGAAGCATTTGAAGTGTCCATTCATAAAATGTCGGATGGAGTGTTTGAAGTTCGCTGGAGGGAAGGAGGTAGAAACAAGAGCGTGTGGGTCCACGGCCCGTATGAGCTCGCGCGGAAGATCGAGCGCAAGAAAATGTCGGCTCGCGACGAGAACCGGCATCTCGATATCAAGCGCGAGGTCAATTTCAGGATGTCGGCGCTGCTCGACCGCTACTGGACGCATTACGGCTCAAAAAAGCGTTCGTCCAGCCGGGAGAAAAGTGTCATCGAAGGCATCCGCGAAACCCTCGGACGCGCCTTTGTTCGCGAGGTTGACGGCAGCGCGGTTGCGCGCTGGTACGAAGACCTGACCGTTGTGCGCGGCTTATCGGCCGGGACGGCGGTACGGCATTTCAACGTCATGCACCACATGATGGAGAAGGCGGCGACAATCTGGTCCACGGAAACCGGTATCGACCGGAATCCGGCGGACCTGGTCGAGGTCAGGCGTCCCGATGATCAGCGAGACCGGTACCTCTCCGAAGACGAGCTTCGGAGATTGAAGCAGGCGCTCGATGAAAAAACGTACTGCAAGGGTACGAACAAACTCAACAAGACGTTCTATCGGCTGCGGCTTATCGTGCTGATCGCGGTTACCACCGGGATGCGCGCGGCGGAGATTTTTGGCCTGCGCTGGTCGGACGTGATGTATAGCGAGGGGCTTCTGGCGGTGAGGGCGAAGCTGAAGGGCGGCAAGATGCGGTACGTCCCGATGCCGATCGAACTTGCCGGCGAGCTGCGGGGCTTTCCCGCCGTAATTGGTGATGATCGGATTTTTCCGCCGAAGGCAGGCGCGGCGAGCGGGCGGCAGCGGGTGGAAGGGAGTTTTGAGGATCTGCTCGAACGGGCGAAGATCGAGAACTTCCGATTCCACGATCTCCGTCATACCTTCGCGTCCTGGTACATGATGAACGGCGGCGATCTTTACGAGCTTGCGAAAATCCTGGGCCATTCGAACATCAAGATGACCGAACGTTATGCCAAATTGGCGCGGCAGCACATCGCCAGGACCGGCAGCACGGCGCGGGAAATCTGGAAGCTGATGGAAGTGAAGAATGCCGACAAAGCGAACGCCTGTTGAGGATGTTCGGTTATTGTTCGGTTGGTTGAAACCTTAGCTCTTTGGCTGCTGCTAAGTTCTTTAGAATGTGGTGGCCAGGGACGGAATCGAACCGCCGACGCCAGCCTTTTCAGGGCTGCGCTCTACCAGCTGAGCTACCTGGCCCGAGACAAATTTCATTCTAACAGAGAGATCACGCCTGTTGCAGTTCGGCGAGCTTGGCGCCAGTGTCTCGCTCCACGTTCGCGTGCAAGCTGTTCCCGTGCGCGTCCATGGTGACGATCGCCGCAAAATTTTTCACGCGTAGATGCCACATCGCTTCGGGAATCCCAAATTCAATCAGATTCACACCCAGCACCTGCTCCACCGCGCGTGCGTAAAATTGGGCCGCGCCACCGATGGCATTCAGATAAACGGCTCCGGACTTTTCGAGCTGGGCCAGAGTTTTCTTTCCCATGCCGCCTTTGCCGATCACGGCGCGCACTCCGTACTTCTCGATGATGGTGGCCTGATATGGCTCCTCACGGCTGCTCGTAGTCGGGCCCGCGGCCTTCACCACCCAGCCTTCGCCTTGCTTAAGCATCACCGGACCGCAGTGGTAAAGAATCGATCCGCGCATGTCCACCGGCGGTGCGTTCTTCATTAAGTGCGCGTGCACCGCATCACGGCCGGTGAAAACTTCGCCGGAGATGAGCACGACATCGCCCACGCGCAGACTTCGCACCTGTTCCTCAGACAATGGCGCAGTCAGTACCACTTCGCGCCCGCTAAGAGGGAATCCTTCTGAATGCGCCATGCGCTGCACCGCGCGATCCGGATCGCGATACAGCCAACTGGTGATCGCGCCGCTCGATGCATCCAACCGGATGCCGAGCCGGCGGAACGCCCAACAGTCATAGGCCACTGAGACGAAAAAACTCGCGGGCAGACGATTGGCCACGCAAATCTTGCAACCGATCAGCGATACCTTGCCGCCAAAACCCATCGCACCCACGCCGATGCGATTGGCCTCCTCCATAATCTCCGCCTCCAGCTTCGCCAGCTCGGGATTCGGATTCACATCATCGAGCGTCCGAAACAGTTGTCCCTTGGCCAAATCGTATCCATGCGCGCGATCGCTCCCCACGCACACGCCCACCGCACCCGGCGCGCAACCTTGCCCCTGCGCCTGCCAAACCGCATGCAAAATGCATTTGCGAACGCCTTCCAAATTGCGGTCCGCGCGCCCCAGGTGATCCAGCTCCATCGGCAGCGAATACTGGATGTTCTTGTTCTCGCATCCTCCGCCTTTCAAAATGAGCTTGACCTCGATCTCATTCTGCTCCCACTGTTCGAAGTGGACAACCGGCGTCTCTTCGCCCAGATTGTCGCCACTGTTTTTACCCGTGAGCGAGTCTACCGAATTGGGACGCAACTTGCCGCGTTTCGTCGCTTCCGCCACCGCTTCGCGAATGGCGCGCTTCACCTGCAGTTGATTCACTCCCACCGGCGTGTGAACGACGAACGTTGGCATGCCCGTGTCCTGGCAGATCGGCCCCGAGTCTTCCTGCGCCATATCGATGTTGGTCGCGATGATTCCCAGCGCCTGCGCCGCTTGGGTCCCGGCCAGTTCGGTCTCCAACGCAACGCCCATGGCCGCCCGCACGTCCGGCGGCAGGTTCGTGGAAGTTTGAGTGATCAGCTCAATCAAACTGTCCTTCAAAAATGTCATTCCGCGCTACTCCTGACACACAAAGTTGCTCGCATTGTTTGGATCACCACTTCCAGTGTACTGGGCGTGCTGGGGATACGCACAGAGCGGACGGCTGCGGCCAGGAAACGCCGGACCCGTCGCAATTACTCGATCCGGAGCCGTGCCTTTCTCCACCCAATCCACTAGAGCGCTCAACATGTCGAAGCGATCCAGAGTCGCGCTTCCGCCTTGACAATGCCCCATGCCGGGCACGAAATAGATCCGGCTCCAGGATTCGACCGAACCGTTGCCCGTGTCCTTGGCCATCTTTTCGTAATAGCCGAGCGTGTCGAGCGGCGAAAACCACGGATCGCTCAGCCCGTGAAAGAACATCAGCTTTCCTCCATGGCCCGCGAATGTGGTGAGATTCGTCCAGGTGCTGTCGCCCAACAGCGCGGTGGAATTGGCCAACACCCGTCCCGTTTCGCGATCCACGTTAAAGTGCGCGAAATCGGCGCCGGTGGCAACGGGAATAACCGGGCCGCCCAGCAGGCCGGGTATTCCGCCCACGTCGGCGATGCCCGCGTCGTAAGGCACGCCCGGATACACGCTATCGCCATCCGCCAGTTTCGGACCAGCGAAGGCTCGTTTCAAAGCGTCTGCTTGGGCGCGGGATAAACAGGAATCGGTCTTTCCGCCGGGGCACACCAATGTCTCAGGATCGAACTGGCACGCACGCGCGTTGAAGATCATTCCGTCCTTCAGCCCGTCTTTGGCGTCGCAGGTTTGGAGCACGGAATTGACGATCAGCTTGCGATCCGAGTTCGAAAAAGTCTTCTTGGGATCGGGCTTGCCGCTGTCATCTTTAGGCGCGGCTTCATCGAAGACGGCTGTCATGAAACCCAGTGCAAGATTTGAATATGCCGTCCGAATCGCCGGATCGCCCGAAACAATTCCGTCGAAATATTCGGGATAGCGCTGCGACATGATCATCGCTTCCCTGCCCCCCGTGGAGCAGCCGACGAAATAAGAATGCTGCGCCGCGCGCTGATAATAAGACGCGATCATCTCTTTCGCTAGATGCGCTACTTCTCCAATCGCCACGTAGTAGAAATCCAGGCTGGCCTCCTGGTCGCGAAAAAAACTGCCGTCGAATACGCTACCCTTGTGGCCGCTGTCCGTGGTTACCACCGCGAATCCGCGTGCCAGCGCGGGTGTGTCACCGGCCGCCTGCGAGCCCAACGGCAAAGCGACGCTGCCGTTCAATCCACCGCCGCCTTGGAACAGGAAACGGCCATTCCACTGATCCGGCAGCGCGAGCGCGAACCCGATGCCATATGATTTTCCGTCCGCGCCGGTGCGCTGGTTGATCACGCCTTCCACTTTGCAGAACGCCGGGACCGCGGACGCCACGGTTCCCGGAAAGTTCGGCGAGATACGCAACGTATTCGGAGCCGACGCCGGCGTGGCGTCAGCTTGAGTAATCGTTAGCGGCATGCCATCTGCCTGATACTTCAACATATCGGCACACCGAATTTGAGCGAGTGCAAACGGCGCCGACAGGACAAGGACGGCGCAAAACGACGTGATTTCTCTCATTAACGAGTCATTGTATACTCGATGCTGCATGCAACACCAGGCACTCACCTTTAGCTTGCTGGCTTTGATATCCGGGGCGTGCGTCTCGCGGGCGCAGGCCCCGGCCGTTACGTCACCAGAGGTGGCACAGGACCGGCATGTCTCTTTTCGGATACTTGCGCCCAAGGCGCAGCAGGTCCGGCTGTTCAGCACGGACATATTTGGCATGAAGCTCGAAGGCGACCTGACCAAGGCGGACAGCGGCGTTTGGGAAATTTCCATGGGACCGGTTGATCCGGGCGCCTACCGCTACAACTTCAATGTCGATGGCGTCTCCGTAATGGATCCGCGCAATCCGTCGGTGAGTGAATCCAACGGCAACGCCTGGAGCATGGTGTACATTCCCGGCGCCGACTTCATGGAAACCAAGGATGTGCCGCATGGCGCCGTGGCGAGCGTCACGTACTTTTCCAAGAGCTTGGGCAGATTCCGGCGGATGCACGTCTACACCCCGCCCGGCTATGAGACCAGCTCGCAAAAATATCCCATCTTTTATCTGCTCCACGGCGCGGGCGATTCGGACGATTCGTGGACCTCGGTGGGGCGCGCGGGCTTCATCATCGACAATCTGATCGCCGATAAAAAAGCCAAGCCGATGGTGATTGTAATGCCGGCCGGGCACACCGGGCCGTTTAGTTTTGAGCGTCCCGCGGGCGGTGCGCCACGCATCCCCGATTTCAACGACGACTTTGTGAAGGATTTCAACAGCGACATCATGCCTTATGCCGAGACGCATTATCGCGTGCTGCGTGAGCGAAAAGACCGGGCTATCGCGGGGCTCTCCATGGGAGGAGCTGCACACGCTCAATATCGCCATCCCGCACCTGGATGAGTTCGCCTATGTCGGGGTGTTCAGCTCGGGAATTTTCGGGGTCATCCCGCTCGCGGGTCCTGCATCCGCGTCAGCCGGGCCGACGTGGGAACAGCAGCACCTGGCCGAACTCGACAACTCCTCGGCCAGAAAAGGCCTAAAACTTTTCTGGTTCGCCACAGGACGGGATGATCAATTGATCAGCACCTCCAAAGCCACAGTGGAGCTATTCCAGAAACATGGGTTTAGTCCTGAGTTTCACGCAAGCGCCGGCGCTCATACCTGGACCAACTGGCGCGAGTATCTGAACGAATTCGCCCCGCAGTTATTCCAATAAATCGATCGCCGTTACTTCAGCGCTCTAACGGCCGCATCGAATTGGCTATTGATTGTCTGGCGCTGAGCGGCGGACTCCTGCTGCAAGCTCTTGCGCTGGGCGTCGTATTTATCGCGGATGCTCTGCAGTTCCGCGTCCTCTTGCTGGCGGAGGCTCGTGTTGGATTGCTCCTCCTGGCTATTGACGTTCGCTAGAGACGACCTCTTTTCGTTATAGAGAGACAGGTAGCCTGGCTTGAGCCGATCCATCAGCGCTGCCCGCGCATCATCGTCCTGATTGCGTGTCTCGTTATACCGGGTACGCAATTGATTCATCGCGGTTTCAAACTCGGTATTGAAAGAGGCTAGCTCTTGTTGCACGGGCGTGGTGTCCGCCTGGTGCTTTTCCTTCAGACCCGTTATTTGCTGGTTGAGGCTCTGCAGGTCAGTTTTTTCCTGCTGGTCCAGAGCGTGCAGTTGCGACGATACCGCGCTATTGGTGGAATTGGACGCAGTGCTTACCGGCGTGGGTAATTGGGTTTCAACCTTTTGACCGGCGCCGTCCTCCGCGGCCAGAGTCCCCGCGCTCATCAGCAGGGCCAAGGTAAGAATCGGGCTCCCAAAATGCTTCATAATGCTACAACCTCTTTTCAGATCATCTCCTTCATTTTACGAATTCCCGCGCGGGAGTGCCTGCGCAACCTGGCGATTCATTGTACGGCCACAGTAACGCCGCCTGGACTCGCGTAGCCGCCGATGATGACGTCAACCTGATCGTAAGGAGCCTCGGATGCCGTGGCGGGCACCACCACATCGATCTGCAGCACGCCCGCAATCTGGCCCGGCGCCGCTCCAGCGTAGAGCACCTGGGCGGGCTGTCCGTCGATCAAAACCGAAACTGGGAGCACCAGCACCTGGCTGGTTTGAGACGTGAGCACCCCATTGACGCTGGCTGGCTCGGTAAGTCCGCCGCCGGTAGCATACAGAACCACCACCGAGCCTCGAGAGGCTGGATTGGTTTGGGAGTTCACACTACCGTCCTGATTGAGAATCGCTCCGTCGCCTCCACCGCTACCCTGGAGGGAAAACAAGGCCGGCGACGCGGGTTGAACCGGCACGGTTGTAGATGCCGTCGGCTGGCCCTGATAGAGGACTTGAACCTGCGCAGTAAGTCCCATGAGACCGAAAGGAACTACGGTATCGATTTGCGAGGAAGATGCCATCAGCAGCGGCGAGGCCACTCCGCCGATCAGCACCTCGGTGCCATTGATGGTATTCGCAACTGTGTCGCCATTCAGGGCGGCTTGAGCCACCGAAGATGGCCCGAGATTCGCGCCGAAGATGCTCACCAGTTCGCCCGGCGAGATCCCACCCTCCAGAAAGCTCGCGGCATTCACCACTGAAGAGATAGCCGGGCTGGCCGGCGGCGGTGAGCTGCTCAATGGCCCGTACACTGCCACGGCCCTCGAAAACGTAGGAACATAGACGCGCCCGTTCGCCACCGTCGGCGGGGCAAATTTCGCGAACCAGCCCAATTGATCCCGGCTGCCGTTCTGATCGCTGTTCCATAACTCGCGCAGATTGGTAGCGTCCAGGGCGTGCAGAGTGCCAGGCACGCCGTCCAGCGTGTAATTGCCCGTTGTCAACCAGACGATGCCTAGGCTGCCACCATCGGCGGAAATGGAAATCCCGGCGTATTCGGAAGTGTTCTCCGGTGTGAATTCGGCCAGGATGGTCGAATTGATTTGATTATTGACGATCTGGAACGCCTTAAGCGGCCCCGCGGGCTCAAACTCGTACAAAACGGAATACGGCGCGGAGGCCACCGCCCTGGCCTTCTCAATCGGTTCAGCGGGCTCACTGACGACATTGGACCAGAGCGCCATCTCGAACATGCCCCAGGAATTCACCTGAACCCCTTCCACGGTACTGGTGGTGGTGGGACCCAGATGCCCCATGGAGTTGTCCTGCACCAGGTACAGCATCCCTGACTTACTCCCGGTGAGGAGAAGATTTGAATTCGGAATCAGAATGGCTCCGGTGGTTCCGAGGTCCCAATCCTGGCCGTTCAGGTCCTCCCAGTCGTCCGGTGTGTACCAATCGAGCACCGAAAGATCGCCGCCAGCCAGACGTAGCACGGTTTGGCCGAAGTTCGCTACTCCGTCGAAGTCCCCGTTCGCGGTCACGGCATAAAGATCGCCATTGGAGTCCACGGCCGGGGCGCGGCCAGTCTGCCAGAACGCACCTTGCCGCCCGTTTGGCGAAGTGTTCAGCACCGCCGTCTGCCGCAGCGTAGACGCGCTATATCCCAACAGCCATCCGTGATAGGGACCGGTGTCTCCGTGCGATCCAAAGCCGATGTAGACGGTTCCGTTTGCAAGCACCAATCCGGGCCTCTGCAACTGCTGCTCGGCGTAAAATGCGATGGTGCCGTTGTCGCTGCTTTGGCCCGTGCCGTGAACAGAGGCGGCAATCTGCGCGGGACCACCGAGCATTTCATGGCCATCCACGAGTGATAGAGCGTGCAGTTGAAACACAGGATTGCTGGCGCCAGAAGGCAGCGTGTCGGCAACTACATAGAGCACCTGCGCATTCGCATCGATCACAGGCGTGCCGAGGATTCCAACTTCCGGAAGAATATCCGTGTAGTTGGACGTACCGGACGGCACCGTATTGAAGACGCCGGAGGGAACCGGCGGCCCCAGGCTCACCTGCCAAAGCGGCGTAGTGGTTTGCGGAGCATCTGCGTTGAACGCGAAGACACTGTTGCCCATGGTGGCCACATAAAGAACGTTGTATTTAACTCCGCCGATGGAAACGCCGCTCACATACAAAGGCTGGGCGAAAACTTCTCCATCCACGGGAAAGCTACCAACCTTTCCGAAAGTGCTCCAGTCCGTGCCCGGCGACAGACTGGTCTCAGAGGTGTTGGCGCCCGTCTGCTGGCTGTCGTAATTGACATTCAGCACGCTCACTTGCGCGAACGCCAGCGCCGCGACGCTCAGATGCAGGACGGCCAGCCGGGGCCAGGCGGCTCTCAGAGTATTTCCCGGCCCGCACCCTTTTGATAAGCGAGATTGAATGCTCAACGGTCCATTCCGGTTCGCGAGGCGGAGGTCCTTCCTGTTTTTTACACAGCGGAACTAGACAAGTTGTGGTCCCTTACAATCCCTTGCAGTCTGGACTGACCGGCGGCCGGGGTGACGCTTCGTACCGGAGGAGAGAAGCACGTCGATGTAGATCGCTTCGATGTAGAATAAAAGGCCGGAAATGGTATTCAATCGACGAATAGCAGCCGCGGTTATGGCAGTCGGGTTCAGCGGGCTTGGACTCCTGGCCGCCGCGCAAAGCAGTGAGACTTTCAAGGCCCGCCTCTCGGCATTGCCGGCCGACGCAAAAACACGCGCGAGCCTTGCGGGCTCCGGCTCCGTTTCCGCGCTGCTCTCCGGTAGCAAGCTGGTGATTTCGGGTTCCTTTGGTGGATTACTGGCGGCGGCAACTACAGCGGATTTGCACAGCGCAGTAGCCGCCGGCGTTCGAGGGCCTGGCATTGGCGGCCTTACGATTTCCAAAGCTACCAGCGGAACCATCAGTGGCTCCATCGAGCTGACGCCCCAACAATTGATCAGCCTCCACAAAGGCGGCCTGTATGTCCAGATTTACAGCGAGAAGGCGCCAGACGGCGTTCTGTGGGGCTGGTTTTTGAAGTAGGATGACCGACCCCAGGCGCCAATTTTCAGGCCACCTGTTCCGGCTTCCCGGGAAGAGCGCCCCAGGGCGCAAGGCCATCCCGTATCGATTTGTCCTGGACAGGTTGGAAGCTCTCGTGCCACGCACGCGGCCGATGTTTGGATGCCTGGCGATTTACGTTCAGGAGAAGATTGTTCTCATCCTCCGCGAAAAGGGCAAGCCGCCCGAGGACGACGGCGTTTGGCTAGCGACAACGGAAGAGCACCACGCGAGTTTGCGTCGCGATTTTCCGAGCATGCGATCGATTCAACTGTTCAGGAAGAAAGTGACCCACTGGCAGGTGATCCCAGCGGATGCACGTGATTTTGAGGAAGCAGCGCTGCGCGCGTGCGAGCTGATCGCGGCGCGAGACACTCGCATCGGGAGAGTACCCAAGGGTCGAGCGCCCAAAGGACAAAGGCGCGCGGCTAAGCAGCGATCGCGCCCAATGCGTCGACCGGAAGCGGGCGTGTAAGCGCCAGCATCAGCCAGACGCGGCGCCCGCCACTACGATAAAGTAGAAGTGCGGTAGAGTAGAGGAAGGGAGTGCAAGAAAATGCTTGAAAGTATTGGAATGCCCGAATTGCTGGTGATCCTAGTAGTGGCCGTTCTTTTGTTCGGCGGCAGCAAGATCCCGGAGCTTGCTAAAGGCTTGGGTGAGGGGATTCGAAACTTCAAGGAATCCATGAAGGACGACTCTAAGCCGAGCTAAACCGGCGTTGGTTCTTCCAGGTATTTCTCTACAGCCTGCACCAGGTCTCGGGTACGGACTGGTTTGGCCAAAAAATCCTGCATTCCACAACGTACTGAGCGGGCACGATAGTCGTCGGAGCAATTCGCCGTCACCGCGATGATCGGCGTCTCCCGATATCCCGGCAATTGCCGAATCTGCTCCACCGTTTCAAAACCATCCCAGCCTGGCATCTGCAGATCCATCAGGATCACATCGAAACGAATCTTGGACGCTGCCTGAAGCGCCAGCCTGCCATCCCCGGCACATTCCACCTCGAAAGACTGCCGTCGTAAGGCGTGACTGGCGATGGTCTGGGCAATGGAATTGTCGTCCACCACCAGCACACGGCCGCGACTCTTCTTGACCTCGGCCAATCGCGGGGCCGTCTCCATTGGCAACTGGAACGGGAGCGTGATGGTAAATGCGCTGCCCTTCCCCACTTCGCTCTCCACCGATATTGAGCCATCCAGCAGAGCCACCAGCTTTTGCGCTACCGCCAACCCCAACCCCAGGCCGCCATGATTTCTTGAGAGGCCGGTCTCCAACTGCCGGAAGCTCTCAAAAATCTTCGCCAGATGATCCGCGGCTATCCCGATGCCGGTATCGTCCACCCGCAAGATCACCTTTATTCGCCGCTCTTTGCCCGCAATGGCCGAAGCGGAAACCTCCACCTGCCCTTCCCGCGTGAACTTCACGGCATTCGCCACCAGATGCCAAAGGATCTGCCGGAGACGTAGCGGATCGCCCACCACCATCTCCGGCAAACTGCCATCGAGCGCCCGTATTAAGCGCAGTCCTTTGGCTTCGGCCTTAGCCGCAAACTCCCCCAGGACACCCTGCAATGTGTCCCGAAGCGAGAATTCGGTCTCCTCCAGCAAAACGTTCTGGGCGGAGAGTGCCGAATATTCCAGCGTGACATTCAGAATTTCGAGCAGATTTTCAGCGCAAAGGCGTGCCGCTCCAACATATTCGCGCTGATCTTCGGTGAGGGGCGTTTCAAACAGCAGGTCCGTCATCCCGAGGATTCCGCTCAAGGGCGTGCGGATCTCGTGATTCAGACTAGCCAGAAACTGGCCCTGTACTTCCCCAAGTTCGTCGGTTTTCAACGCAATTATCGCCTAATTCAGACATCGGCACGCTGGACCGCTGTCTTTAGGCGTATGGGGCAGACCCTATGGTGACGTTCGAATGGTGGTTGCCCGGCGGATTCCATTGGGGTCCAGAATACTGTTGACGCCACCATAGATGACGAACACGACCACGTCATCCGGGGGAGCGTCGGCCGGCACCTTTACGTTGATCTGCCAAAGTCCGGCGAAGCCCGGCGCCAGCCCCGAGAATTGCACATCTCCAGTTGGAACGAAGCCCGAATTGATGAAAACCTGCGGTGTCTGCGGCGTCGCGACAATCCCCTGCGCGCCCTGTCCATCCTGCGGCATCCCGCCGATGGAGCCTTGCCCGGTAGCGTAAAGCGTCACGATGCTCCCGGCTTTGGCTGGATTCGCGCCGTTATTCGCCGAGCCATCCTGATTCAACGCGACCACCTGACCGGAGCCGCTTCCATCCACCGTGAACAGGCCCGGCGACTCGGCGTCCATCTGGAACAGCCAGCTTGCCCACACCTGTCCGGTGGACACGCTCGACACCTGGATCTCCTCCAAACCTCCCACCGGCGTGGCGCCCGGCACCTGGAAATTGATTTGGCCAGGCGAGATGTAAAATAGCGGCGCCGGTGTTCCGCCCACTGACACTTGCACGTCGCCCAGCGCAGTCGCTGTCGGACTGCTAGTGGACGAAGCCGTCGCGCCGCCGAACTGCGCGGAGGGGAACGCGAAGATGGTTGCGAGCATCCCGGGCGCGAAACGGCCAAAGAAGTTCGCCGAATTTCCCGAAAGCTGGCCGGGCACGCCTCCGGCGGAAGTAGTGTAATCGATCGCCGGGAAATAGAACGCCACGCGATTCGCCCCGCCTTCGGCGATCAATGGATTGCCAAACGGATCTGTCGTCACCGAGATCGGTCCAAAGGAGCTGAACATCGCGTTGGCCGCCGCGTTCTCAATGATCGCGAGGCCGCTGGCATATTGCAGCACCTGGTTTCCGTTGGTATTAGTGATCCAGATGGCGCCGGTCAATGGATCGACAAACACGCCGTAGGGATTGTTCAATCCAGCGACGGAATACAGAACGGCAGGATTGTTGCCGGCGGTCGGAACGCTGGGCAAAACGGCGATACGATTGTTGCCAGTGTCGGCGATGTAGAGCTGATCGTTCGAATCGAGCGAAATCAAATGCGGCCCGGAGAGCACGCTGGGAAGCGACGAATTGAAATCGGGCTGGCCGAAAACACTGGTCGCTTGCTCGCCCGATTGAAAATCGCCCCCGGTCTTTTTGAAATAGAGGATGCGATTCGCTAGTGGATCGGAAACCACCAGGTTGCCCGCGGCCGTGAATGCGACTCCATACGTGCTGCTCATGGTCTGGCCGCTCACGTCTTTGATCGGCTGGCCAAGCATGCTGGTTTGCCCGAGAACAAGATTCGCCTGCGGCAATCCAGCGGATGTCTCCGCGAAGGGCGCGGGAAAGCGGAGAACGCGCGCGTTGCAGGTATCGGCGACATAAAGGTTGCCGTTCGCGTCAACCGCCAGTCCCTCCGGTGACCACAGGCCCTGCGCGTTGGTTTGCGTCGGGCTGTTGCTTGGGTAGTTCACGAGAGCAGTTGACAGATCCGGCTGGCCGATCACCAGATCGGCAGTGACATCGGCGTTCACTTTTCGATAATCGCGATAAGCCAGAATGCGATTGTTCAGCGGATCGGCAATATACAGATGCGGCGGCGTAGAGGACCGGTCAATCGCCGCGCTCCCTCCCAGCAAAAACGGCAGCGCTCCGTTCACGCTGCACGAACCGGTGTTCCCGCTAAAGCCGACCTCGCGTCCATCGATCCGGTTAAGCGAGTTGTATTCAAAATCGGATTGCCCGAGCAAACGCGTCGCGAGCGTGAAGCTACCGACCTGCTGCTCGGGAAACGCCAGCAGCAATACGACGAACGAAGCAGGGTAAT
>CAVRZH010000191.1:0-29258 GCA_963725455.1 Bryobacterales bacterium
GCGGTGAACGCCGAGTCTACGCGTCCGCGTATCGCATCCTCATGCATCACGCCCGCATGAGCGGAATCCGAAGGCGCCGAGTAATTGGGTTCGGGACAGGGAGAACTCACGCCCGACCATACTCCCAGCGCTGCGCTGTTCGGGTGCTTTATTCCAAGAACACCAGTGAAGGGCAGTGGCGAGCCCACGGACGTTATATCGCCCGCGAAAGCGCTACCCACGAAGGCGATCCAAGAGCAGTGGGGTTCAATTCCACTGAAGAATCGATCGACATCGCAGCGCGGCTCGAAAATTGGCAAAAGACCAACGATGAGCGGCTTTGGAAGTTGATTGTGTCTCCCGAGTTCGGCGACCGCGTCGATCTGAAACGCCTGACTATCGATCTGATCTCCCAAATGGAGACCGATCTCGGTACGAGGCTCGAATGGATAGCGGCGGCCCATTTCAATACCGAGCACCCGCACGTTCATGTTGCGCTGCGAGGCGTGGGAGCGGAAGGTCGGCCGCTTCGTCTCAGCCGGGACTTCATTAGAGAGGGTATCCGCGACATCACGGAGGATTTGTGCACCCGCCAGCTTGGGTATCGGACGGAATTCGACGCCGCCGATGCGCAACGTCTCGAGGTACACCAGCATCGCTATACGTCATTGGACCGGATCATCCAGCGGGATGCGTCGAAGGCCGAGGCTAGCGCCTCGTTCTTTACAATCACGAAAGATCCGAGCCGAGCTGGTCTAGGGTCAACCTATTCCCTAATGGAGAGGCGTGCGGCCGAGCGGCTGATGTTTCTCACGTCAATGGGACTGGCCGAGTCCACCGACCCGAAGACTTGGCGTGTACGGCGGGACTTCGCGAATGTACTCCGAGCCGTGCAGCGAAGCGCTGACCGCCAAAAGACGCTGGCGGCACATGGCGCCCTCCTCTCCGATGAGCGGCTTCAGATGACCGTGCTAGACCTTCGAAGCCTTACAACCCTGGAAGGCAGAATCCTTGTCCACGGGGAGGAAGAGTCCTCCGGACGCGGCTACCTCATACTCGAAGGAACGGACGCGCGAATCCACTATGTCTACTACACTCCCGAAATCGAAGCGGCCCGAAATCGCGGAGGCTTGCGGACGAATTCTTTCATTCGGGTTGAAGCGTCAACTGCGGATGCCCGTCCGGCACTCGATATAACCGACTTGGGCGATTCAGAGGCGCTCTTACGCGACAAGGGCCAGCTGCGTGAGATCGGGCAACGTCTTATCCGCCGCGGCATCATCCCTCAGGATGACGGCTGGAATGGATGGCTAGGTCGCTATCAAAAGGCGCTTCGGGACGCCGTTACCACTCTCGAAACTCCGAGTGTAATCAAACGACCTGAACGCGACAAGAACCGAGACCGCGGGCGCTAGCGAAGGAGATCTGGCTGGAGAAAAACTCTCTACCGAGCAGCTTGCGGATGACCGTCCAACGTTAGTCCCAAGTGAGGATGGGCAAGCGTGCCACTGATTCGCTTGGATCAGTGAATTCGACCGCTTGACACCAAGGATTTACAATGTGGACTTACGACTTTGTGTGCCAATTGTGTGCGGCGCGCATTCCTTGGGCACGTGAAATTCTCTTCCAAACCGTCCATTCCCTTTCGCGCTTTTTCAGTCTTTCCAATAACTTTGGGAATCTGCTCTTCGCTCGACGGACAACCCCAATGCCTGTTTCAGATGGCCTTTTGATGCAGTTCTGATACGGATCGGAAAGCAGCTGGACCCCATCGGCGGTGCGCCTCCTCACCATTCCGGGCACCTTTCTTGGGGCGGGACTGATTTGTTCGAAAACGTGTATAGAGGTTTCGGACGCATCGTCGAGCGCTCCGGTGCGATAATTTGAATGGCCGCAGCCATGCTGATCATTCCAGAGGAATGGCTGCAGGTACATCGCGTTGTTGCCAGCGCCCTGTCCCGGCATATGTTCGCTCTGGTCCAACTTTCCAAACGCGGCGTCGAAAATCGAGAACTCGCTACCGGTGAAAAGAGGAATTCGAGCATCATGCGGCGGAAATGCGCGCGCGTCGCTTCACCCCCGGGGCGACCCAAACAGCGCCACTTAAGTAGGCCGATCGACGAAGAGGTTGAGTTCGGCTCTGAACGCACCCATGTTAAACATCGTCGATATTTGCCCACGGCGTCGCCATACAGTCTATTGCGCGCAGTCTGGAACGCGCGTTGCAGAAAGCTACTGCTGAACCGTGATGAGCGTTGTCGATGGCGACTTTACATCCGCGACGGTTGCGACAACCGCGTAGTCACCGTCGGCCAAGTTGGAGGGAATCTGGATTGCGACCTGATAGAGTCCAGCGTATCCCGATGCCAAAGCGGCCCCGAGCACGACGGCTGGCTTGCCTCCCACCGTTACATCGACGGAATTCGCGGTGTTGTAGGGTGCGCCCGCGGGAACCACCGTCCCGACCGGGGCGGCAGGACTTGTCTCGCCGAAACCAGTTCCCCAAAGGATGATCGTGTCGCCGGGTTTGGCGGGAACGGTGGTCACTCCGGGGAATGTGCCGTTCTTGACCGCGAGGCTGTAATCGCTTCGAGTAGCCACGGCGTAGGTGCCCCAGAGAAAGAAGGCCGGCTGTGTTGCTTGTGCCGTCACACTCACTGCCGTACTGGTTCCAGCGCTGTTGGTTACCGTCACCGAGACATTCCCGGCCGTAATGTTTGGAACGACCGCATTGATCTGCCTTGGACTTACGTAGGCGACATAGGCCGGCGAGCCTCCGACATTGACGCTCACGTCGTCGAGCGATTGCGGCAAGACGCCATTGACGATCGCGCTGGACCATGTATCGGTCTTAAGCGAGAAGTTGGTGCCGCGAATGGTGATCCACGAGTTTGGGGCGATCCCGGCTTGAAAACTCGCGCCACTCACTACACCCGAATTGGCCGCAATAGCAGGAACGACATTCGGGAGCGCGTAGCGGAACACGGTTCCCTGGTCCGAGGGTCCGCCCTGTCGGGTGGTCCCGTAAAGAGCCCCGTCGGGTCCCTGAATCAAGGAGCCCGATGCGCTTGCTCCATCGCTCCCATCGAAAGCATGAAGCGTGGTCAGAGTGCCGCTTGGTGTAAGTTGAAACAGCGTGCCGGCAAGCGCGGGACCGCCGGCTTGGGTGGTTCCATAGAAGTTGCCGTCACTAGCCAGGAACACACCGTTCGGACTTGCGCCGTCCGCCTCATCGAAGGCATACAGGATCGAATACGCACCGCCTAAAGTCAGTTGAAAGACGACGCCGTGTTGTGAAGGCCCATCTTCGGCCGTTCCATACAAGTTCCCATCCGTTCCTTGGATTAAAGGAGCGGTCGGAGCGATTCCGTCGGCGCAGTTCTGCTGTTGGCAAAAAATATAGAGGGGGGAAACAGCGCCGGAAGGAGACATTTTGAAAACGAAGCCTGGTGCGCTGGAAACATTGTTGCCTTGCAGCGTGCCATAGAAATTGCCATCGGAGGCTTGCAGCAAGCCGCTCTGCGGACCTGTGCCCTCTCCGGGATCGAACGTATACAGTGTCGTGAGGGCGCCTGAGGGCGAGATGCGGTAAACCGTGGAAGGAACTACTCCAGGCATGCCTGCTGTGACTCCATATAAGTTTCCATCCGTAGCCTGGATTAATGTGCCGATCGGATTGTAGCCGGCGTTCTGGCCGGAAGAACTGAAGCTCACCAGACTGGTAAACGCGCCCTGCGGCGTAATGCGAAAGAGAGTGCCGTTACCGTCCCCGCCGCTGAGTGTATTTCCATAGAAATTTCCGTTGGAGGCTTGGACCAGCCCTCCGAAAGGGGAGCTGCCATCGGTGTTGTCGAAGCTGTGAAGCGTCGTCAGCTTGCCTGACGGCGTCAACTGGAAGATCGTGCCGGCGTTGTTGGCGCCTCCAAATTGGGTCGTGCTGTAAAAGTTTCCGTCGCTCGCCAGGGTGATTCCAGAGCTTGGCGCAACGCCATTGGCGCCGGAGAAATTCACCAGCGTGGAGAAAGCCGTAGAGGGCGCGGCAACTGCGGCGGTAAAGTTTGCCACCTGGTTCGCACTCAGATTGTTGAAGCTCACGCTCGGCGGAGTAAATGTGTATCCAACGTCGAACGGCGTAACGATATAGTCGCCGCCAGGCGTGACTGCCTCCGAATACTGTCCAGAGGGTGCCTGCGTGATGGCAGGGACTCCATTGATCCTGACGGTCACACCTGCCAGGCCGACGCCCTGCAGGGTCACCACGCCGGAGATGGCATAGGCTGCCAACTCAGCAGTAGTGAAGCTGGCGACAGCTCCGTTGACGGTTCCCGCACTGTTCGACGCGAACGCCTGATAGTAGTAGGTTGTGGCTGGCGTCAGACCGGCCACCTCCAGAGAAAGCAGCGCGGTGCCGGGAGATGACCCAACATCCTGCTTTACCGATTCGGCATTCGTCATCGAGCTGCTGGCGCTGTACAGAAAGCCGGCCTCGGTGTCACCGCCATTCGGGCTAATCGACGCCGACAGCGTAGCGGTATGATTTGTGACCATCGATGCCGAGCCAGTGACCACGCTGGGCGGCTGTACCTCAGAATTCAAGGTCAGCGTGAATAGGAGGCCATCGTTGTAGGCCCCTCCATCCAGAGTGCCGCCATGGAGGTTGCCATCGGAACCCTCCATCAGCTCACCGTTACCCATGAACGAGCCGTCGAGGCCGTTAAATTTTTGTATCGTTGTCATAACGCCCGCGGGAGTGACTTTAAAAATGCTTCCCGGACCGATGTCCTGCAGGAAGCCGTAAAAGTTGCCGTTACTGGCCTGAAGCAGCGCGGTCGGCTCTGATCCCTGACTGGAAGAGAACTCGTAGATCGTCTTTAAGACGCCGCCAGGCGTGAGCTGGAAAATCGTCTCGGAAGTTGTGCCGTAGAAGTCACCGTCGGTGCCTATAATCAATGGCCCAATTGGTCCGGAGCCGGAGAAGCTGTAGAAGCTGGTGAAGACGCCGGCCAGCGTCAATTTGTAAACCGTCTTGCCAGAGCATCCGTACAAGTTGCCGTCGGCGCCTTCCACCAGACCGCCCATCGGGTTGCCGTCCAGGAATGAGAAGTTGTGCAAAACGGTCAGCATGCCGGAAGGCGTGATTTGGAACAGAGTTCCCAGAAGTCCAGAACCACCTTCGGTGGTGATGCCATAGAAATTCCCATCGCTCGCCTGAAGGAGAGAGCCTCTGGGGGAGTTGCCGTCGCTCATTGTGAAGCTGTAAAGCGTCGTCAGAACTCCAGTGGGCGTGATTTTGAAAATCGTACCGCCGCCATAGGGCAGATCGTTTGTTCCCCCCAATGAGGTCGTGCCATAGAAATTGCCGTCCGCGCCTTGGGTCAATGCAAAGGGTGCTGCTCCATCCGGGCCGGGCAGTTGCGCGTTTCCAGTGGCAGGGGAAAATGTATAAATCGTAGTGAGCGTCCCGGCGGGCGTAAGCTGAAAAATTGTGCCATATCCCGAGCCGCCGTCCTCAGTTGCTCCATAGTAGTTACCATCGGAAGCCTGAATAAGCGCGGTCGGCTGGGCGCCGTTCACCCCGTTAAATGTAGCGATTGTCGTCAGTGTCTGAGCCGGAAAAGAAAGAGGGACAGCCAGGAAAAGAAGAATGCTTTTGTACATGATAAACCCCGAACATAGAGAAATAGGGCGTGGGTCAGCACGCGATTGATGCCGTAAAAGGTAAGGAGAAATTGCCACTATAGCAGGTAAACAGATGCTGTTTCGTGTTCGGCCTTCTGGAGGCCGCTAGTCGCCACCCAAGGCCGTAGCGGGAATGCCCATGGCTGAGTCTTAGTTATGAACAGGAAGCACCGCCGAATTGCTCACGCCACTGGTTTGAACCAGCACTAACTGGAGGTCCCCATTCGGAGCGTTGGCCGGAACCTGAAAGTTCACCTGATACAGCCCGACTAAGTTCGGCGTCAGACCAGCAAAAAGAATGTTGTTTACGGGGGCGCCGTTAAGCGTCAGCGTTGCGCCGTCGAGAACTGTCGCCAGTTTACTTGACGGAGAAGCTGACCCGGACGGCACGGTCTGGTTGGTGAGTCCCATGCCTGCGGCATACATCACAACGTATTCGCCGGGAGCGGCGGGAGATGTTTCTGACACCAGGCTGTTGTCTTTCGAATGCTGCGCGATGATGCCGCCGTATGCGAACTGGGCAATCCCCGGCGCGTCGCTCGTCACCTGAATCAAGCGCGGTATGGTCAACGCGTTATTGTTATCGACGTAAACCTCGTATACCTTGCCCGCCGGCAACTTGAACGGGATCTGCGCGTCGATTTGTCCCGAGCTCACATAATACAGCGGTGCGGCGATGCCTCCTATGAATACCGAAGTCCCACCAAGACTGGTTGACAAAGGAGTGTTTTGGGCCTCCGAAACCTGTGAGCCGAGGTTGGAGCCGTACATCTGGACAATCGTGCCGGGCGCAAGGGGAGCACCCGGCTCCGCTGCAATTGCGAATGCGTTGAGGATGCCGTTTTCGTTCAGGATCGGCGCAGATGGATTGGGAGTCACTTGGCCGCTGACCTGAGAGGAGGCGGTAGCCAAACCACTAGCCGTCGCGCTTGCCGTGATGGTGACTTCCTGGGCCGAGGCGCCAGGCACCCAGGTGCCCGAATAGATACCGCTTGTCGTGTCGACGGCGTTCAACGCAAGCGCTGGATCGCCGTTTGAGAAAGTCGCTTCAACGAGTCCGTTGGTGACAGGGTGGCCGCAATCGTCGACCAGCACTACCGTCAATGGCGTCGGCAAACCAGCCGACTGAGAAAAGTCGTTGACGAGGCCAGTCTCGGTGGGTACCAAATTTGCGGGTACGCATGTGGAAGAGCCTGCTTGGACGATCAGCGTCACATTGACCGTGCTCAGCGAAGCTCCTGAAGCGGAAAAGCTAACGCCGCCATTGTAAACGCCGGGCCCGAGACCGCTCGAATTAACAGATAAACTCGATGAGCCAGGCGATGCGGCCGAGGCCGAGCCTGTCGCGGGTGAAACGGCGAGCCAGGAGCTATCCGACGATGCCTGATAAGACACCCAGGTTGCGGAGCCGCTGTAGACCTTGACAGTCTGGGCGGACGGAGCGGCGACGCCGGACGCAGCAAACAAGAGCCCGGACGGCTGGGGATTGACAGTAACCGCGCCCGCCGCGCTTACGTTCAGCACGACTATAAACGTTCGCGGCGAAGGTTCCACATTGGCCGATGTGACCTGAATCGCAGCGTAATAGGCCTGAGGCGCGAGCGAGGCGGCGCTTGAATTGATGGAGAAACTCACAGTTCCAAGGTTCGCTTGAGTCGAGTTTCCGCTGGCGGTGTTCAGCGTCAGCCAGTTTGCGCCCGGCAGCAATGCCGCGTTCCACGCGACTTTTTGGGTGCCGGAAACAACTACCTGGAATGATCCGGTTGGATTACCGGGCGCGCCGCCCGAGACCATTTGGAATTGGGTCCCGCCCGGTGCAAGTCTCATGGTGGCGTTGGGAGTGATCCACAGCGTCAGGGGGATAGTGGTTCCGCTCGCGTCGCCCAAGACTGTATTCGCGAAGAGAGTGGTTCTATGGAAGCCGACGGCGAGTCCCGCCGGATTTACAGTCACCGTGGCAGGAACGGCGACGCCGCTTCCGAGGGTATTCGGAACACCTGTTACCGACACAAAACCGTCCGGGGCTGTGATCGAGGTGATCATAAGTGGCTCGTCACCGGTGTTTTGCAGCTCCAGGGCTTGCGAAATGGGCTTCAGGTCCGTGGAAGAAGCAGAGTAGAAAAGCGAGCTATTAGTGACGAAATCCGGATTCGGCGGAAGCACAAATGGGCTTAACAACACGTTGATGGTCTGGGAGTTGCCGGCGCATGGACTCGGGGCGATGCAATTCACTGTGACGGTAGCAGGCTGTGGATTACGCTCGGAACTTAGTTCCTGCGTGTTGACGTTCATCTCGATGGCCCCGGGTGTGGTGCTTCCCGCCCGGACGCTCAGCCATGGTGCATCAGGCGCGACACTGACCGAGTAATAGAGGATTGTGGAAGGCACATTCGATTGCACCGTAACCCTGCCGCCGAAGACCAGAGAACTGGTGACGTTGGGATCGATATAGTCGTACAAAGGTAAAGTTATAGCGCTCTGCGACAGGACGAGATCGGTCCGGCTGGGGTTGACCGTGATTTGAAAAGCGCTGGAAACAGTATGCGGGCTGGAGTCGGTTGCGGTCAGTTGGAAAGTGAATGAGCCGGTACTTTCGGACACCGGCGTGCCGCTGATCAAACCGTTCGAGAGTGTCAGTCCGGTGGGTAGCGTCCCAGTTATTTGGAAGCTGTATGGCGGATTTCCGCCGGAGGCAGTGAGAACCTGGGCGGGATACGGCGAACCCACAATGCCGTTGGGAAGAGGCGACGCACTGCTGAGTTCGAGGGGTGGCGGCGCGATGGGAAGGACGAAAATCGAGGAGGCAGTGTTGCCGACGGCGTCGGTTACCTGGGCCGTGAAGGTGAAATCGCCGGCTTGGTTTGGAGTGCCATCGAGAAGGCTCGGGAAGAGATACGAACTCGTGAACCATACTCCCGGCGGCAACGACCCGCCCAATATGGACCAGGTATAGGGCTGCTGTCCGCCCGTGGCAGTTAGGCCGCCTTGATAGATTTCAGATACCACACCAGGGTTCAGTGTGACTTTCGACGTACCGCCGCCACCCGTGATCTGCGGAAGATTAGGCGTAATTGCTAACGGGAGCGCAATCGAAGCCATCGCCCCGCCACTGGAGACTGAGATGACAACTGAAAACGTTCCGGAGTCTGTTGGTTTACCACTCAGAACTGGCGTCCCGCTAAGGACTCCCTCGCTGCTCATGGTAAGTCCGGACGGCAATCCGGTAGCCGACCAGGAGTAGGGCCCCAACCCATTGAACGCGGCCATGGTGATCTGCGTATACGGCTGGCCTGCGACCCCGTCTGGCAGAGGCGTCTTGATGATGGTGAGTGGTCCTAGAGATCCGGGACCCACGGCCAACACACGCACGCGGCCGTTGTTGGTGTCGGCGAAATAGACGTTACCTGCCGAATCGATGGCGATGCCGTCGGGACCGGCCAAAGCCGCGCTCGTGGCCGGACCCCCATCGCCGCTGAAACCCTGCGTTCCGTTTCCGGCGACTGTGGTGATGTTTCCGTTTGAGACCCTTCGAATGCGGTTGTTGTCGAAGTCGGAAATGAGAAGGTTGCCGGCAGAGTCCAGCACAATTCCCGTTGGACCGGACAAAGCGGCGCTGGTGGCAAGGCCCCCGTCACCGCTGAAACCCTGCGTTCCGTTCCCCGCAACCGTCGTGATGGTTCCGTTTGAGACCCTTCGAACGCGGTTGTTGTTCAAGTCGGAGATGTAAACCTTGCCGGCGGAATCCACGGCGAGGCCATAGGGCTCGGATAGCGCGGCGCTGACCGCCGGGCCGTTGTCGCCGGAGAATCCGTTATTGCCGTTTCCGGCTACCGTTGTTACGGTTCCATTAGACAGCTTCAAGACGCGATTATTCCCGGAATCCGAAATATAAACGTTTCCAGCCGAATCCACGGCGAGACCTCGGGGCGAGTTTAACTGAATGCCGGCGACCGGCGTGCCAGGGCCGAAGCCGCCCGCGATGGTTGTGATGATCCCGTTGGACACCATCCGGACGCGGCTGTTGTCTGTATCGGCGATGAAAAGGTCTCCTGAGGAGTCGACCGCAAGAGCGAAAGGGTCATCCAGTTGGGCGCTGGTAGCCGGACCACCATCGCCGCTGGAACCCGGCATTCCTGTTCCAGCCACGGTAGTCACGATGCCACGAGATAACTTTAGTACGCGATCACCAGACGTGACGTACAGGTTCCCGGCTCTGTCAATGGCGACGCCATAGCCGCCCAAGGAGACGCTGACAGGGCCGCCAATTGAGTTCGCCTGTGCGTCATATCCGACAACCGTTGCGATCGTGTACGTCTGGCCTACGACACCGGCGGGGTATACCAGCGAAAGGACAAAGAGAACGGTGCTGCCGAATCCTAGAGTACGATTACGCATAAAGGGACATCGTTGATTGTAGCGTGCAGCCCGTAATGCGCTTAGATTGCAGTCTAATTACGGTCTTCCCGCAGATTACTCGCGGGCGAATGGCGAGCTATTTCAGGTTCTGCACTAGAGCTACGGCGGAAATGCGACTGCGCTCGACGTTCCTTACGCGCGTCTTAGCTGCGTCCCTGAAATGCTCCCAAACGCGCGCGGCTTCTTCGTCACGACCCGCGAGGACATGGGCGAGACTGTCGCCGTGACGTATGTGCTTGAGTGTGCTTCTTGACAGGTTCGATTTTACTTCTACATCCCTTGTGGCTCGCGGGAAGCCGCCGCAACCTCGCTGATCGTGGCCGCCTATATTTTGCCTCGAATGTCCGCCTTCCATTGCCTAAGGAATAGGTTCAAGGGCGACGGTAGGGCGCCCACCTCAGAAAATGCTTCTGTTGGCGGACCGCCCAACCATTGAAACCGCCACCAGGTTGACGCCCTGCAGTTTCAGGTATCCTTCCCTAACAAGAGCGTCGCGATGTGGCTCCACTGCTGCGCTCATTTCGTCAGTTATCCGATCTGTCCGATCGGTTGAAGGGAGCCCGAGTAGGAACGGTGGATAAGTTCCAAGGCCAGGAAGCGCCGGTAGTAATCTATTCCCTGACAACTTCGTCGCCTGAGGATGCGCCACGCGGGATGGAATTTCTGTACAGTCTGAATCGGCTCAACGTTGCGACTTCACGGGCCGGTGCGATCGTGATCGTGGTGGGTAGCCCGCGCCTAATGGAACCCGAATGTCGTAGTCCGCGGCAGATGCAGCTCGCAAACGCTTTGTGCCGGTTCGTTGAGCTGGCAAACGTGCTGGAACCCGCGACCCAGCCGGCGGGGGCCTAGTAGCTTTACATAATGCTCCTAGAGTCGTCATCACTAACTGCCAGATGGACTGAACTTCTTTCAGTGGCTTCGCGCGTGGATATTGCCGTTGCGTGGATTACTAATAGCGAACGCGTCGACGATCTCGTAAAGTTTGCTGCGGTTCCTGGTCATCAAGTGCGGGTAATTGTTGGCGTGGGCGACTACTTGACTAGCCCAAGCTGTTTGCGGCGACTCCATGGCGCTGGGCTCGTGAAGATCGGCATCGGTGAGCAAGACTGTACCTTTCACCCGAAGGTCTACCTGTTCACTTTGCCGGATTGTCTTAAGTGCTGGGTTGGCAGCGCAAATCTCACGATGTCTGGATTTGGTAGAAATACTGAACTGGTTCACGAGTATCTCGACGATGGCACAACAGCGGCCTGGTTCGCGCGTGCTTGGGGTTCCTACGACTATCCGACCCTCGAATGGCTTGACGAGTACGAGAAGCGCGCAAGGGCGGTCGCCAAACCAAGTGCGGTCGTCCAAATGCCAGCACCCACCCCGCCCGCAGATCCGCTGGAGAGCTGGACAGCTTACTACTCTGCGCTCTGGCGCGCGGATAAGAAATGGGCGGCCAAGTATGGCGGGAAGATGGGGATCTTCTCCGGACAGAACTCGTATCTTCTGACACTTCGTGCTGCCCGGCCGCTGATTGCCAAAGACTGGGCTACCCTTTCGACAACCGAAGGGCGCGTGCTACTTGGCCTTGTCGATGGCGGCACGGACTACGGCTTGTTAGGGTCGATGCAGGCTGCGGGGACCGCTAAGAATGTGTTCTTAGACGCGACGCCAAAAAACCTCAAGACCAGGCGGCGATCCAAGATGAAATCCGGAACTTACTAAGAGTGCCCCTGAATACTTCTTTTCCGCTAATGGCGAGAAAGGCCCATGAAGTCATCACCAACCGCGAAGGATTCGATGTTGGAGTCGCGACACGGTTATTGGCCCTCGCGCGCCCCGAGGTGCTAGTCAGCGTCAACAGCGAGTCGATGAACCGGCTCGCGCAATGGTCCGGACTACCAGTTGCGCGGATCCGGACGTCGGCTGGCTACGAGAAATTTGTGAATTGGATCATGAATGGTAAATGGTGGAACAGCGCTGAGCCTGAGGATGCGCTGGAGCGCGAAGCGTGGTCGTATCGCGCGGCCCTTATAGATGGCCTTGTCTATCAAGGGCACCATTTCGATCCACATACCTGACCAATCGCCCGAAAGCTGGTACGCACCCCTGAAATGAGTTGACCAGCTCACCGCAAAACGACTGCCGCCCGGCTGGTGAGGCACACACCTCCCACACGCCGTTTGGGAAAGACCGGTTTCATTCAGGATTTCGGCGCGCTACTGATTGAAAGTCTCAGTGACCGATTACGGTTTGAGCTAAATAATTATTAGGAGCGTGGTGGCACGAAGCGAAAGACCAATAGAGGTAACGCACGTGCTTGCCACCCACGAGAATTGTCCCCATTAATTCCAACCGATCGACCGTTCAACCTGGCATTCGCGCTCGCTGCACCCACACCAGGCGAAACCGCGCACCGTTCTTTCGAATTCGGCATCCTTCCACATCCACGGCTGTTCCTTGGTTGCCGGTCCGCACATCCGCGCGCGCTAACGCAGCGGGGCTCGTCCAACAAGGTTGGCCCTGCATATAGCCATTTAGAAAAAGTGGTATAGTTTTTCTAAATCGTGTGGGATCGATGAAGCAATGCAAACCATGAAAACCAGTATTCTTGACCGCATCCGCCGGTTTGAGTCGGGCCACGCGTTCATGGCAAAAGACTTTCTCGACATCGCTAGCCGAGGGACCGTCGATATGACCCTCTCGGCGCTTCTTCGTGACCGCGTTATCCGCCGCATCCGCCGCGGCCTCTATGATTCTCCCAAGGTGAACTCGGATCTCGGTGGCACGCTCAGCCCCGATATCGATCAAACTGCGCGCGCCCTCGCGCGGCGTCATCGCTGGACTATCGTTCCTCAAGGCGCATGGGCCGCAAATCTCCTGGGACTCTCAACCCAAGTGCCCGCCAAAATCGTCTACCTTTCTGACGGACCGAACCAGAAGGTTCAAATCGGCCGACGGACGATCCATTTCAAGCACGCGCGACCGCATGTTCTCGGACAGGAGCAGGGTAGGACCGCGCTCGTCATCCAGGCGCTACGTTACATTGGCAAAGATGAGCTCGATGATGCTTTCATCCAGCGTCTAAGATCGCTGTTACCCGAAGCCGAGAAACGCCGGCTGGTCAAGGCGACACGGTTCGGTGTCGATTGGATTTATGAGACGGCTAAGAAGGTCGCTGGTAACCCGACTTGAACAGAATTGCTCAACTCGCAGCTTCGTCCCGCGCCGAAATTTTCGTCGAAACCGCGAATCGCCGCGCGTTGGCTGAAGCGCTCGTCGAGAAGGATTTCTGAGTGTGCTGGACGCTCGCGCAGATCTTCTCGATCGAGCAGCTCAAAGCGGGCCTCCTGTTCAAGGGCGGGACCTCTCTGTCCAAGGTTTTCGGGGTCATCCAACGCTTCTCCGAAGATATCGATCTGGCCGTGGACTACACGATGCTTGGTTTCACCGGCGCACGTCATCCTCTTGCGCCAGACCTATCTCGAACGAAGCAAATGGCCTTGCTCGGCGAGATGCTTCGAGCATGCCAGAACTATATAGCAGGTGAGTTTCTTGACCGTCTGCGCACCCGCTGCACCGAAGCGTTAGGCCCACAAGGACCTTGGAAACTTGTCGTCGATGAACATGACCCGAACGTCGTGCATTTCTTCTATCCTCCTGCCGTCCAGTCCCCAGTCGCCTACATTGCGCCGCGAGTCACGCTCGAACTCGGAACCCATGCCGAATTCATCCCGCGCGGGGAGTTTACAATCCGCGCCTTCACCGCCGCCGAGTTTCCAAAGCTCTTTGCGCAGCCAGAAGTACCGGTGACCAGCCTTCTCGCGAAACGAACATTCTGGGAAAAGGCCACGATTCTACACGCGGAGTTTCATCGACCGCCGGCAAAGAACCTGCCCGGCCGCTACTCGCGCCACCAGAGTCAAGAATCCAGGTTCTTCGGCAAGATTATCGCGAGATGGCAGTCATGATCTTCGGCGAGCCGCCACCATTCGATCAGATCATTCAGAGCTTGACGGCGCTTGAACAAGAGATCAACGCACTTCAAGAGAAGCTCCGGAGCTGGTAGAGCGCCTGATCCAGTTCCCACGAAGTATCGGAGATGCACTTTCGCGTATAATCGCCAGCTCAAGAATTGGGCCATCTCGATGCAAGATTCTTAAGCATAAGTCTTGCGTAGACAGTAGGATGCAGAGATTCATAGTGACAGTCATCGATTCAGGTCGAAAAAACGGGTGACTGGCACCAAATTGGCACTAAAGAGCGCTCAAAACGGATGAAATCGGCTAATCAGGAATGAAGATTGGAATGACTGTAAACTGCTGGCTGGACAGAGGTTATGTTGAATTTTGAGAAACTTGCCGACGGGGCCTGATCGCTTTTCAAGACCGCCGGTTTCAACCACTCACCCATTCCTCCGATTCCTATCGTATCTAATTTTCACTAACACACAGAAGCTGAGATACTCTAGCTATGCCCTTGCCGAAAACGCGTTCCGCTGGACTCCTGCTCGCCGTGGCTTTCGCCGCCACGATGCCGGTTGCCGCCCAAACCGACGTCAAAACGATCGTGCTGAAACATCTGAAGACCTCGCGCGAGTTTACGCTGAAGGTAGCCGCCCAGATGCCGGAATCTTCGTACGATTTCAAGCTCACACCTCCGCAAATGAGCTTTGCCGGGCAGATGGTTCATCTATCGCAAGCGCTGTCGGTTTTCACCTCGCCCTTTTCTGGTGGACAGCCGAACGCGGCCAAGCCCGCCTCGATGAGCAAGAAAGATGTCATCGCGTTTATCGGGACATCCTTTGACTCGGCCATCGGACAAGTGTCGAAGCTCACGCCCGAACAGCTTTCCAAGACCTACCAAAGCGAAGATGGCCCAATGACTGGACTGGAATTGCTGCTGGCGATGCTCGACCACACCACTCACCACCGCGCGTCGGCGGAGATGTATCTGCGGGCCAAGGGCATCAAGCCGACCGAATACCAATTCTGATCAACTTCTCCACCGCGGGTTGACGCGCTACGCTTTAGTTAGGAAACATGCCGTTAGCGAGGAAACCCGAAGTAATGAGTCCGGCCGGACACTGGCCACAGCTTCACGCGGCCATCGAAGCGGGAGCGGACTCGTGCTATTTCGGCCTCAAACACTTCACCGCTCGCGCGAAGGTGGGCTTTGAGCTGAGCGAACTGCCTGAAGCCATGCGAACGCTGCATCGCCGCGGCGTGCGGGGCTGTTTGACGTTCAACACGCTGGTCTTCGAACATGAGCTCACCGAGGCCGCGCGCTTGCTCGGCGCGATTGCCGAAGCGGGCGTCGACGCACTGATCGTGCAGGATATCGGTGTTCTCAAACTGGCCCACCAGATTGCTCCGGAGCTGGAACTTCACGCCTCCACGCAGACCAGCATCACCAGCGCGGAAGGCGTCGAATTCGCTCTGTCACAGGGCGCCGATCGCGTCACACTGGCGCGTGAGTTATCGCTCGAGGAAGTAAGCGCCATCTACGCGAAGACCGGCGCCGATCTTGAAATTTTCGTACACGGAGCACTCTGTGTCGCCTACTCCGGCCAATGCTTTTCATCGGAGGCATGGGGCGGGCGAAGCGCCAATCGAGGGCAATGCGCCCAGGCCTGCCGGCTGCCATACGAAATGCTGGTGGATGGCGCGCCGAAACCTCTGGCTGATGCGCGTTACTTGCTCTCTCCAGGCGATCTGTCGGCGCTGCACCACCTGCCCCAGATCGTCGCTACCGGCGTGAGGTGCCTGAAGATTGAGGGCCGCTACAAGGCTGCCGATTACGTCGCTTTGACCACGCGCGCCTACCGGCAAGCCGTGGATGATGTATGGGCGAACCGGCCATTGTCCGTCACGCCGCGGCAGGAGCTGGAGCTCGAACAGGTTTACTCGCGTGGCCTGGGACCGCATTTCATCACCGGTGTGAACCATCAGAGCGTGGTGAACGGCCGTAGCCCGCGGCATCGCGGCGTGTTGATGGGGACCGTCACCGCGGTACATGATACCAGCGTCGACGTGCGGCCGGCGGCGGCTCACAAGATTGCGCCGCTGAAAGCCGGTGACGGCGTGGTGTTTGACGCCGCTGACTGGCGGAGCCCGGAGGAAAACGAAGAGGGCGGGCGCTTGTATCAGGTGAGGCCACAGCTGGATGGCGCGCTGGAGCTCAGCTTCGCGAACAGCGCCTTGAGTTGCCATCGCATCCGCGCCGGCGATCTGGTGTGGCGCACACATGATCCCGAGCTGGATCGGGCGGCGCGTCCGTTTCTTGATGCGGCGGCGCCGCTGGCAAAGCAGCCGCTCACGGTACACGTGATCGCAACGGAGAACCACCCGCTCCATACTCGCTGGACCTTGCCGAAGGGAGGCTCGGTCACGGTGGAGTCACCTGCGCCACTGAGCGTCGCGCAAAATCGCGGGCTGACCGAAGAGACGCTCGAAGAGCAATTTGGCAGGCTCGGCAACACACCGTATGAGCTCGCTGGGCTGAGCTCCGAAATCACGGGCTCCGTTTTCGCGCCTGTGTCGCTGTTGAATCGAATCAGGCGCGAAGCAGTCGAAAAACTCCAGGAACTCCAATTGCGTCCACCGGCCCGGTCGATTCACCGAGCGCCCGATCTTCGGCGTGAAAAGCGACAATATGCGACCGCTGGTGCTCCCCAACTCCACGTTCTAGTCCGCAGCCCCGAACAAACGGAAGCCGCCATTGCAGCCAGGCCGGACAGCATCACGTTGGACTATTTGGATCTCTACGGGTTGCGCCCCTCCGTCCAACGCGTAAAGGCGGCGGGCGTCGAAGTCCGGGTCGCCAGCCCGCGCATTCTGAAGCCCGCCGAAAGCCGCATCGTGGATTTTTTGGTTAGCCTTCAGTGCCCGATTCTGGCTCGCAGCAGCGGCATTCTCCAGGTTCTCCACGAGACGCCGGGACAACAACTGATCGCCGATTTCAGTCTCAACACCGCTAACACCCTCACTGCCGAAGCGTATATCGCATTGGGCGTGGAGCGGCTCACCCCGACGCACGATCTCAACGCGGAGCAGATCTCCAAATTAGCCGGGACCATCGGCCCGGAGCGGCTGGAAGCTATCGCCTACCAGCATCTGCCCGTCTTCCACACCGAGCATTGCGTGTTCTGCCGCTTTCTTTCCACCGGGACGACCTACCGGGATTGCGGCCGGCCGTGCGAAAAACATCGGGTGGCTCTCAAAGACCCGCAGGGCCGCGCGCATCCCGTGCTCGCCGATGTCGGATGCCGGAACACGGTGTTCGGCGCGGAGGCGCAGGAGGCAAGCGCGTACATGGAGTTGTGGCGCACGGCGGGCATTCGCCATTTTCGTTTGGAATTCGTGCATGAATCGGCGCGGGAAGTTCAACAGGTCACGGCGGCGTTCCAATCGTTCCTCGCTGGGGAAATCGGCGCGGATCGGCTCGGCGATGAACTAAAGCGCCGTGCTCCGGCGGGAGTCACCGAAGGAAGCCTTTTTGTCGCCGAGAACTTCGAACGATTCCCAATCCTGCAGTAGATGGCGGACATTCATAAGGTCGGACTGTTTTATCTAAGAGACGGCCGCGTTCTTCTCTGCCGTAAAAAGCACACTACGTCGCTGCTGATTCTGCCGGGCGGCAAGCTGGAGACGGGTGAGACCGCCGATGAATGCCTGAGGCGCGAATGCCGGGAAGAGCTGGGCGAGGTGGAAGTATCAAACCTAAAGCATCTCGGCGATTATGAAAGCCCCGCCGCCGGGCCAGAGGGCAAGACCGTTAGGATCGAACTGTACTCGGGCGACCTTGAAGGCGAACCCGTTGCGGCCGCGGAAATACAAGACCTGATCTGGTTCGGTGCGCGCGACGACGCTGCGCTGCTTGCACCCAGTCTGCGCGACGTCATTTTTCCTGATTTACTGCGGCGGGGTCTTCTGCCGCCCGCACCTCCACGGCCGCGGGAGGCCTGGGTGAAATGGATTTCTCCCGAGACCCTGCTATCGCAAGTCCACAACACGGCGCCGTTTCTGCCATCCCGCATGCCGCCGCCTGAATCGGGAAGGCTGATCGAAATGGGCGCCACGCCGGACGGCTTCCTCCGCGTCCTGGCAAGTTGGCAGAATATTTTCCGCCCCGATCTTAACCATTCCGAGCAGCTCCAGGATTATTTCGCTCTATGCCTGGCATGTCATCACGCTACTGTCGCCACATTCGTGCCCACCGATGTAGACACAAAAATCCGCGGCATGGCCTGGCGTGAAACATCCGATGTTGAAGTGCTGAAGCCCATGCTGCGATTTGCACTCGCCGCGCGCGGGTGGACGGAGGAGGGCATATCCACGCGTTCGGTTCGCGGCGTCAGCGGCCATAACGGGGAGCACTGGAGCGCCATCGCGGGCGGGTTGGGCCGCATGCTCGAACTCGGCGAAACAGCTTCAGCGGAAGAAGCACAAGCGGCCATTGAAGCCGAAATCGCCCGGGAGCAAGCCGTGTTCGACCAGGTTGCCGATGAGCGCGGCGGGGAACTTGACCTGCTGCGTCTGGCGATGACCCTGGCCCACAATCGCGGCGACCTGACGCAGGGCATGGGCTTCTGGAAGAAAGTGCCCGCAACGTTGCCGCTCATGGATCACTTCACGACGCGCGGCCGCTTCGAGCTTGCGGTTCGCATGTACCAGGAGACGGGGCTTTCGGCCGAGGGGCATCGGCATTACCCGCTTCGCCCGGTGAAGGCCCTGCGGAGGTCGCCGGCGACATTGCTCCCGCTTTGTCCGTTCCTGGACGATTGGGGTGCGGTTGTGGCCGGGTTGGATGAGAGCGCTGAAGTGCTGGCGGCGCTGGTGATCGGCTGCCAGAAGTTAAAGGGACAGCAGGGTTACTACCGTGCGATCGCCGGAATGTACGGGGCCTCGCCTGCCGCCTTCGAGCGGGCTGCCGCACGCATGCCGAACGCCACCCAACGGCTGCTCCGTGCGGCTGAAATGCGCAAGCTGATCAACGTGCCACGCGTCTCCTTCGAATCGATGATGCGAAAGCGGGCACGCGCGGTCCTGACTAAACTGCGGGATGGCTGCGGCTAATGGTAGGGATGTGCCATCCAGATTGAGAGGCGCGTGCTCTATTCCGCACTCTTTTTCGTGTGTGGGATTACCGGATTTGTAACGGTGGAGCCGGGCGACGGCGGCGTGGGGATCTTGGGGCGCATGGCTGAAGCGATCCGCCATCGCGGGCCGGACGATTTTGGCTTTTATCACGATCTGTGGGCGCATCTGGCTCAGCGGCGCTTGAGCATTATCGATCTTGAAGGTGGCCACCAGCCCATGAATAACCGGACGAAGGCCAACGAAACCGGCGAGCTCTGGATCACCTTCAACGGCGAGATCTACAATCATGGGGCGCTGCGGGGGGTGCTCGAACAGGCCGGGCACCGGTACCAGACGCGTTCGGATACCGAGACCATCCTGCACGCCTATGAAGAGCATGGCGCGGATTGCTTGCGGCTGTTCCGAGGGATGTTTGCATTGGCCATTTGGGACGCCAGGCAGCGGCGTCTGTTCTGCGCGCGGGACCGGTTGGGGATCAAACCTTTCTACTACTATTGGGACGGCCGCTTGTTCGCGTTCGCCTCCGAGATCAAGGCCCTACTGGAGCATCCCGCCATTTCCGCTTCGCTCGAGGAAGACTTGCTTCCCGAAGTGCTGGCGTTTGGCTATACCAGCGGCGATCACACGCTGTTTCAAAACATCCGCAAGCTGATGCCCGGGCATCACATGACGCTGGATCTGAGCGGTGCTGTTCCCGAGCTTACGTGTGAGCGCTACTGGGAGATTCCCGAAAGCGACGGCGGGCACGAAGATATCGATGCCTGGATCGCCGAGACGCGGCGCCGGTTGGAAGAATCCGTCGCGCTGCATCTGATGAGCGATGTTCCCCTGGGTGTCTTCCTGAGCGGAGGCTTGGATTCGAGCGCCATTGCGGCTTTGGCGCAACGAGCAGGTTCACGGCCGATGCAGACATTCGCAGTGGGTTACTGGGAAGCGGAGTTCAGCGAATTAGGCTACGCGCGCCATATGGCCGCGGCGCTGGGTACGGATCATAACGAGGTGGTGGTGGGGCTGGAGCCCTTCTTTGGCGTGTTGCCCAAGCTGATCTGGCACGAAGATGAGCCGCTGGCCTGGCCGTCCAGCGTGCCGCTCTATTTTGTTTCGAGGCTGGCTGCGCAACACGTCAAAGTGGTGTTGACGGGTGAGGGAAGCGACGAACTGTTCGCCGGTTATGAGCGCTACCGGTGGCTGGATCGGAATCAGCGCTGGGCCGCCCGCTACGCGCGGGTTCCGGAGCAGGTTCGGTCCGCCGTTCGCGGGTGGGTGGCAACATCCCCGCTGCTGGGCGCAGGATTGAGGCGCAAGCTGCGGCATACCGTGCTCGGCCGCGAACTTGGTTTTGAGTCCTTGTTCCTCGAGAATTTCTATTGCGCGTTCCCGGCCGGTGGCGCATCCGAGGGCTATATGGGTTATTGGAATTCTCGCCGCGGCTCGCTCCCCCTGGCGCGCACTCTGTACGCCGATCAGAGGACTTATCTCGTCGAGTTACTCATGAAGCAGGACCAAATGAGCATGGCGGCTTCCGTCGAGAGCCGCGTGCCGTTTTTGGATCACACCTTGGTGGAGTTCGCCGCCGGAATTCCCGAGGGTCTCAAGATTCGCGGCCGAACACAAAAGTACGTGTTGAAAGCGGCGGTGAGCGACTTGCTTCCCCGGGGCATCGTCCATAGGAAGAAGATGGGGTTTCCCACGCCGCTCACCCAGTGGCTGCGCGATCCGAGGGTGGAGCCGGTGTACCAGCGCATGCGTTCGCCGGACGGGCTGCTGGCGGCTCACTTCGACCTTGGCCAGGTGGACGCACTCATCGAGCGGCATCGCTCGGGACGCGAAGACGCGACCGATCGTATCTGGCGGCTTCTGAACCTTCAGTTGTGGGGCGACCTGTTTGTCACCGGGCGGCGCGAGCAGGTGTGGACCGAAGCTGTGGCGCTGGCATGAAAATCCTATGGGTGAAATCGGATTTTCCGTATCCGGCGAACGGCGGCGGCCAGATTCGGACGCTCGAAACTTTGAAGCAGCTGCATCAACGCCACGAGATCCACTTTGCCGCGCTCGATTTGCCGCAGCCCGGGTCGGGACTGCGCGGCGCCTCGGGATACTGCACCAAAGCATATGCGGTGTCGCACGAAGCTCCGCGAAAAAGCGGGCCACGTTACTGGGCGCAGCTGGCCCAGGGCCCGTGGACAAGTATGCCGGTTGCCATGCAGCGCTATCGATCGCGAGCGTTACTGCGATTGATTGAGACCATCACGCGGCTGGAGAAATTCGACGCCATCGTGTGCGATTTTCTCGCGTCAGCGGCCAACGTTCCCGATCTAGGCAACGTGGTGCTGTTCCAGCACAACGTAGAATCGATGATCTGGAAGCGGCACACTGAACACGCGCCCAGCCCCTGGCACCGGGCGTATTCTCGCGGCCAATATCAGCGCATGCTGCGTTACGAGGCCGAGGTTTGCAGCGCGGCGAAGAGAATCATCGCGGTTTCCGCCGCGGATGCTCAAGCCATGAACTCGCTGTATGGGGCCAAACGTGTGTGTTCCGTTCCGACCGGTGTGGACGTAGAATACTTCGCTCCTCCGCGCGCGATCCCGCCGGCCCACGACCTGGTGTTTCTCGGGGCCATGGACTGGCGGCCAAACGTCGATGGTCTCCTCTGGTTCGCCCGAAGCGTTCTGCCGCTGATCCGCCGCCAGAGGCCAAATTGTTCTCTGACCATCGCCGGACGCAATCCAAACGCGGAAGTCCGCGGACTCGGCGGGAGCGACCGGTATATTCATGTCACTGGAACCGTCGAGGACGTGCGCCCCTATCTATGGGAGTCAGCCGTGTCCATCGTTCCGCTGCGCATCGGCGGAGGTACGCGTCTGAAAATCTACGAAGCGATGGCTGCTAAGATTCCGGTGGTTTCAACGTCAGTGGGTGCCGAAGGCCTGGACGTTCGTGCCGGTGAGACCATTGCGATCGCGGACTCGCCGCAAGAGTTTGCGCAAGCATGCCTGGCGCTGCTCGAGGATGCCGGCGCGCGCCAGCGCATGACGGCAAAGGCGTGGGAAATGGTTGCTGCATGTTACTCTTGGGAAGTAGTTTCTCGCAAGTTTGAACAGCTTCTGGCATGATCCGCTTTCTTGACCTTCCTTCCGAATATCATGAGCTCAAAAACGAGATTGACGCGGCGGTAGCGCGCGTACTGGAGAGCGGCCAGTTTGTGGGCGGCCCGGAAATCGCTGCGCTCGAAGAGGAATTCGCCGGTTATTGCGGCGCGCGTTACGGCGTCGCCGTGAACTCCGGAACCAGTGCGCTGCACCTGGCGTTGTTAGCGGCCGGTATCCAGCCAGGCGATGAAGTGATCACGGTTCCTTTCACGTTCTACGCGACTGTTGCGGCGATTGGATATGTGGGAGCGACGCCGGTTTTTGTCGATATCGATCCGGCGACATTCAATATTGACCCCTCCCGTATTGAAGCCGTCATCACCGAACGCACGCGCGCGATCCTGCTGGTGCATCTCTATGGACAGTGCGCCGACATGGATCCGATTCTTGACATCGCGCGGCGTCACAAGTTGATAGTCATCGAGGACGCAGCCCAGGCTCATGGCGCGGAGTACCGCGGACGGCGGGCCGGCAGCATGGGCGATATCGGATGCTTCAGCTTTTATCCGACCAAGAATCTGGGAGCGGCCGGTGAAGGCGGCATGCTGACCACCAACAATCCGGAATACGCGCGGACAGCGGCGCTGTTGCGCAGTTGGGGCGAAGAACAACGCTATCGTCCCATCTTGAAAGGTTTCAACTACCGGTTGCCATCCATTCAGGCTGCTATCCTGCGCGTGAAGCTGCGCCGTCTGGATGCCTGGACCGAAGCGCGTCGCGAGAGGGCGGCGCAATACGATGCATTGCTCGCAAGCTCAAGCGTCGCGAGGCCGCGGGTGATCGATGGCGCACGTCACGCATATTGTCTGTACACGGTTCGCGCAGCGAATCGCGATGCGTTGCAAAAGGGATTGGAAGCGGCGGGAGTCCAGACGGCGGTTCACTATCCCCTTCCAATTCACCTTATGCCCGCTTATGCCGACGCGCGATATAAGGCCGGTGATTTTCCCAAGGCTGAGGCTTGCGCGAAGACAGTATTGAGCTTACCGCTGCACTCGCACATCGGTGCGGCTCAGGTGGAAGAAGTAGCCGAGCGAGTGTGCAAACTATCTCCGCAGACTGTTCAAGAAACCATCCTTTCCTGACGATAACCAGTCAGTATGGGAACCACCAGCAGTAGTTTGGGATCGAGCAACACGGCTGCCGCCAGCGCAGCTAGCACCACAGCTCCCATCTATTTCACCGGGCTCAGCCAATTCTCGAGTGATTTCCAGAGCATCATCCAACGAGCCGTTCAGATCGCGGATATTCCGGTGCAAAATCTGCAGAGCGAGCAAACCACCAACACCGCCGAGGAAAACGCGTTGACTGCGCTGGAGCCCACGGTTACGGCGCTGGGTGACGACGTCACCAATCTGGGCACGCTGGCGAGTTCGCAAGGGCTGTCGGCATCCAGTTCGGATTCGAGCGTTGTTTCGGTAGTAAACACCGGGTCCACGTCGCCGGCCACGTACACGGTATCCGATATCAGCGCATTGGCCACGGCCGCCTCGGAAACGTCCCTCACCGGCTACGCGGCCACCGACACCATCAACTCCAGCGGGCTGGTGAACCTGGTGGTTGGTTCCAACACCTATCTGCTGAATCTGACCGGCTCGGGCGATAACACCATCAGCGGTTTAGCGCAGGCCATCAACAGCGCCGATGCGGGCGTCAGCGCGACGGTGTTGACCTCCGGGACCACCGGTTATCTGAGTATTTCGGCGAATAATACCGGCGCCACCACGCTGCAGTTGAATAATGCCACGCCGTCGGACTTGGTCAGCAGCACCGGCACAGGCACCGAAACCTCGTCGCAGACTTACTCGGATGAGACCTCCGCTACCGTCTCTGCCACCGGTCAACTGCAGTTGGTGGTGGGGTCGCAGGATTACTACCTGAACGTCAGCGCCAGCAACAATCTCGAGGGTGTGGTGGCGGCCATCAACGGCGCGGGTGCGAGCGTGACGGCCAGCATCACGGGTAGTTCCGGAGCCTATTCTCTATCTCTAACCGCTGCTTCCGGTCCCACCACGATCCAGCTGAATGATCTTCAGAATGGTTCGGACCTGATTACCGACAGCAATCAAGGGTCCAACGCGACCTTTTCGGTAGGCGGCATTCCGAACCCGATCACCGAGTCCAGCAATACCATCACCGATGTCATTCCGGGCATCAGCTTCACGCTGCTGAGCACCACGCCTGCCTCCGGATCCGGATCAACGGTGACGTTGTCGCTTGCTACGGACCCCTCCCAACTGAGCAGCGCGCTCCAAACCTTCGTGACCGACTACAACACGTTGGTGAGCGCGGTGGAGTCGCAACAAGGACAAAATGCGGGCCCGCTACAAGGCAACCTGATCATCAACGAGATCAGCAGCGCCATGCAGGATCTGGTCACATATTGGAACCCAACCAGCACCGGCGGCGTACAGAGCCTCTCCGATCTGGGAGTGACGTTCAGTGCTACCGGGACCGGGCAGATGAGCTTCGATTCCAGTACGTTCAACGCTCTGTCGGACTCCCAGATCTCCGCCGCGTTCCAGTTCCTGGGGTCTTCTAGCTCAGGTTTCGCGGCCCTGGCCAGCAATTTCTCGCAGTTGACTGATCCCATCACCGGAATGATCCAGGCCCAAATCAGCGGCTACGAAACGACAAATACCGATCTGGCCAACCAGATCACTACGGCCGAGGCTTATGCCACCGAGGTCCAGCAAAACGCCACCACCCAGGCGGAAGCGGCCGATGCTCTGGTGGCCCAATTAGAGTCCGAGCAAAACATCGTGGATTCTTCTATCCAGAGCGTCAATTACGCTCTCTATGGAAGACAAGTTGGAGCGGATGGGATTTAGAACTCCGATCGCCGTCGGCTATTCTAAACGATAATTCGGCGCTTCCTTGGTGATGATCACGTCGTGCACGTGCCCCTCCCGCAGCGCCGCGGAAGTAACGCGCAGGAACCTGGCATTCTCCTGCAGGGCGCGAATATTAGCGCAGCCGCAGTAACCCATGCCGGCCTTTAAACCACCCACCAGCTGATACACCAACTCCGATAGCGGCCCTTTGTACGGAACCCGGCCCTCGATGCCTTCCGGGACCAACTTTCCGCTAGTGTCCTGCGGATAGCGATCCGATCCGGCAGTCATTGCGCCCATGGAACCCATGCCGCGATAACTCTTGAACGTCCGGCCCTGGTACAGGATCGTTTCGCCGGGGCTCTCTTCCGTTCCAGCCAGCAGGCCGCCCAACATCACCGCGTCGGCGCCGGCCGCGATCGCCTTGCTGATGTCTCCCGAATACTTGATGCCACCGTCGGAGATCAGAGGCACACCCGAACCGCGCGTGGCGCGCGAGCATTCCGCAATCGCTGTGATCTGCGGCACGCCGGCGCCGCTTACGACGCGCGTAGTGCAAATGGATCCCGGGCCAATACCAACCTTGATGCCGTCGGCGCCCAGGCCGATCAAGTCCCGCGCGCCTTCGAATGTGGCTACGTTGCCCGCGATCAGATCCACGTTGGGAAACTCGTGTTTGATGGTGCGCACCGCCTCCATCACTCGTTCGCTGTGCCCGTGCGCGGAATCCACCACCAGCACGTCCACTTTTCTAGCCACCAGCTCCTGCGCGCGCTCCAGGAAATCGGCGCCGGAGCCCACGGCCGCGCCCACGCGCAACCGGCCTTGCTGATCCTTGGCCGCGTTAGGGTACTTCAGTTTTTTCTGAATGTCCTTGACAGTGATCAGTCCTTTGAGCGCGTACTGATCGTCCACCACCAGAAGTTTCTCCACGCGGTGATGGTGCAAAATCTTCTCCGCCTCTTCGAGCGTGGTGCCCACTGGAACCGTGATCAGATTCTCCTTGGTCATTACATCGGAGATAGGCAGATCGTGGCGCGTCTCAAATCGCAAGTCGCGATTGGTCAGGATGCCGACCAGCCGGCCGTTCTTGGTCACCGGTACGCCGGAGATACGGTAGCGCTTCATCAATGCCAGCGCATCGAAGATCTTCAGCTCGGGCTCGATGGTGATGGGGTCCACGATCATTCCGCTTTCACTGCGCTTCACGCGGTCCACTTCCTCGGCCTGGCGCTCCACCGACATATTGCGATGGATGATTCCAATGCCGCCCTGCTGCGCTAAAGCGATAGCCAGGTGCGACTCGGTGACCGTATCCATGGCCGAGCTGACAATCGGGATGTTCATCGCGATGTGCCGGGTGAGGCAGGTGCGCGTGTCGGTATCCGCCGGAAGCACATTGCTGCGCGCCGGCTGAAGAAGTATATCGTCGAAGGTGAGACCTTCCAGAATCGTTTCTTGGATCATGAAGGGGTACTTCCATTATTGCGCGAACCGATAGGATGGATGGCGAGGAGAACATTTTGGCTACTTTAGGATTGATCGAATACCGCGACGCCAGCGCTGAAGTTCGCGCCGTCTATGACGACATCATGGCCACCCGCAAGACCGACTGGATCAACAATTTTTGGAAAGCGCTGGCGCACGATCCGGTGACGCTGCGGCGCACCTGGCACAGCGTGAAGGAAATCATGGCGCCGGGAGCGCTGGACGCGCTGACCAAGGAAATGATCTACCTCGCGGTGAGCGCGAGCAATCAGTGCGGCTATTGTATTGCCTCGCACACCGCGGCCGCACGCAAAACCGGTATGACGGACGCAATGCTGGCCGAAGTGATGGCGGTGGTGGGCATGGCGAACGAGAGCAATCGTCTGGCCAGCGGCTATCAGGTGGAGATCGACGCGAAGTTTTTGAGCGTGTCAAATAAGTGAAAACAGCCAATGAAAACAGGTTCACGGTTACATCGTGAATTCTTACGTTCACTGGCAATTGCCAGGTGTAGAATTCGGACTGGGAAGGCCATTAAACAAGAGCCTTCTCAAGTCAAGCACGAGAAGAGGTGAACCAATGACAAGCAGTTTCCTTGCCGGAGATACTCGGCAGACGTTGGATCATTTCCGGCGTTCGGTCGATCAACTCTTTGAGAATTTTTACGGTCTTCCCGCCGAATCAGGACGATCGATGTTACAAGGCGGCAGCCAGTGGGCGTTCAGCCCGATCCTGGAGACCGCATGGGGCGAGTCCTCGCTGCATCTCCGCGCGATTCTTCCGGGTGTTACACAGCAGGACCTCAAGGTCAGCGTGCAGAATAATCAACTGATCATTGAGGGCGAGCGGAAGGCGCCGGATACGTTCAAGAACAACGCAAACGCGCAGCTTGCCTACGGCAGGTTCTACGCGGCAGTCTCGTTGCCGAATGGATTGAACGTCGAAAAGCTAAATGCCCGTCTGCAAGATGGCATTTTGGATGTCCAGATCCCCGTTTCCGAGCAGATGAAGCCGCGCCAGATTCAGATTCAATCCAGCGAAAGCCGCAAGAGCATTTCGGCTTAGAAAACAAGCTGTGCATTCGAGTGGGGGAGAAATCTCCCACTCGTTTCGCCATGCCCTGGCGGCCAACCAGTCCCGAGTCTTTGGAGCTGTTGCGGCAAGTGAGGCGCGAGATTGCTGATCGCGGCGACAGCCGTCTCGCACTGTTGCTGGCAGGCGTGGAGCTATACGCGGTGCTGGGACGCGAGTTTGACCTGCTGGACGTGATGCGATCTTTTGCGCACGACATGCACTTGGCGGTGGAAGGCACCCCAACGGTTCGCGAACTGGAGGAGTTGTTCGAGCGCGATCCGCCGTCGTAGCGGATCTCGGTCACGCTTCGGCGATTACCGGATTGCGCAACTCGCCGATGCCCTCGATGCTGATGATCACTTCTTCGCCCGGCTGCAAATAGCGCGGCGGTTTCCTGGCGAAGCCTACACCTGCAGGCGTTCCGGTGGCTACCACGTCGCCGGGCTCCAGCGTTACCACGCTCGACAGATACGCCAGCAGATCCGGAATCTTGAAGATGAGCTCGCGCGTGTTGGAGCGCTGCAGCACTTCGCCGTTGATCCTCAGGCTGATATCGAGTGCGTGCGGATCCGCGATCTCATCGGCGCTCACCAGGTACGGGCCCATGGGCGCGAAAGTATCGAAGGTCTTGCCGATCATCCATTGTGAAGTCGCCATCTGGAAATCGCGCGCGCTGACGTCGTTGAAGACGGTGTATCCGAAGACATGCCGCTGCCAGTCTTCCGCGGCGATGTGGCGGCCGCGTTTACCGATCACGAACATGAATTCGGCCTCGTAATCCGGCTTGGTGGAATTCTTCGGCAGGACAATCGGCTCTCCTGGCCCTATCACAACATTTGAAAATTTCGCGAAGATGGTAGGCACCTTCGGAATCTCCTGGTGCGCCTCTGCGGCATGGTCGCGATAGTTCAACCCGATGCAAATGAGTTTGGGCGGACGCGGAACGGGCGCCAGAAGGCGGACGGCGGATAGCGGGAAGGTGGAATCGGCCGGCGGGTTGGAGACGAACTGTTCGATCTTCGCGCGGCTTTCAGGACCGCTAGCCAGCACCGCAAGCATGTCGGCAAAGCCCGCCGCCCGGAGGCTAACCACATGATCGCCAGTGACAACACCGGCTTGAGCGGGAGCACCCCCGGCTTGAAAGGTTACAAACTTCATCGGGTTAGGATGGGCTGGTGGGAGAGTTCTTACACGGCCGCCGGTTTTTGAACTTTGCCGGCCTTCAGAACCTTACCGCTGCGGATGCAGGACGTACAAACGCGGATGCGTTTGGCGGCGCCCTTCACCACGGCGCGCACCGATTGCAGATTCAGGTTCCAACGGCGCTTGGTAACGTTGTGCGCGTGGCTGATCCGGTTGCCGAACTGCGGCCCGCGTCCGCACACTTCACATACTTTCGCCATGATCATCGCTCCTTGGGGTTAAACTCAAGTCTATCAAGTTCTTGATCGCCCTCGCAACCGATCTGATATTCTGACAGCGTATCTACTTCCAGAGGGGTCCAGAGGTTCTCGTGGGGTCCAGAGGGGTTCCTGTTTGACCGA
>CAVRZH010000192.1:0-9738 GCA_963725455.1 Bryobacterales bacterium
TCACTGAACCTTCCGCTGTGGTATTTGGATCCCTTGTGTGCGGCGTTGAGCCCGTACCGAAGCGACGTGAACGTCGCCGAATCGGTAAAACAATACGCGCAATCCGTGGCCGCCGGCGTTCAACGGAACACGCTGTCGTTCCTGTCGGCGCTCAGCCTGAAACTTTTTCAAACCTGCCATCAAGTGACACGCCCTTATGGCCCTCCCTGGCCGTCCAACCAAACGCTGGAAGCCCAGCAGGGCTCCTGCCGCGATCTGGCGGTCTTGTTTTGCGATGCTTGCCGCGTGATGGGAATCGCCGCTCGGTTCGTCAGCGGATATGAATGCGCGTCGGCATTGAGCGCGATGAACAATGAGCAAGCCTACATGCACGCCTGGGCCGAAGTATATCTGCCGGGCATCGGATGGCGCGGGTACGATCCTGCACGCGGCCTGGCTGTCTCGAACCAGCACATCGCCGTCGCCGCTGGTTTCGATCATGATCTGGCATCGCCGGTGGCGGGATGGTACTCCGGTGGATCGGGCTCGCGCATGGAAGCATCGCTCCGCCTGCAAGTGTGTCCTAATTAGTAACAGCGATGAAAAAAATCGATCCCGACGATTTTCGTGTCCGGCCTGGTAAAAAAGTCGATCTCGACAAGTGGCCCACCAAGGGGAAGCCGGTTTACAGTTCGAAAGAAGAGTATAAAAAGCTCCTGGGCGAGCACATCTTAAAACTGAGCGACCAGCAAAATCTGCTGTATGCCGACAATCACTGTGCGCTGTTGCTGATTTTTCAGGCCATGGATGCGGCCGGCAAGGACAGCGCCATTAAGCACGTGATGTCGGGCGTCAATCCCCAAGGCTGTCAGGTCTTCAGTTTCAAACACCCCAGTACGGAAGAGCTGCAGCATGATTTCTTATGGAACGCTGAGCGGCGTCTGCCCGAACGCGGACACATTGGCATCTTCAATCGCTCTTACTACGAAGAGGTGCTGATCGTTCGCGTCCACCGGGAGATTCTCAGCAACGAGGAGCTGCCTCCGAAACTGATCGATAAGAAACACTTTTGGCGCGACCGCTATCGTTCCATAGAAAACCTGGAAGATCACCTGCACCGCAACGGCACCCGGGTGGTTAAGTTCTTCCTGCATCTTTCCAAGGAAGAACAGAAGAAGCGCTTCCTCAAGCGGATCGACGATCCGGAGAAGAACTGGAAATTCAGCGCCGACGATATCAACGAGCGGAAATACTGGAAGCAGTATATGACCGCTTATGAAGAGTGCCTCAGCGCCACCAGCACTCATACTGCGCCCTGGTATATTGTTCCCGCTGACGACAAAGAGAACACCGGCCTGATCATTTCCCGCATTGTGTTGGACGCGCTCGACGGGCTCAAGATGTCGTACCCGAAAACCACTCCCGAACGCCGGCGCGAGTTGCTGGCCATCCGCAAACAGCTCGCTAAGGAAAAGTAGGTAATTCCGGCCGTTAGCAGCGTCAAACACCTGGGAATTGGTGATGCAGGAGCAACTAACTCCAGAACATTTTGTTCCGCTCGATATCGCCACCAAACTTGCTCTCTCGCTGGGCGTCGGGCTATTCGCTGGATTCGAACGCGAATGGTCGCGCAAGGACGTGGGCGTTCGCACCTTCGCCTTAACCGCGTTGCTCGGCACGCTCAGCTCGTTGGTCTCCGTTCAATTCTCCCTGGTATCTCTCGGCGCCGTTACGCTCATCATCGCGCTCGTCAACGGCCGGGCGTTGCTATTGCGACAAAGCCTCGAGATCACCACCTCGGTCTCGCTGGTCGTCGAATTCGTTTTGGGTGTGCTCATTGGCCAGGGCCATCTGTTCACTCCCGTGGCCGGCGCGGTTCTTCTCACCCTCATTCTTTCCCTCAAATCGGAATTCAGCAGTTTCGCCGGCGGATTGCGCCCTGAAGAGATTCGGAGCGCGGTCCTGCTCGGACTAATCGGTTTTGTCATCTATCCGCTTCTCCCCAATCGATTCATCGATCCCTGGAAATTGATTAACCCGCGTGAGGTCTGGATCACGGTGATTGTTATCGCCGCCATCGGCTTCATCAATTACGTGCTTCTCCGCCTGTATAGCAACCGGGGACTGCTTTACACCGCGGTGCTGGGCGGATTGGTAAACAGCACGGCGACCATTGCGGAGCTGGCAAGCTGGCTTCGCGACCCATCTGGGGAGACAGAACGCATGGGCACCTTCTTCAACTTCGTCACTGTGGTCGCGATGTTCGCCAGGAATCTGGCGCTGTTGGCAATTTTCGCTCCTCAGGCGGTTGCCCCGGCCGTTCTGCCAATCGCCGCCATGAGCTGTTGCGCGGCGATTTTCGTATGGCGCTCGAAAGGTGCTTCGTATCCGTCCGGGGAACTGAAACTTTCGTCGCCGGTGTCGATCCGAAAACTCGTTTCATTCGGAACGTTATTTCTGCTGATCGAAATCGCGAGCGCAATCGGCAAGCGATATTTGGGACACTCCGGAGTGGTGATTGTCAGCCTGCTGGGCGGATTGGTTAGCAGCGCCAGCACCACGGCCGCCGCCGCCAGCTTGGCCGCACACGGCGAGACTGTGCCTTCCATGGCCGGTCTGGCCACCGTGCTGGCGTCCATTGCCAGTGCTTTGTCTAACCTGCCGGTGCTCTACCGCGTTACCAAAAATGCCCATATGGCGAGACGGCTGGCGCTGAAGACTGGCGTGGTGGCATTGGCAGGCGCAGTAGTATTAGCGGCTCAATACGGACTGAATCTTTGGCGCTGAGGAATCCGCTCACTCCACCACCACGATAGGGGCCTGCCAGAATGCGGCCTTCTGGCCCATCGGATCCAGCACCGTCACCTGGCAATTGTATTCACCCGGCAGAAGCTTGTCGAGCGAAAGATCGAACCGCAGCGGCATCGTCTTTAGGCGATTGGTCAACGCGTCAGTCACCGAGTGCGGCGGAGTTTCGAATACTTTGGATTGCCCGTGATAGAAGGTCACGAATGCCACCAGCGGTTGTGTCGCCGTGACGCCCGGTTCGTAGGCTTGAAGATAAACGTACATCCGGCGGCTCTTGCTGAAAACGCGTGTCACGCTCGGAATCAGCTTCTGGCCCTCTTGGACTAGCGGGTTGGTGGCCTCGGCCTGTTCCTTGCTCTTGACGGCATTGTAGATAGCTTCCTTCAGATCCGTGCGCTGGCTGCTCAGAACCACAGAGCTGATGGGAATCCGTTTCACTTCCTTGTTCAGGTTGGGGATGACGAAGGTGGTTTCGTAAGTTCCGATCCGGCCCGTCTCGGCGTCGCGCGCCAGCAGCTTGATCTTGTATTTGCCGGGCAGCAGCGTGAACCCGGTGTCGTAGTTGATAGGTTGCAGCGCCAGCTTCGCGGCGGTTTCGCCGGTGAGTTTGGCTTCCACTTTGTCGCGGACATTCTGGATAGTGCTTCCGTAATCGTCCTTGATTTCCCCGATGAAATCGATCACGGTTCGCTCGGCGCCTCCCTTGCGCGCCAGCGCCAGTTCGCGCCCGGGAATCTTCACCAGCACGGGGACGAAATACTCGGCACGATTCAACTGGAAATAATCGATCTCCATGGCGATAGTCAGCTCCGTTACCGGATCGCCCAGCATGAGCGCGTCTTCGAGCTGACGCTCTTTTTCGGCCGCCGTGAATTTGCCGAATGTTTTGCCCGCGAAGTAGCCTTGGCGATAGTCGATGGAAGCGGACAGGCCGTTATTCAATGAGATCTTGATGCGGCGAAACTTGCCGTCCAGATTGGTATTCGTCGCGTAGTAACCGAGGATGTAGTAACTGGACACGCTTCGCTGCGCCTGCACGATTCCCATAGAAAGGTCGTTATTATCCAGCAGCGCCTTGCCGCCGGTGTCGGAGGCCAGCGCGAACAAAGTATCTTGTGACTGCTGGAAGCTCGTCGTAAGGGCCAGCGCGGAGCTGCCGGTATACATGCCCTTGCCGCCGGGCGATCCCTGAGTTGCATCGCCAATGGGCGCCTCCGCCACCAGGCCGCGGGCATCGATGGGCCAGAACGATACGCCCGCGCGGACGGCCGCGTTGATGGTCGCGTGCAACTGCGCCTGGTTGTCCAGGCCATTGAGGCGCAGGCCGCTGGCGAAATACAGCACCGATTTTTTCTCGCTGAGCTGTCCCAACATTTTGGCCGCGGTCTGTAGCGCGGAAAGCTGGCGATTGGTATTGAAAATGTTGAACTCGCTATCGTCTTGCCCGAACGCGGCGCCGGTATCGGGCGTGCTGTCGTCGCTGGTGGTTTCATCGAGGCCCTGCGCCTCGCCCACGATCATGGTTTGGAGGATGCTATCCAGGCGATCGCGATCGGCGGTAAAATCCGACATTACGCGAACCGCGCCGCCTTCGAATCTCATCAACGCCATGCGATCCGCCGCGGTCATCTGGGTGCGGATGAACTTCTCGGCCGCCGTGACGGCGCGCAACTGATCCGGCGGGGGCATCGCCGTCATGTCGAAATAAAGCACCAGCAAACGGCGATCCTGGTATCGGATATCGCCGGGCTTTTCCGATGTAATCTGCGCTTCGGGAAGCTTCTTCAGCGGCACGGGTAAGCTTGCCGGCGGTAGCGCGACTTCCACGGTCTCCGGCATCTTCTGATATTCGAAGAATCGAACGGCTTGTTCGGCCCCGTCTTCAGTCACCGTGAAGTCTTTCGCGGTCAATCCCACCACCGGCTTGCCGCTTTTGTCTTTCACATTCACCGTCTCGATCACTAACTGGCTGCTGGTGGAGAATGTGGACGGCCCTTCACCCGCTGGCGCGTTTTGACCGATCTGCTGAGCGTCGAATGGCAGAGCTGCCGCAAAGAGCACCAGGATCAGGGCAATTGTGAAGCGGATCATCTTCGTTTAGAACCTCAATATGAATCCGGTGGTCAGGCTGCGCATGGCGTTGGCGGTCAAGGGAAGACCGAATTGCGGGCTGCCGAACGTAGTGTTCCAACTCGGGAAGGTGACGTGGTTGAGCGGATTGGTGGAATCAATTCGCAGGTCGCCGCTCAGCCGGTCGGTCAAACGGAAGGTTCGCCCAGCGGAGGCATTCAAAGAGAACTGGAAGGGACCCGTGATGGAGTCCCGTCCCGCGTTGCCGAATTGGTCTGGAGGCGGTGCAGCGTAGGCGGCGGGATTGAGCGACAAACCGGGAGGGGCGTTGTACAAGGGAGCGCCTGTGTATTCGGGGCGAAGCGCATTGGTAATCCCGGTGCCCTGCACGGGCGCAAGATACGCTGGCGTGAGCGGCAGTCCCGTGCCCGCGGAGATCGTGGTACTGATCAGCCAGCCCTTGAACAGCGTGCCTCGCCAGCCGTTGAGCAGCGTTCCTCCGGCCATGCCCATGCCGGTAGTGTACTGAATGGTGGAGGTGAAAAGATGCCGCTGATCGAAATACGAAAGGCCGCGTTCGGCGCTCAGGTCCTGCCAATTTTGCGCGACCAGAAGATTTCGCGGGCTGGAGGCGGCCGCCGCGCCTGGAGTAGCGGATGCCACTGGCGTGCTGGCCGAAGCTCCCGCGCCGCCCAGCACCGCGTCGTCGTCGATGGCCTTTGCGAACGTATACTGGACGGTCGCCGTAAATCCGCTATGCAGACGGCGCCGCAATTGGATTGACCCGGCCTCGCGCGTCGAGTTGCCATTGGACGTTACGTACTCATAATCGGCCGGACAGCCAGGACAGGGGTTGATTGCGCCCGAGGGATAAGTGTTCGGCAGAAACTCCTGTGTTCCGTGAGTTCCTTTGATTCCAATGTATGTCGCGGTCATTTGCAATGACCCCGGGAGATCGCGTTGGACGGAAACCTGCCAGTTCTGAGAGTAGCCGGGGCGAAAGTTCGGATCGATGCCAAAGGTAGTTGTGGAAGGCGAGTCGAACGCATTGGCGAGCGTTAGAGGCGTGGTGGCGCTGTTCTGAACGCTGATGTTCTTCGTATTCGGGAGCGGGAACTGCTGCGACATTACCGTCGCAAGTGACTGGTAAACCGATGTGTCGTAGTAAACGCCGTAGCCGGCGCGAACGACTAGTGACGACGCAGGAAGCGGCCGCCAGGCAATTGCGACGCGCGGTTCGAAGGCCCGTTTGTCGGGATGGATCAGCGAATCTGGATAGTGCATACCCGTCAGCGGACCAATGGGATTGGTCGCCAAGACCGCGGCTTCGTTTGAGAACCCAGGAACAACATCAAGGTTGACCAGGCGTCCATACAACTCGGTGATCGGTGAACCATACTCCCATCGGAGGCCCGCATTCAAAGTAAAAGCGGAACTGATGCGCCAATCGTCGTTGAAGAATGCGTCATAGAGGGAGTCCCGCAAATATTTGTCCGCGTTTCCGAATGCAATGGAAGCGGCGCTTGGCACGCCCAGCAGAAAATCCGCGAAATCCGAACCCGGAGTAGTGCCGGTAAATGTTAACGTCCCGCGCCCATCGTTCTGGCCCAGCACGTTGAATTGCTGCTTCTTGAAGTCGCCCCCGAACTGGAAATTATGGCGCGAACGATTCCAGAAGAAGGACGCGGAAACCGCGTTGGTTTCATTATGGTTGGTCTTCTGCTCAGCGTCCGAGAGACCGGTGATGCTGGTGAAGTTGAGACTGGGCGGTCCCCAGTCCAAAGGGCTTTGATCGTTTCCCGCGATGCCGGCCAAGCCCGAGATGTTCTCGCGATTTTCAAAATACGGAGTGAGGTCCATCGAGAACCGGCTGAACTGATACTGGAACGTCCCGAATAATCCTTGAGCAAAGCGGTGGAACCAATTAACACTGGTCGTGAGTCCCAGGCTGTCGGTGGTATCCAGGAAGCCAAAGACGTTGGGAGTGGCCTGGCGCGTATCCTGAAATGCAAAGGTGCCGTAGAGCTGATCCTTGCGATCCACGGATTTGTTCCAACGCGATTGCACACTGTCCTGATGCGTGACGCCGACCAGCGGCACCTGGTAGTTGTAGCCGCCGGAACCCACAAAATTGGGCAGCGGGTACAGCGCCAGCAGCGCCAACGCCTGCGGGCTGATCTCACTCTTGGGAATCGTGATACCGGGCGATACGTCGCCCTCGCGCTGCGCCGCGGTCGGCATGAGCGCGGAAGTTGTGGTGTCGGTACGGTTCCGCGTCCACTGATAACCCACGAAAATGTTGGGGCCGTTCCTGATCAGGTGAGGGATCTTTACAGGTCCGCCGAAGTACGCGTTAGCGCTGAAAAGGTTGTAACCGGGCTTAGGAGTGTTCTGGCCCGTGAAGGAAAACGTTCGCGCGTCCCAAATCGAATTGTTATCGAAAATACCCAGGCCGGCGTTGTAGAGCGATCGCGATCCGTTGCGGTTATTGCCGAAGGCGGGGAAAAGGGCGAAGGGTGAACTGGCGCCGTTGTTCTGGCTACCGTTGATCAGCAGACCATCGGCGGCGCGTTGTTCGAGTTCATCCCGCGCGGGCGCCGTTTCAGTGACGGACGGCTTTGATTCCGGTTTCTTCGGCTGCTCTGAGGTGGTCGCGGCCGCGGCAACGGGCGGAGGTGGTGGCGTGGCCAGCTGGGTTTCGGCATGGATCTGATCCAGCGGTAACATTTTTAGTTCCCAGGTGGAGGGCATTGTTGCGGGGCCAACCGTAATGTCGCTCTTGACGGTTGAGAAGCCGAGCATATCCACTTGGATGGTCCAGACACCGTCTGTAAGATCCGGGAACGAGTAGGCTCCTTGCGGATTGGTGACGGCGGTGAATTTCTTGCTGCCCTGAGTTGCAGTGACGGTGGCGCCGGGAACGGGCAAACCGCCAAAAGTGACCTCGCCATGCTGCTCGGACGCAAAAAGATTGAAGACCACCAATCCGACAGCGACCAGAGACCGAAGCAACCGGCGAGTCACACGTTGCATACGTCAATTTTCGGAAGGGCATTCCACGTGATCTACGATTGTCGAGGTTCGCAGCATCGCTGATTTATTCCCTATAGAATACCGCGCCGCATTTACGCGATAAAGCTGCACGATAAAGCCCGAAGAAAAGAGACGTCCGTTCCGCGGTTTTGTTAGCTTTTCTCGGCCCGCTCGTGTGCATTTGTGGAACACATGTGGCTCCGGCGCTACTAATTTTCCGATGGCTTTTCCACGCTATCGATGACAAGCATGTCAACAGGGCCCTTTTGCGATTCCAATTTCAGCCCCGGCTGCTCCTGGATGATGAAGCTAAGTGCCCGAAAAATTCGAGCCATTGACTACCATGACGGGTATCGCAACGTTCGCGTGCAGGGTGATCGAAGCGACGATCGAGATGACCATAGGTACCGGGAAGGCTGGCGGCCATAATCTAAAAGCAATACAATACCTACCGGATGTCCCATGCCTGACACTTTCGCGCCCGGCATCTACGTCGAGGAGCTGTCCAGTCTGCCTCACCCCATTGATTTCGCATCCAGCGGCGCGGCGGGCCTGAGCGGCTTGGCATCCCACAAGTCTTCGCCGGCCAATGGAACTAGCCCGCTTCACTTCTTTCCCGCGCAGGGAAACGTGATCTGGGGAGCGAGGACATCCAGCCAGAACACGCAATGGCAGTACGTCAACGTCCGCCGTTTCGCGTTGTACATCGAACAGTCGCTCCAGCAGCAACTGCAATCCGTAGTGTTTGAGAATAACGGTCCGGCGCTGTGGCAACGGGTGAACCAGTCGATTCAGGGCTTCCTCAACAGCCAGTGGCAGAATGGTTCGTTGCAGGGCAAGAGGCAGCAGGACGCCTACTTCGTCCAATGCAACAGCACCACCATGACGCAAACCGATATCGCCAACGGTCGCCTGGTGATCATCGTGGGATTTGCGCCTGTTTATCCCGCGGAATTTATTGTGATCCAGATCACCGGCCAGACAAATCCAAAAAAGAAGTAAGCATGGATCGCCTGGCGGCTGTCGCTGCCGTTTTTGCTATCGGCCTTCTGAATGTGCCGGTAGTTCACGCGCAAGCGCCGGTGGTTCAAACGCCGTCCCTCAGATTCGAAGTCGCCTCCATCAAGCCATCTCAGTCCAGCGGCGGCATGATGGGGATCCGTCCCGCGCCCGGTGGCGAGCGGTACGTCGCAACCAATATTACGTTGAAGCTCCTGATCACGGTGGCCTACCGGATCCGCGCCGATCAAGTGGCTGGCGGGCCTGCTTGGATGGACACGGCCGCCTTCGACATGAACGCCAAGGCGGAGCGGCCCTCCACTCTCGAAGAGCTGCACGCCATGCTTCAGAACCTTCTCGCGGATCGATTCAAACTTGCGTTTCATCGTGAGAGTAAAGAAATGCCGATCTACGCGCTGACCGTAGATAAGGACGGCCCGAAGCTAAAGCCACATGCGGCGAGCAACGCCGGCGATCCCTTTATCGATCAGACGATGGACCATTTTCCTCAAATGACCTGGCACGCCACCTTCGCGCCGATGGACTATTTCGCTTGGCGGCTTTCGATGATCCTGGATCGGCCGGTGGTGGATCAGACCCATCTCCAGGGCGGATATGATTTCGATCTGTCATTCGCCAGGGACCTGCCTCCGGGATTTCCGCCCGGAGGCCTCCGTTAGACGGACCTCCGATTGGTGATACGTCCGGCCCGACGATCTTCGAAGCCGTTCGCAAGCAATTGGGGCTCAAGCTGGAGCGGCAAAAGGGGCCGGCCGACATATTTGCCATCGACCACGCCGAGAAGCCTGTGGAGTACAAGACGCAACCGAACGAGTAGATGACAAGACC
>CAVRZH010000193.1:0-94896 GCA_963725455.1 Bryobacterales bacterium
CTCGAAAAGCAGCGAGCCATCGGCCTGGACGTGCTGTCGGATGGTGAGATGCGCCGTGGCTCCTGGCTCACGGACATGGCCGATGCCGTGGATGGGTTCGTTCCCGAAAAAGTAACGCTCGAATGGAAAGGTCCCGGCGGGGGCGCGGAGGGCAGCACCGCGCAAGCGGCCGGTGCGAAGCTAAAGAAGATACGAAAGCTCACCGGGCATGAGCTTCCGTTATTGAAGCGAGCGGCGGCGGGACCCTTCAAAATCACCCTGCCCGCGCCTTCGAACTTCGTGCTCGCCAGCTACAAGCCGGGCGTGACGGATGCTTTTTATCCGACGCACGCCGAACTGCTGCGAGACCTGGTAGACATCGTGCGCGACGAAGTCCGGTGGCTGGTTTCCGAAGGCGTACGCTACGTTCAGCTGGACGCTCCGTATTATTCGCATTATCTGGACCCGCACCAACGCGAGCGAATGCGGGCGGCCGGTTTCGACGCCGATCGGGAGCTGGAACGCGCCATCGCGGGCGATAGAACCGCGCTGCAAGAAGTTCCGCGCGGCAAGGTCACCGTGGCGTTGCACATTTGCCGCGGCAATAGCCGCAGCCGCTGGTACACCGAGGGCGGCTATGACGCAATCGCGGAAAAGCTGTTTGGGCTGCTGGACGTCGATGCGTTTTTGCTGGAATATGACACGGAGCGATCCGGGGGTTTTGAACCGCTGCGCCTGGTGCCGCGCAACAAGACCGTGGTGCTGGGCCTGGTTACCACCAAGGAGGCGAAGCTGGAATCGCAGGACGAATTGCGTCGGCGGATCGATGCAGCGGCCCGCTATATTCCGCTCGAGAATCTGGCGCTTAGTCCGCAATGCGGTTTCGCGTCGGTTGCGGCGGGCAATCTGTTGTCGATGGACGATCAGTGGCGGAAGCTGGAGCTGGTGGTGGAGACGGCGCGCAAGGTCTGGGGCACCGGCTAAGCGCCGGCCGTTTTCAAGCATTCGGCGATTTCTCTCTCCGAGATAGCGCCTTCACGAATCACTTTCCAGTAAGGCTCGGTGATGTCCACCGTGGTGGCTCCCAAGCCGGCCAGAGGGCCTGCGTCTAGGACTAAATCCACACTGCCGTCCATGACACCGAATACGTCGATGCCGCTGCGGCAGGTGGGCTGCCCGGATATATTGGCGCTGGTGGCGACCAACGGTTGATCCAGCCAGTCCAGAAGGGCTTGAGCGACGCGCGAGCGGGATTGGCGGATGGCCAGGCGCCCGGTATTGCCTGTCACCTTCAGCGGAACTCTGGCCGACGAAGGAACGATCATCGTGAGCGGCCCCGGCCAGAAATGCCGCGCCAAAACATAGAAGCGCGTGGATAGATCCTTGGCCAGCTCCTCAGCCATGAACGTGCCATTAATCAGCATGGGCAACGACCGATGAATTTCGCGGCCTTTGGCTGCGAACACCCGGCCCACGGCGTGGAGGTTCAGCGGATCGGCCACCAGCACGTAGAGCGCTTCCGTGGGAATCGCGACGATGTCGCCGCGCCTCAGGTGCGCCGCCGCGCGTTCAATCGCCTCCGGCAGGGGGTGGTCTTGATCGATTTGTATGAGATCAGTCGCCAATGCTTATTCTCGTGAACCGATCAGGCTCGGGAACTCCCTCGACTTGGATTGGCGGGGAAAGAACAATCGTTACAGGGTTAGTGTACCGCATCGGGTTCCGGCGGGCCAAAAATCTTTCGGCTCAGCGTTAGTGCGGCACACCCATGTGTCTGACCCGATTGCCGGCTCTGCCGCTATAATCGATATGTGATTCGTCCCACCCTCGTCGCGGCCATTGCCGCGAGCATTTTCCTGCTTGCGGGCTGCAAGAAGGATATCCAGAACACTGACGCCGTCCGGCAGGGCGTGATGAGCTACTTGTCGAAGCGCTCGGATTTGCTTGCGATGGATGTCAGCGTCAATTCGGTCGCTTTTAAGGACGACGAAGCCACCGCGCAAGTTCACTTTCAGGCTAAGGGAAACACCTCACCCGCGGCTGGAATGACCATGCAGTATGTGCTGGAGCGCAAGGACGGTCAGTGGGTGGTGAAGGGGCGGGCGGGAGCGAATGCCGCGCACGGTGAAAGTGTCGCGCCTGGGCACGGAGCGTCTTCCGGGGCGCCTCCTGGAGCACTGGACGGAATGCCTCGCATTCCCGGTTCCGGCGGAGCGGGATCAACCGCTTTGCCGCCTGGACATCCCGCCGTCGGCTCTGATTCAACCAGTCAGCAAAAATGAGACTACGCAAATGAAACGAGTTGCCGTCCTCGGTGGCGGTCCGGCGGGAGCTTTCGCAGCGGAGCGGTTGGCGCGGGCGGGCCTGGAAACGGTTGTCATCGACGAGAAGCTGGCTTGGGAAAAACCGTGTGGCGGAGGGCTGACCTACAAAGCCTACTCGCGATATCCGTTCTTAATCGAAAACAACGTACCGAAAAAGATCATCCATCAGACTTGCCTGGCCGCGCACCCGGCTGGGGCTGTTCAGATGGATCTAAGCAGTCCGTTGTTGATCTATTCGCGAATGGATTTGAATCGCATGCTGCTGGACCGCGCCGAGCAGGCCGGCGCGCAACTGGAGAAGACGCGCGTGCTGGGCCTGGAACGCGGGGGCCGGGGATGGCGTCTGAAGACGCGGCAAGGGACGCTGGAGGCGGATTTCTGCATCGTGGCGACCGGGGCGCGCAATTCGCTGCGCAATGTGGGAACAGAATGGACCGCTGCCGACACCATGTACGCGCTCGGTTATTACGTGCCTTCCGCACAGGACCACATCGACATCCAGTTCCTGCCGAACCTGGAAGGCTACATCTGGGTTTTCCCACGCTGTGGGCATCTTTCGGTGGGAATCTGCGGCAAAGGCGAGCCGGCCCAGGCGCTGCGCGCGCGGCTGGAGCAATACATGACCCGGAAGGGCATTTCCTACAAGGGTGCGTCCTTCTACGGCCACATGCTTCCGTCGCTCGAGCACTCCGGTTGGAAAAATAATCGGCTGGCGGGCGAAGGCTGGCTGGCGGTGGGCGACGCCGGAGGGCTGGTGGACCCGATCACCGGCGAAGGTTTGTACTATGCCATGCGGTCGGGCGATCTGGCGAGCGAAGTGATCTTGAACGACTCGCAATCTCTGGCCGAGCGCGCGCAAGCTTATCGCGCCATGCTGCGGCGCGATTTCATGGCCGACTTAGAATTTGGGGCGACGCTCGCCAAGCGCGTTTTCCTGGGGCGTTTCCTGTTTAGCGCGGTTCCCTCGCGCATGGTGGATTTCATCCGGCGCAGCCCGCGCTTCCGCGTTTTGATCCAGGATCTGTTTGCCGGGACGCAGCCTTATCTGGGCCTGAAGAGCCGGCTATTCCGCAATTTGAACGGCACGCTGCAGGAAGTGCTGATGAACGTTTTTTTGCAGCGGGTGATTCCGGAAGAGACATGAACACCGCTTGCTCACGCGCGCGGCCCAGTATCGGTAGCCGAGCCGCGACCGTGACGGAGTCGGGCTTCGATTTGATCTGAAATGAAGCATTCGCGATCTGAAGAATTATTTGCCTGCGCCCAGAAGCTGATTCCGGGCGGCGTGAATTCCCCCGTGCGCGCTTTTCGCGGCGTCGGTGGGACGCCTCCCTTCATCGCACGCGGCGAGGGATCCCACATCTTTGACGTGGACGGGAACGAATACATCGACTATGTCGGCTCCTGGGGACCGTTGATTCTGGGACATTGTTTTCCGCCCGTGATGGACGCGCTGCGCGAGGTTCTTGCGATCGGCACCAGTTTCGGCGCGCCTACCGAACGGGAAGTGGAACTGGCCGAGCTGATTCGCGAATGCGTGCCGTCCATTGAGATGGTGCGGCTGGTAAGTTCGGGCACCGAAGCCACCATGAGCGCGCTGCGGGTTGCGCGAGGATTCACGGGGCGCGACCTGATCATCAAATTCGAAGGCTGCTATCACGGGCACGTGGACTCGCTGCTGGTGAAGGCCGGGTCCGGTATGGCGACGCTCGGAATCGCGGATACGGCGGGCGTGCCGGAAGCGTTCGCTCGAACCACCATCGCGCTGCCGTTCAATTCGATCGAGGCCGTGGAGAAAGCTTTCGCCGAACACGGCGAGAAAATCGCGGCCATCATCGTTGAACCGGTGGTCGGCAACATGGGCTGCGTGCCTCCGCGCGAGGGATTTCTGGAAGCTCTGCGCGAGATTACTGCCCGGTTCGGAGCGCTGTTGATCTTCGACGAAGTGATGACTGGCTTCCGGCTGGCGTTGGGTGGCGCGCAGGAACGCTTTGGCATCCGGCCCGATCTGACGACGCTCGGGAAGATCGTGGGTGGCGGAATGCCGCTGGCTGCTTATGGCGGCCGCGCCGATATCATGAGCAAAGTGGCTCCCACGGGTCCCATCTATCAGGCCGGGACTCTTTCCGGGAATCCGATGGCGGTGAGCGCGGGAATCGCCATGCTGCGGTATCTGAAGTCCCATCCGGAGGTTTACGAAACTGTCGAAAAGCGCGCGGCTCAGCTTACGGCGAACGTCCCAGCAGGGATTACCGTCAATCGCGTCGGAAGCATGTTTACGTTTTTCTTTACGCCCTCCCCAGTGACGGACTGGGAGTCGGCCAAAGGCGCCGATACGGGCCGTTTCGGGAGGTTCTTCCACTGGATGCTGGAGCGGGGAACCTATCTGGCGCCCTCGCAATTCGAGGCTGGGTTCATTTCCGCGGCGCACAGCGAGCAGGATATCGCCCGGACCCTGCAGACTGCCCGGGAGTTTTTCGCGGCCGACGGGGCAGTCTAACGTCCGGCCAGATCCGGTAAAATGGAGCATATATGTCTGACACCACAGCGAACCCAGCCCACCTAGGGATGGACCTCGCGAGCCTTGATTTGCCCGCCTGGAAAAAGGTCATCGGCGGGGTTTGCGCCGTGCTTCTCGCGATTCTGTTCTTCGTCTCGGGAGCGTGGAAGCTGACCGATCCGTTCGCATGGTCCCAGGCCCTGGCCGAATTCCGCGTTCCTGGGCCACTCACGCTACCTGGCACGTTGGCCCTGGGTGTAGGGGAAATGCTGGGCGCGGTGCTCATCCTGGTGCCTAGATTCCGGCGCTGGGGGGCTTGGCTGATCGGTTTACTGCTGGTGGTCTTCCTGGTTTACATTGGAGCGAATTATAGCGCGCTGGTCGGCAAGGATTGCACTTGTTTCCCGCTAGTGAAGCGCGCGGTTGGGCCGGCCTTTTTCTTCGAAGACGGCGGCATGTTTCTGATGGCCGTTGTGGCGGGGATGTGGGCGCGGAACTCCGAGAATCTGCGCGCGGCGCTGGTGATACTGGGCGCGGTGGTGGTGTTCGCGGGGGCTTCTTTTGGCGTGAATTCTGCCCGGGAGTCCGGTCTGAAGGCTCCGCCGTCCATCACCGTGGATGGCAAGCCATTTTCCCTGCAACAAGGCAACACGTTCCTGTTTTTCTACGATCCCACCTGCACCCATTGCGAGGCTGCGGCCCGAAAAATGGCCAAGCTGAATTGGAAGGAGACCAGCGTGGTGGCCATTCCGATCGACACGCCGCAATTTGCCGCTTCTTTTCTGCATGACACCGGCCTGAAAGCGGGAACGTCGAACGATCTGGCGCTGTTGGAAAAGACCTTCAAGTTCACTACCGCGCCTTACGGCGTCGCATTGGTGCGCGGCCACCAGAAAGCTACTGTCGACGTGGGCACTTTTGAGACCGACGGCCAGCCGTCGGCTTTGCTGCACGGCTTGGGCTTTATCGAATAGATAACCGGTTCACGGTTGCGGCTCGGCAAGCGCCGCATCATCTGACCGCGTGGCGTCACCTGACTGCGAATTCCCTGACGGCGCGTCAACCTGCGCCAATGCCATGGTAGCCACTTCCAGAAGCTCGGGCGCCAGCCAGGTAAAGTCCGTGCCGGGATACATCCGGCGCAATTGATACCTCCACTTCTTTTCAAACGACGCCATCCGGCGAGCCTGTTGTTTTACCGGAAGGTTTCCCAAGCCGGCTAAATCAATCAGCGTCGTTATCAACACGCTCTCGGCGCGAATCAGTACATAGAGGCACTTGCGGCTTTTGCTTAATCGCTGCACGGATTCCAGGATCGCGTTGGCGCGGCTTGGCTCGTAATTCGGGGCCAATCCCGGGAAGCCTTCGGCAATCAACCTGGCCTTTACAGTTTCCAATACTTCGCCGAGGGCCGGCCGCACGGTCCGGAAGAAAGTGGCCAGCGTTCGGGGATGCAGGACGTCGTAGGTTAACTCCGTGCGCATCTTACCCCGGAACGGCCGGCTGGCTCGATAGACCAGCATCGGATAGGCAGTCTTGAGGTTTTCGAAGGCTTGCGTATCGACGAAATAGTGTGCGGGCACGCGCTCCCGTAGGAGGGTCTGTATAGCCAACGAAACGCGGGCAAAAGCCGGGAAAAAACCAGGTGTGCGTTCGTCCGGCGCAGCCAGCCAGCCGGGGCCAGGTCGGGGAAAACTAACTTCAGGATAGGTTTCCGGCATTCCTCACTCGGCGATGAAATTCTGCCTGAGTCTACACCGCACACGTGAGCCTTGGCGTCCGGATACCGGAGGAGTTGAGCGGCCCCGCGCTCGAAGCCTTCGAGAATCCGGCAGATAGCGCGAGACGGAGTTTTTGTGGATGAAGCGTGACCTGCATACGTCGGGGAGCGATGTACCGGGAGGTCGGTACGCAGCCCGCTTCCATGCCCTTGCCTCACTGCGATATAATCTGGGCGTAAACTAGAAGTAAAGGAGTTCTTGGATGCGTTTGGCCTATGCAGCCTTCTTGCTAATCTCTGGGATCGGATTGAATGCGGCGACCCCCAAAGCGGACGCCCCGAAAACAGAAGCGCCCCCGGTGCTGCGGAAATCGCCTGAGTTTGTCATCAAGTTCAACGATGGCCATCAGATGCTGCTGAGTAGCTTGAAGGGCAAAGTTGTGGCGCTGTTGATGGTCCACACCACTTGCCCGCATTGCCAGCACACATCCCAGGTTTTCACGGAACTTTACCACGAGTATGGAGCGCGTGGCTTTCAACCCGTGGATGCGGCCTTCAACACCATGGCAAACATGCTGGTACCGGATTTTGTGAAGAACTACAACATCGGCTACCCGGTGGGATTCAGCACGCCGGAAGAAGTAATGGCGTATCTAGGCTTCAACGTAATGCAGCGCTATTCAGTGCCGCAGATCGTGTGGATCGATCGCAAAGGGAACATTCGATCGCAGACCCAGCCGACCGACGGTGACCCGCAACTTTACAGTGAGGGCTACTGGCGCAACATGATTGAGACGTTGTTGAAGGAGCCCGCCACGGCTGAGCACCATCACACCACGGCAGTGAGTACGCACCACGTGGCGTCCAACTAAAGCGCGCAAGTTTCGTCTTGGCCTGCTGTGCATTGCTAGCTGACAGCGCGCGGTGGTTATAATAGCGACAGGGCGCCCGTAGCTCAGTCTGGATAGAGCGTTTGCCTCCGGAGCAAAAGGTCGTAAGTTCGAATCTTACCGGGCGTACCAACTTCACTTTTTGAATCAACATCTTCGCTTCCAGCACGAATCTCTAATCCTGCCCTAAAACCCGACAGCGTCAACACGAACAGCCGTGTGCGCCGATACTTGCCACCTGACCCTCATTGGCCGGTTTTGCCCGACCCCACGGCAGTATCAATTCGAATGCGCGCAGGTTGAAATTCGCATAGTCCTCAAATGAGTGGTTGGGCTATCGGCCAACAGTTCGCGGGGAACGACTTGCGCACAGCCCCAACGGCCACCGGCGTGCCTCTTCCAAGACTGCCGCGAGTCCGTTTCAGCGCCAGGTTCAAGGCGATAGTGGCCAGGCAAACGGAATCCTGACTGCAATACGAAAGATGAGGAATCAACGATTATGAGAACAAATGTGAAGCACTATGTCTGGGCTCTGGCGATTGCCGGGTCCCTGAGTACCGCGGCGTTTGGAGCGGACAGAGCAATCAAGGTCGACGACAGGCTGGACGCTTCGGCTGACACGCTGACCGATATGATGAGGGCCGCCGACAATGGTATCCCCCAGGATCTGATCGATAAGGCGCATTGCGTCATTGTGATACCGGGCATGAAGAAAGCTGGATTTATCTTTGGCGCCGAGTACGGCCGCGGGTTCGCGGTGTGCCGCCGGCACAGCGGCGCGGGCTGGAGCGCACCCGCCGCAATGCGTTCGGAGGGCGGTAGCTTCGGGTTCCAGATTGGTGCTTCAGACACAGACGTTGTGATGCTGGTGATGAACGACCACGGAATGAAGCACCTGTTATCCGACAAGTTCACGCTGGGTGGAGATGCAACGGTTGCAGCCGGCCCGATTGGCCGTTCCGCTACCGCTCAGACAGAGGTTGAGCTGCAAGCAGAAATCCTGTCCTATTCCCGCTCGCACGGGCTGTTCGCAGGCATTTCGCTTACGGGCGCAACGCTTCGGCCGGACAACGACACCAATCGGGAACTCTACCACCACCACACAACGAACCGCGAAATTCTGACGGGCGACTTCAAAACTCCGGCAGTTGCAGGAAAGTTCGAAGGAGCCTTGAATCGGGATTCGGCGAGCCGCAACTAATTTTAACTTCTAACCGCCGCGTTGCTGGCTTAATTCCAGCGAGCGGCGGTGACCTTATGTGGTTAGTTGACCGTATGTGGTCGCTGCCTACTTTGCCGGTCTGCCATGCTCCATGCACAACGCGACCAGATCGGCGATTTTGGCTTCTCCAGCGCACATGACAGAGTCCGCGCCGCCCCAATAAATCTTCACCGTTCCATCCGGTTCCGGGACGGCGCCGCAGGTAAATACGACGTTGTGGACATATCCCGTGACTTCCCACGGATCTTCTGGTTGCAGAATCCACGAGTCGCCCACGCCAATGATCTTGGCCGGGTCGTGCAAGTCGTGAAGGGCAACGCCCAGACGATAAATGGATCCGTCCATGGTTTGAAAAACTCCGTGATAAATGGAAAGCCATCCCTGCTCGGTTTTGATGGGCGGCGCGCCCGGGCCGATCTTCATTTCGTCCCAGTGATAAGGCTCCGGCCGCATGATCAACTGGGAATCGCCCCAAAAACGTAGGTCGGGAGAATACGAGATCCAGATGGACCAAGGCGCGATCTCAGAATGCGGCCGGTCCAGCCGGGCATACAGCCCGTCAAACTTCTCCGGAAAGATCACCACGTTCCGATAGTCTGCTTCCGTGATCAGGCAGACTTTTTCCACATGGCTGAAGTCCTTCGTTTTGGCCAGCGCGATCCGCACTCCGTTCCGGGAATAGGCGCTGTAGGTGATCAGGTATTCGCCGTCAATTTCCGTTATACGCGGGTCTTCGACGCCGAATTCCTCATACGCGGCAAAAGGACCTTCTCGCTCGGGCACCAGAAAAGGCGCCGGATCGGCGGTGAAGCGAAATCCATCATGGCTGCGCGCCAATCCAAGGATGGACCTTCCAGTCCGCAGATGGGATCGGAACAGCATGATGTATTTGTCGTGAACCTTCACCACGGCTGCGTTGTGAACCGTTTCCACGGGGTAAGGAATCTGTGCTTTGGTGAGGATCGGATTCTGGCCGTATCGTCTGACGATGTCTCTCATTACCCCCGCCCTTTCGCTTCGAGATCGAAGATCGTGCAGTAGACTCGCTCGTACGCTTTCACCATTGTTTCGATGGAAAAGCACTGCTCGACACGCCGGCGGCACGCCGCGCGATCGATGGTGTCGACGCGCTTCAATGTCTCTACGGCTTCATTCACACCATGGACGAGAAATCCCGTCCGTCCATCTTCGATCACTTCGCGGCAGGAACCCAGATCCATCGCGATGACAGGCACGCCCGCGGCATTGGCTTCCGCTAAAACAAGGCCAAATCGTTCCGGGATCGTATTCAGATGCAGTAACGCCAGGGCCCGCGAGAACAATTCGTTCTTACCCGCCACGTCCACTGGCCCGATGTAGCGGATCTCGCGATGGTCCAGATAAGGTTCCACCTGCGTCTTGAAATATTCCTGGTCTTGAATGATTCCCGCGATGAGCAATGGCAGGCCACTCAGCCGGGCAACCGTGATGGCCAAATGGACACCTTTGTCGGGATGAATTCGCCCGAGGAAGATCAGCTCTTCGCCGGGCGTTTCCTGAAGCGGATACAACGAAACATCAATGCCGTTGTACACGGTGGCCAGGTAGTTCAATCCCGGCGCGCGATCAGAGTCGCTGATCGAAACAAAGTACCCGTTACGATACTTGCGATAGACCGGCATGATTTTGGGCGACGAGAAACCATGGATGGTCGTGAGGACCGGGGTCTTCACCAGACGGCTGTAGGTCAGCGCCATGAAGTCGTAATGGCTATGGATGAGATCGAACTCACCGGCGTGTTCGAACATTTCCGAGATGTGAAGATATTCCGCGACCTTGGGATCGACCTTACGATCCTCTTCGTAGCCCTGCTCGATGACAGCGTGCAAGCGACCCTGCGTCACGGAATCCTTGGTGGCGAACAGAGTGACGTCCCAGCCGCGGGCCGCCAGACCTTCGGTGATATTGCTCGCCACAGTCTCCCAGGCGCCGTATTGCCGGGGAGGGGTTCGCCACGCTACCGGCGACAGAATGGCTACGCGCTTAACGGTCATTGAGATTGCATGGCCGCCAGCACCTCTTCCACAGCAACGGTCGCGAAACCGGTGGCATGATCGGCCAGGCCGTAGGGGATGATCAACACGCCACGATGAACCAGCGCGCCGCAGGTATAAACGACGTTCGGGACGTAGCCTTCCCGCTCGTTTTCGTTGGGCTTCAGCAGGGGCTCACGCAAGCGCCCGATCACTTTGCCCGGGTCATCGCGATCCAACAAAAATGCGCCGATACAATACTTGCGCATAGGGCCGACCCCGTGGCTCAGCACCAGCCAGCCGGCATCGGTTTCGATGGGCGATCCGCAATTCCCGAGTTGCACCAGCTCCCACGGAAATTCGGGCTTGAGCAGCACCTGGCGTTTATTCCAAAAGTGCACATTGTCGGAAAACATCAGATAGATGTTTTCGTTGTCCTGGCGCGAGAGCATGGCATAGAGGCCGTTGATCTTTCGCGGAAACAGCGCCATGCCTTTGTTCTGGGCGGCCGGGCCATTCAGCGTGATAAAGCGAAACAAAAGGAAGTTGGATGTCTCTACCAGTTCCGGCATGACCACCCGGCCGTCGTAAGCCGTGAACGTCGCGTAGTATCGATAAGTTTCGTCCTCGCTATGAAAACGAACGAAGCGTGCGTCTTCGATGCCATTGCGCTGAGATGGCGTGGCCGGGAAGATGATGCGCTCCGACAAATCCTGTTCCGGCTGAAACTGGACCTCGTAGTTGGATCGGGCCAGCATCCAGATTCCTTGCGCCGCGTTTTGATCTTCCGGCCCCATTCCATCCGGCATGCGGAACTGTTCGGTTTGGAGAGCGCCGCGAAGCTCCTCCAGCGTGAACGATTCGTTTACTTTGTTCATCACCCGTTGCGCGAATTCGCCCTTCAACCCCAATTCCACCAGCTTCCGTCCGAACAGTCCCTTCTCGTAGACCGGGTTTGGGATCTGGCGCGGCTCAGTCAAAAAGCCGCTGGGTTTGCATACCTCGATCCGATGGTCCGGATGGATTATCCCGGTTCGAAATGTGATGGATGAGATGTGTCCTTCGCCGGTGGCGCGCAGGCTGAGAATGAACCTGAGAGCGCCAACTGGCAGGCCGCTTTGATCGGGGTGCGGGACCATGGATGGGTTGAACAGCGCCGCGGCTTCCAAAGAGTATTCGGCCAGGAAATAGGAGCCGATCAACAGCCGCCTTTGCTCAGAAAGTTCCGCGTCCGCCGGCAACAGCTCGCGAACTTGTTCGAAGCGCTCCAGAAACAGTTTTCGGATATGCTGATGCCGCTCGGAAAATTCTATTGAAACCTCGGCCAGAAGAAGGCCCACCTGATCTTCGGTAAGCGACACTATCCGTTCGATGATCCGGGCGATCCGTTGCGAGTCTCCGGGAGTGAAGGGCCGCAGCAACACGCGCGCCAGGTCCGGCTCGATGATGATGCCGGTGCGGTGAACGTGAATGGATTGAACTTCCATCAGGCACCGGCGGCAATGGGTTCTTTGAAACTGGTCAGCATATTTTGCGCCAGCCGCATCTCAGCCAGCGATAGTAGGAAAGCCAGTGTAGATTCCGCCCCCTGATTCCCGTTGACACGATCCACGTGCAGGCCGTCGCCGCAACCGCCGCTCTCGGGAGAATAAAGTTCCAGGCCGAGATCGTTCCAGCCAAGGAACCAGTCGAAGGCACGTTGGGCCTGTTCGTACCACCACACGTCGGACGTCGCGCGATACGCCTCCAGGCAGGCGGAAACCATGGCTTGGGCCTCAATAGGCTGCTGGTCAAAATGCGCCCGCACTCCGCCGCGACGATAGAACCCATTGCTGCCGATGGGCCGGAAGTGACCTTTCTCGGAGATTTGCAGATCGTTCAGCCAGCGCAAGGTGTGCAAGCCTCGCTCCAATACCAGCGCGTTGCCGGTGGCGTGTCCACTCAGTATCAAAGCCTGGGAAAGTTTCGCGTTGTCATAGGACAGCTCTTCTTCAAACCAGCACCAGTCGGGCCTGGCGTTCCTTCCGAGCAGCTCCATGAGCCGCAACGTGAGCTTATCGCGGGTCTGATTGACGAAGCTGTCGCCGCTCAATCGTCCTAGGTATTCGTGGATACCGATCAAGCCGAAGGCCCAGGCTCTGGGCGAGGTGAACTCGGCTAACGCCGGCAAGGCCTGCGCGAACAACTGTCCGGCCATCATCTGGAAGCTGCGAAATGGCGACCGCCCCACGCCTACGCCCAGGGCCCAAAGCGCGCGGCCCTGGCAGTCTTCCGAGCCCTGCGGGTCTAGCCAGCGCCGGTCGAAACTCATGTGATTATGGAAGCGCTTGGTTTGGGCATCGAAGGCGTGATGAAGAAAAGCTGCGCAGGTAGTGGACATCGCACGCAGCCGGTCCGGCTCTTCTCCTAATTCGTCCAGCAAAACGGCCAGGATGAACGCGCGCGCATTATCGTCGGTGCAATAGCCCTCGGAGAAGTTCGGCACTCCGAAGATGGCATGTTGGAACACCCCCGTGGAGTCCGTCATCCGCGAAAGATGATCCAACTTCAATTCCGGCAATTCCCGCGGCCTTTGGTCCAGCGTCTTGGTGACGAGCGACTTTCGAGAGAGCGCGGCTCCTTGCAACCGTGACAACTCAAACGAACGCATGTAGAGTTGTGCGACGTTGCTCCAGATCATCTCACGCCCCATGCGGTAGGCGTTCTTACGCATGGCATGCCGCCGCGTGTCGTCCCGCAACAAGCCAATCACTTCCCGCGCGATCGCTGGAGCGTCAGCGAAGGGAACCAGGACTCCGCGATCGTCCGCTAACAGTTCCGCCGCGTGCCAATAGGGCGTCGATACCACGGCCTTGCCTGCTCCGAACGTGTAGGCCAGCGTTCCGGAGGTGATCTGCGCTTCATTGAGATAGGGCGTTATATAAAGGTCCGCCGCTCCGATGAACTCCTTGAGGTTCTCCAGCTCCACGAAATCGTTATAGAAGATGACATTCTTCTCCACCTTGTTCTTCTTGGCCAGCATTTCCAGGCTCACCCGGTAGGCTTCGCCATGCTCCCGCAATTCGTTGGGATGGGTGGCGCCCAGGACGACGTAAACAACTTCGGGGAACTCGGCCACGATTTCAGGCAGCGCGTTGAGTACGTACTCGATGCCCTTGTTCGGGGAAAGCAGACCAAAAGTGAGCAGCACCACCTTGCCTTCCACGCCGAATTGATCCTTGAAGTAAGTGGGATCGACGAACCCCACGTCGGGAATGCCGTGTGCGATCAGATCGATCTTGGCCGCCGGCGCGTGATAAACGTCCTGCAGCATCTGCCGCCCGCGCTCGGTCATCACCACCAGGCGCGTGGAGAGCGAGATTAACTCCTGCATGACGCGCCGCTGGTCTGTCCTTGGTTCGAGCAAAACGGTGTGAAGTGTGGTGACCACTGGCATTCGCAATTCGCGCAGGAACGCCAGGATGTGGCTGCCGGCTGGTCCGCCGAAAATGCCAAACTCGTGCTGCAGGCAGACCATGTCTACGTTGCTGATGTTGAGGAAATCCGCCGCCCGGATATAGGACGACAAGTCCTGCTCCTCAATTTCGAAGTGAACCACCTCCGGGTATTCGTAGCCGCCCTTGATATCGTTCACCGATACCGCGAAACAGTCACTTTGAGGATGCGCGGCCTGGACCGCGGCCAGCACGTCGGTTGTAAATGTGGCGATGCCGCATTTGCGCGGCAGGTGGTCGCCAACGAAAGCAATTTTGCGAACTTTAGAAGTTTGTTGCATCAGATATTCCTTTGCCAACCGGCTCCCCGTTCTCGTCGACGTCCGAAGCGTCTTCGGTCACGCTCACCGTGACATCCATGCCCAGGAAGGACGAAGCCTTTCCGAGGAAGGTGCCCCACAACGGAAGAACCTGTTTGTGATCCCAGGCCACGGCTACCCGGATCAGATTGCGATTGCCGATGATGCTGTTGGTGGGGTCGAAATCGACCCACCCGGCACCTGGAAGATAGACCTGCATCCAAGCGTGCGTAGCGCCGCCTCCCACCGTGCCCGTGTCATCCGCGCCGGGAACGAAGATGTATCCGCTGACGAAGCGAGCGGCCAAACCCAGGGAACGCGCTGCCTCCATCATAAGCACAGCGAAATCACGGCAACTGCCGCGGCGAGTTTCCAGAGTCACAGTGGGGTTCTGCACGCCCTTCTCGCTGCGCCTGGTGTACGCAAAATCTTGTTTGATGGCGAGAGTCATTCTGCGCAGCAGGCTCATGGTTCCGGTGGCCCCGGATGAGTCCAGGAAGAGTTTTACCCAGTGCTTCACGTCCTCGCTCGGATAGTGGTGTACTAACGCGCGGCTCAGGTTGGGAAGCTCTTCTTCGGAGTAGCTGAACGGATAACGCTCCGCGAACTTCTCCAGAGGATAATCGGGCAGCGCGGTTTCAAAATGCTCCAGCGTAACGATGCTTTCAAAGCGGAGCTCGGCCGTGGAGCCTTCGAAAGTAGCGACACCGACGGAGTTGTCGAACACATCGTGGAGGAAGCGCAGATGGGCGGGCTTGGGCGTGATTTCGAGTCGCGTCTTGAGAAGCCTCAAGTCGTGACTCTCCCTGGGCCGGAACATCATGCGATGTTCGCCCAGCTCGATGGGTTCCGAGTAACGATAGGTGGTGATATGCCGGACGGTGAGGAGGTGCATCTCAAGTATGGCTTCGCGGATTAACGAAGCTGTGGCACGCTTTCCGCGATTTCGTCGGTCCAGACTTGAAAGCTTTCCAGAGTATTCGGGCCGAAGGTGGTGGTAATGGCGACGTCCGCAGCATCGCGCCCTCGTGCGATGAGCACTCGGCCAATTCTGGGCACGTTGTTGCGCGCATCGAAGGTGTGCCAGCCGCCATCCAGATAAACTTCGAACCACGCCGCGAAGTCCATCACGCCATAGGGCGGCGGCATCCCGATGTCGCCCAGGTAACCGGTGCAATAGCGCGCGGGAATGTTCATGCATCGGCAGAGTGCGATGGCCAAATGCGCGTAATCCCGGCAGACTCCCGTGCGTTCGTTAAACGCCTCCCAGGCGGTTCGCGTGGAGCGGGCGTTCTGATAGTTGAACGTGATGTGGTTGTGGACGAAATCGCAGATGGCCTGGACCCGCGGCCATCCTGGCGCCGACTGTCCGAAGCGCGACCAGGCGGCGTCCGATAACAGATCTGTCTCGCAATACCGGCTACCCAACAGAAATACCAGCGTGTCTTCCGGCAGGTCTTGGAGAGCGTGCTGCTGCGCATTGGGCGCCGACACATCGGGCATGGCCGTGTCCCGAACCACGCCCACGCCTCTCAGCCGGATTCTCCCGATGGGTGCGACTAGACGGCTGCACCAGTTGCCGAAGCCATCGCGATACGCCGTGACACGCGTGTGAGGGTCAGTGGTGAGCAGGTCGGGAGTAATGATGTCCGACGCGCGCGAGTAATGGATGTTGACCATGAGGATCATAGGCGTCTCCTGAACGCAGTTGAACACCAGCTCATAGCCGACCCGAATCAGCATTCCGTCTCCTCTCATCAACCGAGCGGCCCCGTCCAACGAGCCAGTAGGACTGCCACGCCGACAGTGACGGCGATTGCGGCAACAGAACCGATAAAGCGCCAGAATAGCAGCCGTTGCTCGTTCTTCATGACGCCGTGCGTACCCAGCGCGGAGAGACCGGACGCAGGACATAGGCGCTGGCTTCAGCACTGATTGCGAATGCGCACCAGACCTGCCAATGAGACAAAAAGCCGCTGCCGATGAAGAATGCGCTAGTCCAACGGGCGTCGACGCCGAACCGCCATGCGGCCAGCGCCGCAGCCGCGACCGCGACAGGCGTCATCAAGAGCCCCAACAACGACCAGGCCTGCTTGTATCGAACTTGCCTGTATCGAATCTGGGAAATAGCCTTTAGCCAGTCGACCGGCGTCACTTGACAGAGAGCCGTCGGCTTCATTTCCATCTGAGTCCGCACAGCCGTCAGGAATAAACTTGTGAACTGCATTTTTCTGAACCTCGATCCTCTTTGCCACGGTTAAGATATGCACGATCGCTACCGAACGCCGCCCTGGCAGCGGATCGTTGCGGTTGTTCGCTGCGTCAACCTCGCGCCGCCAATGAATCGCGGAAGGGCTAACCATATGTCGTCACTTGACCAAGTGTGGTCAACCATTCTGCCGGGTAGGCTGTGGAGTTAGTCCAGGGCCTAGTGGTTGGAGGCCACGCTGGCAGATTCCATTTGGAGCGGTTATTGCTTACTTGGTCACCGAAGGAGTACAAAAAGATGCTTTGGACAATTTTCGTCATCCTGTTGGTGCTATGGGCGCTAGGGCTGGTCACTGCGTATACGTTCGGAGGGTTCATTCACATTTTGCTGTTCGTTGCATTGGCGATTCTGGTGATCCGCTTAATTCAAGGACGCAGGATCGCATAATTCCGAAATGGGCCTAGGCCAGATGCTGGTCCAGGCCCGCGACGGTTAGCGAAACCCGCCCAGCAGATAGGCGATGAGAAGAATCACCACGACGGTCCCCAATCCTATGCCGGCGCCTCCGCCCGGCCCCCAGCGGCTATGGCCGTAATATCCTCCACCTCCCGCAAAGAGCAGCACCAAAATGATGATGAGTATCAGCATCGTATTCCTTCCTTTCTAGTGAACTTTTGAGTCTCTCGCCACCGGAACAACTTCAGGGACTGCTTTCAGCTGATCCAACTCCTGCAGCAACTTCGCCGATTCGGCTTTCTCTTTCTCTGTCGGATTGGCGGGAGCGGATGGTTTCGAGCCGTCATAGTAGGCCAGAATGTTCTGGCGAAGATCCCCAGAGACACCGGCAAACTGCTTGTCCGCCAGCTGTCCCACCAATTTGGCGTAGGCTTCGTCAGCTCCCTTATATTGGCCGGCCAACGGCGGTTCTCCCAAATCCAGATTCTCGTTCGCGAGCTCGAAATGGTCCGCGTCTACGTTTGCAAGCAAGGCTCGGCAGCTTACGATGGTCGCGTTGAAACTAGCCATGAACATTTTTTCTACTTCCGGCGTGGGCATTCTGACCTTCAGCGCTTTGAATGGCCCCACCTTCGGAATGATCTCCACCAGGAACGTCACGAACCGGGTGCCAAAGCCGGGTTTACGGTACTCCGTTCCCCAATTCTTTTCATAGCTCGACCGGGAAAGATTGTAGAGAAACTTCTTACGTGTAATTCCCGGGATCTCTCTCTGGAGTTGGGTCCTCTTCAGGCTCCAGGCCACGCGGGTCATCCCGGGCACGATGGAGCCGATGCTATACCGGTAAGACCCAAGCGCGAGCGTCAGGTTTCCAAAAATATCCTTCATCTCAATGCCGTAGGTCTCCAGAAAAGCGCGCTCGAGGAGCGGCCGCGACACTTGAAAACCGATGAAGCTGCGATACTGACCGGTCGCGTATCGTCCGGATTTCCTGCGCAGCCGTAATGCGTAAGGTCGCCGCCGTACGAAATAGTCGTCGAGAGCAGTAGCGCCAAAACCAGGCGCGGGACGGTCAGGAGCCCGGTGAATCCGCGGCCCCTCCCGCTGCTAGAGAACCACGCTGATCGCAATCGCTTCACCCGGATATTGGCGATTGTAGAGGTAATACCCGTTGTCATAGCCGACATAAACGTCGTCGGCCGAGTACCAGTTTTGCGCCCAATCGGACGGCCACGGGTCAACCATCATGAACGTATAACCGCCGTATTGGAAGCGGGGATAACCACCAACGATGATCGGTTGGTTCTGGATGCGAAACCAATTTCCGATGCCGAAATGGAGACTGAAGCTGGCTTGCGGGATGTAGTATCCGCCGTATCCGCCGCGCTGCGCCCAAGTGCGATGATCGGACTGCCAGTTGGAGGAACTGTCCTGTTGCCAGGAAGCGTGCTCCTGCCAGGCGCCATCCTGACGCCAGCCGCTCTTCTGTTGCCAGGTTTGTGCCTGTTGCCGGGTCCGAAGCGGGGGCGTATAGTTAGCCTTCATTGCCGAAGGCTTGGCCTGCTGGGCCGGTTGTGAATGTTGAGCGGCCTGAGCGGCTGGTCGTTGCTGGGACTTTGGCTGCGCCTTCTGCGCCTGTTGCTTGGGCTGCTGCGCCTGCGGCTTCTTTGCCTGCGCTTTCGGCTGGGCACGTGGCGCCGCCTGTGCGCGTGGCTCAGCGGTTTTTTGCGGCGCTTGCGCCTTTTCCTCAGGCTCAGCCGCAGGCTTGGCCTGTCGTGCCGCCGGTTTGGCCTGTCGTGCCGCCGGTTTGGCCTGTCGGGCCTGGGGCTTCGGCTGTGCGCGCTCTTGTGGGGCTGCCTTGCTGGCCGGCTTCGCCTCTTTGCTCTCTTCCTCGTGCTGTCCGTATACACTCGCGCCCGTTCCAAGCAGCAGGAACAGAGCGGCCGGGCTGATTACTTTGTTGAATTTCATTTGTTTCCTCTCTTCATCGAGCGGCTACAGCCGTCCGGCAAGGTTCTTGTTTGCAGTGGCTTGATCATTTGCGCTAACTTCACCGAGTGCGCGAGACCATTCGTTGGCCTGTTTCTCGGCTTCGGCAGTCGCGATTCCATAGCGCTCTTGAATCCGCCCGATTAACTGGTCCTTCTTACCGCCGATGGTTTGCCAATCGTCGTCGGTGAGCTTGCCCCAGCGTTCCCGCGCTGCTCCTGTAAGCTGTTTCCACTTGCCTTCGATTTGATCCCAATTCATGCTCGTAGCTCCTCTACGGCGCTATAGAGCATGTGTCGAGCCAATCGAAATTGTGGGCTTAAAGGTCTTTGCGCGAGATCTCGAGTTTGCGCATCATCGCGTTTAAAGTAGTTCGAGGTATCCCCAGGCGGTTAGCGGCGGCGCTGACCACTCCATTCGATTCCTTGAGAACTCGAATGATGTGTTCGCGCTCTACATCCTCCAACGTTGCGCCACCAGGGGCTTCCGCTGAATCGGCGCGTATTTCGGCCAAGGGCGCGCGGAGATTGGAGCCGGGCGAAAGAATAACCGACCTTTCGATGAAATTCTCCAGCTCCCGCACGTTTCCAGGCCAAGGCCAGGCAACCAGCGCCTGCATGGTCTCCGATGGGATCTTATCGATCTGTTTGTTCATCTTGGCCGCGTAGGTCTGAGTGAAGTGCCTGACCAGTACGGGGATGTCTTCGCGATGCTCGCGCAACGGCGGGATGTTGATGGGAAAGACCTTGAGGCGGTAATAAAGATCGCTGCGAAAAAGCTTGTCGCCCATCATCTGCGTAAGATTGCGATTGGTGGCCGCCAGCAGCCGGACGTCGATGGGAATAGTGCGTGTACCACCCAGGCGCTCGAATTCCTTCTCCTGCAAAGCGCGCAACAACTTGGGCTGAAGCTCTAAGGGGATGTCTCCCACTTCGTCCAAAAACAGAGTTCCCTGATGCGCTCTCTCAAAGCGGCCGATCTTCTGCGACAATGCGCCGGTGAATGCACCCCGCTCGTAGCCGAACAGCTCGCTTTCGAGAAGCCCCGTTGGGATCGCGGCGCAGTTCAGCGTGATAAAAGGACGATTGCGCCGGCCGCTGGTCCTGTGAATGGCGCGCGCCACCAGTTCTTTGCCTGTACCTGTTTCGCCCAGCACCAGCACCGTGGCGTCGGTGGGCGCAACGATTTCCACCTGACCCATGACGCGCTTGAGCGCCGCGCTGGTGCCGACAATTTCTTCAAATTCGTGCGAAGCGCCGGGCTGGTCCGCGATCTTTTCAGCGCGATCCCGCTCAGTAAGATCCTGCACGAAAGCGATCCATCGAAAAGGAGACGGTGGCAGCAGCGCGCTCGCCATCTGAACGCGCACCCGGCTGTCATCTTTACGAATGTAGTTCAGTTCAAAAGGCGTGCAGGCGCCGTAGAGCATGCTTTCTTCATGAGCATGTTCCTGCAGAGGCAGGCATTCAGGCGCCACGATATCCGCCCACCGCAGCGCGCTACTGGCGAACTCATCGCGGCTGTATCCGAGCATATCCAGAAATGCGTCGTTCGCCTCAACGATGCGGTCGAACTCGCCGGACACGATTCCTGCAATGGCCGGCTCCGCTTCTTTGATCCTGTGACGCAGGCTAAAATCGCGCACCACCCGGGCGAAACCTTCCAGTTCCATGTTCTGGTTTCTGAGAGCCGTAGTTAACGAATTGGCCCAGAACCTGGATCCATCTTTCTTCTTATGCCAGGCCTCACTTGCCAGATGGCTCCCAGCGTTATTATCGGCGAGCGGCTCGCCGTCTTCTACATAAAGACAGTTCGCATGTTGACCGATGATTTCATCGCTGGTGTAGCCGTAGATGCGTTCGGCTCCCCGGTGCCAGGCCATAATCCTGCCGCCGGAATCGAGTGACAGGAAAGCATAGTCCTGGCCGTCGGCGGTCGCGTTCTTCTGGCCGGAATCGTCGTTGAGCACCAGGAGATGACGCCCTGGCAGCACTTCCTTCGCGGCTCGGTGTTGAAGTTGGTTGGGCTGAAGCAGATTCTCGATGGATGCACCGATCATCTTCCTCATCGAAATCCCCAGCAGTTTGCCTGCGCCGGCGCTGGCATCCACGCATTCACCATTGTCGTTCGCGATCAGAATAGCTTCGGACTGGTGTGAAAGAACGGCCCACAGCAGCAGCTCCAGTTCTTTCCCATCGTCCTTCACCAGCCAGCTACTGGTTTCTTGCTCCGAGGCTGCGGAGTACATCGGTTCTCCTTCGCCCCGTCGATCCAGGAAACCGTAAGGTCTAAGAGACAGGCGGCGAGCGCTTGAGGGTCTCGAAAACAGCGGAGAGCCAAGATTGGCGGTCAGCCTATTCTAGCATCGATTCGCGAAATTACAGCAAAATGATTGATCGCATTTGGTCACACGACGTTTAGCGGTCAGTCCGTTATTCCGTGCTTTCATCACCTTGGCTTGGGAAATAGGGAAACTAACCTAGTTACGGCTTGGGCCGCAGGATTGCCTTCTTCCAGTGTTGAGGAGTAACAGAAATGCCTTTAATCAACTTGGTTTTCGTTTTGATTGTGGTCGGCGTCGCGTTGTGGCTGATCAATCGGTACATCCCCATGGCCTCCAGCATCAAGACAATTCTCAATATCGTGGTCGTGGTGGCCGTTGCCGTTTTTGTGTTGAAATCCGCGGGGCTCTGGACCGAAGTTACCAACTTCCGTCTCAGGAACTGAAAGGTTCGGCTACGCGTATGAAGCCAAGCATGAAGAGTAGCGAGAAGCCGGATTTCGATCCGAAAAGCTTTCTCGCCAGCGAGGGCAAGGGTCGCACGCTGGCCGACTACCCCAAAAACGACACGATCTTCTTGCAAGGCGATCCCGCCGACGCCATCTTCTACATTCAGAAAGGTAAGATCAAGCTTACCGTAATCTCCAAACAAGGCAAGGAAGCTGTGGTTGCCCTCTTAGGCCCCGGCGATTTCTTTGGCGAAAGCTGCCTGGCCGCGAGACCTATCATCGGATCGCGGGTGGGCGTCTCCCGGAACCTCCGCTCACTGGCGGACGAAAGGTGGGCCGGCCAGTCTGTGCGGATGGCCAGCGCTGCCACCATAACAGAGTGCTGCCTCGTGCGGCTGGAAAAAGCGGCCGTCATCAGGCTGCTGCATGAGCAGCCGGCCTTTTCCGAGTTGCTGCTCCACCATATGCTCTCCCGTAACATTCGGATCGAAGAGGATCTGGTGGATCAGCTCTTCAACTCCAGCGAAAAGCGCCTGGCGCGAGTACTTCTGTTGCTAGCCAACTTCGGACAGGAAGGCAAACCCGCGCTGGTGATTCCGAAAGTCAGCCAGGAGACGCTGGCGGAGATCGTCGGCACCACGCGTTCGCGAGTCAGTTTTTTCATGAACCGCTTCCGCCAAATGGGCTTCATCCAGTACAACGGCAAACACGCTGAGGGCCTGGAAGTTCATAGCTCGCTGCTCAACGTGATCCTGCATGACTAAAAGTTCTACCCACGTGAGGTCGCAACCCGCCGTTTTTCACCCTAGCTTTGGAAAAATGTGAGCACTTTTGAGCAGATTGTGCGTGAGTGAATCCCCAATACTTTGAAAGGATTGGTCTTTTTCCGACGGCGGCTTGGCGGTTTGGTTTCAAGCCGACTGTCGAGGTCGCTCCGAATGAAATCGGTCCGTCTCTCTCTGATGGAAAGGAGATTCGACAATATGCCCAACGCTTCGAAAACCTCCGATGTGCCTGAGGTCAAACGGCCCAGGCAGATCAACATCCTTCTGGTGCAAAGCAATCCAGCGGACAGTATGCTGACAATGGAAGCGTTCAGAGCGGCCGGATTGACCCAAGGTTTGCATTGCGTCTCTGACGGCGAGGAGGCGCTGACGTATGTCCTGAGGAAAGGCCGGTACGCCAAGGTACCGCTCCCAGATATGATCTTCTTAGACCTGTCACAACCCAGGGTTTCAGGATTAAAAGTCTTGAAAGTCATCAAATCGACACCGCAACTGATGCACATACCGATCGTGGTCGCGGCGGGCTCAGACGATCCAAAGTTCGTGAGGGCCGTCTATGCGTTGAACGGGAACTGTTTCATCCGGAAACCCGGAGAACTGGTTGAGTTCGTCCGGTTCATCGAGACGTGCTACGAATTTTGGGGCAATGTCGTTACGCTGGCCCCCCACCCTCCAAAGGCACTTTCGCAGTCCATCCCGGCTCAGGTGAACAATCCTCCAGCAATGGTGCGGCGCGCGGCGGCTGCCTCGCGCAAATAAACGCTGTCCGGACGAAGGGCCGTGCCGCGTGCTATATCAAATTGATTTCCACAGAGCGATTTGAAAGCGAAAAGCTCCGCTGTCCACTGAGATACCGGCGCTCTTCTTCATCCGTTAACCAAATCGATGCCCGACGGGCGCAACTCGGCGAACCGCACAGGATTTCGCTCGGAGATTGCACCGAGGTATGAAGATGGGGATAGTTATGTTTCAGTCCTCTCGGACTTCCACAGGTTTGGCAACGCGCCAGCGCCATGCTGCACCCCTCTCTACTGCTGTGGAGAAGTGGCAAGAGCGTCGCTTCTGGATAGCTATTTAAAGCGTAACACGGTTCAGTTTCAGCCGTGTATTTTGTCTTAATTAGTATTTATCGCCCTACCTCATCACAATAATGTGGCATACGCGACTCCGGTCCTCAGCTATTTCTGCCGGGCAGCGCAGGCGAAAGGCCAGCGGCTCCTGGATGATGCAGTACCAGTGCGTTTCCGGCGCCGCGGTGATCAAAACCACTCACTATTTGGCGAGCCTTGCAGCCCAACTAATAATCGTGGATCCCGCCGCTATTGCCGATTTATTTGGCGGGCAGGGTGAAATAGAACGTTGCGCCTTTTCCGCGCTCCGCTTCCGCCCAGATGCGGCCGCCCAACCGCTCAACAATTCGTTTGCAAGTGGCCAGGCCAATGCCGCTGCCCGGCGTTTCGGAACCATGCAAACGTTTGAACGGGAGGAAAATCTGTTCGGCGTATTGAGGGTCGAAGCCTTGACCGTTATCGGCAATGGATACAACCCATTCCCGCTTCTCCTTTTTCATGCCGATCTGGAGACGGGGCGGCTGGCTGGAACGGAATTTGATGGCGTTGCTTATCAGATTCTGAAACACCAGCGTCAGTTGGGGGCGATCCGTCCGCACGGTGGGTAGCAGAGGGAAATTCACCTGGGCACCCGTTTCCTGAATGTCTTTCTGAAGGTTGCTCAGCGCCATTTCCAAAGGCTCCCGCAAAGATACCGCGATCCTCTTTCCCGCTCCCCCCACCTGGGCGTACGCCAGCATGTCGCTCATCAAAGCCTGTAGCCGCTGCAGGTTGGCTGTAGCCAGCGACAACACCTGACTTTCGTCATTTGCCAGCTTGTCTTCTGTTTTCTGACGCAGCACTTGCAGCAGCATCATCGCCGAATTCAGCGGGGCACGTAGATCGTGCGCGGCTACGTAAGCAAAACGCTGCGCATCTTCATTCGAACGCAATAGTTCTTCTTCAATTTTCTTTCTGGCCGTGACATCCTCAATGGACAGCAGGATGAGAGCGGCGGGGTTGCCTTCGTGCCTCAGTCTGCGAGCGCTCAGCGACATGGCCCGCGGCCCCAGCTCGGGAAAATCGTGCCGTACCTCGAAATTCTCGACCGGGCTTTCCTTAGACAACACATCTTCGAGCAGCGTACGCAACTCCGGGATATCCCACTGCCCGTTTCCAACCTCGTAAAGAAGACGGCCTTCGGTGAGGCCCGCAGTCACTCGAAAGGACTCGTAAAACGACCGGCTTGCCATTTTGATGCGGAACGTGTCGTCCAGCACGAGCAAAGGCTCGCGGATGGTGGCGATGATTCCCTTCAGGGCAGTCAATCCGTTCAACGTCTGATAGGCGGCCGCCGCGAATTCCCCCAGAGTGGTCAGCACCCTGGCATCTTCCCGGTCGAACTGCCGGCTCTGGTTGTGGGAGATGACCCAAACGGTGCCCACTGCTTCGCCGCCCGCGTGAAAAGGCGCCAGCAGCGCCTCTGCGATGCTGGGCTTCACGTCGGCGAAATATCGGAAGTGACGGTCCAGACGCGACATCAGTTGCACCTGGTCGGTATCCAGTACGGTGCCGCAAGGGCTGAATTCGCGAGGGGTGGTCCCCCATACATGAGGCGCGTATTCGCCCGCCAGGGCATGCCAACGGAAGACCTTGCTGCCGTTTTCTTCTTCCAGCAGGCTGATTCCAGCGGAGTGCGCCTGGCATAGGGTGAGCGCTGTGTCGACCAGTTGCTGCAGCGTTCGCTCGGGCGAATCCGCCATGGTGCGAGCCAATGTCATTAAAGCACCGGTGAGCGCTTCGAAATCTGGCTCGCGGGGCTGCCTGCGATTGAGTTCCTTAGTACAAATCACCGATTCCAATGGAACCGAAACGCCCGAAGCCGCCTGAGAACCCATGAAATCACCTCTTTAGGAAGATTGCTTGTTGCTGAATAGACAGGGAAAGCGTCCGCTCCGGATGGACGGTTCACTGCTATCGCCGCTTAAAGTAACATGCAGGTCACCCGGCGGTCTGTTCAAAAATGCTCACAGCACGGGAGCCCGGTTCTTCAGCATTTTCATCCACTTGAGCAATTTTGAACAGATCAGATAGGTGGAATACCCGATACTTGATTCACTCCACGTTTGTAGTTGTTCAAACGCCGGTAAAGGAGGTCGCACGCCATGTCAGACGACACGCAACGCGGAACCATTTTGCTAGTCGACGATAATGTCGACATTCTCGGGTTGGCGAAAAGGCTTCTGGAGGATGCCGGATACGCGGTGATCACCGCCACTGACGGAAAAGAAGGACTCCATTCCTATTCCCAGCATCAATGCAGCATCGTTCTTCTGCTCACCGACGTCGTGATGCCCAAGATCAATGGCTTCGAACTAGCGGATCGCATTCACGCGATGGATTCAGAACTGCCCGTTGTCTTTATGTCCGGCGATGCTTGGAGCGGTCACCGGGGATTGGAATGCCTCGCAAAGCCGTTTCGGCCCACTGAGCTGATTGAAACGGTAAGCCGGGTGCTATACACAAACGAACAGCCGGAAAGACCGGCTTCCGTGGCATGACGTTAACTGAGTGTGGCCCCGGCTGAACTGCATTCACTTCGGAAACTTGGATAAAGATAAAATGACAAACACCGTTGCGCCCTTGACCACCATCCCGCTCGCCGTGCCTGCTGAAAACTGCACAGCCGAGGCCCCGCCGATATACCGCTTAAGAAAACCCTGCGCTGTGGTTCACTTCGAAAAAGCCGGAAAAGGGCGGATCGTTTTCCTGCCGGAAGGAGCGGACCTTCGCTTGGTTGGCCCCTCGCCGTTGTGCAAATGTCTTGAGGTGGCCTGCGACAACCAGATCTACAACATCTTCCAGGTGGATTTACTGGGCCCTTGGTCGATCCCCGTCCGGAACAGCCGCAGGGGAATGGTGCGAGTCAAGTCCATCGCGGCTTGCGCCTAACATTATGGCCGCTTCCATTCATTCCTTCGCCCGCATCCTCCCGTTCCCGGGAGAACGCCGCAGCTCGATTGTGGCCAACGGGCCCATGCCATCGGAACGCCGGCTAAAGTATCGCTATCCACTCGACTCGAGCGTACGCTTCCGCGCTGATCACAGGAAAGATCCGTTTTCCGGCACAGGCCTGGTCCTCAATATGAGCAGCGGCGGTATCCTGGTGGCCACCCGGGAGCCAGTCATTGAGGGAGCGCTGTTGGAGATGAGTATCGAGTGGCCCTCCCTGCTCGATGGAAAAGTTTCTCTGCAGCTCATTGCCATGGGACGAGTGCTGCGTCGCGGGACATCCAGTTTTGCCGCCGCGTTCGAAAGCTACGAATTCCGAACCCTGAAAGCTCGAGCCTCCGGCCGCCGAATTCCAACCCCTAATCCCTAATCCCTAATCCCCAGCCGGTTCTCGACCTCATTTGGTCATCTGACATAATGCGGTCAGTCTCCCCAGCCCGAAACATCTTCCTGGGCGCCCTTCGCACCTGCTATTGCCGCCTGAAACGAGCATACAGGCCAACGGGCGACGGCGTGCTCTTCTCCGGGTACGTGGGAACCGCTCACAAATTCTGAATCGGAAGAAGGAACAGGAAATGAACTACTTAAAGGCAACACCGGCCGTACTTTGTGCGGCGGTTATCGCGACGGCATTCTCACCCAGCGTGAAGGCTGACGACTGGAACCAGAAGACCGTGATCACGTTCAGCCAGCCCGTGGAGACCCCGGGCGTGCATATCAAGGGATGGGCCGTATTGCCTCCCGGCACCTATGTTTTCAAACTTCTGGGCTCGCCGTCGGACCGCCACATCGTCCAGATCTTCAATCAGGACGAAACCATGCTCTACGCCACCGTGCTCGCGATCCCGGATTATCGCCTCCGCGCCACCGGTAAAACGGTGCTCACCTTTGCTGAGACGCCGCCCGGCCAGCCGGACGTGCTGCGGGCCTGGTTCTTTCCCGGCAAAAACTTTGGCGATGAATTCGTCTATCCAAAGGAACGAGCGCTCGCGCTGGCCAAAGTGACCAACGCACCTGTTCTCTACACACCGGCCGAGATCCCCGCTGAAGTGACCGCGCCGATCACGTCTCCCGACGAGCCGTTGGTTGTGACGTTGAAACAGGCGCCGGTCCTGGCAGTGAAGCCCACGGGCGAGGATGTCGAAATCGCCGAAGTAGTGGCCGCGCCGCCCGCGGAAGCGCTGGTAGCGACGAATGAGGCACCGGCAGCTGAGCTACCCAAAACCGCGAGTCCGATGCCGCTGATCGGGCTGCTGGGTTTGCTGGCCTTAGGCGCAGCCTTCAGTCTCAAATTAGTCCGCGCACGCGCGTTGTAAATCACCAGCGGGTCTGCCTCCCCGGTCATTTCACCTGGAATGGGCCGGGGCGTGCTGAGAGAAAGCGACTGCAAAGGATATCGGCATAACATGCGACCAAGAATTACTCCGATATTGGAGGCGCGAATGCGTAGTTCCCATTTAGAGGACGAGGACTGCTATAAGACCAAGGCGCGGGGCATGGCGGTGCTCACCACACCGTTGTTGAATAAGGGAACGGCGTTTACCGCGGAGGAGCGGGAAGAGTTAGGGTTGACCGGTCTTCTCCCGCCGGTGATCAGCACCTTGCTGGAGCAGGTGAAGGCAGCCTACGCGCAGTACCAGCGCCTTCCGGATGCGCTCAACAAGAACATTTACCTCACGGCGCTGCATGACCGCAACGAGGTGCTGTTCTATCGATTGCTTTCCGGGCACCTGCGAGAAATGATCCCGATCGTCAACGATCTGACGGTTGGCATGGCGATGCAGCAATATCACCACGAGTGCCGCCGCCCGCGCGGTGTCTATCTCTCCATCGATCACATGGATGGGATGGAGGCAGCTTTTGCAAACCTGGGCACCGGACCGGAAGATATCGATCTGATCCTGGCGACCGACGCCGAGCAGATCCTGGGGCTGGGCGATTGGGGAGTGGGCGGGATCGAGATCTCCATCGGCAAGCTGGCCATTTATACCGCGGCCGGCGGCATCGATCCCACGCGTGTAATCCCGGTGATGCTGGACGTCGGCACCAATCGGGAAAGCCTGCTCAAAGATCCGATGTACGTCGGGAATCGGCATACGCGAGTCCGGGGGGAGCGCTACGACGCCTTCATTGATGCCTACGTGGAGGCCGTGACCAAGCTCTTTCCGAAAGCGCTGCTGCAGTGGGAGGATTTCGCGCCCGGCAACGGACGCCGCATCCTGGAGAGATACCGTAATCGGATCTCGACGTTCAATGATGATATGCAGGGCACGGGTGCAATCACGCTGGCTGCTGCGGTATCGGCGGCACGGGTTTGCGGATCGCCCATGCGGAATCAGCGCGTAGTGATTTTTGGCGCAGGAACGGCTGGATTGGGAATTGCGGATCAGATCCGCGACGCCATGGTTCGCGAAGGGCTGTCGAAGGATGAGGCGTCCGCGCGCTTCTGGCTGGTGGACGCCGCCGGCCTGCTGGTCGACGACATGGGCGATCGCGTCCACGACTACCAGGCGCCCTATGCGCGCCCGGGTGCCGAGGTGAAGCGCTGGAAGCGCAACGGCCCGGACGACACCATCGAACTGGCCGAGGTCGTGCGGCAAGTGCGGCCAACCATGCTGATCGGCGCCTCGACCGTAGCCGGCGCTTTTACCGAAGCGCTGGTACGGGAAATGGCCAAACATTGCGAGAGGCCCATCGTCTTTCCGCTTTCCAATCCGGGGCCCATGGCGGAAGCCGTGCCGGCGGACTTGATCACTTGGACTGAAGGGCGCGCGCTGATTGCCACCGGCAGCCCGTTTCAACCGGTGACTTACCGGGGCGTGACCTACGTTATCGGTCAGGTCAACAACGCGATGTTGTATCCCGGCCTTTGTCTGGGCGCTATCGTCTCGCGCGCCCGCCGTATCAGCGACAACATGTTTGCCGCCGCGGCCAACGCGGTGTCCAGCCTGGTTGCCGTGCGTTTGCCTGGCGCGTCGCTGCTGCCGCATGTCGACGATTTGCGCATCGTTTCCCTCACGGTTGCCGTTGCGGTGGCCGAAGCGGCGGTCGAGGATGGTTTGGCGCGCGTGACATTCAAAGACATTGTCCAGCAAGTGGGGGACGCCATGTGGGAGCCGGAATATCGCGAGATCCGCGCGGTTTAAAATGCGCAGGCTTTTTGGCTGGACCCAGTGCCTTTTGTTCGCGAGCGCCACGGCCCTTTTGGGTTACTGCGCCTTTGTGACCGCGGACGCTTGGATTTTCCAACACCGCGAGAGCCGAAGCCTGCAGGAACAAATCGCTGCCCAACCCGGGTCAATGGCCGCCACGCCCAAAGGATCGATTGGGCGCCTCGAAATCCCGCGTCTTGGGCTTTCCGTAATGCTCATGGAGGGCGACGACACAAAGACCCTGCGTCGCGCGGTGGGTCACATACCGGGAACGGCGCTGCCTGGGCAACCGGGCAATGTCGCTCTCAGCGGGCATCGCGACACATTTTTCCGCCCACTGCGGAATATCCGAGAGAACGACATCATTGTGGTCACTACAGTTCAGGGCGAGTATCGCTATCGCGTGGCCTCTACGCGAGTGGTCAGTGCCGACGACGTCGCTGTTCTGAACACTAGCGCAAGTGAAATCCTGACGCTGGTGACCTGTTATCCGTTTTACTTCGTCGGCGCGGCGCCTGACAGGTTTATCGTTCGCGCCGAAAGAATACATTCTCCAGCACTATCAGGGCCGGGAGGCCTGAATCTATGAAAATTCGTCCGTTGTATGACCGCGTTGTGATCAAGCGAGTCGAAGAAAAAGGGGACGCCTTGCGCGGTGGCCTGTATATTCCCGATTCGGCAAAAGAAAAACCTCAAGAGGGAGAAGTGCTGGCCGTCGGGAAGGGCAAGCGCCTGGAAGATGGCACGGTGGTGGCGCTGGACGTTCAGGTGGGCGACCGCATCCTGTTCGGAAAATATTCGGGCAGCGAGATCACCATCGAAGGCACCGAATGCATGATCATGCGCGAGGATGAGATCCTCGGCATTTTGAGTAAGCAGCCGGTGGCTGCCAAGAAAGCGAGCTAACCAAATGGCAAAACAGATTATTTATGCGGATCATTCGCGGCAGGCCATCCTGCGCGGTGTGAATCAACTGGCCGACGCGGTGAAGGTCACTTTGGGCCCCAAGGGCCGCAATGTCGTGCTGGAGAAAAAGTTTGGCGGACCCACCATCACCAAAGACGGAGTGACCGTGGCCAAGGAGGTTGAACTAGCCGACCCGCTCGAAAACATGGGAGCGCAAATGGTGCGCGAAGTGGCCTCGAAAACCTCCGATGTGGCCGGCGACGGCACCACCACCGCGACGGTGCTGGCGCAAATCATTTATCGAGAAGGTGTGAAGGCCGTGACTTCGGGTGTGAACCCCATGGCCATGAAGCGCGGCATCGACAAAGCCGTGAAAATCGCCGTGGAGGCGGTTCAGAAATTGTCGAAGCCGGTTTCGGGCGACATGATCGCTCAAGTTGGCAGCATCTCGGCCAACAGCGATGAGACCATCGGAAACATCATTGCCGAGGCGATGAAGAAGGTGGGCAAAGACGGCGTCATCACGGTGGAGGAAGCGAAGACCATGGTTACCGAGTTGGTCACCGTGGAAGGCATGCAGTTCGATCGTGGCTATCTCTCTCCGTATTTCGTCACGGACTCAGAGCGTATGGAAGTGGTGCTGGAAGATCCCTATATTCTCATCCACGAGAAGAAAATCTCCAGCATGAAGGACATCCTTCCGTTGCTGGAACAGATTGCGCGCTCCGGCCATCCGCTGCTGATCGTTGCCGAGGACGTGGAAGGCGAAGCGCTGGCAACGTTGGTAGTGAACAAGCTGCGCGGGACACTGGCCGTTTGCGCCGTTAAGGCGCCCGGTTTCGGCGACCGTCGCAAGGCGCTGCTGGAAGACATCGCGATCCTTACCGCGGGTACGTCGCTGGTGGAAGAGACTGGCGTCAAGCTGGAAAGCGTGAAGCTGGAGGATCTGGGCCGGGCCAAGCGCATAACCGTGGACAAGGAAATCACCACGATCATTGATGGCGCGGGCGAATCTAAAGCCATTCAAGGCCGTATCAAGCAGTTGCGCTCGCAGATCGACGAAACTACCTCCGATTACGATCGCGAGAAATTGCAGGAGCGCCTGGCGAAGCTCGCAGGCGGCGTTGCCATCATCAAAGTTGGCGCGGCTACCGAGACCGAAATGAAGGAGAAAAAGGCTCGCGTCGAGGACGCCATGCACGCCACGCGCGCTGCGGTGGATGAAGGTATTGTGGCCGGTGGCGGCGTGGCGCTGCTTTGCGCGGCCAAAGCACTGAAAGATCACAAATTCGAGGGCGATGAACAGATTGGCCTGAACATCATCGCGCGCGCCTGCGAAGAGCCGCTGCGGCAGATCGTGCTCAATGCGGGCCTGGAAGGCGCGGTGGTGGTCGAACATGTGCGCGAAAACAATGACCCGCACTTCGGCTACAACGCCGCTACCGGGAAGTACGAAGACCTGATCGCGGCTGGAGTTATCGATCCTACCAAGGTGACCCGCACGGCTTTGCAAAATGCGGCGTCCATCGCGTCGCTGATGCTGACAACGGAAGCGATGATCAGCGAGATTCCTGACGGCAACTCAGGCCAGCCCATGAATCCGATGGGACGCGGTGGTCCGGGCATGGATTACTAGGCCCACTCGACGAGCCCAGGGAGCGCCGCGAGTGCTACCCTGGGCCTTAACGCGGGTGCAATTGATCTGAATTGTGAGGCACGCGCCGCAGTAGCGTTTTAGCTACTCGTTTCGTGAAGTGCTGATCGACGCCCTGCCGCCTGACCACAGGAAAATCGCGCCGGCTCCGGCCAACAATGCTGCAAGCACGGCCAGGCCCAGAGTGGAGAGCGTGGGGGTCGGGTAAGCAACGGGGTTCAGGACGGTGACCGACGTTGAGATATTGTTTGCTGAGTTCGTGTCGGTGGTCAGCAGGGTTACCGACGCTGTGTCGGACACCGACCCGCCCGAGGTGGCGCGTACCGTCAGCGTGATCGTCGCCGAGCCGCCAGGCGCCATCTGGCCAAGCGGACAGGTAACCGTCGCCGTTCCGCCGCAGGAACCCTGCGACGGCACCGCCGAGATGAGCGCTGCGTTGCCCGGAAGCACATCGCTAAGCGTCACTCCAGCAGCCCAGTTCGGCCCCGCGTTGTTGACTGTAATGGTATAGGTGAGATTCGATCCGACGGCGCCGGTGGCCGGCCCGCTGTTGGTCACCGAGACATCCGTGGGGTTGAGCGATTGGACGCCAGAGAACGTCAGCGTGGGACGATTTGTAGCCGTCCAGGTGCCTGAGAGACTGCCCGAACTGTTCGTGACGGGCAGGTTGGGAAGTGTGGCGCCAGTGAGATCCACGATGAGCGTATAGCCGCTCCCGCTTCCGGTTACAGTGACCGGTACCCCGGTGAGATCGGGCCACACGTTCGCCGCCAGAGTCACGGTATCGGTGCCTCCGCCGCCGCCGATGTTGAGCGACTCCTTGTTGGCGAATGTGATCTGCTCGAAGCTGGCATTCGTACTGGCCAGCTGTGCCCTGCCTGAGCCATTATCCTGAAGCACAACGCCCACCGTGCCCGCCGGAAGGTTGAAAGTGAAGCTGGCACTGGGAACTGTGTCGGTAACCGGCTCGAGATTCCGGTAGCGGATCTCCGTCGCACCGACCTGGAGTACGCCATCACTCCGGCTGCTGGGGAGATCGCGCACGTCGGCGCGCTTATTCCCCCGGACCCGAAGCGTGTCGAATCCGGCCGTGCCGCCATCGAAATCGATGCCGCCGGGAAGCAGGAGGCCGCCCGAAAAGTCAACCGTGAGCGTGTCGTTATGGTCGCCGTCCAGGCCACGAACGGCCACACGCTTGATGTGCCGCGCATCGCCGGCCGCCACGATTCGATGGGTGGAATCGTCCATGACGACAACCCTGCCCGCTTCGCGGCGAAGTGTCACACGCGTCTCGCTGCTCGCCGCGGAGGCAGAATACGTCAGGACCTCCGGCGGCACCGAGGCGCCCGGAACAGCTCCGAGGCAATGCACCGGGAAGGTTGCCAGGACGACCATGCCAAATAGCCAATAATTTTGTGCAAATCGTTTCCCTGGCCGGGTCAATGTCCTCGGGCCTGGGCGCGGGAAAGGCAACCGGCGATAGGGAAGGGAATCGAAAGAATTCTCCAAACAAGACGCCTTTATTCTGTTTTGTAAGTCGGTAGCATCTTAGCACAGAATCAAACTGATTCTACAGCCGAACTTTTTCCGCAACGGGGATGGAACGCGGCTCATCGTCACTTGTGCCGGCCCTGCAACGATTCCGCAGGTTCGAATTAAAAGTCGGCAGGCTCTTCTGCCTGCATAGTTTTGCAAGTTATAATCTGGGGGATGCGAGCTTGCTCCCGCTCAGCAGTTGCGCTGTGGCTGTTCTACTTCCACATTTCACCTTGGCATCCCCGCCAGAACCGGTGGGCATGCCGACACCCAGCAACTGGGCGTTCACGCGGCTGGCCCGCATGATTCCGGGCAGGGCTTATTGGACCTTGATGGGCCGATATCAGGAGCCAGCCTGACGCCGCCCCGCACTTCTTTTGGGTCGCGGCCGGAACGGTTCATGATCGTCTTCGCGGTTTGTTTACTGGCTTTATTCGGACTCCTGCTCGCACCCTTCCTGCGGCCGGCGATCCTGGCGTTCTCCGATGCTCTGGTCAGCGCCGCGGGATTTCTGATTCATCTCTGCGGCGGCCACGCGACCGTCGAAGGCACGGTGTTACGCGCGCCCTCCGGCTTCGCCATCGAGATGAAAGACGGCTGCAACGGCGCGAACGTAACGATCCTGCTTTGGTCGGCCGTGATCGCCTTCCCTGCGACACTTGTTCAAAAACTGAAGGGCCTGGCCTGGGGCGCGCTCATCATTCAGTCCGTTAATCTGCTTCGCTTCATCAGCCTCTTTTACCTCGGCCAATACAACTTGTCGCTCTTCGACTTCGCGCACCAATATTTGTGGGAAAGCCTGATCATGCTGGACGGCCTGCTCTTCTTCGGATACTGGGTGCACCTTGTGTTCCGCAAACGGCAATGGCAACCTCTCACCCGTTAGGCCGGTTATTGCTGCGCGGTTCTCTCGTGCTCGCCGCGACCCTGATCGTCTGGTGGCTCGCCCTTCAGACGCCGATGCTGGCCATCCTCGGCGCTTGTGAAGACGTGACGCTCCGTCTCAGCGCCTCCGCGCCCGGCGATCCGATTTCAGTGGAGTCCTCCGGGGATTGGACCTTCCGCATTCCGGTTAGCCATCCGTCGCCCACCGCCAAGATTGCGTCCATCGAATTCTCCATGTCACGCTCGGACCTGGTCCTATTCACCTTCAGCTTGCCGCTCTATTGCGCGCTGACCCTCGCGGTCCCGGTTCACAAATCCGCTCTGCGATCGCTACTCAGCGGGGCCGTCGCGGTCATGGCTATCGAGGTCTTCTCTTTGTTCGGATTCATCCAGATTACGGCGCAGGTGGTCCTGGCCCAAATGGACCCCAGCGCCTCCGGATTGCCCCCGTGGCCACGGGATTTCTGCAGCTATCTCTTGACCCAGGTGATTCCGTTCGCGGCGCCCTTCTTGACCGCTGTCGCCAGTAGCAGCGAACTGCGCCGGCAAGTGTTCGAAGCCCATCCACACCCCCCCAATTCCTAACGTGCAGCGCGTATCTGGGAAGCCTGTTGGGCGCCGAACAGATAAATCTCGCAGAAGTAGCCGGAAAGCTCGGCGGGTGCCAGCATGCCGCCTTTCTGGTACCACTCGACAACCCGGTCAAGCAGGCCCTGAAGCATGGATGCGAGATAGCGCGGCTCGGCATCCGTGCGAACGGAGCCGCTCTTCTGCGCCGCCTCGATGATTCGGCGGATTCTTTGCTGGTAGGCCTTCCGCATGCTGACAATCTCAGCGAGGCGTCCGGATGACAACGCCCGTACCTCGGCCAGCGCGGTCGCGTGCTGGGTCTGATCCCGCAGCAGGCTCAGGCAGTGCGCTTGAACGAGCATGGCGAGCTGGTCAAAAGGACAAGTGATTCCATCCAGAGCCTTGTGCACGTCCTCTTGAAGAGCTTCAACCGAGGATTTCGTGATCAGGTACAGAAGGTCTTCTTTGCTTTTTACGTGGTAGTAGAGTGTGGCCTTCTCCATGCCGATCAATTTCGAGATTGCTCGTGTGCTGGTGGATGCGTACCCCTGTTTTGAAAACAATTCAGCCGCGGTTCGAACGAACTTGCCGAGAGTTCCGCTGTGCGCTGGGCCGGATCGTGTCCGCCGTGGGTTTTGCAATTGGCGCACCGCAGGCCTGGGATGTCCCGAAGCGGCAATCCCCTCGAAAAACATCCGGTCGTAGATAGCGGCGAGGTTGTCCAGCGACAACGAACCGGAAAGATGATACCAGCGCGGCGTCCAGTTCAGATAGTTCAGCAGAGCAAGCCGAAGCACTGGGACGGGAATGTCCCGGCGCACGATACCGGCTTTCGCGGCTGATGCGAGCTCTTTGTCGAGCAGGTCAGAATAATTGCCGCGCAGCCTGGTGATTTCCTTGTGGTGTGCACGGGACAAGGACCGGTATTCACCGATTGCGGCAAGAGCGCGATTCGGATTTTCAAACAGCCCCTGAAGATGCGCACGGATCAACGCACTCAGGCGATGGCGTGGATTGTTGTAGTTATCGAGCGCCTGGCGGACGTGCTGCTCAACGGTTCCGAGCGTAAGCCCGGTGATGCGATACAGCAGGTCCTCCTTGGTCGAGATGTGGTAGTAGAGCGAGGCCTGGTGAATATTCAATCGGGCGGCGATCGCGCGCGTGGTGGTTTCGCTGAATCCTTTTTCGCTAAACAGGGCTGCAGCCGTATCCAGCACAAGCTCCGACGTTGGGCCCGCCAATTCAACCTTACGCGGAGCGCTTTTCGCCGGCACGCGGCCGCGATCCGCTGGTTCGATTTTCGGCTTCGGAGACAAATGGCCCGGCTTATCGAGAGCGCTCTTCACGCCGCGTAGCGCGAACCTGGCGTGTGCACGAACGAGTTTCTCCGCGCGTACGGCATCTCCTTTTTGAATGGCGCGCAGGATCTCTTCATGCTCGCGAATCGCCGTCGAAAAACCGCCTGGTTCCGCCGGAGTGACCACCGCGGCCGGAGACGCGAAGGCGATGGATTGAACACGATCTACCGCGAGCTGAAGCATGGGGCTCTTTGCGAGCCCAACCAGAGTTTGGTGAAAGGCGAGATTCAATTCACCGAAGCCCGCCATTTGCGCGACAGTTGGTGATTCGGTCAAGCAGAACGAAGCGGTGGCTTCTACCAGTTCGGCCTGGATGCGGCGGGCGCGGTCGAGCTCCGCGGGATCGGTAACTCGCTGGGCCGCCATACCGGCCGCCAAACCCTCCAGCGCACCACGCGCTTCGATTGCGTCGGCAATATCCTGCCTGGTCAAGATCCGAGGCGCGTATCCACCGTTGGACAGTTCTTCCAGCAACCCTTCCTGATGCAGCTTTTCCAGCGTTCCGCGAAGCAGCGGCCGGGATGCGCCCAGCTCCCTGGATAGTTCAACCTCCTCGATGGTCTTTCGAGAGGCGAATTCGCCACGCAGAATCATCTCGCGGACAGCAACCAGCAGCTGCGCGCGGCGGGAGTTCAAGCCAGGACGATTAGCCATTCGATCGTAATCACTGCGGTTTCGGATCCGGAAAATACGTCTTGATGCGGTCGTTCAGCGTGAACTCCATGCCCAGCCCGGGATACTGAGCTAGAACCTTGGCCTTCATTTCCGACGCATCCTTCGAGGAGGCGACATTGGCATCCCAGTCGGCGATGTATTTCTTCATGAATTGAATGGCGCGCATATCCCGGGTTGCTCCCGGCCCTTGGTGTCCGGGCACGATGATGGCGGGTTCGAGCGCTGTGATCTGATCGATCGTCTTGGCCCAGTCCTCACGGGCCTTGCCGCGCGGCACTCCAAAGTAAACGTGATCGAACACGATGTCCCCTGTGACAACAGCCTTCAGCGAAGGAATGTAGACGAAACTGTTACCGGGGCCATCGCTGCCTTGTACCGGCCCTGTGATGGGAAACTGCTCACCCTCCAACGTGAGGACCGGTGTCGTCAACGCCTCTATCTCTACTGGCTCAGGCCCGGGAATATTGTTCCCGTAGGTGGGGAACCAGAACTTCTGGCGTGCCGGCCAGGCCCTCTTCTCTGCCTCCGCGGTGGCGGGCAATGCCACGGCGCGCGCGTTGGGAAATGCTTGCTTCAGGACCGCCAGTCCGAAGAAGTGGTCCGGATGCGGGTGCGTGATGTAGATGGTGGTGAGGTTCTTTTTCGATTCCAGAATTTCGGCAGCCAGACGATGCGCCTCGCTCAGGCTAAACTGCGAATCGATCACGATCATGTCCTTCTCGCCGGAAATCATGGTCGAGTTTACGTCATAGCCGCTGGCGCCGTGCCCGGTGTGCACCTTGATATCCAGGTGGGACTGCGCCGCGGCACTGGCCGCGAAGATGGCCGCCCCGGCCGCGACATTCACGAAAATGCGATGTACTCTCATAGAAAGTCCGTCCCTGTCCGGGATTCTGACATGCGTCACCGGAACCGCGATTCTATCCACTTCCCATGCGCCCTGTCAAAAGCTGGTGGGGGCTGGTGGGGGCTTGCCTCCATACCTGTCGGCTGGTATGATTCGTAACGCGATGGAGGGGTGCGCAGTCGGTTTGGAACAACGGTCCATGAAATGCAAATCCGTAGGATTACTGCTGGCGTGCATGGTTGGGCCATTGCTGACACCAGCCATAGCATCCGAGGCGAAGATTGCCGCAGCCGCGCGCGACGGCGAGCGGGCCGCTGTCATATTGCTCCTGCACACTGAGCCGGAAGACGTCAACACAAAGCTGCCGGATGGCACATCCGCGCTGCATTGGGCGGTTCGATCCGAAGATCTCGAATTAGTTTCGGTTTTGGTCCACGCGAAAGCCGACGCGAATGCCGCCGACCCTCACGGCATCACTCCGCTGGCGCTGGCGTGCGGGAACGCGAACGTTGGGATTATGCGCGCACTGATCGGGGCCGGGGCCAATCCCAATCTTGCCGACCACGCGGGCACCACGCCGCTGATGGTGGCCGTGGGCCGCCCGCAGGCCGAGAGCGTGCGACTTCTCCTGGATGCGGGCGCTCAGGTGGACGCGCGCGACAAGGAAGCTCAGCAAACCGCGCTCATGATCGCCGTGCGGGAGAACAACATCGCCGCGGTCCGTCTTCTCTTGGACCATGGCGCAGACGTGAATGCGGCCACGCGAGTCGGCAAGACGCCTGCTCGTCGACCTCCGGGCGCCGGCGGCGGATCGCATGGGCTCGGCATCGTGCGCAGCGGCTGGCCCGAGCGTGGATATCAGGACGCAACGCCGGGCGGCATGACACCGCTTCTGTACGCGGCAAGAGAAGGCCATACCGAAATTGCGCAAATGCTGATTGCAGCGGGAGCGAAGGTGAATGCACCCGACGCCAACAAAATCACTCCGCTACTGATGGCCATCACGAATAATAGGCCCGACACAGCAGATCTTCTGATTCAGAGCGGCGGCGAAATCAATAGCTCCGATTTCTGGGGCAGAACGCCTTTGTGGGCAGCGGTGGAGATGCGCGACATCGAATACAGCCGTGGCGGCGAACATAACGTGGATCGGGAGCGCCTGCTGCAGCTCATTCGTGCGTTGCTCGATCACGGAGCCAATCCAAACGCCCGCACGGCCGAGGTTCCGCCGACCAGAAGATTCCTCATGGGACTCGGCGATCTCTCCTGGGTGGATTTTACGGGACAAACGCCGTTTCTGCGCGCCGCGCTCTCAGGCGATCTCTCGGTCATGAAGCTGCTGCTTGAAAAAGGCGCTGATCCCAACATTCCGACGTTCGCTGGTAGTACGGCGCTGATGGCTGCCTCCGGCATCAACTGGATGGGCGGGCAAACCTTCACCGAGGATTCGCCAACGCAGCTCGAAGCGGTGAAGTTGTGTCTTGAGAAGGGCGCCGACATCAACGCTGCGAACTCCATGGGCCTGACGGCGGTATTCGGTGCTGCCAATCGTGGCGCTAATGAGATCCTCATTTATTTGGTAGAGCACGGTGCGCGGTTGGATATCAAAGACAACCAAGCGAGAACGCCGATGGTCTGGGCCGAAGGCGTCTTCCTCGCAACGAACCCGCCGGAGCGAAAGCCGTCCACCATCGCGCTCATTGAAACGTTCACGAAGAAGGATGCTGCCGCGGCCGCACCGGTGGCGAGCGTCCAATGAAAATGTTTCGTCTGATTGCTGCCGCGGTTTTGGTGTTTGGCGCATGCCTTCCAGTTACCGCGCAGAAGCCCGCTGCGTCCGACCAGCAGTTCGTGACGCAGTACTGCCAGGTCTGCCACAACGATAAGCTCAAAACCGGCGGACTCTCGCTGCAACAGATGGATCCTGCGCAGGTCTCGCGAAGTTCTGAAACTTGGGAAAAGGTCGTGCGCAAGCTTCGCGCCGGGATGATGCCGCCGGCCGGAATGCCTCGCCCGGAGCGCCCGGTCATCGACGAATTCGTGAACCACGTCGAGAGTTCGCTGGATAAATACGCCGCCCAGCATCCGAATCCAGGCACTCTAGGATTGCATCGCCTGAATCGCGCCGAATATGCAAACGCGGTGCGCGATCTGCTGGCTCTCAATGTCGATGTTTCCACCCTCCTGCCGTCGGACGACTCAAGCGAGGGGTTCGACAACATCGCCGACGCTCTCGAAGTCTCGCCGGCGCTGCTGGAAGGCTACGTTGGCGCGGCTACAAAGATCAGCCGCCTGGCTGTTGGCGATCCTGCGATTGGTCCTTCAACCAACACCTGGCGAGCTCCAAGCGACCTTTCCCAGACCATTCACCTGGAAGGTCTGCCGATCGGAACGCGCGGCGGCATTCTGTTCGATTACACGTTTCCGTTGGATGCGGACTATGGTTTCAAGATCCGGGCGCGCAGCTCAGGTTTCGGCGTCCTTGCAGGTGGAGAGCCGGTGCCGCTTGAGATCACGCTCGATGGCGCGCATGTCAATCCTGGCAAGAGCCCTAACGATTTTCACTTGCGAGTGGCCGCCGGGCCCCACACCATCAGCGTCGCGATGCCGGAACACAATCCGGCTGGAGTAGACGATGTTTATGCGATATATCCCGACAATGCCGGTGTCACCAGCGTGGCGATCACCGGACCGACCAATCCCACCGGACCCGGTGACACGCCCAGCCGCAGGAGGATTTTCGTTTGCCATCCATCTTCCCCAGATGACGAGATTCCGTGCGCCAAACGCATCCTCGGGTCGCTAGCAACGAAAGCCTTCCGGCGCCCCGCGCGCGACACCGATCTGGAGACGTTGCTGGGCTTTTATCAGGAAGGCAGAAACTCGGGCGGCTTTGAGCGCGGAATTGAAGCCGCGCTGGCGCGCATTCTGGTGGATCCGCTGTTTACGTTCCGGTTCGAGAAAGAACCGCCGGGAACCGCGCCAGGCGGCATCTACGCTGTCAGCGATCTGGAGCTGGCCTCGCGCCTTTCCTTCTTTCTCTGGAGCAGTATCCCCGATGAGGAGCTGCTTGGGTTAGCGGAACAAAACAAGCTGCACGATCCCCGCATTCTGGCGCATCAGGCTCGCCGGATGCTGGCCGATGCTAAATCGGCGGCGCTGGCCGAGAACTTCGCCGGCCAGTGGCTTTATCTTCGAGAGCTGAAGAATTCCCGCCCGGAAGCCCGCGATTTCAATGACAATCTTCGGCAATCGTTCCAGCGGGAGACAGAGCTGTTCTTCGATAGCGTCGTTCGGGAGGACCGCAACGTGGTGGATCTGCTGAACGCCGACTATACCTTTGTCGACGAACGTCTGGCCAAGCACTACGGAATTCCAGATGTCTATGGCAGCCGTTTTCGCCGCGTGAAATTGTCGGATGACTCACGCCGCGGATTGCTGGGACAAGGCAGCATCCTTCTGGTTACTTCAGTCGCCACCAGGACGTCTCCCGTCGCCCGGGGCAAGTGGGTTCTCGAAAATATCCTGGGCTCTTCGCCGCCTCTTCCTCCGCCGAATGTCCCGGCGTTGCCCGAAAACGCGTCTTCGGCGAAGGTCATGTCGGTGCGGGAGAAGATGGAGGCGCATCGAAAGGATCCGGTCTGCGCGGCCTGCCACAAGATTATGGATCCCATCGGATTCTCGCTTGAGAATTTCGATCTGACGGGCAAATGGCGCACTGCGGAGGGTGGATTGACGATCGATACGTCTGGCCAGATGGTGGATGGAACTAAGCTATTGGGTCCCGCCACCCTGCGTGAGGCGCTGTTGAGCCGCTCCGACGTCTTTGTTTCGACTCTAACCGAGAAGCTGATGACCTATGCGCTTGGACGGGGGCTGAAATACTACGACATGCCCACGGTGCGCGCGATCACGCGGGAGGCTGGCCGCAATGACGATCGGTTCTCGGCCATTGTGCTGGGGATCGTTAAAAGCGCGCCCTTTCAAATGAAGATGAAACCGATCGATAAGAAACGAACCGAAGTGGAGACGGCGGTGCTGCACTGACCGGCGACGCAACAAAACGAGGAGAGAGTAGCCATGAACTTCATCACCAAAAAACATCTGCCGCGCCGCACCTTCCTGCGCGGGGCGGGCGTGGCGATTGCACTGCCGCTGCTGGATTCAATGGTGCCGGCGCAGACGCTATTGTCCGGCACCGCTGCTAGCCCTCGCAGCCGCCTGGCATGCATCTACGTCCCGCACGGCGCAACCATGGACAAGTGGACGCCTGCCAAAGAAGGCAGCGGCTTCGAGTTCACCGAGATTCTGAAACCACTGGAAAAATACCGGGATCGTCTCGTAGTGGTGAGCAACCTGGCGCATCCGCAGGCCGCGGGAGTGGGCAGCGATGCGGGCGCCGATCACGCACGCTCCGCCGCCGTCTTTCTCAGCGGCGCTCATCCCGAGAAAGAAAGCGTTCATGTTGGAATCACTATCGATCAGATCGTGGCGCAAAAGCTCGGCCAGGATACGCCGCTGCCGTCGTTGGAAACCGCCATCGAAGAAAATGGCCTGAACTGCGGCTCTGGTTATGGATGCGCGTACACCAACACCATCGCCTGGAAAACGCCCACCTTGCCGCTGCCGATGGAGCACAATCCGCAAGTCCTGTTCGAAAAATTATTCGGAGAAGGCAGCACGCCTGAAGAGAGGCTGGCGCGCAAACAGCAGTCCCACAGCCTTCTGGATTCGGTAACGAACGAGATCGCGTCCCTGAATTTAGAGCTGCCGGCTTCGGATCGAGCGCGTCTGGCCGACTACCTGGACGATGTTCGCGAGATCGAGCGCCGCATCCAGAAAGCCGAGGAGCAAACTCCCAAAGACCTGAAACTGCCCGCGGCGCCGGTTGGAATTCCGGAAGCCTTCGACGATCATTTCAAGATCATGTTCGATCTGCAAACTCTGGCGTTCCGGGCGAACATCACGCGCGTCTCAACCATGATGTATGCCCGCGATACCAGCGGAGCCCTTTATCCGCAGAGCGGAGTCCGGGAAGGCTTCCATGTCGCCTCCCATCACTCCAACGTACGCGCCAACATGGATCGGTTTGCTTTGATCAACCAGTACCACACTAAGCTTCTGGCGTATTTTCTTGAGAAGCTCCGGTCCACGCCGGACGGCGATGGCACGTTGCTGGATCATTCGCTGGTTCTCTACGGCAGCAGCATGAGCAACGGCAATCAGCACGACCACGATCCTTTGCCGGTAGTTGTGGCCGGCGGCGCTTCTGGAAAGCTGCGCGGTGACCGCCACATCGTGGCTCAGCCGCACACACCGATGTCAAACCTCCTGTTGGCTATTCTTGACAAACTGGGAGTCGAGCAAAATTCATTTGGCGACAGCACCGCCAAACTCGAGATCTGATGATGAAGATGCGAACAAATGGTTCGTACCGATGGACCCGACGGGAAGCGCTGGCCGCGGCGGCAGCACTGGCCGGCATGTGGGCCGTCCCTGGCCGCGCAGACGAGGGTGGGCTGGGGCCTTTGCCACTCCAGACCACTGGCTTAGAACACATCGGTATGACGGTGCCGGACCAGAAAGCGTCGGCGGATTGGTACGGGCGGATCTTCGATCCGCAACTATTCCAGGAACGTGATCCCCCGCCGCGCTACTACGTGCGCATGGGAAGCGCTTATATCGCCTTCGGCGGCACATCGGCCGCCAACCCGACTGCGAAAATCGATCACTTCTGCGCGCTGGTGAAGGACTACAAGCCCGACGAAATGCGCGCCGCGCTGGAGAAGGCCGGGATCAAGATGGGCGCCGGCCGTTTTGGCATGCCGACCGATGACGACGGAATCCGGCTTCAATTGCTGGGCGTGCCGGGCGGACTGGCAAAAACGATTATTCCATCCACGCGCATCAGCACCGATAATGCCGTGGTGGATGCGGTTGGTCTCGATCACGTCGTTCTCGCGGTGTCGGATCTGGAGCGCGCCTCTGCTCACTATGCCCGGTTTTTCGGGCCCGCCAGCGTTAAGAAATCGGATCAAGTGTGGTTCCAGGTTGCTGGTACGCGCTTGGCCTTGCAGCCGGTACCATCCGGAGGCAAGCCCGCCATCCAGCGGCTCTGCTTCCGAGTGGCAGGTTTCGACAAGAAGTTGGTTGCCTCGAAACTGCTGAAGCTCCAGGTGGAAACAACCGCCGATCGAGGCGATCATGGGCTGCGCTTCCAAGACCCGAACGGATTCACTATCGAATTGGTCGGCGAGCAGAGGAAGGCTTAGCCAGATTACTTGAGCATCCAATTTAACTGCTGACTTTGCATCCACGTGCTGGCCGATGCCCGTCCTCTGCGCCGGACGGACCGCAGCAAGCACGCCGATTACGCCAAACATCGGGGCGCTGAGATCCGCGAAAGGTACGCCCAAGCGCGCCGGGGGATCACCTGGGCCGCCTGAAGTCATCATTACTCCACTGAGCGCTTGAGTGATGGCATCCATCGCTTTACCCGTTCCCGGATCGCCCTCGCTTCCGAAGCCGGTAATGGAGCAATACACGATGCGCGGATTTACGTTCTGCGCGAATGCGAAGCCGGTTGAGGGTTGCGCAGCCGGTTGGGGGCGGAGACGGAGACATCGTCGGCTTGTTACCGCGCGAGTGTTCCCCCTTCGGAGCCGAGATAGGGCGCATTGGAGCGGCAGCTATCGCCGCCGCCGTTCGGGTTTTCGATCTGGATGACCTTGGCCCCCAGTCCCGCCGATAGCAGGGTGGCAAACGGTCCTGCCCGCGCCGTGGTCAGATTGAGAACCGTGATGTCGGCCTGCGGATTGTTCTTCATCTCGAAATCACCCCGGATGATAACATTCGACGGCCCGAATCACTGGGCCGCGCGTGGTCGCAAACCAATCGTAATCAGACGGTCACTGACTGGTCACTCCCAGTACGCGATGAGCCTTCCCATAGTGAACATGGTCGTCCAGAGGATCAGCGAGAGAATCGCGGCCAATTTCACATTGCCCGGGATGACCTTGGATCGATCCAGTTCTTCGGTCCGGTTGTAAACAATGGGACGGAAAATGAAGCCGTGTACGAAAATCAGGCCCAAAACGATCATCTTAGTCCAGAAGAAAGGGTTGGGAGCATACTTGGTCGCTTCCGACGTTGCAAGCAGCAGGCCAGTGGCTATCATAATCGTTCCCCCGAGACGTTTCCACGGGCGGAGGCTGGTGATCATCTGGGTGATGGTCACGCGGTTAAACGTGAGGCCGAGAAGGCGCAGGTTCGTCATCAGGATCATGCCACCGAACAGTGCGATGCAAGTCAAATGAATCGACAGAACGATCGGGTACACCAGCACCGAATCGCTGAAGTCGGAGAGAAAGCCAATGTTTTCGAGGGATTGAGCGATAGTCACGCCGGATAGTCTCTATTCCAGGAATCCGGTGAAAATCCCGCCAAAAACGACGGCCACCCACAACAACAGCGAAATGATCGCAACCACTTTGCTCAGCGCCGGCGGCGGCTTATCCATGGTTGCCACTTTTCTGTGGATGGTGAAATTGTAAATGAGCGCCGCGAGCAGTACGTACATCTTGATCGGAAAGATCTGGTTGATCAGGTAAATGTGGATCTGCGACAGAAACAGCGTCAAGCCCGAGAAAAGGACGAATATCAACGCGCTGATGGTCCAGAGCTCCGTGTACCTCAGAATCCGTGCTGTCGTTTCCTGGCGGAGTCCCAGGTTCAACATCCGAAAGTCCACGAGTGCGATTGACCCTACTCCGATGGCGAAACCACCGATGTGAATACACTCCGCGAGCGGAAATGCCCACTCCGTATCGTTGAGCGCATCCACGAACGCGTTCTGAAGAAGCATCTCTTCAGTATCTCCATTCCGTCCCACCAGAAGCAGGTGTGACCCGCCCGACATTTTATCGGCCCGACAGAGAGTATATCTTGATCCGATGGGGCGGCGAGCGATCGCTTCGTGGTCGATTCGGAATGGCGAAATCTCTGGTTTCGAGACAGCGGCCAGCATGTGGCGGAGTCGTCAGCAGGAGGATTGGTCGCGCCCGCGGGGCGTTGTTGGCGGTGGGCCGACACCAATGTCGATCCGAGCCCTGGTTTGTCGCTTCGCAACAGCTCGGTTTATCGTACAAGCTCCTTCAATGCCTGTTTCTAACATCGGCGAGCTGCTTTGGAACCGAACGTGCATCTTCGCCGCTGCGTCAGCAGGTGCTGCAGCGCTGAGGCCCTGCTTCTTTGTAGTCCACGCTACTTATGTTCATACGCCCAATCAGAGTCGCCCTGATCCTCAGCGCGATGGCAGTGGCCGCATTCGCGCAGCCCGCGCCTTCACCTCTGAGCCCAACCAACATTTTCGCTCCGGTCTCCACGCCGGCTCAATCAATCTTTGACCTTTCTCTCTTCGTACTGGAGGTTACAGGAGCGATATTCCTGGTTGTTTTTAGTTTGCTTGCGTATGCGGTGGTGAGGTTCAGGAAAGGGAGGGCGGCCGACCAGCGCGAGCCGGCGCAGGTTTACGGCAGCAGTCAACTGGAATTGGCATGGACCGTCATTCCGGTCCTGATTGTTGTGGTCCTCTTCCTCGCGGCGGCGCGCGTGATCGCGAGCATTCAGAACGCCGTGCGACCCAGCAATGCTCTGGAAGTCACCGTTATCGGACACCAGTTCTGGTGGGAGTATCGCTACCCGTCGTTGAAAGTGGTAACGGCGAATGAACTTCACATCCCGGTAAGCGATCCGGCGCATCCTACACCGACATTTCTCACGTTGCTCTCCGCCGACACGGACCATAGCTTCTGGGTGCCCCGCTTAGCGGGAAAGACGGACCTGATCCCGAACCACCCCAATAGCACGTGGGTTGACCCTCACCAGACTGGTTTGTACCTGGGACAGTGCGCGCAGTATTGCGGGACGCAACATGCCCTGATGCTTCTTCGCGTCTATGTGGATTCACGCGAGGATTTCGACCGCTGGATTCAGGAACAGAGGCGGCCGGCGCAAGTCGGCAGTACGCCGTCGGAGGGCCGTAGAATCTTCGAAACGACGGCGTGCGTGAACTGTCACACCATTACGGGTACGATGGCGCACGGGACGTTCGGCCCGGACCTAACGCATCTCATGAGCCGGCAAACCATAGCGTCGGGCGCGGTGAAGAACACAATCGGGAACCTCATCGCATGGATTTACAAGCCAGACGTATTCAAACCCGGGTGCAAAATGCCTTCCATGGGTTTAACCGTTCAGCAATCAGCTGCCGTTGCAGCTTATTTGGCAACTCTTCGCTAGGAGACTGATGTCGACTGAATCCATCGCCCGGCCCAGCTCCGAAGCAGCGAATCCGCAGCCTTTCGTCGCGCAACTGCACGAATGGGTCACCACGGTCGATCACAAACGCCTCGGCCTGCTGTATATCTTTTACGCGCTGCTGTTTCTTGTAATCGGAGGAGTTGAGGCGACGATCATGCGGATACAGCTGATCCGTCCGCTGAACGATTTTGTCTCCCCGCAGGTGTTCAACAGGATGTTCACTATGCATGGAACGACCATGATCTTCTTCGTGGCCATGCCGCTGGTGTTTGGATTTGCAAACTACCTGGTGCCCCTGATGATTGGCGCGCGCGACATGGCCTTTCCGCGGCTGAACGCGTTTAGCTTCTGGATGATGGCTTTCGGCGGGTTCCTCCTGTATTTCAGCTTTGTGGGCGGAGATGGACTCTACGGCGCGGGCAACGCTCCCGACGTGGGTTGGTTCGCCTACGCTCCTCTGACCGCCAGGACATTTTCACGCGGGCACAGTACGGACTTCTGGACATTGTCTCTGCTGGTTTCCGGATTCGGCAGTATTGGAACGGCGGCCAACATCATCGCGACTATTGTGTGCCTGCGGTGCAAGGGAATGACCCTGGGAAAGATGCCACTGCTGGCCTGGCTCAATCTCACGATGGGGGGACTGGTGATTCTCGTGATCGGTCCGCTCACGGCCGCGCAATTGATGCTGCTCGTCGATCGTTACCTGGGTGGACACTTCTTCGATACGCAGGCGGGAGGCTCGGCGGTCATGTGGATGCACTTCTTCTGGGTCTTCGGACATCCGGAAGTGTACGTGCTCGTGATCCCCGCTTTTGCATTCGTTTCGGAGATCATTCCCGTTTTTTCTCGCAAGGCGATGTTCGGCTACCCAGTTATGGTGGCGGCAACCGTCGGCATCGGATTTATCAGCATGAGCGTCTGGGCTCATCACATGTTCACGGTCGGCATGAGTTCGGCCGGAAACACGTTCTTTGTGCTGTCCACGATGGCAATTGCCGTTCCCACGGGAATCAAGATTTTTAATTGGCTTGCCACCATGTGGGGAGGGCACATTCACTTCAAGGTTCCGATGCTGTTTTGCGTGGCATTCCTGTTCCAGTTCCTGATCGCCGGCTTGACCGGGGTAATGCTGGCAGCGGCGCCGTTCGACTGGCAACTGACCGCATCGTACTTTGTGGTCGCGCACTTCCACTATGTGATCGTGGGTGGCATCCTGTTCGCCGCCTTTGGGGCCTTTTACTATTGGTTCCCGAAGATGTCGGGAAGAATGTACAACGAGCGCTTCGGCCAGTTGCATTTCTGGCTGTTCCTTATCGGATTTCATCTGACGTTCGACTTCATGCACATTCCTGGCATTCTCGGGATGCCACGCCGGATTTATACCTACGAGCCCGGCCGCGGATGGGACACGCTGAATCTCATCGTGACTATCGGGGTGGTCTTTCAGGCGGCGGGCGTGCTGGTGTTTGTCGGCAATCTGCTTTGGTCGTACTTCCGTGGCACCCTGGCCGGGAACGACCCCTGGGATGCGTGGACGCTGGAGTGGTCCACCGCTTCGCCCCCGCCATCGTACAATTTTGCAACACTGCCCGAGGTCCGCAGCCGCCGGCCGCTATGGGACCTGAAGCATCCGGAAGACCCGGATTGGCATTACGAGTAACGTCATGAGCACACCGTCTATTACTGTCCCGGAAGACGATCTGCGCTGGAACCTTCCCGCGCGCGGCCCCGTGGGCATGTATTGCCTGATCGCCGCCGAGGTTGCAATTTTTACCATCTTCGTGATCGCTTATATCTTTTACATCGGCAAGAGCCTCACCGGGCCTCAGCCCCGGGATGTGCTCCGCGTGCCGATCTTTTTCACAATTTGTCTGCTATCCAGCAGCCTCACGATTCACTTTGCTTCGAAGTCGCTCAGGAGTGGAAAGGTACGCTCTTTCGCATGGTGGTGGCTCTCAACCTTTGTTCTTGGAGCGCTATTCCTGGCAGGCACGGCCAGCGAGTGGCATCACTTGATCTACGACGAAGGCTTTACTATCCAGACCAATTTGTTCGGCACAACCTACTATTCATTGGTTGGCCTGCACGCCTTTCACGTAACCGTCGGCCTCATCGCGCTGGCTGCGGTATCGGTCTTCACGTTCCTTGGATATCTAACACAGGAGCACGCTGGGAGAGTCGAAGTTCTGTCGATGTATTGGCACTTCGTGGACGTGGTTTGGGTGGTGGTCTTCACTGTCGTTTACATTGTCGGGCGCTAAGGAAGGATAGAGAATGGCCATCGAATTAGCGAACCAGGCGAGCGAAAGGGCGCCGGACACGGTCGAAATGCCGGCGCCCACCGCGTGGCCGATTACACTTGCGTTCGGGATCACATTGCTGTTCGCGGGCCTGGTCACCAGCGAGTCGGTCAGTATTCTGGGAGCGATCGTCGCCTTAGCTGGCGCGGTGGGTTGGTTTCGCGATGTTCTGCCGCACGAAGCACATGAAGTGGTGCCAGCGGTGCCGCAGGTTACGCAGGTCACCACAACCAGGCGTGACGTTGCCCGCATCGGAATCGTACTCGAATTGCGGCGTGCTTACCTGCCGCTCGAGATCTATCCGATTTCCGCGGGGATCAAAGGCGGTCTGGCCGGTAGCGTGGCGATGGCGATTGTCGCGATGCTGTACGGTCTTATCAGCCAACACAGCATCTGGTACCCGATCAATCTGCTGGCCGCCGGTTTTCTCCCGGGCGCTATGACGGACACAACGGCTAAAATCGCCGCATTTAATCTGAGCGTTTTTCTTATCGCCACAGCGATCCATTTGATTACGTCGCTGCTGGTTGGGTTGCTCTATGGCGCAATGCTGCCGATGCTTCCGCGGCGACCCATTCTGCTAGGTGGCTTCATTGCGCCGGTGTTTTGGACTGGTTTGATTCACAGTATTCTTGGAATCGTGAATCCCGTGCTCAACCAGCGCATTCACTGGCTCTGGTTTGTGGCGTCGCAAGTGGCTTTTGGGATTGTGGCTGGCATCGTTGTTTCACACCAGGAGCGGATACGCACCTGGCAGCGCCTGCCGCTTGCCGTCCGTTCCGGCATGGAAGCGTCCGGGATGAGAGACGAATCACAATGAACGGGAGCGCAATATGTCTCGTGGCGGCGCTCGCGGTCACCACCGCCTGTAGCGTTCACAGGCCGGCGGATTCGGAAGTCATTCCGCCTGACAAGATAACGGCCTTTGATGTTCTCTATGCCCGCAACTGTTCCGGATGTCATGGGTCGGCCGGAACGGGCGGCGCGGCGGTCGGACTAGGCGACCCGGTTTACCTGGCCATCGCTGACGATTCCACAATTCGTCGAGTAACCGCTGACGGAGTTCCCGGAACCTCTATGCCGGCCTTTGCGCAACATTCCGGCGGAACGCTCACTGACGACCAAATCAACTTCATCGTGCGCGGAATTCGAACCCGCTGGGCCAAGCCCGATGCTTTGCTCGGCTCGAATCCTCCGCCCTATGCGGCCCAGAGCCCGGGCGATGCGAAGCGCGGCGCGTCCGCGTATGGGATCTACTGCTCGTCGTGTCATGGAGGAGACGGCCATGGGGGCAAGCAAGCGAGTTCCATCGTCGATGGCTCGTTTCTCGCATTGGTCAGCGATCAATACCTGCGCACAACCGTAATCGTCGGACGTCCCGAGTGGGGTGCTCCCGATTGGCGCGGCGACGTACCCGGGAGGCCGATGTCGCCGGAAGATGTGTCGGACGTGGTGGCTTGGCTGGTGGCGCAGCGTCCACAAACTTTTTCAAATGCTTTGCAATTGCGGGGAGGAACTCGATGACGCCGCCGAATGAATTCTCGAGGCGCGGAATGTTGGTTAAGGTGGGGCTCCTCTTTAATGGAGCCATCGGAATAGTCCTGGCATTGCCGGTGCTGGGTTATATTCTTTCGCCCATGATTCGAGCACGGAAGACCGGCTACGATTCCTGGCTGTCACTCGGCTCGCTGGATCAGTTTCCGGAAGGTCAGACGCGCCTGGCAACTTATCGAAACCCCGTTGCCGAGCCATCCGATGGCCAAACCGCGGACATTCCTTGTTGGGTGCGCCGCGTGGCGGGGGAACAGTTCCAGGTTTTCGCGATCAATTGCGCGCATCTAGGCTGCCCGGTTCGTTGGTTTCCGCAGTCCGGTTTATTCATGTGTCCCTGCCACGGCGGCGTCTACTATGAGGACGGTTCGCGCGCTTCCGGACCTCCCGAGCGTGGCCTGTTCCAATATCGCTACAAGGTAGAGCAGGGCAATCTGAACATCCTGGCTGGCGAGATGCCGACCACCGGGGCTCCCAACGCGCGTCTCATCAACCTGTCTCCCGGAAAACCGCCATGCGCTTGATCAAGAAAATTGGCGGCTGGTTCGAGGCGCGGCTTCAGCTGGCTGAGCCGGTCCGCGATATCATGCAGCACCCCGTGCCGCGAGAATCTGCGAGCTGGGCTTACGTGTTCGGCAGCGCGGCGCTCACTATATTCATGCTTCAGATCGTCACCGGCATTCTTCTCGCCCTGCTCTATGTGCCGTCCGGCGCGGAAGCCTGGAACAGTTTGCAGACTCTCAATCATCAGGTGACGCTGGGTTGGTTCATTCGGGCGTTGCACGGCTGGGGCTCGAATTTCATGATCGCGATCGTCCTGATCCACATGGTCCAGGTGTTTCTCTTCGGAGCTTACAAATTTCCGAGAGAGCTGACCTGGATTGTGGGCATACTTTTACTTTTGATGACGCTCGGAATGGCCTTCACCGGCCAAGTACTTCGATTCGATCAGGACGCCTACTGGGGCCTGGGAATCGGGGCGTCCATCTCGAGCCGTGTGCCTATTCTCGGACCGTGGATTGTGAAGCTGCTATTGGGTGGTCCGATCATAGCCGGAGCGACGCTTTCGCGCTTCTTCGCCTTGCACGTGTTCGTGATTCCTGGATCTTTGCTCGCGTTCGTCGGCCTCCATTTGTTCCTGGTGCTGAAGCTTGGAATCAACGAATGGCCCATGCCCGGGCGGATAGTTCGCCGCGCCACGTATGAAAAGGACTATCACGAACTGCTCCGCAAAGATAGCGTTCCGTTTGTGCCTGGCGCGATAGCCAAGGACATATTTTTCTCGGGATTTGTCGTCCTTGCGATGGCCGCGTGCGCCGTCTATTTCGGTCCATTCGGACCGAGCGGCCAGCCCGATCCCACGATTATTCAGACTATTCCCCGGCCGGATTACTTCTTCCTGTGGCTCTATGCCGTGCTGTCGCTGCTCCCGCCGTCACTGGAGACCCCGGTGCTGCTGATCGGTCCCGTGATCGCGCTGGGCATACTGGTGGCGCTCCCGTTCTTCTCGGGAGAGGGCGAGAAAAGCTGGAAGCGCCGTCCGATTGCCGTTCTCACCATTCTGCTGGTTGCCGTCGGGCTCGGTACTTTTACGCACTTGGCCGGCTATGCGCCATGGAGCCCGGTGATGGATGCGTGGAGCGGCGATACCATTCCAGCTCAGTACTTGAAAGGGCGCACGGCCCTGGAACGGCAGGGGGCGCTCGTCTTCCAAGCCAAGCAATGCCACAACTGCCACGCGTTGGGAGGCCTGGGAGGAAAGCGCGGGCCCGAACTGGATCGCGTGGCGGTTGAGCTCACGGAGGATCAGTTAATTCGCCAGGTGATCCAGGGCGGTGGCAACATGCCCGCTTATGGAAAGAACTTGAACCCTGCCGAGACCACCGCGTTGGTCGCATTTCTCGATACGCTGCACCCGGCCGGCCTGGCGCCCGCGCGTGACGCTTCTCGCTCTTCTGAATAACGATGCGACGGCTCGCGGCGTTGATTGCTGGACTCGTCGTGCTGTGGATCGCGGTTGCATCTCCACTCGCCGCGATGGATCATCAACTGCTCACTGCCCATATGGCGCAGCATCTTCTTCTAACCACGGTTGCTGCTCCACTGCTCCTACTGGGAGGCCTGAATCGGCAGCGAGCCTTGCGGGGCATAGTTATTCACCCGGCATTTTGCTGGCTGGCCGGCACAGCTACCGTAATCGCGTGGCATGTTCCCGCGCTCTTTGCGCTCGGCATGCGATCGGCCCAGTGGCATGAATTCGAACAGGCGACGTTCCTGGCCACGGGTCTTTTGTTCTGGTGGCCCGTAATCCAGCTTTCGCCGAACTTACCCCGCTGGGGCGTGCCCTTATATCTTTTTCTCGCCACCCTGCCGTGTGACGCGCTTTCGGGCTTTCTTACATTCTGCGATCGCGTTGTCTACCCGCACTATCTGTCCGCGCCTCGGCTCTTCGGTATCTCCCCACTCAGAGACCAGGAATGTGCGGGTGCATTGATGTGGGTTTGGGTGACGTTTGTCTATCTGGCCCCGGCGCTGGTGGTCACGATCCAGATGCTCTCCCCGCAACGGCGTGAACTCAACGCAGAACTAATTTGAGCTTGGCGGCAGTTGAGCAACGCCTTGGGCAGCGCGGTCCAACACGAAAGCGGCCGATTTTGGGCCCGTCACCCTTGTTAGCCCGCCCACGTAATGCATCCGGCGACCAATACCGGATCGGAATCGCGATGAAACGGCTTTACTCGGACGGTGTATCCATAGCGTCCGCTCTCCGGGCAAGGGCCAAAGGCGGTTTCGAATACATGCAGGTCTCCTTCGCGTGCTACGGCCTGCATCAATCTTATGAGTCCGCCGGTGATGTTCTCGCAGGTATCCAGCCGGCCGGCATAAAGCTCCACGGCAACGTCTTCGGGCGAAAGCGCCCCAAGATGAACCTTGGCGCGAGATTTGATCTCACCACCTACCGATACCTCGCTTTGTCCGGGAGGCTCAACACATTCCACTCGCACCTGGGGCCAGCAGGCGCGGACTTTGTCCTTCCAGGCGGAGAGTTCCCTGGCATTGGCTGCCCCTTGTGCCGCCAGCCGAGCATGGCGCTCGTTCGCGACCAGGTAGTAGCTTTCCACATACTCCTTCACCATACGATGTGCGTTGTAAACCGGGCATAAGCTTCGGATAGCGGCCTTCATGCGAGCCAGCCACCTGCGAGGCAGCCCGTCAGCCTTGCGATCATAAAATGTGGGTACCAGATCCTGCTCGAGAAGGTCATAGAAAGCCTCCGCTTCCACCTGATCCTGGTATTCCCGGTCCTCAAAGGTTTCGCGCCGGCCGATGGCCCAGCCGGGCGACAAACGGACTCCTTGGATATCGGAAACCCAGGCCTCATCCCACCAGCCATCCAGAGTGCTCACATTGAGGACGCCGTTCGCGGCTGCCTTCATCCCGCTGGTTCCGCAAGCTTCCAGGGGCCGAAGCGGAGTGTTCAGCCAAATGTCGGCGCCTTGAACCAGATAACGGGCCACGGTCATGTCGTAGTCTTCCAGGAAAACCAAACGCGCGCGGAGATTTTGTTCGTGGATTACGGTCACGATCCGGCTGATTAATTCTTTGCCTAGGTTGTCCTGGGGATGGGCCTTGCCCGCCAGAATGATCTGCACGGGGCGCTCCTCGGCCTTGAGGATCCGAGCCAGCCTGTCCGGGTCCCGGAGAAAAAGATTAGCCCGCTTGTAGGTGGCGAACCGGCGGGCAAAGCCGATGGTGAGAACCCGCGAATCTAAAACATCTTCGCAGGCCATGGTCTCGGCGGCCGGCGCGCCACGGCGCTTCAATTCCGCCAGCAGTCGCGTACGTGCAAAGGCCACCAGGCGCTCGCGGCCGCGTTCGTGCGAGTGCCACAATTCCTCCGACGGTATATTTTCCGCATGCTGCCAGACCCCGGAGTCCGCCGGCTCTTCCCGCCATCGCGGTCCCAGATAACGATCGTAAAGATGATGCATTTCCCCGGAAACCCAGGAGGGAAAATGTATCCCATTGGTCACATGGCCAATGGGCGTTTCTTCAACCGGCAGGCCCGGCCACAGATCCTTCCACATCTTCCGGCTCACCTCGCCATGCAGTCTGCTGACGGCATTGCGAAAGGACGCCAGCCGCATGGCCAGCGCCGTCATGCAGAACTCTTCGTTGTGGTCGGCGGGATTGCGGCGGCCCAAGGCGAGAAAATCCTCCCAGGACAGCCCGAAAGCTCGGGAGTACTCTCCCAGGTAACGTCCCATCAGAGTGGGAGAGAAATAGTCGTGGCCCGCTTCGACCGGCGTATGGGTAGTGAAGATCAGGCTGGCCGAAGCCTCTTCACCGCTCTCTCGAAACGAGAGATTCTGGTCCCGCATGAGTTGCCGTACTCGCTCCAGCGCCAGGAATGCCGAGTGGCCCTCGTTCATATGGAAAACGGAGGGATGAATTCCGAGCGCTGCCAAGGCGCGATACCCGCCGATCCCCAAAACTAACTCCTGCCGGATGCGGGTTTCGCGGTCGCCCCCATAGAGCTGAGCTGTGATGGCGCGATCCTCGGGAGCTTCGTTCCGCGCGATGTTTGTATCCAGCAGGAACAGGGAAACCCGGCCCACCTGAGCTCTCCAGATCTGCGCATGAACCTCGCGTCCGGCCAAGGGCACGGCGACTGTGAGCGGGGCGCCGTCGGTGCCTATTTCCTGTATCAGCGGCAGGTTCGCGAAATCGTTGTCCTGGTAAACCTCCTGCTGCCAACCTGTGGACGCCAGCCTCTGCCTGAAAGACGTTTGCTGGTATAACAGGCCAACACCCACCAGCGGAACGCCCAGATTGCTGGCGGATTTCAGATGATCGCCAGCCAGAATTCCCAGTCCGCCGGCAAAAATCGAAAGTGATTCGGTGAGGCCAAACTCCGCCGAGAAATAGGCCACCAGAGGCGCAGTCCGCTTCCCGTGCTCGCGGGCGAACCAAGCTCCGTCTCCAGACATGTAGGCATCAAATTCCTGGGTAACCTGATTCAGGTGAGCGAGGAAGGCGTCGTCGTCCGCGGCGCTCTGCAGCTTGGCCTGCGAGATTTTTCCCAACATCAGAACGGGATTATGGCCGGTCGATTCCCACAGGTCATCATCCAGCCGTCGGAACAGCTCGATGGTTTTGTGGCTCCATGCCCAGCGGAGATTGTAGGCCAGCTTGCGAAGCCCTTCCAAATTCAAAGGCAAACTGGGAGTCACAGCGAACGTTTGGATCGGTTTCATAGCTCCTCTGACGGAGCTTATCGACTACCAGCGGTCGAGGCTTAGCCAGCTAAACACTCAGCACTGGAATTCGGGACGCCCGGATGATCCCATAGCCGTTGCCGTTATCGCCCAAATGGCTCCGCCCGGGAATGTGTCCGATGACCAGCACGTCAGCCTGTGATTGCTCTGCCGCTCGATTCAACAGCTCCGGGACGTTGCCACCGCTATCGATGATAACTTCGGCCTGGGTGCCCGCGCTCTGTTGAAGCTTGGCGATCTCTTCGGCGGCGAAGCCGACGATCTTCTCCTTCCACAGAGGGTCCACGTGAGAACCGCCTGGGCCGTAAATCTCCACGCTACCCGTGATGTGGACCAGCGTCAGCGTCGCGTCCATAACCGCAGCCATCTCCGCGGCCAGCGACACCGTGTGCAGGCTATGCCCGTTTAATTCCACCGAACAAAGGACGCGGCGAACCGAAAACTCTCGCACCGGCACGTCTTCAAGGTTAGCTTCGGTAAGGTGAGCGCCGGTCCAGACCGGGCACTGGACCTCGTGCAGCACCTTGGCCGTCACCGAGCCCAGCAGCAACCGGTAGAAAGCTCCTTCGCCGCGAGTTGACATTACGATCATATCGACGTTTTGATCGCGAGCAGTCTTCACGATTTCGTGGGACGGGGTACCCCTCAACAGCACTCGCGTGACCGCAATTCCATCCAGCTCCGGCCGTAGCGCCTGCTCCAAATCTTCCTGAGCCTGCTGAACGATGCGTGCGTGCAAATCCCGTGCGGTGATATCGTGCCCGGTCTCCAGCAGGCCAGCAGGGTAACTGAGAGGCGTCACCACGTGCAGCAGGACGATCTCCGCATGAAAGCGACGCGCCAACCACGCGGCTTGCTGCGCCACGGGGCGGGAAGTTTCCGCGAATACGATAGGAAGAAGAATTTTATGAATGCTCAGCACTATGCCACCTATTATGGAATGTACCGGCGGCAGCCAGCGTGCCAGGCGTCAGTAGTGAAGGGCGGTTTCAGGCAGGTCGACGTCAACATCGCGTCGAACGGTTGTTCGGGAATTACGGGAAACGCGGCAGCACGAATGCCGCCGCGTCCGTTGGTGTCCGGCTCGGCTGCTTAGAATATCAGCTTCAAGCTGAACTGGGTCTGGCGCGCCACGTCGGCGATCCCGCCGCTTCCTATCAGAGAAGTGATTTGTCCGGCGGTGGAATTGGGCGTAGCCACAAAATTCGAGCTGAAGGTGCCCGCATTGAAAGCCGTTAGATTCGGGACGGCGAAGTTCGGATGGTTGAAGATGTTGAACAGCTCAGCTCGAAATTGCAAGTTGAAGTGCTCGTTGATGCGGGTGGTCTTCATGACGGCAAAGTCGGTCTCAACCAGGCCGGGGCCTACCAGGTTGTTTCGTCCCTCATCTCCGAGTGTTCCGTATTCGGAAGGGGTGAAGCACGCTGGGTTGTACCATTGCTGCACGCTCTGGTTGGCGTAGACGTTGCAGCCGGCAATCTGATTCGGCCGCTCGGTGTCGAAGCTATTGCCCAGATCCGCTTGGTCGCCTTCGGTGAGCGCGAATGGGACACCGGTGTGCCACGTTTGGATTCCGCTCAACTGCCAGCCTTCCGCCCAACGATTGCCGTGGAAGGGCAGCATGTAGACTACGCTGGCGTTGATGTCCTGCCGCAGGTCGTAGCTGCAATTGCCATAATCCGCGTTGTAGTCATAGGGGTTCGTGGTGGCAGAGCTCGAGTTGTTGAAGCCCAGACCGGCATAGGTGTAGGCATAATCGAGACAGTGCGACCACGTGTAGGAGAACTGCATCACTAAATTCGCCGACAATTTGTGTTCGAGACTCACCTGCAGAGCGTTGTAATTCGAACTGCTCGTGGTGTCGGTCATGTCCAGGGAACCGAAGCTCGGATCCACGCGTGGATTCTGGACGCCGGTGGGTGTAGCGAAGTGCATTACGCCGCTCGAATCAATGGTCGGTACGGGCGGATTGAAATCGTGGAAGGCCAACAGATGAATACCGCGTGTTCCCGTGTAGCCCACGGTCAGCAGCGTGTTTTTGAACAACTGCCGCTGGATGTTCAGGTTCCATTCCATCGTATAGGGCGTAGTGTGGGTCCCGTAATAAGTCCCATTCGTTTGGCTTAGCCCGCCACCGATGGTGTCCGCCGCGCAAGCAGCCGCGAAAGGCGTCGGGAAGCATGGGTAGCCGAAGGGGTAGATTTCCAATTCCGTGAGGAACGGCGGGTTGGATGTGTAAGCTGACGAAAATGTGTAGGTCTGGAATACATCGTGGAAGACTCCGAAACCGGCTCGTAGAGAAGTCTTGTGGTCTCCAAACACGTCCCAAGCCAGCCCTACGCGGGGATCGAAGTTGTGATTGGACGGATTGCTAACAAAAGCGTGGGGAACGTTTTCGTAGGTGGCTCCGAATGGCGGCCCGACCACATTGTAGAAGTTGCCCCGAGTTTCCACCGGGTTGGATTCCCACTCGTAACGGAGCCCGAGATTGATGGTCAGGCGGTTGTTTACCTTCCAATCGTCTTGAATGTAGGGCTCGAGCGAAAGGGTGCGCATGTAACGGTTCGTGTTCGTGCCGCCGTTGGGCGCTCCTTCGAATATGGTGGGATTGCCTTGCAGGAAGTTCAGCGTGGATGTGAACACATAAAATCCATTGAGGAACGTGTAGGCGTAAACATTGTCGTCTTCACGGCGTTCCCACAGGCCGAATTTGATGTCATGGCTGCCGTGAATCCAGTCCATGTTCTCGCTGTTGGTGAACTTATTCTGCAGATATTGGAACGGATTGATGAAGGCCGATCCGAGCGGGCTGATGCCGTCCGGCAATGCAATGTAGGCGTCCTGCCGGGCTGGGGTGAACAACTGCAGCGCAGAGTGTTCGGTCGGCTGTACCTCGCCGGTCACCGGGCGCGAGAAAGAGGTGGTGAACTGGCTAATGAGACTGGGCGAGAAAATATGGCGCTCTCCAATCGTGAAGAACTGGTTGTGAGTCTGATCGTAGGTTGGCCAGAGATCGAGAGTGTTGGGGCCGCCAAAGGTGGTTCGATTGCCGAAGTCGCCCTCATAGCGCACGAACAACGAATCCTTCTCGGATATATTCCAATCAACTCGACCCAAGCCGAAGCTTTCGGGCGAGTTCTGATTGCCAATGATGTTGATCAGACCGACGTCCGGATTGTTGGTCGCAGCGGTGGGAAGGGGATACAGCGCCAGCATGGCCGCCGCAGCGGGGTTGATGGTGGTTGTCGTTGGCGTGTTGGTGCCGTTATACACAATGCCCTGATGCATCGCAGCGCTGGGAACGAAAGTCGGGTTGGTGGTATCCAGAACCTGCTCGATCCCTTCGAAGTTGACAAAGAAGAAAATCTTGTTCTTTTTGATCGGGCCGCCCAAGGCGCCGCCGTATTGGTTTCGATGGAACGGCGGGGGCGAATTGCCGTCGAAAAAGGCGCGCGAGTCGAGATCGCTGTTGCGGAAAAACTCGTAGACCGATCCATGGAAGTCGTTGGTGCCGGATTTCGTCACGGCGTTGATGGCGCCGCCGTTGCCGCCGTACTGTGCGCCGTAAGTGCTGGTCAAAGTCTGAAACTCGGCGATGCCTTCGATGCCGAGCGAGGTCCCGTTGACGTCCCCGCCTGCGTTACGCTGCCACCAGTTCAGCACGTCTTCGCCGTCCAGCATATTGGAGTAACCTTCGGGGCGTGTACCGGAGATGGAGTAGGCATTGGCAACCGAAGTAAGAGCGCTGCTTCCGCCGGCCGGGTACGAGGAGACGCCTGGCGCCAGCAGAATCAGTTGCTCGAAATTGCGGCCGTTGAGCGGCAGCTCGCGCATCTGGGTCTGATTCACTACCGATGAGACCGCCGCGGTAGTGGTTTGAACCTGGGAGGCCTCGGCGGATACATTGACTGTCTCGGTGGCCTGTCCGACCTTCAGTTGAAAGTCGAGCACCGGCGCGCTTCCCACAGTGAGTGTAAGACCGCTGCGAATTGCATTTTGAAAACCGGTCTTGGATGCAGTTACATCGTAGGGACCGATAGGCAGATCCGGAACCGTATACCTGCCTTGCTCGTCTGTATTGATGGTTTGGCTCGCCGATGTCGAGTCGTTCTTGATGGTGACCGTCGCATTCGGGACAGCGGCGCCCGAAGCGTCGGTAACGCGGCCCGAGATGGATGCGGTGCCGGCTACCTGTCCAAAGAGTGGCAAAGTAAGCGCTAGCGCTAGGCTAGCCGCTAATAGACTTGAGAGAACAGCACGGTTCCTGAAGCGCCTCATAAGTTCTACTCCCTCGTAGATTGACCCAAAGCCAATGCATGTTGGCTAGTGTGTTGAACTTATCACCACTTACCGCCAATGGCCAGAGCTGGAGGCTGATATTGCAGATCAGTGACATTGATAATACGGGCGGTGAAGGAGGAAGACGAAGGAGGGGTAATGGAGGTTTAGTTGCCGGAACCTAGCCGATCCTTTGACGGGGATCGGCTAGAACCGAGCTGGATTCGGATACGCATTTCCTGTGACCGAGTTTTGTTACTTTTCACTGTCCCATTTGGAACGTGATCTTAGAGCCGTCCATGCCTCCGAAATAGACATGCTCGGTAGCTTTGACGAAATCGGCGTTTACGGCCTTGGCGATATCCATGAACTTCTGAGGATTTCGATCGGTAAGCGGAAACCAGGAGCTCTGAATTTGGATCATGATGCGGTGTCCGGCGCGGAACGTATGGGCCACGTCGGGGAGTGCGAAAACAATGTGGTCCGGCTTGCCCGGCTCGAAGGGGACCGGCTTCTCAAAACTCTTGCGGTATTTACCCCGAAAGGGTTCGCCGCGGATTAACTGCTGGTATCCACCCATGGGCGAAAGAGCCGGCAAAACTGGACTTCCGTCGTCGGCAGGGGACGGAGGCGCCGGAGCATTGTAGTCGGGCGCGTCGTTCGGATAAACGTCAATGACTTTGACATCGAAATCGGAATCCGTGCCCGAGGTGGAGACTTTCAGATCGACATGAATCGGCCCGAAAATCGTAACGTCGTGATCCAGCACTTCTGACTTGTAAACCAGCACATCCGGGCGAGTCGCGGCGAAGCGCTGATCCTCCGTCATATAGCTGTTCAAGACGCCAGTGTGGATGGAGTCGACATAAGGCACGGGTTTCATGGGGTCCGAGAGGTATTCGTCAAAAGCGGCCGCCGCAGGTTGTTCCCACGCAAGTTTGCCGTGGGCATCCAGATAAATCGACGCGGTTTTGGCTTCCGCGGGCGGCCAGGTATCAAATTTGCGCCACTCGTTCAAACCGGTCTGGAACACATACGCCTTGGGAATTTTCGGCGGATCTACGCCTTTTAGTTGATGAAGGAAAAACGGGAACTCGATATTTTCCCGATAATAGACGGCCGTCTTCGATCCAAAATTGACCTTGCCAAGGCGGTCCCCGTCGCCTCGCGAGAAGCCGCCATGGTTCCATGGCCCCACGACGAGCATCTCCTCCTTCGGAGGGCTATGCTTCTCCATAAAGTAGTACTGGCGGAAAAGGCCCTGCGGGTCCTCGTGATCATACCAGCCGCCCACCAGCATCACCGCGGGTTTGATGCCGCTCAGGTATTTCCAAATAGAGCGGGACTGCCAGACCTCATCGTAGGCAGGGTGGTCGACATTCAGGTTCCAGAAAGGCTGCTGTTGCTTGAAGTATTTTTCGTCCGCGTTGGCCAGAGATCCCATCTGCAGGTAGAAATCATAACCGCTCGGGGTTCCGTACTGAAATGGAAGGGCAGCGGGAGGAGGCGATGGGTCGCCTTCACGCTCATGGAAGTTCATATAAAAGCTAAAGCGGTGCGCCAGCATGAAGACGCCATTGTGATAAACGTCGTCGCCCAGGTAGTAATCCGTTACGGGCGCCTGCGGGGACACGGCAACCAGCGCCGGATGGGCATCAATCATACCGGCGGTGGCATAAAAACCGGGCTGGGAGATGCCCCACATCCCGACTTTTCCCGTGTTTCCAGGCAGATTCTTCACCAGCCAGTCGATGCTGTCCCAGGTATCCGTGCTCTCGTCAATCTCTTTGCTGCCCCAGGCCGGCGAGGTCTTGGCGGCCGTGTTGCGAGGCCTGATGAGCACGTACTTGCCCTCACTCATGAAGCGGCCACGGACGTCCTGGTAAACAAAAATAAATTTCTCGCGCGCAAAAAGTTCGGAAGGGCCCAGATTACTCCGGTACTCCTCGATCCCGTACGGCGCGACGTTGTAGGGGGTTCGCTCCATTAGGATGGGGTACTTGCGGGCATCAGTAAACACGTCCTTCGGAATGTATACGGAGGCGAACAGCTTGACGCCGTCGCGCATGGGGATGCGGTATTCGAATTTTGTATAGTTGGCCCGGATGAAATCCCGGTTGACCACGCGCGGAACCGGAGAGTCTGTTGCCGTCGATTTAGCGCTCGATTCATCGGAAGTTTGAGGCGCTGGCGTTGGCCGGCGCCCGGTTTGCCCAAAGGCCAAGCACCCAAGCAGGATCAGGACCGGCAACCCGAACGTCCGCACCGTATTTTGCATTCGCCGATTGTAGCTCAAGGGGGTATCGTCGCGGCAGTTACCGATACAGGATCATTCACTTCAAGGGCCGCCGGGCGGACCGGGTGCTTCCGTCGGCGGTCTAACTCAGATCCGCCAGCCCTTCGGTAATGAGCGGGGCTTCTGCTGTCTGAAGTTCTGAGGCCACGTTCTCCATCCGACGCATCGCGCGCAAGTGATTGCGGCCCGCGATCTTGAGGACATCGTCGTCGGAATATCCGCGGCGGAGAAGTTCCGCAAACAGATGCGGGTACTTGGCGACGTTTTCCAGGCCCAGCACCATTGAGTCCGGTGCAACATCGTAGAAATCAGCGCCAATGCCAATGTGATCGATTCCAGCGACCTTGCGAATGTGGTCTATATGATCGGCAACGTCGGAAATGGTACCGCGCGGAGCCGGGTCCGCTTGTTCCCAAGCGGCTAGCGCTGCAGCTATTTCCTGATCAGTATGTAGGCGCGCGTGTAGATCCTTAAGCGCTGATGTGCGCCTGGCTTGCCACTCGGGGTTTTTCGGCGAGATGAAGTGACGGATGAAGTTCACGTGCACCACGCCGCCGTTGGCCGGCACCAGACGGAGCACTTCGTCGGGTACGTTGCGCGGGTGTGGGTCGATAGCGAAGGCGTTGGAATGCGAGAAGATCACCGGGGCCCGGGTCACATGCAAGGCATCCAGCATGGTCTCCGGGCTGACATGCGAGAGATCGGTGAACATGCCCAGGCGGTTCGTCTCCTTCACCACGCGTTTGCCGAACTCCGTCAGGCCGTGGTGTTCCGGCCGATCTGTTCCGGCGTCCGCCCAGTCGATGTTGTCCCAGTGTGTGAGCGTCATGTAGCGCGCGCCGAGCTCGTAAAAGATGCGCAGCGCGGCCGGCGAATTTTCGATGGCGTGTCCGCCCTCTACCCCGAGCAGGCAAGCGATGCGGCCGGACCGGTGGATGCGGTCGATGTCGTCCGCCGTTCGAGCCTGTTCGAGTTCGGCCCGGCTGCGGATGAATCGCAGAGCCACATCAAACTCACGGATGGCTTCATGCAACGAGGTGTGCGATTTCTGCGTGGCAGGATCAACGTACACCGCCCAGTACTGCGCTCCCACCCGTCCCTCGCGCAAACGGAAAATGTCGGCGCAAAGTCCCTCCTGCACCTTACCCATGTCGAGCGAGGTCAGGTCGCCCGCATGCGTTTCAAGCAGCATGGAGGCCAGGTCATTGTGGGCATCAATGAAGGGAGCCTGCTCCAAAAGTGCCTTCGCGCGGCTCAGCAATGGCTGGTCGTCAGCATCCATGCTAATGCGCCCGCCGCCGATGGCTGCCAGGGCGAGCTATGCGGGACCTAAGCGATACATTCGTCCGGGGCATCGATGCATTGTACAACAGGGATGAATTGTACAACAGGGATGCACCGCGCAACAGGGACGCATTATCCAGCGGGAACGCATCCAGCAGCTTTTGTCAGTGCAGCAGGTGGGCATTTACGTGCAACCCGCCGAGTATTCAAGCGTTGCCAGCGAGGAAGGATCCACTGCTCGAATGTGAAATCATTGACGAAGCAACCAATTTTCGCTTCAAATCGATAGACAGTCTGAATGGCGGCTAGAGATGCGTCGCCGACATCCCGTTCGTCATAAGTGTCGATACTTGGACACGCATCGCGTCATCGTCCCAAGTCCCTGGAGACGTGCCGACAGTAAGTGAGAAGACATCCAACGGGCAAATTCACGCGATATTAACAATGTCCACGATCCCCAACGCCGTTTGCGGGCTTTCGAAGATGGATCCAATTCGTGGTTGAAAGCTTCAAATACGGAAGGCACCATGAACTATTACAGAAGTGAAGACTGCTCAAGCTGGAGGCGCCGCGAATATTGACGCGAACGGCATCACTCCTGGTTTGCTCCGCCTTGCTCGCATGGGCGCAACTGTATACCGGGTCTGTGACCGGCACCGTGCTGGATCCTTCGGGTGCTTCCGTGCCGGGGGCGGAAGTCACGTTGACTGATGTCGACCGGGACACACGCAGCACGGTAAAGACCGATGCCAGCGGCCGCTATCTTTTTCGCTCACTGCCTCCGGGTGATTATTCCTTGCGGGTGAACGCTCCCGGCTTCGAGCCGTACGATGTGCCGAGGATCGCGCTGGACGTCAACTCCGCGCTCACCGGCAACGCGTCCTTACAGCTTCCCGGCAGGCAGACCAGTGTCGTGGTGCAATCGGAAGCATCGCTGCTGTCGGGTGATGCCACCATCAGCCAGACCGTTACGCGCGAGTTGATCAACGATCTTCCACTGGTGGACCGCAACCCGTTCGATCTCGCATTTCTGGCGCCCGGCGTCACCCAAACGCCCGGCAGCACATATGGGAACGGGGTGAGCACGCCTGGATTCGTGACCAATTTCGTTTCGGACGGCAGCCGCAACGCGCAGGCCGACATGCTGCTGGATGGGGTCAGCATCATGAACAGCGACAACAACCCGGGTGTACAGAAGGCGCTTTATGTGCCGCCGGTGGACGCGATTCAGGAGTTTAAGATCCAGCAGGGCAACTTCAGCGCCGAGTTCGGCAACAGCGGCGGCACCATCGTGAACGTCGTGACGCGCTCGGGGACGAATCAGTATCACGGCGAATTGTTTGAATACTTCCGCAACAACGATTTGAACGCCAATTCATTTTTCGCCAACGCCGCGAAGCTCGCCCAGCCCCACCTGACGCGGAACGACTTCGGTGTCACCACCGGAGGGCCTATCTTGAAGAACAAGACGTTCTTCTTTTTCGACTTCAACGGTATTCGCGCCATCACCGGAGCGACGTCGTCAGAGGCCGGTGTTCCGGATGCGGCCGAGCGCAATGGTAATTTCGGCGAATTGTGCCCGCGGGTGGGAGGCACCTTCAGTGCAGAGGGCATCTGCTCCAATCCCGCCGGCCAGATCTACGATCCATACACCGGCAAGCCAGACGCGGAAAACACCGCTACGGGGCGAGCGCCCATCCCTTTCGATAATTTAGCCACCTATATCAGCCCGGGAAATCCCAACATCCCCTTTGGCCTGGGGAACCTTCCGGACAAGCCGGGCAACCTCATCGACCCGGTCGGCCTCAAGCTGATTCAGGCTTTTCCGCTTCCGAATTTGAACGTCGGAACCGCCGCTTACAATCCGTATCACAATTGGCTGGCGACGGCGTCCAGCCCTTACAACCAGCAATCCTTCGATATCAAGCTGGATCAGCACTTCAGCGACAAGAACGTCGCCAGCGTGCGGTTCTCGCATGAGTGGGACGCCGGGGAGAACCCGAACTTTTTCGGGACCGTGTACGACACCAACACGCAAGGTCCCACCAAACATTCGGCTCTGGTTGGCGACTTCAACTTTGACCACGCGTTCAGCCCCGCGACACTTGCCGGCGTTTCGTTGGGATATGCGCACAACTGGTATCCCACCGAAGGCGTGGCGGCCTCTTTTGGCGGCTATGATCCAGTGAAAGAGCTGGGCATGCCGGCTTATATGGATACGTCGGGCTTTCTGACTCCGCCCTCCATCTGGCTGTTCAGCGCGTATGGATGCAACGGCTTCAACGGCTGCATCGGCGGTCAGGCCTATTCCGTTCTCAAATTCGCGAGCGAAACCGGGCACCTGGTTGGATCGGTGGATCACGTTATGGGGAAGCACGAGATCAAGGTGGGAGGGGAGCTGCGGCGGCATCGCATCAATTTCCTGCAGGCCGGAGCGCCCAACGGGCTCTTTGCATTTACCAACGGCGGGACGGCGTCCAGCACGGCGGGTGTCGGTGGTGATGCGCTGGCGGGCTTGATGATCGGCTACGTCGACAACCCCTTCACCGAATACGAAATCCCCCCGTTCACTTCCACGCAGAATTATCAGATCGGAGGATTTATTCAAGACAACTGGCGGGCGACCAGCAAGCTTACCCTCAACGTCGGGTTCCGCTACGACGTGGAAACGCCGCGTACCGAGCGCTACAACCAAATGAGTTACTTCGATCCGTCGGCGCCGTCGCCGCTCTCAGTCCCCGGGTTGGATCTACGTGGCGCGGTGGAATATGCAGGCGTCGACGGAAATCCACGGACCGAGTTCAACACCTACTGGGGCGAAGTTGGCCCAAGGTTCGGGCTTGCCTATCGAGCTGTTTGCTCACACCATGCTCCGCGGCGGCTACGGAATGTATTACGATCCGTCCGACCTGGGAGTGGTGGGCAACGCGGTCAGTGGCGGCTTTCTCGGATATGATGCTGTGACGAATGGCGTCAATAACGTGCCCTCCGAGCCCTGGCTGCCGCAGGAATTCCTGCGCGATCCGTTTCCCTATGGCATCCAGACAGCCGTGGGTAACAAGGATGGCGCATCCACGCTGTTGGGCCAGGCGCTGACCAATATTCCAATTCGAAGCCTGAATCAGGTGCCGCAGGAGCAATCCTGGAGCTTCGGCCTTCAGCATCAGCTGCCGTGGTCCATTTTAGTGGATGCTGAGTATATTGGAAGAAAGGGAACGCATCTCTACGCGATGGGATATGCGAACCAAATCGACGCGCTTCCGCCCGCTGTGGCTGCTGCATTTCGGGCTGACCCCGCGTACTATCTTGCGCAAGTGTCCAACCCATTCCAGGGGCTCCTTCCAGACAGTCCGGATTTATCCGGCGCTACCATCCCCAGGTGGAAGCTGTTCGTCCCATTTCCCCAATACAGCAACGGAACCGCATCGGGAATCACTGGCAGCTTCGTTCCGTGGGCCAACTCGATCTACAACGCCGCGCAGTTGCGCATTGAGAAGCGCTTCTCGAGCGGCGTGGAGTTCCTCTTCTCGTATGTATTTCAGAAGAGCCTTGACGATTCATCGCTCGGGTCCAGCGGCTATTCGTTCCTGACGGGCGGATCAACCACCAGCGAATCCGCGGCGCGCGATCCCAACAACCTGCGCCTGGACCGTTCGCTTTCGGTATTCAGCATTCCGCAAATCGCGCAACTCAGTTTTGTATATCAATTGCCCTTCGGACGACAGCGCAAATATGGCGCGAACTTGAGTGAATGGGCCAACGTTGTGGTGAGCGGATGGCAGGTCAACGGCATTTATCGCATTGACGACGGCCAGCCGCTGCAGCTCTTTCTGTGCGGGGGCTGCAGCACCAGTCTGCCGACTTATGGCAACCAATATCCGGATTTGCTGGCTCCGCTGCAGGTGGCGGGCACTGGCAACTTGAATCAGTATTTCGCTAATCCCCAAGTGGCCGTGAAGCCCGCGCCTTACACCGATGGCGACGCGCCGCGCGTCCTGCCGAATGCGCGGATGCCGGGAACCGACAATCTCACGGCATCGCTGTTCAAAGAGCTGCCTCTGGGATTTCGTGAGGGCGCGCACCTGGAGATCCGGCTGGAAGCGTTCAACGTACTCAACCGCGTGCAATTCGCGGCGCCGGACACAAACGTGGGAGACGCTACCTTTGGTGAAATCACGGCGCAGGCGAATCAACCGCGGCAAGTGCAACTGGGATTAAAACTTTATTTCTGAAGCGGATCCGATGCCTGAACCATTTCGTCCGCAAACCGTTTTGGCAGTCTGGCTCGGGGCACTGGCTTGTCTGGCGATGTGCAATTGCCAGCGCCTCGAGCGCCACGAAAAGCCGTCCATTGAGTTCAGCCGCGTCCCTCCGGCTGACGAGGGCAGCCAGGAAAAGATGGAAACCATCGAGGGGCGAGTGAAAGGCGCGCATCCCGGTGACCGGATTGTACTGTTCTCCCGCAGTGGCCGATGGTGGGTACAGCCTTTCGCCGACCAGCCTTTTACCGCGATTCTGCCGGATGCAACCTGGAAGAGCTCCACCCATCCGGGAGCGGCTTACGGAGCACTGCTGGTAGATTCGCGGTATCGTCCGCCGCCGACAGTGAACGCATTGCCGGAAGAGGGCGGCCCGGTATTGGCTGAGGCCACGGTTCCAGGCGGAACTCCTACTCCTTTGAAGACGGTTCAGTTTAGCGGATACGAGTGGGAGATTCGTGACACAGCCAGCGATCCCGGCGGTTCTAAAAACTTCTATGACCCGGCTAATGTGTGGACCGATCAGCGTGGATTCCTGCATCTCCGCATTGCCAAGCAAGGAGACCGCTGGATCAGTTCAGAACTAAGACTCTCTCGCAGTCTCGGATACGGATCGTACAGATTTGTAGTGCAGGACGTTTCCCACCTGGAACCCGCCGCGGTTTTCGCCATGTTTACCTGGGACGATAGCGGCCCTTCCCGCGAAATGGACATCGAAATCAGTCGCTGGGGTGAGCCCGCGGACAAGAATGCGCAGTATGTGATCCAGCCTTATGTGGTCCCCGCGAACACGGTGCGGTTTATGGCGCCTCCCGGACCTCTCACCTACTGGATCAACTGGCAACCTGGAAAGGTGGCTTTCAGAACAGTTCGTGGGTCGTCATCCAGATTGTTAACATCCGGATTGTCAGGATCGAATGAGGTGGATGAGCACGTCTTCACTTCCGGAGTCCCCTCGCCCGGCAACGAGCGGATTCACATGAACCTTTACGTGTACAACAATAAGAGCAACCCCTTGCGGCAGGGATCCGAGGTAATCGTTGAAAAGTTCGAGTTCCTTCCGTAACACAGCACGCCGTCGCTACTGCTCCGCGGTTCATCTCAGGGCGATTGTCTTTGGCCTTCTGCTGATGCATACGGCCTACGGAGTAGATCCCGACCGCGCGATGTCGCAGTATGTTCGCGAACGCTGGGGAACCGACCAGGGATTTCCGCGCGGGCCCGTCTACGCGATCGCGCAGACTCCCGACGGTTATTTGTGGATCGGAACCGAGGCCGGCCTGGTGCGTTTCGACGGATGGAACTTTCGCTTAGTGAAGGACGACTCGGGAGCGTTTACTATCGGCAGTGTTCTGGGGTTGACCACTGCCAAAGACGGCTCGCTGTGGATACGAATGCAGGACCTGACCCTGCTCCGTTACCACGCCGGCGTTTTCGAGAATCCCCTGCCGGGCCCCATTCCCCCAATAGACATCTCAGCCACGGCCCGTTCGGAAAAAGGAGATGTTCTGGCGTGGAAAATGGACAGTGGCGCACTCGATTTCCATGCCGGCGGTTCTCAGATGCTGGCCCGCGCCAGCGACCTGCCGCGGTCTCCCGTTACGGCTCTCGCCCAGAGGCCTGACGGTGAGCTATGGATGGGAACTCGCGATGCCGGCCTGTTCCGTTTTAGCGGCGGAAAGACTTCGGCCATCAGAACCGGGCTGCCAGATTTGAAAATCAATTGTCTTCTTCCCGCCGGCAATCACGATCTATGGGTGGGCACCGACATGGGCATCGCGAAGTGGAACGGCAGCGGCTTCGCGGCGGCGGGACTGTCCGCATCCGTCAATCGTTTTCAGGCGCTAGCCATGGTGCAGGATCGTGACGGCAATCTCTGGGTGGGCACGGATTCGCGCGGTCTGCTGCGCTTCAATTCCCACGGCGTCGTCTCGCTCCAAGAAAGCGACTCCCAGGCGGTGACAGCCCTCTTCGAAGATCGCGAGGGAAATCTTTGGATAGGAACCGCCGGCGGATTGGAACGCCTGCGCGACAGCGCTTTCGTCACGTATTCGCTTCCCGAAGGCGTGCCGTCCGACGGTAGTAATCCGGTATTTGTCGACGCCGGGAATCGCATGTGGTTTCCGCCCGTGGACGGCGGGCTCATGTGGGTGAAAAACGGCGAATTCGGGCGCGTTCATGCCGCCGGATTGGACCGAGACGTGGTTTACTCCATCACGGGGAGCGATGACGAACTTTGGCTCGGCCGGCGCAGCGGAGGCCTGACCCAGCTTCGCGACGCGCATGGTTCCTTCACCACCACAACCTTTACCCAAGCCGACGGGCTTGCCAACAACAGTGTTTACTCGGTGTATCAGGCGCGGGATGGCAGTGTGTGGGCCGGTACTCTTAGCGCGGGCGTAAGCAAGCTCAGCGACGGAAAGTTTACCAACTATACGGTCGCGAGTGGCCTGGCGTCGAACACGGTGGCTTCGATCCTTGAAACCGCCGACGGGACGATGTGGTTCGCTACGCCATCGGGGTTGACTGCGCTCGCGAAAGATCGCTGGCAGACCTACACGGCCAAGGACGGCTTGCCATCGGACGATGTGAATTGCCTGCTGGAAGATTCGGCCGGCGTGCTCTGGGTTGGAACCGCCGCTGGTCTCGCGTTTCGCGGACTCAGCCACTTTCAAGTCCCAAACGGCGAGCCGGCGGCTTTGCGCGAGCAGGTCTTCGGTCTGGCTGAAGACAAGTTCGGATCCATCTGGATGGCGACTTCAAACCACGTGCTGCGCGTAAACCGCGACAGGCTGCTGAGCGGCGCGCTGGGTGACGGAGATGTACGCCAGTACGGACTTGCCGACGGACTGCGCGGCGTGGAAGGCGTAAAGCGGCATCGCTCCGTGATTGCGGATGCTTCTGGGCGAATCTGGTTTTCTCTAAATAAGGGCATTTCCGTGGTCGATCCGGCCCGCCTGAGGAATAATTCGACGCCCGCCATCGCTCACATCCAGTCCATCCTGGCGGACGGACGGCCCATGGGTCTATCGGGCGCGGTTCATATTCCGGGCGGCCAGCAGAGAATCACGTTCAACTTCGCCGGCCTGAGTCTCTCGATTCCCGAGCGGACTCGCTTTCGTTATCAGCTGGAAGGATTCGATAGCGGGTGGAGCGAGCCGACCGCGGCTCGAGAAGCCGTCTATACCAACTTACCCCCCGCTTCCTACCGCTTCCGAGTAATCGCGAGCAACCCGGACGGTGTGTGGAGCAGCAACGAGGCTGCGGTTGGCTTTGACGTGGAACCGCTGTTCTGGCAGACCTGGTGGTTCCGGTTGAGCATTGTGCTGGCTCTCGCGCTCGCGATTATGGCCTTTTATCGCCTGCGGATGCACGGCATGGCGAGGCAGCTGAACGTTCGATTTGAAGAACGGCTGGCGGAGCGGACGCGTATCGCGCAGGAGCTGCATGACACGCTGCTGCAAGGATTCCTGAGCGCATCTATGCAACTCCACGTCGTGGAGACTCGTTTGCCGCCCGATTCCCCCGCGAAGCCGCAGTTGGGCCGGGTTCTCCAACTGATGAGCCAGGTGATCCAGGAGGGCCGGCATGCCGTGCAGGGGCTGCGCTCTTCGCAGAGCGCATCGCTCAATCTGGAACAAGCTTTCTCACGCGTCCAGCAGGAGCTCGGCATCCAGGAAGACGTTGGATTTCGCGTTATCGTAGATGGCCAGCCGCGGCCGCTGCATCCGGTCCTGCGGGACGAGGTGTACCGCATCGGCCGCGAAGCTTTGGTCAATGCGTTCCAGCATTCCCAGGCGAAGAGCATCGAGATCGGGCTCGAATATGCTTCCAGCCAGTTGCGCGTAGTAGTGCGCGATAACGGCCGCGGTATCGATCCTCAGATGCTTCTAGCCGGGCGCGACGGGCATTGGGGATTGCCCGGCATGCGCGAACGCGCCGAAAGGATCGGCGCGAAATTTCACGTCTGGAGCCGGCCTTCCGCTGGTACCGAGGTGGAACTGTCCGTGCCGGGCCATCTGGCGTTTCCATCCCATTCTGCTGAGCATGCCGCCGGGTGGTTTTCCCGGCTTTATTCGGGCAAGTCCAAAGCGGAGGTTGCGGTATCCGACAGCGGAAAAACCCAAGCCGAAAATATGACAGGGAGTGACCAATTAACGTGACCGATCAGGTTCGCATCCGAGTTTTAAGCGTAGACGACCATCCGCTGCTGCGCGAAGGAATCGCCGCGATTATCAACAATGAGCCGGATATGCTGTTGGTAGCCGACGCCTCCAGCGGCGCTGAAGCTCTGCAGCGATTTCGCGACCATCAGCCCGACGTGACGCTGATGGATCTTCGGCTTCCCGACATCAGCGGTATTGACGCAATGATCGCCATCCGCACGGAATTCACGGATGCGCGTATCATCATGCTGACCACTTTTGAGGGCGACGTCGAGATCCAGCGCGCCATGGAGGCGGGAGCTCGCGGCTACATGCTCAAGAGCATGCCCCCCGCCGAACTAGTGGAAGTGATCCGCCAAGTCCATGCGGGCAAGAAGCGCGTTACTCCCCAAGTGGCCACCCATTTGGCCGAGCACTTGAGCGACGAAGCCTTGACAGTGCGTGAAATCGACGTGTTGCGCCACATCGCGGGCGGGAACCGGAATCGCGATATTGCGGAGCGCCTTTTCATCTCCGAAGAAACCGTCAAGGTTCACGTCAAGCACATCATGGAAAAACTGGGAGCCACCGATCGCACCCAGGCCGTGGCTATCGGTGTTCGCCGCGGTATCATCCAACTCTAAGGCCACGCAGCTGTAAGTCTCAGGCTCCTTGCGGACCGCTTTTTACGGGCCATTCGCGCTAATAACTCGATAGTGGTACGCAAAAATTCCGAGCTATTGGGATTCGCTTTCTGCATACATGCCATACCCTGGGATCGGGTGCATTTCGAGAATTGCGAAGATTACGGAGGAAAGACCACCTGCAACGTCTATTTTCCGCGTTTCCAGGTGGATGGCCTGGGGTAGGCCTGATGTTGCTGCGGGGAGCGGTCGGCCTGGTAGCTGTGCTTGAGGGCGCGTTCTATCTTACCGGGGGCGGTGCGTCTGTGCCGGTCCTATGGTGCGGCGGTCTGCTCGGTCTGGTGGCGGGCGGAGCGCTGCTCATCGGGATTCTCACGCCGCTGGCCGGTGTGATCGTGGGGCTGGGAGCCTTGGGGATTGGTTTTTCCGTCTTGCCCGCGCCCATGCCGAATCTGTTCGACGCCAGGTTGTCCGCGATTTTCGGCGGCATCATCACCGCCGCCATCGTGTTCCTGGGACCTGGCGCGTTTTCGGTTGACGCCCGACTGTTCGGCCGCCGCGAAATTATCATCCCTCAAGCTCCGCGACGGCCCCAATCGTAGCCATTTCGTGTAGCTTCTGCATACCACAATCGAGGTAGCCGGGTCCGCCGCCGACAGTGGTACTAGAAAAGCCTTCCATTTCGTGATGATTCTTTGGCTTCTTTGCCGCAAAGTAAATCATCGAAAGCTTATGCGCGGAACGATCGCGCGAAGGAGGATTAACAAATCATGGCGACTTTGGCGAGCACGATGTTCACCCCCCGGCGAGAGGTGACAAGATCCAATGGCGAGCTGATCGGCTCTAGCCTGGGCATGCGGCGAGCCTTGAACGCCGTCGGCATGGTGGCTCCTACCGACTCCGCGGTCCTCATTCAGGGCGAGACCGGAACCGGTAAGGAGCTGATTGCGAGGGCAGTCCATGATCAGAGTGCGCGCAGGCACGAGCCGTTCGTAACGCTCAACTGCGCCGCGATACCGAGCGGGCTGATGGAAAGTGAGCTGTTCGGCCACGAACGCGGCGCTTACACCGGTGCGTTGAATTCCGCGATCGGGCGGTTTCAGCTGGCGCATCAGGGAACGTTGTTTCTGGACGAAATCGGTGACATGCCCCTGGAACTTCAGCCCAAATTACTGCGCGTACTTCAGGAACAGGAGTTCGAGAGACTGGGCAGCACGCATACCATCCGGGTGGATGTTCGCATAGTGGCCGCAACCAATCGGGATCTTGCCGCGATGGTTCAGGAGCGCCGCTTCCGTGCGGATCTGTTTTACCGTCTGCACGTGTTTCCGATCGCTTTGCCGCCTTTGCGCGAGCGCGCCGACGACATCCCGTCCCTGGTGCGGCACTTCGTCGGGAAATTCGCCGCTCGCATGAACAGAGATATCGAGACCATCCCCGAACTTGTGATGGAGGCCATGACGAACTACAGCTGGCCAGGAAACATTCGCGAACTGCAGAATTTTATCGAACGCGCGGTCATCCTTTCACCTGGACGTGTTCTTGCGGCGCCCTTGAGTGACCTGAAGCCCGGCCTGAAACACTTTGCGGAGTCGCAAACGCCGGCCGCCCTGCACACTTTGGCGGACGCTGAGCGCGCCCATATCCTGGAAGTGCTCAGGCAGGTACATTGGGTTGTCGGTGGCCAGCGCGGCGCCGCCGCTCGTCTCGGATTGCCGCGTACCACCTTGCTCCATCGAATGCAGAAACTGGGAATCGTTCCGGAGCAAGCTCGACGCAACTCATGCTGAACTCCACAATCGGGTCGCTCTAGCTGGGTTGACGCTCGTGTGCTACGCGCGACGCTCCGTTTCTTTCGGCGCCAAATATCGCGGCCAGCCGTCAGACATGAAGATGTCATGGTTCGGGCGGGATAATTAAGCATGCATCCCGATTTGGTCGAATATGGCCCCGTCCGCTTCGTGGGCGACCCCAATGCGCTTTACGACCGGCATCTGGTTTTCGACTACGCCATCGATCCCGACCTTGCGACACCCCGCGAGCGCTACGAAGCGGTTGCCCGTTCGCTCCGCGATGTTCTTGCGCTGCGCTGGCTGCGTTCGAAGAAGACGTACGACCGCGTGGATCCCAAGCGCGCCTATTATTTTTCGATGGAGTACCTGATCGGCCGCTCTCTGGCGAACAATGTCACCAATCTGCTCCTGGATCCGGCCATGCAGGCGGCTTGCCGCGAGAAGAACGTGGATTGGTATGAGTTACTGGAACAGGAGCCGGATGCCGGGCTGGGCAACGGCGGCCTGGGGCGCTTGGCGGCCTGCTTCATCGAGTCCATGGCCACGCTGCAGATGCCTGGAATGGGCTACGGGCTGCGCTATGAATATGGGATCTTCAAACAGGCGATTCGAGACGGCTGGCAGGACGAACAGCCCGACAAGTGGCTGCGCAGGCCCGACCCCTGGGAAGTGATTCGCTTGGACCACGTGGTGGAAGTGAATCTGAATTGCTCGTTTCAAATCCGCGGCGGCTTGTTGGTTCCGGTGCCCAAGAAGAGGTCCACGTTACTGGGCATCCCTTTTGACCGCCCGGTGGTTGGCTACAGCGGCCGCACCATCAATACACTTCGCCTGTGGGCCGCCAGCGCCACGGACTCTTTCGACTTTCAGGAATTCAGCCACGGCGATTTTGTGGGCGCGGTAACTGAGAAACTGGCGGCTGAATCCATCACCCGGGTTTTGTATCCGGATGACTCCACCACCATGGGCCAGGAGTTGCGCTTCTTGCAGGAATATTTTCTTTCGGCGTGCTCGGTGCAGGACCTGGTGCGGCGCTTTCGGGATGTCCACACGGACTGGTATCTTTTGCCCGACAAAGTCGCCATCCAACTCAACGACACACATCCCGCGCTTGCAATCGCGGAGTTGATGCGAATTCTGCTGGACGAAGCCGAACTGGGCTGGGACCAGGCGTGGTCGATTACCGAGCGCACCTTCGGCTACACCAACCACACGCTTCTGCCGGAGGCTCTGGAAAAGTGGCCGGTAGCGTGGTTTTCCGATATTATCCCGCGTCATCTGGAGATCGTGTTCGAGATCAACCGGCGCTTCATTGACCGGGTTCGCGGGCGATTTCCAAGCGACGAATTGCGCGTTCAAAGGATGAGCCTCATTCAAGAAGGTTTTCCGGACAAGGTGCGGATGGCGCATCTGGCCATTGTCGGTTCGCACAGCACCAACGGCGTGGCGCGCATTCATTCCCAATTGTTGCGTGACCATCTGGTGCATGACTTCGCGGAAATGTTTCCGGAACGTTTCAACAACAAGACCAACGGCGTTACGCCGCGGCGCTGGCTCTTGGTGGCCAATCCCGCTCTGGCGCGTATCGTTTCCAACGCCATCGGCGAAAGTTGGATCGAAGATTTGAGCCAGATCTCCAAGCTCAAACCACTGGCCGACGATTCGCAATTTCGCGAGTTGTTTCGCGATGCCAAGCGCCAGGCCAAGATCCGGTTCCTGGGCTGGCTAAAGGCGAATATGGGAGTAGAGGCAGACCCGGATACCATCTTTGACTGCCAGATCAAACGCATTCACGAATACAAACGGCAATTGTTGAACGTGCTTCATATCATCATTCTGTACAACCGGCTGCGCGAGAATCCGATGCTGAATGTGCCTCCGCGCACCTTCTTTTTCGCGGGCAAGGCCGCGCCCGCGTATTACCTGGCCAAAGTGATTATCAAGTTCATCAACAATGTCGCCGACACCGTGGATCGGGATCCACTGACGCGTGGCAAGCTGAAGGTGATTTTTCTGCCCGATTATGGCGTCTCGGTGGCCGAGAGGCTGATCCCGGCGAGCGACGTCTCCGAACAGATCTCCACCGCCGGATATGAAGCCAGCGGTACCAGCAACATGAAATTCATGATGAATGGCGCTCTTACCATCGGGACACGCGACGGCGCCACTATCGAGATGGCCGAAGAAGCCGGAGAAGAAAACTTCTTTCTATTTGGATTGGCGGCGGAACAGGTAGCGGAAACCCGCCCGTGGTACAAGCCGCAGTGGCATTACGAGAATGACGCGGAAATTCGCGATGCACTGGATCTGATCTTCTCCGGGCATTTCAACCCCGGCGAGCCCGGAGTGTTTGACCCAATTCATGAGACGCTTCTCACGCGCGGCGATTTCTATCTGCATCTGGCGGATTTGCGCTCCTATAGTGATGCGCACGCACGCTTGGGAGAGCTGTACTTGAATCCGGACGGATGGAATCGTAAAGCTATTCTCAACCTCGCGAGCTCGGGAAAATTCTCGAGCGACCGGACGATATCGCAATACGCTTCCGAGATCTGGAACGTGGTCCCTTGTCCAACCGTATAGTTGAGTAGAACCCCCAAATTTCGGGTGCCGCCGGCCAACACACTGGCTATCGCTGAAATACGATCTTCCCGCCTACCATCGTCATGCTGACGCGCGTCTTGCCCACTTCCGCGGGCGTGGCTGAGAAGATATCGCGCGAAAGAACCGCAAGATCAGCGAACTTTCCCGGTTCAAGAGTGCCGGTCGTCTTCTCGGCAAAGTTTGCGTAGGCTGCGTCCTTTGTATAAGCAAGAACGGACTGTTCGATCGAGAGCCTTTCCTGCGGCTGATCATATTGAATCTTGCCGACCGGTCCGTGCGGCGTCACCTCCCGCACAATTTCACGAGTCTCGGTTTCCTCCATGGCTGCCAGTGGATCCGGCGGCCAAGTGCAGGGCCAATCGCTGCTGAAGGTCACCATTGCGCCGGCTTTGAGCAAGCTGTTCCAGGTATCGATCTTCACTCGCCCCAGTTCGCCCGCGTTGCAGCAGAAACTCGGCTGCATGCTCGCGATGACTGAGAGCTGGCGAAAACGCGGGACGTCCTCGGGATTCAAGTAATCGGCATGCTCCATGCGAAAGCGTCGATCGCGAGGTCCGTTGACCTTCTCCGCCGTCTGGTATGCATCCAGGACCATTCGCGCGGACGCCACGCCGATGGAATGCGTCATTAACTGATAGCCGCGTTTGTCCAACTCGACGTACAGTTTGGTGAGCTCTTCGGGTGTGTACACCGGCGGGTCGGTTAGCCCATCAGAGAAGAATTTGACGAGGTTTGCGGAGACCCAGGAGTCATGGTAGTTGCTACGCGCCTGGTCGAGGTCCGCCAGGAACTGAGGTGTTAAGTGGTGATTCACGGCCACTGCGCCAAATGCGGTGCGCGTTCTCAGCGTCAGCAGGCCCCGATCCCGCATCTTCCCTAATAACTCGATGTCGGCCAGGTTTCCCGTCGCAATGGTCGCGCTGGTAATACCGAAACTGTTCAGGTAGTGCATGGCCTGCTGGAGCCATTCGAACTTCACATTCAGCGGCGGGTCGGGCAGCGCCTGCTCGACAATCTCCATTGCGCCTTCCATCACCACGCCCGATCTGTGACCGTGTGCATCCCGCAGAATGTTCTTCTCAATGGACGCGTCGGAGAAAGGAGCATCTGTAATATGGGCCAGTTCCAACGTCTTCTGATTGACCCACAATGCGTGCTCGCTGACATCGTGGATCACGAGCGGACGGTCTGGAACGGCGCGATCCAGAAGTTCGTGCGTAACCGTGGGTCTCTTAAAAACGCTGCCGGAAGCGGAGAAGTCCGTGATGAACTGCACTCGGCCGAAGATCACCGGGTCCTTGGGATGGCTGGCGGCGTAGGCCTTGATCTTAGCGAGCAGAAGGTCTGGGTCCTTGGACGTGATGTTCGTTTCGGGCGTGGACAGATTGAATCCATGCAGCGCCAACGCTCCGAACCACAGGTGCACGTGACCGTCGGTGATTCCCGGGATGGCGGTCTTTCCCTGCAAGTCGATGACCTTGGTGTTTGCCGAACGGTAACGCGCCATCTCCGCATTCGTGCCGACAGCGTCGATCTTGTCGCCCGTGATTGCAACCGCCTGCACCCATTTACTGGTTGTATTGGCAGTGTAAATGTGGCCGTTCAGCAGGACGGTATCGCTGGAGAACAGCGGCTGGCTGGCGAGTAGCAAGAATAGCCACGGCGCGTATTTCGCGAAAATCATTTCACTATGATTGCAGATCCGAATAGAATGCCGGAATCGATGCGTTTATGTTACTCTGCATGTTTCTCGTAAAGTATCTGAAGGTGCTATGCGCTGGTATTACCGAAAGCTTTCCGACGGCCTGGTGATCACGCACGCTCGCCGCGAGTTCGCCGTTCAGCTCGAAGAGTTGCAGCGCACCTGTTTCCCGACGCTCGCAGAAGAAGAGCGCTTCAAGAGTTTCCACTACCTGAAGCATATGGAGCTTTTCGACGAGGGCCAGTACGTTGCTCTGGACGGTGATCGTGTGGTGGCTGCCACCACAACCCTGCGGCTGGACTTCGACTTCGAGCATGTGGACCACACCTTCGGCGAGATCATCCAAGGCGGATGGCTCACTTCGCATCAGCCGAACGGATCCTGGCTTTATGGCGCGGACATCAGCGTGCGTCCCGAATACCGCGGGCGGGGAATTGCCACCGCTCTTTACGCCGTGCGGCAAGAGGTGGTCTGGAGGCTCGGGCTCAAAGGACAAGTCACGGCGGGAATGATTCCCGGTTTTAGCGCCGTCAAAGACAAAATGACGGCCGAAGAATACTATAACGGCGTGCTTACGGGCCAGATCCGGGACTCCACGCTTTCGATGCAGATGAGCACCGGGTTTGAACCGCGCGGTCTGCTAGCCAATTACCTCAACGACCCAGTTTGCGACAACTACAGCGTCCTGCTGGTTCTTCCGGCCGAGAAGAACGTACGAGGCGCGTCACGAAGGAATGCCATGTCTTACATTCGATTGAACACCGAGATTCCTGGACCGAAAGCAAAGGAGTTGTTGGCACGCCGTGCCGCCGCTCTTCCTTCCGGCCTGGCCCGCGCCACCGATGTAGTAGTGGAACGCGCGGAAGGCTCGCTCGTTTTTGATGTCGACGGCAACACGCTGATCGATCTCGCGGGGGGAATTGGAATGCTCGCGGTGGGCCACTCCCCAGCGCCGGTGGTGGATGCGATCAAGCAGCAAGCCGAGAAGTTCATTCATCCCTGCGCGCTGGTTACCACCTATGAACCCATGGTTGCTCTCGCCGAGCTCGTGAACGAAGTGACGCCGGGTGCGTTTCCGAAGAAGACGTTGTTTGCGAACAGCGGGGCGGAGGCCATCGAAAATGCGGTGAAGCTCGCGCGCAAGTACACCGGCCGCTCCACTGTGATTTGTTTCGAAGGCGGCTATCATGGCCGCACGTTGCTTACTCTCAGCCTGACCAGCAAATACGGCCTCTTCAAGAGCGGCTTTGGTCCGTTTGCTCCGGAGATTGTGCGTTTGCCGATCCCCAATACTTATCGCACGCCGAAGGGCATGACCGCGGACGAATATGTCGATTTCGGCATTCAACAGTTGGAGCACGCGTTCACGGCTCAGGTGGATCCCTCAGCAGTCGCGGCGATGCTCATTGAACCAGTTCAGGGCGAAGCCGGATTCTTGCCGGTGCCTCCGCGTTTTCTGAAGCGGATTCGCGAATTGAGCGAGCAGCACGGCATCGTCATGATCGCCGACGAAGTGCAGTGCGGATCGGGACGCACCGGCCGGATGTTCGCCGTGGAGCACTACGGCATTGTGCCCGACATGATCGCATCCGCGAAGTCTCTGGGCGCAGGGATGCCGATTGGGGCCGTGACCGGCCGCGCCGAAATCATGGACTCCGCACATTTGGGCGGTGTCGGCAGCACCTATGGCGGAAGTCCGGTAGCTTGCGTGGCGGCGATAGAAGCGCTGAAGATGATACGACAGCCGGAATTCCTGGCACATGCCAACCACCTGGGCGACGTGATGCGGGGAGTGCTGGAAGGCTGGAAGCGCGACTGGCCCATCGTGGGAGACGTGCGCGGCCTGGGTCCCATGCTGCTGGTGGAACTCGTCACGGATCGCGAGTTGAAGACGCCTCTGCCTCCCGCGGACACCTTAGCTATTGTGCGCCGCGCCGTGTCGAATGGCGTTCTGCTGATCCGGGCGGGCCTATTCAGCAACTGCATTCGCTTCCTTCCTCCGCTCAATATGCCGGAAGACATGTTGCGCGAGGCTCTGGCCGCGGTGGGCCGTGCGATTGAAGCCGCTATCCCCGCCGAGCACATGCAGACCACGGCCGCGCCGCGATAACACGAGCGCGTCGCGAGAGATGAACTACCAGTATCAGCAGTCGATTGGCGGCGCGTGGCACGACGCGTCGAATGGCGCCACGTGGGATGTGCTGAATCCGGCGACGGAGGAAGTGATTCAAACGGTACCGTTCGGAAATGGATCCGATTGCTCCCTGGCAATTGAGGCGGCCGCGAAAGCACTCCCTGCGTGGTCGGGCAAAACAGCATATGAGCGGGCTGCTCCACTGAAGAAGGCTGCCGAGATCATACGAGAGCGTGCTGCGGACCTGGCGCGCACCACGGTGATGGAGAGCGGCAAACCCATAGTGCAGGCCAAAGGAGAATGGGGCGTGGCCGCGGACTTGTTCGAATGGTTCGCCGAAGAGGGCAAGCGCGCTTATGGGCGATGGGTGCCTTCGCGAAGCGCCGCACGCCGTCAACTGGTGATCCGGCAGCCGCTGGGCGTGGTGGGATTGATCACAGCGTGGAATTTCCCCGCCTATAATGTCGCCCGTGCCGCGGCGGCCGCTCTCGCCGCGGGTTGTACCATCGTGATCCGGCCTTCCGAATATACGCCGCTCACCGCGATGGAGTTGGTGAACATTCTGCTGGAAGTTGGGATCTGCGATGGCGCGGTGAACCTCATCAACGGGGAACCGGAGAGCATGGGACAGGAGATGCTGCGCAATCCGCAATGCGCGAAGATCCACTTCACTGGAAGCCAGCGTGTCGGAAAACTGCTGATGGACGGTGCCTCTAAATCGGTGAAGCGCTTGTCACTGGAACTTGGCGGAAATGCTCCGGTGCTGATCTTTCCCGACGTCGACCTGGAGCAAGTTGCCGCCAGCGCCGTCACCGCCAAGTTTCGTAACGGCGGGCAGGTCTGCATTTCGCCGCAGCGTTTTTTCGTACACAGTAAAATTGCCGGACAGTTCACCGATCAGGTTACGTCACTCGCATCGAAGCTTCACATAGGAAACGGATTGGCGCCGGAGTCCAACGTCGGCCCTCTCATCAATGCGCGCCAAAGGGATCGTGTGGAAGAGATGGTGCAGCAATCCGAACGATTCGGCGCTCGAATCGCGTTGGGCGGCAAGCGTCCTTCCTCACTGCCTCGTGGCTATTTTTACGAACCGACCGTGGTCACCAACGTCGAGCAAGGGACGCCGCTCTTTCAAGCCGAGATCTTCGGACCTGTGCTGCCTATCGCCACCTTCGACGAAGCAGACGCCGCGATTGAAATGGCGAATCGTACGCGCTACGGACTGGCAGCGTATGTTTGGACCAACAATCTTCGCGCGGCGGTCCGGACGGCGGAGCGTCTCGAATTCGGCATGGTCGGCGTAAATGACTGGGCGCCCCAAAGTACCGAAGTTCCATTTACCGGATGGAAGGAGAGCGGCCTGGGCCGGGAGAGCGGAGCGGAAGGTTTGGACGAATATCTGGAGACCAAGTTGATTGCGTTTGGAGGCCTGGCATGAACAGTGACCGGGAACTGGGGATGGATCGTCCCATCACGCGGCGCGACTTTCTGGATGGAGCGGCGGTGGCCATCGGTGGTGCCAGCCTGCTTGCGCAGAATGCCGAAGCGGCAACCGCTTTTCCGCAGGACCGGCCTGGATACGACCCGCCCACGCTCACCGGTATGCGCGGTAGCCACGACGGATCGTATAGTTACGCGCACGCATTGCGCGATGGAAAGGCTGTAGGGACGCCCGTCGATACCGGTGAGACTTACGATCTGGTGGTCGTTGGCGGCGGCATCAGCGGATTGGCGGCGGCGTACTTCTATCGCGCCCGCACCCATGCATCGGCAAAAATTCTCATCATCGATAATCACGACGATTTCGGCGGACACGCCAAGCGGAACGAGTTTCGTCCAGGCGGGCATCCGTTCATTACCAACGGTGGAACGCTCGGAATCGAGTCGCCTTTCGACTACAGCAACCAGGCGCGCGGGCTGCTGTCGGAGTTAGGAATCGATCCCGTGACGCTGGAGGCGAAGTCCGAGAAGATTACCGATCGTACGGCCCTGCGCGGATTGCAGAACGGCTTTTTCTTCGACAAGGAAACGTTTGGCGCGGATCGCCTGGTGGTAGGGCTTCCGGGGAGACGAGGCGCAGCAAGCTCATCCGCCGCTGGGCCGGCGTGGAAAGAATTTCTGGCCAAGACTCCGCTCTCAGAACGAGCGCAGGCGGACATCGAGAGATTGCAGGAAGCACAGATCGATTACATGCCCGGTCTTTCCGACGACGAGAAGAAGGACCGCTTGTCGCGGATGAGCTACAAGGACTTTCTTCTCAACGTTGTCAAGGTTCACCCCGATGTCATCCCCTTCTATCAAACGCGAACTCACGGCCTGTATGGCGTGGGCATCGACGCAGTGGGAGCGTTGGAGTTGTGGCCCAATTCGCCGGGTTTTCAGGGAATGAATCTCAAGCCTGGGCCCTATCATCGCCTGAGTTTCACCGCGATGGGCGAACATATTCCGAAGAAGCCATACGAATACCATTTTCCCGACGGCAATGCGACCATCGCTCGTCTTCTGGTGCGATCCTTGATTCCCGGCGCGATGCCGGGCCACACGGCGGAAGATAGTGTCCTTGCGAATGTCGATTACAGCAAGCTGGACAAGAGCGATTCGCCCGTTCGCATCCGCTTGAGCAGCACCTGCCTGCTAACTCGCCATGTGGGAAATCCCGCGACGGCGAAAGAAGTGGAAGTTATTTATGGCCGCGAGCAACAGTTGTACTCCGTGCGCGCGAAGTCGGTAATTCTCGGCTGCTGGAACATGATGATCCCCTATCTTTGCCCCGAGCTTCCCAAGAAGCAACAGGAGGCGCTGCATTACGGGGTGAAGGTTCCGCTGGTGTACACGGCCGTGGCTTTGCGCAACTGGACGGCATTCCAGAAGCTGGGAGTTCGAGGCGTGCAGACCCCTGGCATGTATCACTCCACTTTGAATCTGGAGCAACCGACAGACATCGCCGATTACCGGCCGGCGCTGTCACCGGAACAACCAATTCTCGTGCGGATGCTGCGGACGCCTTGCAAACCGGGGCTTTCCGCGCGAGATCAGCAGCGCGCGGGACACGCCGATCTGCTATCCACGCCATTCTCGACTTTCGAGCGAAATATTCGCGATCAATTCGCTCGCGTTTTGGGCGGGGGTGGGTTTGATCCGGCGCGTGATATCGACGCCATCACGGTGAATCGATGGCCGCATGGCTACGCCTACGAATACAATTTTCTGTGGGATCCGGAATGGCCGAAAGGCGGGTCGCCCTGCGAGATCGGACGCAAGCGCTTCGGACGCATTTCGATCGCGAATTCAGACGCGGCTGCGGCGGCGTACACGGACCAAGCCATCGATCAGGCCTACCGGGCCGTACACGAGCAACTGACGTAGGGCGCTTAGCTAGCCTAATTGCTCGAACGCATATCCGGCGCGCAGCACGGTAGCATCGCCGCCCAAGCGGCCCACGATCATCATACCGATGGGCAGACCGTCCAGTTTCCCACAAGGCACGTTCAATCCCGGATGACCAGTCACGTCGAACTGCGGCGTATTCAGCGCGGCGCCGTCGGAAGCCTTCAGGCTGCCCGCAAAGTCGACATTTGGCGGAGGCAGTTTCGGCGGACGGGCAGCCACCGTTGGCATCACCAGGACATCCACCTGTTCCAGCGCTTTGTCATACGCTGCCCGCACCAGGAGCGCCGCATTCTGAGCGCGCCCATAATACAGTCCGTCATCCGTGCGATCGAGCATCCGCTCCATCACTAGACCCATCTTCATTTCGGGCGGAAACAACGCGGCGCGATCCTGAAGATGCTTCACGTAGAACTCGGCCATGTCGATTTGATAATGGCCTTTCCAATTCATGCCGGTTGAATTCCGCGGCATGGCTGCGCCCACCAGGTTGACGCAATCCACGGCTAGCGTCGTATGCTCAGGGACGGACACCGTGGTCACCATCGCGCCGGCACGTTCGAAACGGTGCACCGCGTCCAGCACCAGTGCGTCGACGTCCTTCTCGCCGTCCGGCAGTCCGAATCCTTCTTTTAGAATGCCGATCCGAAGGCCTTTCGCCCCGCCTTTTAGCAGAGTGGTGTAAGGCTGGCGCTGCAAGGATGCGTGCTGCCGGGGGTCTAGACCATCGGGGCCAGCTAATGTTTCAAGCATCAAAGCGCAGTCGTGTACTGAGCGCGCCATCGGGCCGACGTGATCGATGGTGATCTCGATCGGAAAAATGCCTGTGAACGGGACCAATCCCCAAGTCGGCTTCAGCCCAACGATTCCGCAGAACGCGGAGGGCACGCGGATGGAGCCGCCTTCATCGCAGCCGATTGCCATGTCGACAACGTTCGAAGCAACCAGCGCCGCACTGCCGCTGGAGGACCCGCCGGTGGTGCGGGTGTGATCGTGCGGGTTGAGTACAAAGCCGGTATCGGCTGTGTGGCTGCCGAAACTCGCACAGAAGCTCTCGCACACCGATTTGCCGCTGATCTCGGCTCCGGCATCGAGAAGCCGCGTTACGACTGTCGCGTCGCTAGCGGGAACGAACCCCTCCATCACTTTCGACCCGTTCATCATCGGCAGGCCCGCGACGCAGATATTGTCCTTGATCGCGATTTTCTTGCCAGCCAACGGACCGGTGGGCGCGCCTTGAATAGATGCGGTTACGTACCACGCCCCGAGCGGGTTGTCCGAAGCTGGCGGCCGCACGGATTCTCGTGGTCCATACTTCGGCGGCGCCGCGGGCGGAGCCGCTTTCGACACCCGGTCCAGGCTCTTCAAGAAAGTGCCCGCATAGGAATGAACGGCCTTGAGCTCCGCGTCAGACAGTTCGAACCCGAGCGCCTGGGCGTCGAGCTTGATTTCATCCAGCGATGGCTGGCTGCCGCCCGCTGTGCTCGTCCCGGCCGAGCTCACTTTACCGCAACCGATTGTGCTGCCACCAACCGCGGCCAGCATTCCAGCAATAGCTTCACGACGACGCATTCTCCCCCCTAGTAAGTTCGTTTAACGCGCGGCCCAGCGCTTCTATCAGTCCATCCAGCTCGGCTTCGCTCATGGGCGTTGATAAGCAGCCAAAAATCCCGCGCGGCGAAAGGATGAAACCGTACTCCAGCATCTTATGGCACAGGCCGCCATAGATGGGATTGGTCCTCGAGAATCCCCGCAGCGATCGAAAGTCGATCAGTTCGTCGGCGGTCAAATGCGCGAGAAACATCGATCCCGCGCCGCATACTTGAGCGGGCCTCCGGGTATCGCGAAACAGACGGCGCAAGCCATCGCGAACATATTCACCTAAATTGTTCAGCCGGTCAAACGCCTCCGGGGTCATTTGCCGCATGGTTTCCAGGCCGGCGGCTATCGTTACGGGGTTGGCGTTGAAGGTACCGCCGTGATGCACCTTGAGCGCTCCAGTGTGATCGAAGACCGACATCACACGCTGGGAGCCTCCCACGCCGCCCACCGGAAATCCGCCGCCGATGATCTTTCCGAAGGTCCCGAGATCGGGAGTGAAACCAGCGGCGTGACTTGCGCCGTGATAATCGACTCGGAAATTCAGGACTTCGTCGGCAATGAGAACGATCCCGTAACGCGCGGTCTGCTCGCGCAATCCTTCCAGGAATCCCGGGCGCGGCGCAATCATTCCGATTCCCAGAGGCATGGGATCGACCAGCAGAGCGGCCAGTTCGCTCTTGTGTTGCTCGATCAGTTTGCGGCACGCCTCCGGCCGGTTCCAGGGCAGCACCACTACGTCGCTCGCCACGCTTTCGGGCGTACCGGGTTCGATGATGGATGCCGGTGCATCAGCTTCGCCCCAATCGTCGGGCGTTGGGCCTTCACTAACCTCCGCGTAGTCGTAGACGCCGTGATACGCACCTTCGAACTTTGCGATCTTCGGCCGTCCCGTAAAGGCTCGGGCCGCCTTGATGGCCAGCATCACTGCTTCGCTGCCGGAATTGCAGAAGCGGATCTGCTCCACGTAAGCGACGCGCCCGGCGATCAACTCTGCCAGCTCCACTTCTTCGGGCGTCGGCATGGTGAATGCACTTCCGAGCGCGGCGCGGCGTTGCACGGCTTGCACCACGTGGGGATCGGCGTGCCCGAGAATTAACGACGTGTAGTTATTCAGGAAATCGACCCGCTCTTCACCCTCTACATCCGTTATCCGGCAACCGCTGCCGCTCTGCGCATAGATAGGATAAGGTGCGAGCGCGACTGAATGCCTGGTGTTGCCACCGGGCATCACTCTCGAAGCCCGCTCATAGAGCTGCCGCGAAAACGCGCCCGCGTTGCGGTACTTGATGAATGAAGTAACTTCCAACGAGCTTTTGGTTGTAGACACCGATCACCCTCCTGCCTGGCGCAGTTCCGCCAGCATGCGCCGAAGCGCGTTCTCAATCCTCACTGTTTCTTTCGCCATTCGCGCCGAATCGTTCAATCGAATCGCTTCCGCCAATCCGGGCAGTGGCTGGCCATCATACAACGAGTAAATGTTCCAGCCGTAGATCACGTGGCGGTACCAGTGTTCGGCCGGGCTCTGGCTCTCATCCAGTAAATCTTGCTCCAGGTGCGTCAACCGATCATTCAGGGATGCCGTGGACGCGTCCGGCCAGTGACCGCTTTCCACATTCTCATCGATGCGCTTCTCCAGTGTCGTGGATCGAGTGGCGATCTCAGTGGCCAGGGCCTTCGCGTCATTCAAATTGGGTTTCAAAGTCCCCCATGTGCCCGCGTCGTCGAGAAAGTCTGAGATCTTGTGCGCGTAATGGGAGTAGCGATACGGCAACACAGCGGAATCGGCCAGCCGCATTACGGTTACTCCGAATACTTGGGCCAGCGTCCGGGCGACATGGAATCCGGGGTCACTGAAATGCTCGACGTAATATCGCGAATCGTAGTTGGAATGATAGGCGCCGTAGCTGCCTTCGAAATCATATTGCAGCGATAACGTAGGCAGGCCCAGATAATCCTGGAATGCTACGAAATCGGCGCCACTGCCGAGAGCCGCCAATTCCACGTCGGAATCCCTGGAGCCCTTTGGTTCTGTGCGCCATTCGTCATACACGCTGCCATGACCGCTCAGCGCCGGAACATCTTCGGTCACCTGAATCATGAAATCCCGCAAGGACGGTGTCCCTCCGCCGAAAAAGTGGCCTTGCATGAACAGGTCGGTATTGATGTAGGCTACCGCCTTCTGGCGCAGCTCGTGTTCGAACGCTTCGGCGTACTCGGTCGATCCAACCAGCCCCGGCTCTTCGGCATCCCAAAAGGCAAAAACGATGGATCGCTCGGGCGTCCATCCCTGCTTCGCCACCGCCGCGAGTGATCGCGCTGTTTCGTAGACGCCCGACGTTCCACTTCCCGGGTCCATCCCGCCGAATGTCCATGCGTCATGATGCGTGCCGAGCACTACCCAGCGATTCGGATTTCGCCCCGGCAGCGTCGCGATGATGTCGTGAATGGGCCGCCGGCTCGCGTCCATCTGCACGTTCATATGGACTACGGCTGGCCCAGGGCCCAAGCGATAAGCAAATGGCAGGCCGCCTTGGAACCCAGCGGGCACTCCCGGACCGCGCAATTGAGCGAGGATCTTCGTTGCTTCTTTGTAGGACAGAACAATGGCGGGAATCTTCGGCAGCGTGGGCGCAGTGGCGGGGTCCAGCACCTTCGAATCGGCGCGCGCACCCACGCCCGGCGACAAAGGATCGCCATGCCAGAACCAACTGTATTTCCCGTTGCCATCCTGCGATTGGAAATCGGCGCGCCATGGACCTGCGGGCCACGTGAGTCCCTTAGCGTAACCGTCGTCTGCCGGATCGCTGTATATAATGATTGCCGCCGCGCCGTGCTCTTGTGCGGTGTGAATCTTAACCGCTCTGTGGCTCTTGGCATAGCGCGCCATCACGATCTTCCCTCGGACGTCGACGCCGGCAGCTTCCAGCTTGGAGTAATCCGGCGGCAATCCATAATTCACGTAAACAACCGGCGCTTGAACTTCGCTTGAGGCGGAATACGCTACGAACGCGGGCGCCAGCTCCGGATTCGAAGAGTCCGGATCCTCTGGGCTTGCCGGTTCGCGCACGCGCAAGGGCAACTTGCTTGGCTCGACGAGTTCAACGCTGATGGATCGCGGCGTCGACAGGTACACCTGAAACTCGTGAACCTCTGTCTGGAGTCCAGCGGCTTCCAATCCCCTGCGAATGGTTTCAGCTACCGCCATCGACGCCGGCGTGCCCGCCATGTGCGGCCGCTTAGTAATAGTGCGATGAAATTCTGAAATCGATTCTGTGGAAAGCTGGGCGGTATACTTCGCCTCGGAATCGCGTTCCTGAACGATGGAGCGGGTGGAGAAGCCCAGCCGGGTGTCCGGATTTGCGGCATGTACCGATTGCTGGGATTTCCATGCGCACGCATTCCCAAGGGCGAACGCAAGCGCGGCGCTAGCCACCAGGCCGGAGCGAGTAGCCGGGGCCATCATGAAGACACCCCGTCGGGCGCCGGCACTTTTGCCGAAGAACGTCGAAACGCAAAATAAATTGGGACCCCGATCGCCACAATCACGATGCCGGGAAATGTTGTTGCCGGACGATAGACGAAGAGTATTCCCAGGATTACCGCGGCGGTCAGGATATAAAGCGCCGGCAGCACCGGGTAACCCCAAGCGCGATAGGGGCGCTGCGCGTGCGGTTGAACCCGCCGCAAGCGGAACACTGCCGCGATAGTCAGGATGTAGAACAACAGATCTGCCGACACCACGTAATCGAGAAGATTGCTGTACAGATTGCCGAAGGCGCCGGTAGCGGGATCATAGGTCCGGACCAAAACCAGAAATGCGGCCCAAACGCCTTGCATCGCGAGGGAAGCTCCGGGAACATGCGCCCGATTGACCCGTCCGGCTGGCCGGAAGAACAGACCATCGCGCGCCATCGCGAAGTACGCTCGCGCGCCTGATAAAAGCAGTCCGTTCATGCACCCCAAAGCTGAGATCATGATGACAATGGCCATCAATGCGGCGCCCACGGAGGGGAACACGGCTTCGATCATGGCGCCGGCCACGCGGTCCGCGGGCGCGTGCTGGATCTTGTCCAGCGATAACACAGCAGCGTAGGCCAAGTTAGCGCCGACATAAAGAGCAATGACGATGATAGTGCCGAAGGCTAGCGACAGAGGCACGTTGCGGCGCGGGTTCTTCACCTCACCCGCCGTGAACGTGATGTTGTTCCATCCGTCGGCCGAAAACAGCGATCCAACCTGGGCGATGCACAAGGCTACCAACAGCCCGAACGTCGTCTCTGGCGTGATTCCTGGCGCCACCGGCGTGTATCCTTGCGGCCGCCATAAGTGGGTGAAATCCGGTCTGCCGATCAAAGCCCATCCCACCGCTCCCACCACGATCACTCCGAGCAACGCCGCCAGTTTCGCAGATGTAAACGCATTCTGAATCAGCTTGCCGTAATTGATACCGCGGGCATTAGTCCAAGTCAGCAAGGCGATCAGCGCAACGCCCACCAGCTGAGCCGTTGAGAGCGAAACAGCGTAACTCCCGGTCACATGGATGGGTGGAATGAGGTACGCACTCTCCGAAATTCGTGGCCACAGAATGCCCAGGTAGCGGGCGAAGCCCACACCCACGGCGGCGACGGTTCCGGTCTCGATCACCATAAACAAGGTCCAACCGTATAAGAAGCCGCAGAGTGGCGACCATGCTTCGCGCAGATAGACGTATTGACCGCCGGCGCGCGGCATCATCGCCGCCAGTTCACCGTAGGACAACGCTGCGGCGATGGTCAATAAGCCGGTGATGACCCAAGATGCAAGCAGCCATCCTACGCTGCCCACCTGCCGCGCCATGTCGGCTGAGACGATGAAGATGCCGGCGCCAATCATGGAACCGGCGACGATCATGGTGGAGTCAAAAAGGCCAAGGCTCTGCCGCAGACCGCTCGAAGCATCCGGTTGTTTGAGTGCGACGGCCGCCGGCTCGTTCATGGGAGGTTTCTGCGATGGTAGCAATTATCGTGGAACCTCACAATTATCGTAGGGTTGGCGAGCACTGGCGAGTTTCGCCGGTGATAGAATAAATAGCGTCTTTCAGACGCCCTGCTGCCACGCCGCACACAAAGGCATATTTGCTGAGGTGACCTTATGAAAACGACGATTTCAGCATTAGCGGCGTGCGCCCTGTGCTTTTTCCCAACCGTTTCGCAGGCTGCTAATAACGATGCGGCATCCTGGAATAGCAAGGCCGCCGCCACTTACTTGGATCAACGCGCGAACTGGTGGATGGGCTGGTCGCAATCGGTCCGCGACCACGATACATTTTGCATCTCTTGCCACACCGCTGTCCCATATGCGCTCAGCCGGCCCGCTCTGCGCACCTCGTTGGGTGAGCAGACTCCGTCTCCAACCGAGCAGAAATTGCTGGCGAATGTCACCAAGCGCGTCCGGCTTTGGAACGAAGTGGAGCCCTTTTACAGCGATGAGAAGCGCGGTGCTCCCAAGACGGCGGAATCGCGCGGGACTGAATCGGTTTTGAACGCCCTGATCCTGGCGAATTACGATTCGTATCAGGGAAAGCTCAGCCCCGATGCGAAACTCGCGCTGGATAACATGTGGGCGCTGCAATTGAAGACCGGCGACGCCAAGGGCGCATGGAATTGGTTGAATTTTCACAATCAGCCCTGGGAAGCGGAAGATTCCCAGTTCTGGGGCGCAACGCTGGGAGCTATCGCGGTAGGCATGGCCCCGGGCGATTACCGCTCAACTCCTGAGGTACAGGCCAATCTGAAACTGCTCTCTGAATATTTCCAGCAAGGCTTGTCGCATGAATCGCTTATCAATCGCGTGTTTCTGCTCTGGGCTTCCACCAAGGTTCCTGGACTGCTGAAGCCCGAGCAGCAGAAGGCCATTATCGATGAGGTTCTGAGCAAGCAGCAGCCGGATGGAGGCTGGAACACTCCGTCCATCGTGATGGCGACTTGGAAGCGCAGGGACGGGACGACGCTAGATGCAGACAGTGACGGCTACGCCAGTGGTCTCGCCACGTTTGTCCTGGAAGAGGCGGGCGTTCCGCGAACCGAGCCCGCAATGAAGAACGCGCTTTCCTGGCTGACCCACAATCAGGAGAAGACCGCGGGCCTGTGGCTGGCATACTCGCTGAACAAGCTGCGCGATCCGGCGTCGGATGTGGGACGCTTCATGATCGACGCCGCGACGTCGTACTCCGTGCTGGCGCTGTCGGACGGAAAGTAAAGGCTTGGCGCGGCTTAGGCGTGCGCGAGACCTCGGACTTCCGATGCCGGGCACGCCTGGCACCTGGAACGCAATCACGGATGTCCCGGGGGTTCGCGTCGGCTATTCCACGCTGATTGCTGACGAAGCCGGCAAAGCGATCCGCACTGGCGTGACTGCTATTCTGCCACGCCCGCCGCAGGACCTGCTGCATCCCACTTGGGCCGGAACGTTCTCGTTGAACGGCAACGGCGAAATGACCGGCTGCCATTGGGTCCGCGAGGCAGGCTGGTTCCACGGGCCGATCACCATCACTAATACCTGCTCGCTCGGTATCGCCCATCATGCCACGGTGCGCTGGATGGTTGAGCATTTTCCGGAGCGAATCGGCGAGACGGACTGGCCGCTGCCCGTGGTCGGAGAGACTTTCGACGGTTGGCTCAACGACATCGCGGGACTCCACTTGCGAGAGGAGCATGTCATCGCGGCCATCGCTGGCGCCGAGAGCGGCCTGCTTGCCGAGGGCAATGTCGGCGGCGGTACGGGCATGATCGCGTACGAGTTCAAGGGTGGAACCGGAACGGCATCGCGCGTTGTGAAGACCAAGGCCGGTAGCTATACGCTAGGTGCGCTGGTCCAGGCCAATCACGGGCTGCGGCCTTGGCTGCGCGTCTGCGGAGTGCCGGTGGGCACCATGCTGACGGAGTCCACGCTGTGGTCCGGCGAACGCGGTTCCATCATCGCCATCATTGCCACCGACGCACCGCTCCTCCCGATCCAGTTGCAGCGCCTGGCACGGCGCGTAGCAATTGGCATTGGACGCGGCGGCACACCGTCCGGCAATAACTCCGGTGATATTTTCCTCGCATTCTCCACCGCGAACGATCCCGGAGATGTGCCCGATCCGGAACTGCTCCATTTTGACGCACTCAATAATAACCAAATGGACGCGCTGTTTCTTGCGACGGTGGAGAGTGTGGACGAAGCCATCCTCAACGCGATGCTCGGAGCGGAGACGATGACCGGGAAGCGCGGCCGCGTGGTGCACGCCATCGATCCGGAGCGGCTGGCGGCGCTTGTGCTCTCGCACGTCTAAAGCTATGGCGCACGCGGTGGCAGCCAAAAGCGGACTCCAACGCAGCATGAAAGTGCTGGGCACCGTGCTGATCACGCTTTCGTCATCCACTCCGGCGTCGTCGGTCTTCATCATCGTGCCAGGGGTCCTGCTGGCCAGCGGATCCGGCGCATTCCTCAGCATGCTGCTGGCCGGGTTCGTGGGCCTCTGCATGGCGTTTGTTTATGCCGAGCTGTCCTCGGCCTATCCGGTGGCGGGAGGCGAATATTCCATCGTCGGCCGCGTGATGGGTCCGCAGGCCGGCTTCATCGTGATGGGAGTTTACGTGGTCTCCAGCCTGTTGATTCCCGCCGTGATGGCGCTCGGGATTTCAAGTTATCTCGGAGTGCTAAATCCAAGCCTGCCTGCCATCCCAACAGCGATATTGACCATCGCGGTGACCACCTTGATCGGCATTCTGAACATCCGGACCAACGCCATGCTGACGGGGATTTTTCTCGTCGTCGAGATCCTGGCGTTAATGGTGATGATGACTCTCGGTTTTTGGCATATCACTCGCCCGCTGAGCGATCTGATCCTGCACCCGGTGATGCTGAGCGGAGCTTCGCTGGTGCGTACCCCTATCGGAGTGATCGGTATGGCTACAGCGGTCGCGATATTTGCCTATAACGGCTTCGGAGCGGCCTCAATTTCAGCGAGGAAATGCATGAGCCAGAGCGCCACGTCGCACGCGCGATTCTCTGGGCGCTGGGAATCACGGTTCTTACGGA
>CAVRZH010000194.1:0-42369 GCA_963725455.1 Bryobacterales bacterium
GGCCCTCCACCACGCAATGGCTCGCCCATTCGCAGCGGGATCAGCTTCGCTTCGTTCTGGTCGAGCAGCAGCGTCGCTGACGCGGAGACCACCACCGGCGGATAGCCTTGCGGTACCGGGCGCCAGGTGGCTTGGCTGGTGAGAGGCGTTACTTCAACCGGAGGCTGCGCCGGAGTAACATCCAGCACGAGTGTGGGTGACGCGCGCAGCGGTGTCTCATATGCGGGGCTAACCGGCATCCGTACGGGAGCCGAAACGGGCTCCGCGGCGTAGCTCTTGAGCGAAAAAGCAGGCTGGTCTTGACGGGAAGGCAACTCGGGAAGAAAAGGTGCCTCCGGTGCGTCGCCCCCGTTAGCTGTCCCAACCGCACCCACCAGGCTCGCGATTTCGAGCGTGGGCGAGGGCTCGTGGGCGAGATTCCTGACTACGGGCTCGACCACGGTCTCAGGTTGCGCCTCTTCAGTTCTAGCCGGAGGCTGTTCAACTCTAGCCTGAGCCTCGACAACACTTGAGGGAGCGTGTTCCGCCTCAGTCTGCGCCGGCCTGCCTCCCAGCTGCGGCTTATGCCTCTGGGGCAGAGATTCGGTCACCGAATCGCGCAAGCGCTCAAATGAGAGGCCGAAGTGCAGCTCCTGATGCTCCAAAGAGCAGAATTGCAGGCCTTTCAACCGCTGGATGATTCCTAGGCGTTTATTGCAATATTGGCAAACCATCTTGTAGAGCTATCCGTCGCCTTATACTTCGGCAGAATCAGGCTCGGACAGCAGGGTAAAGATGCCCTAGCGAGTTGTCCGTCTGGTTACCGACCTTACAGCCAGTCTCAGAGAAATCGCCCACGTCTCTCCGGTGGTAAGCTTTTTCGAGGGATGCACCACAAGACCCCAGAACCCAAGCCGCTGCCGCTACGGGAGCAAGCTCCGTCGCCACCGCTTTCGCGCTGGGTGGAATGCGGATGGTTTCTGGATACCACCGAGGCCGTCGAGGGGCATTGTGTGCCGCCGGACGGTTGCCTCGACATCATGTACGACCGTTCGCATGGTCTGCGGGCCATCGGCACCATGACCCGAGAGCAGAGCTTTCATTTTCCACGGGGCGCGTGCGTGGCCGGCGTACGTTTTCGGACCGGTATGGCTGGCGCGTTCCTGGCTGTATCGCCCGGTGAACTGACCGATAGCTCGGTGCTGCTCGAAGACCTTTGGCCCCGGCGGGCCCGCGAGTTGAAGCGCCGGTTGGATGATACGAATTCGATCCAGGACGCGATGCATATCCTGCTTGGCAACTTGACGGCGCCTGCCGATCTCACGCCTATGCAGCGCGCTATTGAAGCACTCGCCGTTGCCAATGGAAATGCCGACCTGGAAATGGCAGCTCGTCAGGCCAATCTAAGTCCCCGCCAGTTCCGCCGCCGCTGCCTGGAAGAAAGCGGGCTCACCCCCAAGCGCCTTTGCCGCGTGCTTCGTTTCCGCCACGCGTGCCGCATCGCCAGCGAGCGCGAGCGATTGAGCTGGTCCGATATTGCACTGGAAGCCGAGTATTTCGATCAGGCGCATTTGATCCGTGATTTCCAGGAGTTCACCGGCCAGACGCCGATGTCCGTTTTTTCCAATACCTGGGCCCGCCGCCCCCGCTAGTATCAGTGCATGAAGATAACTCCCGTTCTGATGGTGGAAGAGATTGAAAAGTCCTTGCCGTTCTGGATCGATCGCATGGGCTTTACCAAGACAGTCGACGTTCCGGAAGGCGATCGGCTCGGTTTCGTCATCGTGGTGCGCGACGGAGCCGAAATCATGCTGCAAAGCATCGAAAGCGTCCGCAAGGACAGCCCGCAGTTTGTGCCGCAGGGTCAGTCCTCGAGCGTTGGCCTGTTTATTGAAGTCACCGATTTTGCCGACATCTTGAAGCGCCTGGAAGGTTATCCAATAGCTCTATCCGACCGCACGACGTTTTATGGAATGCGCGAGATCGGAGTCCACGAACCGAGCGGTCATATCGTGGTATTCGCCTCCCCCGCTTCGACCGCCTAAACGTAGTTATTGCAGGCTGGCCGCCAGATCCCTCGCCAGAACTTCAGCCCTTTCGGCCAGGCTTTTGGCGCCCATGGGATCAGAATTGCGCGTAGATTGCGCCTGTTGCATGAAGTTCCGGATCTGCTCCACTTGAGCCTGCTGATCTTTGTTCAACTGCCGCGCGCCAACCGAAGTCAGGCTGGCCTGCGCGTGCGAAAGGCTCTGATCGATCGCCGTGTCGTACTGCCGCTGTTCATCCGCGGTAAGAACGTCTCCCAGCTTGGGGGCGGGCGTGGGCGGAGGAGGCGGAGTTACGGGCTCCACCGTGGGCGCCGGGGCGGGGGCTGGAGCGGCTGGACGTGCCGGTTTCTTGGGTGCGGGCGTGGGCTGCGGCGGTTTGTTTACCTGATAAGTGTTTTGTTGCTGGGCGCGCGGGGTTGTTGTAGGAGTGGATGGAGCAGAACTGGGAGCCTGGCCGTTCTTCGTCGCAGCCCCCGCTACCGGTGCTGGCGCAGGCGCCGCCGGGGTGCTAACTGGAGGAGGTGGAAGCGGAACCGTCGCGTGCCTCTGGTGGCAGGCCGACTCCCCAACCAGAAACAATACGAAGCTTGCCTGCAAGAGCGGAAAGCGTGGCATTGGATCACCGAGTAGCCGGGTTAGAAACCAGTTGCTGCAGAAGTAGAGACTTCACCCTGGTAATCGATCATTCTCGGAAAGCGCAATCGGAACGTCGTGCCCTTTCCAGGCTCGCTGGTAAAGTCGATTGTACCATTGTGCAGTTGCACCACCCGGAACGTTGTCGCAAGGCCGATGCCGGTGCCGCTTTCTTTAGTGGTGAAGTAAAGCTGGAAAACGCGGTTCTGGATCTCGAGCGCGATTCCCGGACCCGCGTCGCTCACCGTGAGCAGGCACTGGCCCCCATCATTCACGGTAGTGGTGGTGAGAGTTCCGCCCGCCGTCATAGCTTCCAGGCCATTGTTGACCACGTTGAGTATGGCTTGTTGCAACAGATCCGGATCGCCGTTGATCCAAAGCTTGCCGGGCTGCAGGCCTGTTTCTAGCGCGACATTTTTGGCGTTAGCGTCCACCGAAACCAGCGCCAGCACTTGTTTGACCAGTTCGTTAAAATCGATGGGCTGGTAGTTCAGATCCACCGGCCGGTTGAAATTGAGGAACGTCTTGACCACCGTGTCCAGACGCTTGATTTCCCGCCCGATCACTTCCAGCTCCGGCTGGTCGCCATCCAGCCTGCCTTTTAATACCTCCAGGTGCAGCGCCATGGCGTTCAAAGGATTCTTGATTTCGTGCGCCACGCCGCCGGTCAGCCGGCTGATGGCCGCCAGGCGCGAGGAGAAGTCGAGCTGTTGTTCCAACTGCCGCCGGCTTTCCACATCGCGCAAGGTTACCAGCGTCCCCATGGCTTCCTGGCCTGCCCGGTTCTTGAGGAGTTGGACGCTCACAGCCAGCCGCAGCGGAGCCAAGCCATTGCGTGGAATCGCCACCGGCTGTTCTTCGACGGATTGCCCGCTTTCTAAGGCGCTTCCGATAATCTCGCCCAAAATTGTGGATTTCGGAAACAGTTCTTCGATGCTACGCCCGGCTATCTCATCGTGCGTCTTGCCAAGCATCCTGTCCGCCGGCTCGCCCGCCATGAGCAAACGTCCGGTATTGTCGAAAAGCAACACACCTTCTTCCAGCCGCTGCAGCAGTTGCTCGATATTAGTGCGCAGCTCGCTCGCGTCCTGCTTCGCGCCCCGGTACTGCTCGTCGAGCAGGCTCAGTTTGGAGTGCACATCGGCGAACTCGCGGGATTCGCGGCGGTCCCTGCGAATGCCCGCGCCGAACTGGCCGGTGCGGATCATATCGATGCTCTGGCTGACGCGCTGCAAAGGATCCAGAATCACATCCGGCAGCACGGCTCCGAGAATCGTTGCGACGCCCAGCGCCAAGGCGAACGCCAGCAGCAGGCTCTTGAGCGCCGGTTCCACGGAATGCTTCAGCAGAACCGAGCGGATGACGACAGTGATATTGAACAGCACGTGTTTGCTGCCCTGCAGCCCCACCGGCCGGGTGGACACGTAGTTTTCGCGCCGGGCGATCAGATCCCACAGATTCAACGCCCACCAGCGTTGCTGGATCTCGTGAATATCTTCGGCTCCTGCGAAGCCGTTCGCGTGGTTCTGCGTCAAAGGCGCCTCGGCCAGGACATTGCCCTGCTCGTCGGTGATCAGAATCGCCAGTGCCAGGTCTGCTTTGGCCAGCGTGGCCTTCAACATTTCGGTAATATCGGGGTCCCGCCGGACGATCTCAGTCCAGGTATCCTCCCACTGCCCGGTGGACGTGGGATGAATGCCGTGCGCCGCGGTCTCCATCGTCAGATGATTCTCGAGGTAGATGCGAAACTGGTCGGCCACCAGGTCCGCGCGCTCCGAGGCGGCGCTGAAAGAGGCTTTGGTGAAGTCGGACAGATACAACAACGACATTACAACTACCACGGCCGTGACTAATGCCACGATTGCGCCGCGTAGCCGTGCCTTCAAAGACATCTATGCGTCGATTCCCGCCTCCATCTCGGCGGCGCCGTACTCCTTGAGCTTGTTGAACAGCGTTTTCAGGCTGATGCCGAGGATTTCCGCGGCACGCGTCTTGTTGTTGCGGGTATGCTTCAGAGTGAGCTGGATGAGCGCCTTCTCGGCCTCTCCCACGGTTGTGCCAACCGGCAGCCGCACCGCGTCCGGCTCCACTTCCTGCTGCAAGGGCCGCACTCCGGCCGGCACGCCAAAATCGCGCGGCAGGTGATGTTTGGTGATGGTGCCTTCGCCCGCCAGGATCACCGCCCTTTCCAGCACATTGCGCAACTCGCGCACGTTGCCGGGCCAGTTGTATCGCCGTAGCAGTTCACGAACTTCCGCATTTACATCCACGATGCGGGTCTCGTGTTTGCGGTTCAGCATCTCGATGAGCGCTTCGGTGAGCTGAGGAAGGTCGCCCTCGCGCTGGCGCAGCGGAGGCAGCGGGATCTGAAACACGTTCAGGCGGTAATACAGGTCCTCTCGTAATTCGCCTTTGCGCAGAGCGTCTTCCAGCACTTTATTGGTGGACGCGATCACTCGCACGTCCACGGCGATCTCGCTTTTTCCACCCAAACGCCGCACGCACGAATCCTCCAGTACGCGCAGCAGTTTGGCTTGCGTTCCCACCGGCATCTCCGCCAGTTCGTCCAGCAGCAGCGTGCCGTGCTGGGCCAGCTCGAAACATCCCGCCCGCCGTTCTACCGCGCCTGTGAACGCGCCTTTTTCATGGCCGAATAATTCGCTCTCCATCAACGTTTCAGGCAGCGCCGCGCAGTTGATGGCCACGAAAGGCCCGTCGCGCCGGGGGCTCAGATGATGCACCGCGCGCGCCACCAATTCTTTACCTGTTCCACTTTCGCCCGTGACCAAAACCGCGGCTTTGGACGGCGCCACCTGCCGCACCAGCGAAAACACCTGCTGCATGGCCGGGCACGTCCCTACCAGATCCACCAGTACGCCTTGATAGGACAACTGCCGGCGCAAGGTGTCGGCTTCTTCGGCTAAGCGGCTTTGGGTGGCCGCCCGTTCCAGCAGAACCTTCAGCGCGCTCGGCTGGATGGGCTTTTCCAAAAACCAGAAAGCGCCCAAGTCGTGCATGGTTTGCACCGCGGTTTCGATATTTCCAAAGGCGGTCAAAACAATGGTTGGGGGCAACGTGTTTTGCGAACCCAGACGCTTCAGGAGTTCGAAGCCATCCATGCGCGGCATCATCAGATCGGTGACCAAAACATGCGTGGGTGTCTGCGCGAGTTTCTCGAAGGCGTCCTGGCCGTCGAACGCAGTGTCCACCGTGAATCCCCAGGATTGGATCATCTTGGCTAAACCAGCGCGCTGATTTTCTTCGTCATCCGCCACGAGCACACGTACGTGGGGTGTTGAGGGGGTATTTCCCATTAATTCAATTGTATCCGGCTGGCGCGATGTCTGTACACAAAAGCCGAAATTGCCAGCAGAATCGCGGTTGCAAATGAGATCCCGAGCGAGATGGGAAGGATCAGCGGGCGGAACTCCATACGAACCCGGTGCGTGCCTGCGGGAACGATAACTCCTCGCAAGGCGATGTCGGTCGGATGGATGGGTGCAGCTTGATCGTCCACCCAGGCCTTCCATCCGGGATAGTAAGTTTCCGAAAGCACCAGCAGGCCACCACGCGAGGTGTTGGTGGAAACCTCCAGAGCGTTTGGTTCATACCGCAAGGTTTCCACCCGATCGCCCGAGCCGTCACTCGCCGCAAGCTCCATTGTTTTATCGACGATCGCGGCCTGTCGCAGATCAATCTGGTTCCGCAAAATCAAATCCCTGGCCTCTGCCAGCGAACCGGCTACCTGTGCCTGATGCACCAGGAAAAACCGCGGAAACACCGACGTGTTTTCGAATAGTTCGCTCCCCGGCAGGCTTGCGATATGGCGGAATTTCGGAATTGCCGCCAGCCGGGGAACATCTTCGGTGCGCGTGATAATGTACCGCACGTTCAACACATCGACAATCGGCGAATCCAGCTTTTCGAGCGGATAATTCCAGCCCCACCGATACCCGTCATGCAGGAACAGGCGAAGCTGAATCGCGTCTTCGGGAGCCATAGGGCTGATCCCAGCCGCCGAAGTGATTTGCAGATTGGGAGCGCTGGTGGTCCACTCCATGCTCGAATCTACCGTGTCGAATCGCCAGGGCGGGACGTTTTGATTCAAGTCGCGCCGCAGTTCGCTGCTGTAGAGTGGATTGTCGGTAAGGCCTGGAGGAGCCGGCGATTGCGCCGCATTCATGGGCCGGCCCGATCCCACCAGAAACAGATCCAGCGCGATCACTATTCCGATGGCCCAGCGAACGGCGTTTCCCACTCGCAAAGCATTGAGCCCGATTGCCGCCAGCCCCGCGATGGCCAGGCTGAAGATCGAGTAGGTGTACTCGGGATGGATTCCGATGCGCACCGTTTGGGGCAACAGCGGAAACAGGGTTCGCCAAACGATGGTCTTGTCGCCCAACATCCAAAACATTCCGAACAACAGCAGAAGGCCGAACAAGGCGGTGGCGCGATGCCGGTAGGCCAGCAGCGCAAAAACCGCCAGCAGCAATCCACCGAGGCTGCTGTAGAGATAAAGGAACGTCGGATCCCAGGGCCCGTTGAAATGGTTCAGGTCGAATATGTGATAGTGATTCGGGGCCACCAGCGATACGAAGCTCTGCCAGTAGAGGCCGCCGCCCGTGCCCAGATAATCCGCGCGATACTTCGCGACGCTCAGTTCGGTGAGCTGCGCGGTAGGAATGAACGGAACCGCGGCGAGTAGGATGCCGAGCACGCATCCGAAGCCCGTCCACAAAATCACTTTGGCCCGCGCCATTCGGAGCGCGGCAAGCAGCGTCGCGAACATCAGCGTCGATCCAAACACCGCGACGGTGGCCTGGGGGAATCCGCCCCAAACCGAAATCCCGAGCGCCAAAGCCAACACCGCCAGCCAGTCCATCCGGAATCTGTCTTTCAATTTCCAAACGGCGAGCCAGGCCAGCGGCATCCAGGCCGCGGCCATCATGGAATCGATGTGTTCGGCCCGTGACGCAAAGTAGCTGCCGGTTTCAAACATTACGGCGCCGGTCCACGCCGGAGCTGCGCCCAGCTCAAATGCCCGGAACAAATGATACGCCGCCACGCCGCCCATCCAGACTTGCAGTACGACAATCCATTCGAGCAGAATCGTCAGACTGAGCCCCGAAAAGCGGCTGCTGAGGAACGCACTCGCAAACACCAGCGGATGAAAGAAACACGCCTGGATATTCGCGAAGACCGGATATCCGGCGTAGTTGTACGGATTCCAGAGAGCCAAGCGATTCGCGCGCAGCTGATCGCGCAGGAACGTGATGAGAGGGAGCTGGACCGCATGGAAATCCCAGGGAAACGAGTACTCGGTGCTGAACAGCGGCTTATGGAAAAAAAGCAGCACTACGGCCAGCAAAGACAGGTGCATCCAAATCGCACTATACCGCCGGCCCCCAACCCCCAGTCCCCAATCCCTAGCCTTTGATCCCCAATCCCCAGGCCTCAATCCCCAACGCCGTCTCCCGTCCCTTATCATATTTGTTTGGACTTTCCGCGCACGTCTATCCTAGCCGTTCTTATCGCCACCTGTCTCCCGCCCGCATTCGCGCAGCGCGAGCTGTCGGGGTCCGCACAGGCTCGCTTATCGCTCGATCGTCTGAACGTGGTGGGCAGCGTACTGATGATCGCCGCGCACCCCGATGACGAAAACACCGCTCTGCTGGCTTATTTGGCGCGTGGCCGCAAAGTGCGCACCGGCTATCTCTCGCTGACGCGCGGCGAGGGCGGCCAAAATCTGATCGGCGCCGAACAGGGCGACGAGCTCGGAATCATACGCACCCAGGAGTTGCTCGCGGCGCGGCGCATTGACGGCGCTGAGCAGTTCTTCACGCGCGCCATCGATTTCGGATTCACCAAAACGCCGCAGGAATGTTTCGAGAAGTGGGGCAGCGAGAAAATCCTCAGCGACGTTGTGTGGGTGATCCGCCGCTTCCGTCCGGACGTGATCATCCTGCGTTTCAGCGGCACTCCTCGTGATGGCCATGGGCAGCACCAGGCGTCGGCGATTCTTGGCCGGGAAGCGTTCTCCGTGGCCGCCGATCCCAAGCGATTTCCAGAACAGTTGCAATGGGTGCAGCCTTGGCAAGCCAAGCGACTGATGTGGAATCCCGGAGCATTCACCAAGGAGCAGCGCGAAGAAGTAGAGAAGATGCCCAACCGCATCAGCGTCGATCCGGGCGACTACGATCCGGTGCTGGGCCATTCCTACGCCGAGATTGCCGGCATGTCGCGCAGCATGCATCGCAGCCAGGGCATGGGCGCGGCGGAGCGCAAGGGATCGGCCAAGGATTATTTGGTAACGCAGTCCGGCCCGGTTGCCACGCACGATATTTTCGACGGCATCGACATCTCCTGGAATCGCATTCCGGGCGGCGCGCCGTTGGGCCAGATTTTGGCGGACGCTGCGAAGACATTCGATCCCGAAAATCCCGACCGGACGGTTCCGCAGCTGCTGAAAGCGGAAAAGCTGATCGGAGCGCTGCATGATCCGCTGGTGGCTCTGAAGCAGCATGAATTGAGTGACGCGATCGCGCTTTGCACCGGCCTGTGGCTGGACGCGGCCTCCGATAAGTTCGCCGTCACACCCGGCGGATCTTTGAAGTTCGATGCCACCGCTCTGAATCGCGACCACATGGCCGTGCAGGTGAAATCGGTGGATATCGAAGGTATCTCGCCCGCGACCAACAAGGCCAAGTTCGGCGGGACGCTTCCGTTCAACGAGCCGGAAGTCTACGCTCTCACCACCACCATCCCCGAGCACCAGGCATTGTCGCAACCCTACTGGCTGGTTGAGCCGAAACAGGGCGACACCTACACTGTTCCGAATCAACTGGATGTCGGTCTGCCGGAAAATCCGCCGCTCTTCGAGGCGCACTTTCATCTGCGGATCGAGTCCCAGGATGTGGAAGTGGTTCGTCCGGTAGCTTATCGATATATCGAGCGGGCGCAAGGTGAGTTGACCCGTCCCGTGGTTGTAGAGCCGCCGGTGGCGTTGCAGTGGTCTCAATCGGCGATCTTGTTTCCGAACCGCTCGGCCAAAACCATCGATCTGCAAGTGAAGGCCAACATCGCGAAGGCCAGTGGCAAACTTCAGATCCAGGCTCCCGTGGGCTGGCGCATTTCAAGCGAATCGGGCGATTTTAATCTCGCGGCGGCGGGCGAACAGAGCGAAGTCTCGTTTGAACTCACGCCCCCTTCGAACGACGCGCAGCAGGTGTTGACCGCCAGCGCGCAGGACGGCGATCAAACCGTCACCACCTCCATGGTGACCATCAATTACCCGCACATTCCGACGCAGGTTTTGTTTCCTCCCGCTACCGCGAAGCTGGTGCGCGCCGACGTTCGCCTGCTGGCGAAGAACATCGGATACGTCATGGGCGCGGGCGACGAGGTTCCGCAAGCGCTGCGGCAATTGGGCGCCGATGTGATGTTGTTGAGCGCCGACGATCTGGCGACCGGCAATCTCAGCCGCTTCGACGCCATCGTCACCGGCGTGCGCGCCTACAATGTGCGTGCGGATCTGCGCGCGAATCAAGGCCGGCTGCTGGATTATGTGAAGAACGGCGGAACGCTGGTGGTGCAGTACAACGTCGCCGACGGCCGCAATCCGTTCGGTGGCGAGACCAGTTTGCTGGACAATATCGGGCCCTACCCCATCACCACCGGCCCCGATCGCGTCACGGTGGAAGAAGCGCCGGTGCAGTTCCTGGTTCCGGGCAGCCCGCTGCTGCACCAGCCCAACGAAATTACAGAGCGCGATTTTGAAGGATGGATTCAGGAGCGCGGCCTCTATTTCGCATCCAAGTGGGACCCGCATTACCAGCCGCTGTTTGAAACGCACGACCCGGGAGAGAAGCCCCAAAACGGAGTCACGCTCTACACGCGCTACGGCAAGGGCGCTTATGTGTTCACTGCCTTCTCCTGGTTTCGCGAGTTGCCTGCCGGAGTGCCGGGCGCCTTTCGCATTTTCGCGAATCTGTTGAGCGCCGGAAAGAATTGAGTGAGCGGCACGCCGCACAAAATACTGCGCCCGCCCGAAGACGAACCGCCGCCCATTCTGGGGAGCTGGCAGCGCATTTACATCATCGTCCTCTGCTATCTGGCCTTGCTCATCGCCGGTCTCTACGCATTCACTAGAGTCTTCGCAACATGAGGCCACTGGATTGGGTGGTGATGTTTGCGTGGCTCGCGTTCATCGTCAGCTACGGGCTGTATCGCGGGCGCGGCAGCAGCACCATGAACAAGTATCTGCTGGCGGGGAAGTCCATGCCCTGGTACGCCATGGGGCTCTCCATCATGGCGACGCAAGCCAGCGCCATTACGTTCATTTCAACTACCGGTCAGAGTTACACCGATGGCATGCGTTTCGTGCAGTTTTATTTCGGACTGCCCATCGCGATGGTGATCCTGTGCGCGACGGCGGTTCCAATCTTCCATCGCGCCAACGTCTACACCGCCTACGAATACCTGGAACATCGCTTCGATTCGAAGACGCGCTCGTTGGTCAGCCTGATTTTTCTGATCCAGCGCGGCCTGGCATCCGGGCTTTCGCTCTATGCTCCCGCAGTGGTGCTCTCGGTCATCCTGGGATGGCCCGACCGCGCGACTACCGTCCTGATGGGCGTTCTCATCATGACCTACATCTCGTTCGGCGGCATCAAAGCGGTGACCTGGGCGGACGTCCAGCAAATGTCGCTGATCCTGTGCGGGCTGGTGCTGGCGCTGGTGCTCGCCATCCATCTGTTGCCGCACAATGTTTCTTTTCGCGACGCCGTTTCGCTGGCCGGCGCGGCTGGAAGGCTGAACGCCGTTACGCTCAACTTCGATTGGAACGACCGCTACAACATCTGGAGCGGCGTGATCGGCGGCATGTTTCTCGCGCTCGCCTATTTTGGTTGCGACCAATCGCAGGTGCAGCGCTATCTCACCGGAAAATCAGTGGCGCAAAGCCGCTTGAGCCTGCTGTTCAACGCGGTCGCCAAGATTCCGATGCAGTTCTTCATCCTGTTCATTGGCGCCATGGTGTTTGTGTTCTTCAATTACGAAAAACCTCCCATGCTCTTCCAGCCCGTGGAGTTGAAGAACGTCCAGCACGACCCGCGCTACCCGGCGGCCGAGCGCCGCTATGAGGAAGCCTACGCCCATCGCCGTGCCGCGGCCGATCAATTTCTACAGGCCAACCATTCTGGCGATCCGGCTGCGCGCAACGCTAGCGTCCAGCGCTACCGCGATGCACAGCGGGAGCTGAACGATGCCCACGCCGCCGGCGAACACCTGGTGGGCAAAGAGTTCGACGACACCAACTTCATCTTTCTCTCGTTTGTGGTCCGCTATCTTCCGGCCGGCGTGGTGGGGCTGATCGTCGCCGTGATTTTCTCAGCGGCCATGTCGTCTACTTCGGGCGAAATCAATTCGCTCTCCGCGGTGACCGTGATCGATATCTACCGGCGCCACATCAAGCCCGACGCGTCCGACCGTCATTACCTCGTCGCTTCGCGCATCGCCACCGTTTTTTGGGGCTGCTTCGCGATGGGCTTCGCGCAGTACGGCAAAAACTTCGGCGCGTTGATCCAGGCGGTGAACGTGATTGGATCGCTGTTCTATGGCGGGCTGCTGGGTGTGTTCGTGCTCGCGTTCTTCTTCCGCAGCGTGGGAGCCAACGGTGCATTCTTCGGCGTCATCGCCGGTGAAGCCGCCATCTTCGCCGCCAACCTGTTCACCAACATTTCATTTCTCTGGTACAACGTGATCGGCAGCGTGGTCGTGATTTTGGTAGGCGTGGCCGTATCGAGAATATTCGATCCCGGACAAAGGCACGAAGCCCCGGCGCCGGTGCGCCCCAACTAACCGGCTACAGCAACTCCGCCACGTTAAAGAAGAACGGAATCTCCACCGCCGCCGTCTCCGGCGCATCCGACCCGTGAACCGCATTCCGCTCGATGTTCTTCGCGAAGTGCTTGCGCACCGTGCCCTCCGCGGCCTTCTCCGGATTAGTCGCGCCCATCAGTTCGCGCCAATGTTTGATCGCGTTTTCGCGCTCCAGCACCAGCACTACCACCGGGCCTTCCGTCATGAACGCCACCAGGCCGGTGAAGAACGGCCGCTCGCGGTGAACGTCGTAAAAGGCCTCCGCCTGATGTTTCGAAATCCGCGTCATTCTCATGCCGCGAATACGGAATCCGGCCTTCTCGATCATCGCGAGGATTTGTCCCGCGTGTCCCGCCGCTACCGCATCCGGCTTGATGATTGCAAATGTCTGTTCGATTGCCATGTTATAAACGGCTCTTTACCTTTTCTCCAATTTCGGCGGGAGTGGCGCACACCGTAATGCCCGCTTCCTTCATCGCCTTCATTTTGTCTTCCGCTTTTCCCGATCCGCCCGAGATAATCGCTCCCGCGTGGCCCATGCGGCGTCCCGGCGGCGCCGTCTGCCCGGCGATAAAGCCCACCACCGGCTTTTTGACGTGCACCTTGATGTACTCCGCGGCCGTCTCTTCCGCGCTGCCGCCGATCTCGCCGATCATCACGATCGCGTGCGTGTCCGGGTCTTCATTGAAAAGCTGGATCGAATCCAAAAAGCTCGTCCCGATGATCGGATCGCCGCCGATTCCGATGCAGGTGGATTGCCCGATCCCGAGCTTCGTCAACTGCCCCACCGCTTCGTACGTCAGTGTGCCCGAGCGTGAGACCACGCCCACATAACCCTGCTTGTGAATCGACGCGGGCATGATCCCGATCTTGCATTTTCCCGGCGAAATAATGCCCGGACAATTCGGGCCGATCAGGCGCGAAGTCTTGCCCTTCATGAATTCGCGCGCCTGCACCATGTCTTCCGTCGGAATGCCTTCGGTGATGCACACCACCAGCGGCACGCCCGCGTCCACAGCCTCCATGATCGCATCCGCTGCGTAAGGCGGCGGAACAAAAATCACCGAAGCCGTCGCACCGGTTTGCTTCACCGCATCGGCCACCGTGTTGAACACCGGCAGGCCCAAATGCATCAGGCCGCCTTTGCCCGGCGTGACGCCGCCCACCACCTTGGTTCCGTAATCGATGGATGCCTGCGCGTGAAAGCTGGCCTCCCGTCCCGTAAATCCCTGAAACAAAACCCGTGTGTTTTGATCTACCAGGACGCTCATGCCTTCACTCCCTTGGCCGCTTTTACCACCTTCTCGGCTGCGTCGCGCATCCCGTCCGCGACGGTGAAGTTGAAGCCCGATGTTTTCAAAATCTCCTGCCCCTTTTCGACGTTGGTGCCTTCCATGCGAACCACGATGGGCGCCGTCACGTTCAACTCCCGCGCCGCGTTCACTACGCCGGTCGCCAGCACGTCGCAGCGCAGAATGCCGCCGAAAATATTGATCAGCACGGCCTTCACGCCCGCGTCCGACAACAGGATGCGAAACGCGTTCTTGATCTGCTCGGCGTTGGCGCCGCCGCCCACGTCCAGAAAATTCGCGGGACTGCCCCCGGCGTACTTCACGATGTCCATGGTGGCCATCGCCAGACCCGCGCCGTTCACCATGCAAGCGATGTCGCCATCCAGCTTGATGTAGTTCAGGCTGAAGCGCGAGGCTTCCACTTCCAGCGGATCTTCTTCGTTCAAGTCGCGCAGGTCCAGCAGATCCTTGTGCCGGTAGAGCGCGTTGTCGTCCAGAGTAAACTTGGCGTCCAGCGCATACACTCGGCCGTCGTCACAAACGATAAACGGATTGATCTCGGCCAGCGACGCGTCTATCGCCTCATACGCCTTCGCCAGCGCGATCATCGCCTTCACCGCGCCGCTGGCGCTTTCCGATTCCACGCCCATCCCGAACGCCATGCTGCGCGCTTGGAATGGCGCCAGCCCATAGCCCGGCTCCAGCGCTTCCTTCAAAATCAGCTCGGGCGATTTCGCGGCCACTTCCTCGATATCCATGCCGCCCGCCGCGGACGCCATGAACACCGGTTTGCCAATGGCACGATCCAGCACGATGCCGAGATACAATTCCCGTGCAATGGGAAGCGTCTCTTCGATCAGCAGGCGCTGCACAATACGGCCCTCGGGACCGGTCTGGTGCGTTACCAACCGCATGCCCAGGATCTTTTTCGCGATCTCGACGGCTTCCGCCGCGTCTTTTGCAACCTTGACGCCGCCGCCCTTCCCGCGCCCGCCGGCATGAATCTGCGCTTTGACAACCACGCTGCCGCCGATTTTCTTCGCCGCTGCTTCCGCCTCATCCACCGTAAACGCCACTTCGCCCCGAGGCACAGGGACTCCGTATTTGGCCAAGATCGCCTTGGCCTGATACTCGTGAATTTTCATGGGGTCAAAAGGTTAGTTTACCGTATCTCGCCCTGCCGCCAGATCCGGGGTCAGTTGCCGCGCAGAGACGAGTTTCGACGGGTTGATGACTATAGTCCCGGTGGCTTCCGCAACCGGCGGCTCCCAGGAGGAATCCCTCGCGGCTTCAGGGCGGACGGTTCAAGCTTGCTCCGAGTAGCGCGTCGTAATTCGGACGGAGTGGGCGTCCTGCGACTCTTTGAGATGCGATCAAAGCAGCCGCTTCAGATCTTTACGGTGGGAGCCCGTGCTCAAATCCGTTCCTCTGAGATGGTCGCGGTTTTGAACACTTCTTTTGTGTCCGCTCCTTTGATGGAGATCAAAATAGAACCGGTATCCCAACCACAGGAACTCCCGCCGATTGTGGTCGAGATAGTGTCTTCTATCCAGTTCCGCGCGGGAGCCGGTCATTGCCAACCGTCGGCATCTGTACACTTCACGCAGGGCATGCCGCTGATCGTGAAGGCAATGAGCGTTTCTTGGTCAGTCACTGTGCTGGGGATGACCTAGCTTGATCGCTGGTCTGAGCGATCGCAGGGATTGACTGTTTGTACTCGGGAGACTGTACTAGTGTCGAGCGGTTTCTGGCGGCTGCCAGCATCCAAAGAAGAAATTCTGGGTGCTTCATTACTGAGACGCTCCCGCGGTGGTGGCTGGGGCTGGATAGTAAACCATGACATAGAACTGCTTACTCAGCACATCTGTGCCTTCAAATCCGTCGTCGAAGTCAAAGCTAAACGCGAAGCCCGGTGTCGGACTGAGAGTAAGGTCGCAAGCGGATTGGCTATTGCCCGTGGGGTTAGCATCGCGCTCACATGACCAATAGAAGAAAGGTTGAAAATGCTGAAACGGGCCCACGCTCCATGGCGACTCCAGCCTGACGTCACCTGCTTGCAGACTCAGGTCTTTGTGAAGCTTCTCCAGGTCCAAGAGGGTCGGCAACATCCAGTTATTTGCACCGGCGTAATTACTTTGGTTCATAGCGTCCAGCCAACCGCCCGCGTCGGTCGTTGTTGCCAGGAGCATCGCACCATCGGCATCGATCAGTGGCGCCGTCACAGTGACACTGGTTTTGACGTCAGGGACGATGGTCGTCGTCCCGCTGACTCCGAACTTGTTCCATGCTGCCAGATTCGCGTCCAGTGTCCAGGAAGTGTTGGTAATCGAGTCATAGACCGCACGGCCTGCTGCGGGACCATTCAAATATGGCAGCACTCCGGACCCAGATGGCGGCGTACCTATGGCCCCCGGCACCATCGGCAGCACGTGAAGATAGTTGTACTTTGTCGTGTTCGCTCCGCCTAGGCCGGTATTGAATGAGAATGTCTCTTCTCCGCCCGAATCCTGATCTGAGGTCCAATAAAGCGATGGCTGCAGATTCAACAAGGGCCAGACCAAACTGAAAAAGTGCGTGAGCACGCTGTCCGGAAACGCGCGGGCCAAGCCAACCGAGTACAAGTTTCCGAATGCGCTGCCGATGCACGATATGCCGAAGTTTCCAGCGTTGACGGAGGAACAAGTCGGGTCGTTGCGGGGATTCACTGGAAGCTGCCAATTGCTGTGCCCTAAGTAGCCGTGGCCGCTGTTGTAACTGTTTAAGGCATTCACCCAGTTCAGCGCTGTCGCATAATCCATCGTGCCGTCTGGGTTGATCCCTGCCACACCCAATTTCGCACGCACGTATGGATTCCCGGCTAAGTTGGCGTCGGCAAGCCAACACAATCCTTGATTGGAATCGTAGACAATGCTCCCATCGCTTACAAGGGTCAGGCCCCGGGTGGCGGCACCTGTTTCGCTAGCTGTACCTAAAGCGGGCAGGCTAGGTCCGCATGGAGTGGAATCGCTGGCGTTGGTCAAGGTTGCTCCACCTACGAGGGTCTGGTTGTAACCGCTTGAGTTTTGAGTATAGGCACAGTTGGGCCAAGCGGCCAGGATCACCAGCGCGATGGCCGAAGTCTTCGCTCGGATTTGTTTCATTTCGTCATTCTCCTTGAGGGTTCTTTGGTCGGATCTGGTCGCTTTGAGAGGCGGTGCAGTCGAGGGGCTCCGGCGGCTTGGGGCCAGCCGACGCCGTCGTATAGTAAACTCTTTGCAGATCACAGAAAAAGCTTGTCCGAAGTGAGCCCTGAAAGTCTTCAGGAAGTTCTCAGGACCTACTCAGGATTTCTCAGCAGACCGTCATGTCTAATGAACGAAAGCACTTGTACGAGTTCGGCCCGTTCCGAATGGATCCCGACCAGCGCTTATTGGTACGCGACAATCAGGCCGTTGCCCTACCGCCCAAAGCCTTCGACATTCTTCTCACGCTGGTCCGAAACTGCCAGAAACTGGTCCTTAAAGAAGATCTGATGCAAAGCGTCTGGCCCGACGCCTTTGTCGAAGAGTCCAACGTCACGCAGAATATTTTCCTGGTCCGGAAAGCGCTCGGGGAAGGGCGCGGAGAGCGCAATTATATTGTGACCGTCCCCGGCAGTGGCTACCGTTTCGCGGCCCCTGTGCGTATGGTGGCGGCTGATCCGGTAGCCCCCGCCGACGTTCCAGCGAATCCGGCGCCGCCCGCTCCCGAGCAGCCGACGCCAGCCCAACCGCATCGAAAGTTGCCCTTTAAGGCCCTCGTCGTCATAGGCGCGGCGGCAGCTCTTTTGCTGACGGCAGCCGTGGCCGTGCGAAGCCTGCTGTCTAAACCGCGGCTGACGGACAAAGACACAATTGTATTGGCCGATTTCGCAAACAACACAGGAGATCCTGTCTTTGACGGTGCTTTGCGGGAGAGTATCTCTGCACAGTTGGAGCAATCGCCATACTTGAATCTGCTTTCCGATCAAAGGGCGGCCTCGACCCTCTCGCTGATGGCGCAACCCAAAGACGCTCTCTTGACTCCGGTGCTTGCCCGCGAGATTTGCCAGCGCACCGGTTCCTCGGCAGTTCTGGAGGGATCGATCGCCCGGATCGGAGAACCATATCTTCTGACCCTCAAGGCCGTTACTTGCGCTAACGATGAAACCCTGGCAACTGCGCAGGGACAAGCGAGCGATAAGGACCACGTCCTGGATAGCCTTGGAAGGCTTGCTGCAGAGATGCGAAAGCGGCTGGGCGAATCGCTGGCTTCTATTGAGAAATATGATGCTCCTCCCGAGAATGTCACCACACGATCACTCGAAGCGCTGAAAGCCTACAACACCGGCTACAGGACCATGATCTTCAACAATGATTACCCTGGCGCAATTCCTTTGTTTGAACAAGCGATCAGCTTGGACGCCAGCTTCGCCATGGCCTACGCGAGGCTGGGGATCAATTTCTACAACATGGATCAGCCGGGCCGCGCAGCCGATTTCCTTACGAAAGCTTTCGAACTGCGCGAACGCGTTAGCGAACGCGAGAAGCTTTACATTTCGGCGAGCCACGAAGCGATGGCAACTGGCGACATGGTGGCCGCCAGGACGACGTATGAGTTGTGGGCACGGATGTATCCGCGCGACCAGTTTGCCATCGGTAATCTTGGGGTCGTCTATAGCATTCTCGGTGAGTATGGCAACGCTCTTTCAGCAATCCGGGATGCCTGGAACCTGGATCCCCGAAACGCCCTTGTGCTTGCGAATATTGTAGACACATACCTGCAACTGAATCGTTTGGATGAAGCCCTGGCGACCGCACGCGAGGCCCAGGCACGCCATCTTGACAATCCCTCTATTCACGCAAGTCTGTACCGTGTTGATTTCCTGCGGCAAAACGCCGACGGGATGAAGCGGGAGGCTGCCGAACTCATGGGCAAGCCCGGGTGGGAGGATCTCATACTCTATTACCAATCGGACACGGCCGCATGCGCGGGCCAACTGGCGAAAGCGCGAGACTTCACCCGGCAGGCGGTCGGATCTGCGGAACGGGCTGACAAGAAAGAAACAGCGGCAGCTTACCAGGCCGAGTCAGCCCTGTGGGAATCATTGCTCGGAAACCAAGCCGCAGCCAGGCAGCAGGCGCAAGATGCACTCGCGCTCTCACGCAATAGGGAGGTTGAGACGATGTCCGCAGTCGCATTGGCATTGGTGGGCGATTCCGTCCCAGCCATGCGACTAGCCGGCGATTTGAACCTGCGCTTCCCTGAAAACACCATTGCGCAGTTCAACTCTCTGCCGCTGATCCGCGCCGCAGTGTCACTTCATGAAGGCGACCCCCAAAAAGCCATCGAATCACTGGCCAAGTCTGCTCCCTACGAACTGGGACAGACTGGCCAGTCGGTGACTTTTTCTCTTTATCCCCTCTATTTCAGAGGTAAAGCGCTCCTTGCCGCCAAACAGGGTCTGGCGGCCGCTGTCGAGTTTCAGAAAATTCTCGATTGGCCCAGAATCAGCCGGTCGGCTCACTGGCCGTGTTGGAGCTAGGGAGGTCCTACGCCCAGTCGAGGCAAATAGCGAGAGCAAAGAGCGCTTACCAACAGTTTTTCGCCCTCTGGCGGGGAGCAGACCCGGACATTCCGATCCTCCGGATGGCCAAGACGGAGTATTCCCGACTGTAACATGTGCATGTAGCGGTTTAGTTGTGCGAGATGACCCACCCACCCTAACAAGTCCGATTCCGGAATCGCAGAGGGGTTGTCTTGGAAAATCTTGTATCTCATTCGGACGCCACTTTGCCGCAAAACCAAATCTGTCGAAGTGCTTTGCCAATTCCGGGCGAGTGGTCGGCCACTCGGAGAATCCGCGAGCGTCGGAAGGATCGATCCTGGAAAGTCGCCTCCACGCCAACTTGCCGAGCAACGACCGAACCACCAACGTCTCCCCGTGAGCGAGTTCGTCCTACGTAACGGCGCCTGAAACTGATCCACCGCCCGCCACGATTGCCATAAAATAGTAACAATGTGGGATCGATACTGGCGCCTGGCCGAGGCTTTTGCATTTTCTTTGCTGGTGGTTGCCTACATCTGGGTGCGCCCGTTGTGGTGGTCCTGGAGCCTGCTCATCCCCTTGGCGCTAGTTGTGGTTTCGTTCGTCTGGCATTCCGAGACCGCAGAATCGCTGGGCCTGAGCCTGCGCACGTTGGTTGGCGCCGTGGTGGCATGGCGCTGGTGGCTGGCAAGCTGCGCCGCGTCGCTTGTCGCCCTGGTTTGGATCGAGCTGGTTTGGATCGAGACCACAACTTCCATGCACACGGTTTATCGTTGGTGCGGCTACGCCTGTTGGTGCGTCCTTCAGCAGCTTTTGTTTCAAAACATGGCGTACCGGCGGCTGCGCGACGGTATGGGCGCGTCATGGAAGACCTCCAGCATCGCCGGCGCAATGTTCGCCGCCGCGCATATTCCCAATCCCATTCTCGTCCCCGCTACATTTCTATGGGGAACTGTTTCCACCCGAATGTTTGAGGCGCGTCCCAGCGTCCCGGTGCTGGGCGTGACGCAGGCGCTGCTTTCCGCCATGCTGTACGTGATCACGCCGGTCGCTCTGAACGGTCAGTTTCGCGTGGGTCCCGGGTATTGGGCCGCGATACACGTGAACATCGCGCGATTATTCTAGAACCGCTTCGATCAGCGTCGGCCCTGGCTGCCTCACAGCTTCGCGGAACACGTCGGCGAACTGGTCGCCCGTGACGGCGCGGCAACCTGGCACGCCTTGTCCCTCGGCCAATTTCACCCAATCCAGATCCGGACGCGTCAGATCCATCATGTCGTTGGCTCTCGGGCCGATCTCGCCCGCGCCGGTCCGGCGAGTCTCAATCTCCAGAATCTTATAGCGACGATTCGCCAGGATCACCACTACAACATCCAGCCGCTCGCGGGCCATGGTCCACAGCGCTTGCAGCGTGTACATCGCGCTGCCGTCGGCCTGGAGCGCAATCACTTTTCGATCTGGACACGCCACTGCGGCGCCCACCGCCACCGGCAGACCCTGGCCGATGGATCCGCCCGTAATCGGCAGATGATCGAAGCGTGGCGCCGAGGCAAGGTTCCGCAGAACCGGCTCCGCGACGGAAATCATCTCATCGGAGACGATAGAGCCCTCTGGCATCTCCGCGGCCAGCACCAATCCGATGGTCTCCGGAGTGAGCGCCGCGCCCTTGGGAATTTCCACTGGCGGTGTTTCCTGCAAGCATGGAACCTCGGAAGCTCAAGCCGCATCGCTCCACCAACTCCTGAAGCGACTCGGTCCCGTTCTCGTCGATAGATGCCAGCACGTGCATCGCGCAATCTTCCGGCGCCAGCGTGCTCCTGCGTCCGGGATATCCAAAGAAGGAAACAGGCTGCAGGCTTTCCACCAGAATCAAATGCTTCAGGCCCGCCAGCGCGGCTTCGGCCGGCTCCGGAAAGTAGGGGACTCGTTGAGGGGCGAATACTCCAACCCCGCGTTCCATGCGCGCCGCGTTGCGGTCGGCAAACATGCACACTCCTGTTCCGGCGGCTAGCTGGCCAGCCGCATGTAATCCTGGCGCCAGAACACTCGCCCCACCCAGCAACAACCCGGTTGGTTCGCCGGACTTCAGAATGGAGGCCGCGGCTCGGATACACTCGGGTCGAGGGCTGCGTCTTGCCGAAGGCTGCGTGGCCATCGTGGGTTCACCTGCCTCGCTCCAGGAGAAATCGGCAGGTATAATCAGCGTCGCCACTTGCCCGGGAGGCGCACACGCGGCTTGAACTGCCGCCGCAGCTTCCGCGCCCATGTCCTCGGCTCGTGGAAGCGTCCGCACCCAGGCCGACACCGGACGCGCGAAGGCTTCGACATCGGCTGTCAGCGGAGCGTCATATCGCAGGTGTTGCGTGGTGTGCTGCCCCACGATGTTTACCACCGGCGAGCGCGCTTTCCGCGCATTGTGAAAATTGGCCAGCGCGTTGCCAAGACCAGGTCCCAGATGCAGCAGCGTAGCGGCCGGGCGGCGCCGCATCCGCGCAAATCCGTCGGCCGCGCCCGAGCACACTCCTTCAAAGAGGCCTAGTATGCTGCGCATTCCGTCCACGCGGTCTAGCGCCGACACGAATTGCATCTCGGACGTGCCCGGATTCATGAAGCACGTATCCACGCCGCACCCTAGCAACGTTCTCAGCAGACATTCCGCGCCGTTCATGCTCGTTTCCATATCAGAGCACAAGTGGCGCGCCCGGCGGAGCCATCACACTTCTTCCAACTTTTCTTTCGATGGATTTTCACCAGCTTGACCATAAGGCGTACCGGGATATTCGCATCCGTGCCTTAGCATCGGGGCATCCAAGAGTTTTTGATGCCTAGAGTTATTTGATGCCCAGAGTTATTTGATGCAAAGACTGGTCCTCGCCTATAAGAATTTCGCCGCCCACCAAAATATCAGCCATATCGGGCTCGGTGTCTCGGCCCTGAATACCTGCAAAGTGCTGCGACGCGGGGGCATCATCGCCGACGTCTGGCCCATTGTCAACGCCAGGGATCTTACCGTCCGCTTGCAGCGCGACCCCGCCACTCACGTCGTCATTTCCGCGCCATGGATTCCATCGGTGGATATTCACGGCCTGGTCACTTCCAATTCCTCCACGCGCTTCGCCGTCAATTGCCACTCCAACGTCGGCTTTCTGCAAGCCGATTCCAACGGCGTCCGGCTGGTTCGCGAAGCCATGGAAGTAGAGTCCGCGTCCCACAATTTCCACTTGGCCGGCAACAGCATCAAGTTTTGCAAATGGATTCGCTCCGCATACACGCGCCCCTGCACCTACCTGCCCAACCTCTACTATCTGGAAGCCGACTTCCTTCCCTGGCGTCCGCTTTATACCGGCGGCACGCTGCGAATCGGAGCCTTTGGAGCCACGCGGCCGCTGAAAAACTTCATGAGCGCCGCCGGCGCGGCACTCGAAATCACGCATCGCTATAAAGCCAATCTAGAGTTGTGGCTCTCCGCGGGACGCACCGAGGGCGGCGGCGACACCATCCTTCGCTCCGCGCGGGCCATGCTGGACGGACTTCCGAACGTCAAGCTCGTCGAAAACGGATGGCAAAGCTGGCCGAAGTTCCGCCAGAGTGTCGCCCACATGCATCTGCTGCTACAACCGAGCTACACCGAATCCTTCAACATGGTGACGGCGGACGGTGTCGCGGAGGGAGTGCCATCGGTGGTATCGCATGCCATCGACTGGGCGCCGGAGCATTGGAAGGCCATGATGGACGACGTACTCGATATCGCACGCGTTGGCCGTTATCTCCTCACCGATCCTTACGCGCCCCAGGAAGGCATCGAAGCGCTCCAGGTCCACAATGCCGAAGGTCTGAAGTCCTGGCAATCGTTCTTAAGTTTTTAATCCGTGTTGATCTGTGTTCATCTGTGGCTAGACTCTGGGGCTAAACAATCAGCATACAGTCCCCATACGAATAAAACCTGTATCCCGCCTGCACCGCGTGCTCATAGGCCGACAACACAAACTCGCGCCCCGCGAACGCGCATACCAGCATCAACAAGCTTGATTCCGGCAGATGAAAGTTCGTCAGCATCGCGTTCGTCCGCTGAAATTGAAACCCCGGCTGTATGAACAAATCGGTCTCGCCACTCTTGCCCAAATACAAGCTTTCCACCGTGCGGACGCTCGTGGTTCCCGCGCAGATCACGCGCCCGGCCGTCCGAATCTTGGCTTCGTTTCGCGAATTTACATGAAATCGCTCCGTGTGCAGTGTCTCCCCCCTCACCGGCTGAAACGTCCCGAGCCCTACGTGCAACGTCACGTACGCGATCTCGGCGCCGCCCTTTCGGCAGTCATCCAGGATTTCGCCGGTAAAGTGCAGGCCCGCTGTCGGCGCGGCCACCGATCCGGTCTCGCGTGCAAAAACGGTTTGGTAGCGCTCGCGATCTTCGGCCGTATCGCCCCGTTTGATGTACGGCGGCAACGGCACGTGTCCCACTCGGCCCAGCCATTCATAAAAATCGCCGTCGTACTGAAAGTGCAGTGTTCTCTCCCCATATTCGCCGCGTCCGATCACCTCCGCTTCCACGCCTTCAAACGCGACTCGCTCGCGGGTGCGCATCTTGCGGCCAGGGTGCACCAGGGCGGTCCAGGTCTTCGCGTCTTCGCTGATCGGCTGCACCAACAAGACTTCCACGACGCCCGCAAATCCCACTCGCGTCCCGAACAACCGCGATGGAAAAACTTTCGAATCGTTCAGCACCAGGCAATCGCCCGCGCGCAAAAATTGCGGGAAGTCGCGGAAAGCCCGATCCTCCCAGCGTTGCTCCGCGCGATAGAGCACCAGCATGCGCGACGCCGCGCGATCGGCCAGCGGCTCCTGCGCGATCGACGACTCGGGCAAGTGATAATGAAATTGCGAAAGGTCCAAATCACACCATACCAGTGCAAATCCTCGGTATAGAAACATCCTGCGATGAAACCGCCGCTGCTGTGGTGGAAGACGGAATTACCATCCGCTCTTCCGTGGTCGCCTCCCAACTCGCGCACGGAAAATATGGCGGCGTGGTTCCCGAGCTCGCTTCACGCGAACATCTGCGCGCCATTGTGCCCGTCGTGCGCCTGGCTCTCGAACAAGCCGGCACCAACTTCGACGATCTCTCCGCCATTGCGGTTACCGAGGGCCCGGGCCTGGTTGGTTCCTTACTGGTCGGCATCACCTATGCCAAAGCGCTCTGCTTTGCACGCAATCTTCCGCTCATCGCGGTGAACCACATCGAAGGCCACATTCACGCGGTGATCCTGGAAGCCGGCCCGAGCATCGAATATCCCGCGCTCGCGCTGGTGGTCAGCGGCGGACACACCCACCTGTTCGAAGTCCGCGAAGGTTTTAAATACCGTCTGCTCGGAAAGACTCGCGACGACGCGGCAGGCGAAGCTTACGACAAAGTGGCGAAGCTGCTCGGGTTCGGCTATCCCGGCGGCCCGATCATCGATCAACTGGCTCCGCATGGCGACCCGCGCGCCGTTAAATTCACCCTTGCACGCATGAAAGGCAATACGCTCGACTTCAGCTTCAGCGGACTGAAAACCGCGGTGCTGCGCTGGGTAGAGGCCCACGATCTCACGTCGGAAATCGAGGCTCGCCGCCGCTCGCACAGCTCTTCCGCTCAGGAGTTTCTCTCGCTCACGCCTCAGCCCACCCTCGATTTGCTCGCGTCTTTTCAGTACACCGTGATTGAAGAACTGCTCCGCCGCGCCGCCGTGTGTATCGAAGATATCGGCGCGCGATCGGTCATTGTTTCCGGCGGTGTGGCGTCGAATACCGGTCTGCGCGAGCGAGCGCTCGCCGCCGGTCTGGCATGCCCGGTCTATTTCCCCACTCCCGCCCTCTCCACCGACAATGCCGCCATGATTGCCGCCGCAGCGTTTCCAAAACTTCGCTCCGGAAGCTTCTCCGATTTCACCCTGCGCGCGCAAGCCAACCTCGCGCTCGCATAAAATGGCTGGAATGCCCAGCCGCCTTTTCGCCACGTTCCTGATGGCTTCCGCCGCGTTTGCCGCGGTCACGCGCGTCGACGTTACCGAACGCTCCAACGAATCAGGCTACGAGTGCATCGCCGGGAAAGCCTATTTCGCGGTGGATCCCAAACTGGCGCCCAACCGGATCATCGCAGACATCGATCTCGCGCCGCGCAACGTCGATGGCAAAGTGGAGTTTTCCGCGGATTTCTACATGCAGCGTCCCACGGATCCAACAAAGCGCAATGGAACCGCGCTGGTGGAGATTCCCAATCGCGGCCACAAAGGATTGATGCCGCAGTTCAATCTGGGCGACGACTTTTTGCTCGAGCAAGGTTTCACTTTGGTCTGGGTCGGTTGGGAGTCCGACCTGCCGCAGGCGCCGGGAGTTCTGGGCGTCGGAGTGCCGATCGCGAGCAACCATGGCAAACCGATCACCGGCCTGGTTCGCTCGGAATGGGTCGGCAACCAGCGCGTCACCACCATTCCTTTAGGCGATCGCGACGAACTTGGGTACGCCGTTTCCGACGCCCAGGACCCAGCGAATAAACTCTTCGTTCGCGACACCGTGGAAGGAGAACGCCGCGTGATCCCGCGCGCGAACTGGACCTTCGCCGACCCCACGCACGTCAACATGTCCGCGGGCTTTGAGCCGGGCAAGATTTACGAAGTGGTCTACATGGCCAAGGACCCGGTGCTGGTCGGCCTTGGCCCCACCGCCGTGCGGGACGTTGTGTCGTATCTGAAATACGGCGGCGTGGCTGCGCTGAATGGCACGCCGATCGACGACTTTCGCAAAGACATCCGCCGCACGCTCGGCTTCGGCATTTCGCAAAGCGGCAGGTTTCTGCGCACCTTTCTGTACGACGGTTTCAATCAGGACGAGAAGGATCGCCGCGTCTTCGATGGCGTCTGGGCCACCATCGCCGGTGCCGGCCGCGGCGGATTCAACGCACGCTTCGCGCAGCCTTCGCGCGACGGAAACCCGTTCTTCAACATTCTTTATCCCGTGGACATTCCTCCTTTTTCCGACGACGGCGGGTTGCTCGCAAAGGCCATTCGGACCAACACCGTCCCGAAAATCTTTTACACCAACGGATCGTATGAATATTGGGGGCGCGCCGCTTCGCTGATTCACACCACGCCCGACGGCAAGCAAGACCTTGCTCCCTCCAAAGACACGCGCATTTACTTTTTCCCCGGCTCGCAGCACGGCACCGGCTCGCTTCCCCCACGCTCCATCGCAGCGCAGAATCCCGCCAACACCAACGACTATCGTGCCTCCATGCGGGCGCTCCTCGTCGCGATGCAGGCCTGGCTGGCTGACGGCAAACAGCCGCCTGCATCTGTGTATCCGCACATTGCCAAGGACGAACTAGCTTCCGTTGCGGCGTACGCGTTTCCCAAGATTCCCGGCGTCGCTCTGCCACACGCCAACCGGGAAGCGTTTCGCCTGGACTTCTCCGTTGAGCCGCCCAAGTTGGGCCCTCCGTTTCCCACCCTGGTTCCGCAAGTGAATCTCGATGGCAACGAAACGTCGGGAATAAAGATGCCGGAAATTCAAGTTCCGCTGGCCTCCAACACCGGCTGGAATTTGCGCAGCCCGAAAATCGGCGCGCCGGATGAATTGTTCACGCAAGCCGGATCCTGGATTCCGTTCCCTGTGAACAATGCCGAGCGCGAAAATCGAAAAGACCCACGCGCCTCCATCGCAGAGCGCTATCCGTCGAAGAACGCCTATCTCGAAAAGATCACCGCCGCGGCGCAGCAATTAGTGCAGGAAGGTTTTCTGCTCGATCGCGACATCCCGTATTTAAAGAATCGCGCCGCGAAGGAATGGGACTACGCAACCGAGCCGCGACCCTAACCGAGCCGCGACCCGAACAGAGCCGCGACCCGAACCGAGCCGCGACCCGAACCGAGCCGCGACCCGAACCGAGCCGCGACCCGAACCGAGCCGCGACCGTGAGGAAGCGGTCCGATGATCTAACATCAAAGTGATGGGTCCCAACACAGCGCAAGCCGAGCAGCCGAAAGTTCCGATCGCCGGCGTACAGAATTTGATTGCCGTCGGATCGGGCAAAGGCGGCGTCGGAAAAACCACGGTATCCGTGAATCTGGCCGTTGCGCTGTCGCGTCTCGGGCACAAAGTCGGTCTTCTGGACGCCGATGTTTACGGCCCCAACGTGCCTCTGATGATGGGCGTCCGCGCGCAGCCCCACGCCATTGGCGAACGCATCCAGCCGCTTGAAAAAGATGGCGTGCGTATTATGTCCATGGGCTTTTTGAATCCTGGCGACAAGCCATTGGTGTGGCGCGGGCCCATGCTGCACAGCGTGATCCAGCAGTTCCTGCGCAGCGTGGATTGGGGCCGGTTAGACTATTTGATCGTCGATCTTCCGCCAGGCACCGGCGACGTGCAGCTGTCCCTGATTCAAACTGCGCCGCTCACTGGCGCCGTGGTCGTAACCACGCCTTCCGAAGTTTCGCTGGAAGATGCCCGCAAAGCCATTCACATGTTTGAACAGGTGCGCGTGCCCATTCTTGGCCTGGTTGAAAATATGAGCTATCTCGAATGCCCGCATTGCAGCGAGCGTATCGACGTCTTCAGCCATGGCGGCGGCAGGAAAACGGCCGAGACGATGGGTGTTCCGTTCCTGGGTGAATTGCCGCTCGATCCGGCGGTGCGCATCGGTGGCGATTCAGGAAAACCGATCACGCTGGGCGATGCGGGTGCGCCGTTCGTGGCCATCGCGCGCGAAGTGCAGCGCCGCGCAGCGGAAGAGAGCGCAAAAAAAGGGCCGTCAATTCAGATCGAAGAATAACGGGCTATCTTCGTCCCAAACTCGCGCCGATAAAGTCCCGATTCATCCGCGCGATCACCTCGAGCGAAATCTCTTTCGGACAGGCTGCCTCGCATTCGCCGATGTTGGTGCAGCTTCCGAAGCCTTCCGCGTTATATTGCCGCACCATCTGCAGAGCTCGCCGATGGCGCTCCGGCTGGCCTTGCGGCAGCAAACCTAAATGCGCGATCTTGGCGCCGGTAAACAGCGCCGCCGACGCATTGGGGCACGCGGCCACGCAGGCTCCGCAACCGATGCACGCCGCCGCATCCATGGCGCGATCGGAGTTCTCCTTGGGAACCAGAATGTCGTTGCCATCCGGTGCGCTGCCGGTGGGCACGCTGATGTATCCGGCGGACGCAATGATGCGGTCGAAAGCGCCGCGATCCACCACCAGGTCCTTGATCACGGGAAACGCCTTGGCGCGCCACGGTTCGATATAGAGCTCCTGGCCGTCTTTGAAATGCCGCATGCTGAGCTGACACACCGTGGTGGCGGGCAACGGCCCGTGCGCGATGCCGTTGATCATGAAGCCGCAGGATCCGCAAATGCCCTCCCGGCAATCGTGCTCGAACGCGACCGGCTCCTCGCCTTTCAGGATCAGGCCTTCGTTCATCACGTCCAGAAGCTCCAGCATCGACATGTCCGGATTCACGTCGTTGGCTTCGTAGCGCGTCATCTTTCCCGGCGCTGTCGCGTTCTTTTGCCGCCAGATTTGCAAAATCAGCCGCATCACTTATAGCTCCGCTGGCTGGGATGCACGTATTCGAAATGCAGTGGTTCCGTGTGCAACTCCTCGGGGTTACCGTCGCCCTGGTACTCCCATGCCGCTACGTACGCGCACGAATCGTCATTACGCTGCGCCTCGCCGTCCGGGGTCTGATATTCTTCTCGAAAATGGCCGCCGCAGCTTTCTTCGCGTTCCCGCGCGTCGATGCACATCAGCTCCGCCAGTTCGAAGAAATCCGCGACGCGTCCGGCCTTTTCGAGCGATTGATTCAGATCGTCCGCGCTGCCGGGAACGTTCACATCGCGCCAAAACTCGTCGCGTAACTCGCGGATCTTGCCGATGGCCTCTTCCAATCCGGCGCCCGTCCGCGACATCCCGCAATAATCCCAGACGATCTTGCCTAATTTCCGATGAAAGGCGTCCACGGTGTGATGGCCGTGAATCGATAACAGCTTTTTCGTTTGTTCCGCGACACAAGCCTCCGCGCTGCGAAACTCCGCCGCGCTGGCGTCGATCTTTTCAAGCTTGGTCTTCGCGATGTAATCGCCCACGGTATAGGGCAGAATGAAATAGCCATCGGAGAGCCCCTGCATTAGAGCGCTTGCGCCCAGACGATTGGCGCCATGATCGGAAAAATTCGCTTCGCCGATCACGAACAGCCCGGGGATGGTGCTCATCAAGTAGTAATCCACCCACAGGCCGCCCATGGTGTAGTGAATCGCGGGATAAATCCGCATGGGAACCTGGTACGGATCTTCGTCCGTGATTCTCTGATACATCTCGAACAAATTTCCGTAGCGCTCAGCGATAACATCCGCGCCCAGCCGCTGGATGGCGTCGGAAAAATCCAGATAGACGCCCAGCCCTGTTTCGCCCACGCCGCGGCCTTCATCGCAAACGGCCTTCGCATTGCGTGACGCCACATCGCGCGGTACCAGATTTCCGAAGCTCGGATATCGGCGCTCCAGATAATAATCGCGCTCCGGCTCCGGAATCTGCTTGGGCGCTCGCTTGTCGCCCGCCTGCACCGGCACCCAGATCCGGCCGTCATTGCGCAGCGATTCGCTCATCAATGTCAGCTTGGATTGATAATCGCCCGACACCGGAATGCAGGTGGGGTGAATCTGCGTGAAACACGGATTAGCAAATAGCGCGCCGCGTTTGTGCGCCCGCCAGATGGCCGTGCAGTTGGATCCTTTGGCGTTGGTGGAAAGATAATAGACGTTTCCGTACCCGCCCGTTCCCAAAACCACTGCGTCGCCCACATGCGATTCAATTTGCCCGGTCACCAAGTTGCGCGTCACGATGCCACGCGCGCGCCCATCGATCACGACCAGATCCAGCATCTCGGTGCGCGGATACATCGTTACGCGCCCCTCCTGCACCTGCCGCTCCAGCGCCTGATACGCGCCCAGCAGCAGTTGCTGGCCGGTCTGCCCGCGCGCATAAAACGTTCGTGAAACCTGCGCGCCGCCGAACGAACGGTTCGCCAGCGTCCCGCCGTACTCGCGCGCGAACGGCACACCCTGCGCCACGCACTGATCGATGATGTTCACGCTGATCTGGGCCAGGCGATAAACGTTGGCCTCGCGCGAGCGGAAGTCGCCGCCCTTCACCGTGTCGTAGAACAGGCGGAAAACGCTGTCGCCATCGCTATGATAATTCTTGGCGGCGTTGATGCCGCCTTGCGCCGCGATGCTGTGCGCCCGCCGCGGCGAATCCTGGAAGCAGAAGCACTTCACGTGGTAGCCGAGTTCGCCCAGCGTGGCCGCGGCCGAAGCTCCGGCAAGCCCCGATCCCACCACGATAACGGTGTGCTTGCGCTTGTTGGCCGGATTTACCAGCTTCATCTCAAAGCGCGCCTGATCCCACAACTTCTCGATCTCGCCGGAAGGGACGCGCGCATCCAAATTGATACTTCTACCGCTATCGATTGCTCTAGCGCTCATTTGCTATCTCACCCACCCCGACAGCACCGCGACCGGAATCGAAATGTTTCCTATCGCGATCAGCGTCGCCACCACCGCCGCGCCTCTTCGCAGCATCGGCGTATAACGCGGATGCGCGATCCCGAGCGATTGAAACATGCTCCACAGCCCGTGATAGAGGTGCAGGCACAACAGCAGCATCGCGATGATGTAGAACGCCGCTACTGGGATCACCTGGAAGCTGGCCACCACGTTGCCGTAAACATTGCCCGGCTCAAAGTGCGGATTCACTTGGCCGAACGTGAAGTCCAGCAGATGATAGATCACGAACGCCAGGATGATGGGACCGCTCCAGTACATGGTTCGCGACGCGTAGGACGAGCCGCTGGCTTTCTTCATGCGGTATCCGACCGGGCGCGCGCCGATATTTCGAGCCGCTAATTGCACGGACGACCAGATGTGCAGCAGCACCATGGCCAGCAGAACAGTCCGCACGGTCCACAACAGCGCCGGCATGGAACGCAGCAACACCGCGTAGCGATTCAGCTTCTCCGGCCCTTCATAAATTTGCAGATTGCCTATCAGATGCCCAACCACGAATAGAAAAAGAATGCAGCCGCTCACCGCCATCGCTGCTTTCTTGCCCGCCGTTGAGCTGTAAAAGGTTTCTTTGACGAGGCCGGACGGCCTCACAACTGTCGTACCCATCCGTTCATAGGTTACTACCTCGGGTTACTTCCTGCGCGACGTCGCCGCAGGTAGACGTATGCGATGTAGATCACAATCAGCACGCCGGCCACCAGGGAGGCTTCCTTCAGATTGTGGTCGATTACGCTGAGGATGTCCTCCCACCGGGCGCCAAAATGATAGCCGATGAAGAGAAAGATGCTGACCCACAGCACTGCGCCGCTATAAGCGAAGGCCGCGAACCCGTGATATTCCAGCTTCGACGTGCCGGCCACAATCGCGGTGAAGTGGCGCACGCCGGGGACAAAATAACCGATCATCAGCGCCCAATGCCCGATGCGATTAAACCAATCGTGCACCCAGCGGATCTGCTCGTCGCGAATGTGCAACAGCCGGCCGGCGCGCGAATGCAGAAACTTCCATCCGAGCGTCCGTCCAATGATGTAGCTGCACGTAATGCCGCACATGCTGCCTAAGAGCGCGCTGGCAAATGCGGGAAAAGCATGCAGATCGCCTCGATAGATGAGATAGCCGCAGCCGGTAAGCAGGAACTCGTCGGGCACCGGAACGCCGACAATACCCAGCGTCAGCAGCCCAAAGATGGCGAAATACCCGTAGGTCGCGACCCACTGCAGGACGGCGCTTTCCAAGCAGCGATGATAACGTAGATCAAGTATGCAGCCGGCAGCCATCGGCATACGACCGCACTCCGGTTGGGCGGCGGCTGTGGTTGTCTCTGGCGTCAGTGGCGCGATAGAGGTCATCGATCGAAGAAAGATCGTAATTACCGCCTGCGGCATCCAGGGGGCGAACCAGCCCTATCACCACGCGAAGGATCTGAGTCTTTCCGATGCTGAAAGTTACCTCGACGAATGCGCGGCCGCATCGGAAGGGCTGGCCGGGGAGGCTCTGCGAGAAACCATCCAGGACGCGCAGCGCCGCAAGAAAGAGGTTGTCAGCTGTGCCATCCTGCTGGCCGCTGGACGCACCTTGCCGCCGCTACCGAAAATTCTCGCGTCTCACCCTCTGATTCATACGGCCGAAGGAGAGTTCTTTCGGGAGGCACTTCGGAGAGCTGGCGAGAAGTTGAAATTACGAGTGGCAGGGATGAGAGAGCGGGACCTTGATGAGAGCGCGCGAGCCGTATTTGGTAAGGCAGCGGATTCGTGGAGACGCGAAATCGCGGGGGCTGGGGAGTTCGCTCGGTCCGCCCTGGACCAGCGACCAGAAGAACGCGTGTCTCGCCGCGCTGCTGGTTTTATTCAGCCACAGGTGAACGCTGATGAACGCCGATAGAAGAAATTCTTTAGCCGGCCGTTTTGCGGCTTGGCGTTACGGCTTTGCCCGGCACCACCGAGAAGAACTCGATGAAGCGCTTTTTCGGCTCCGGCGCGGGCGCCGGTTTGGCTTCCAGCATGCACTGCGCCAAGGCAGTAAATTGGCGGCCGAGCTCGGTATTCGACTCGACATACTTGCCGGCGGTCATGGCGCGCTGCACTCCCTGATAATCGTTGGGGAAGGTCATGTAGATGGGGACTCCGAGCAGTTGTTCGATCTGCTGCGGGGATATGAGAGCCCGTTTCGGACAGCGATTCAGAAGCACGCTGACGCGCTCGCCCAGATCGAGCTGTTTCAGGTAAAGATATTTTTCGCGAGCCAGATGCAGCGAAGGAATCTCAGGCGTACACACTAGAAAGATGCGCTTGGATTCGTGCATGATTTCGAGCGAATAGCGCTCCAGATTGCCCGACATGTCGAAGCACAGCGAGGTGTAGTTGCGCCGCATGAACTCCATGAGATGGCGGATCTGGGTGGGTTCGATACGAAAATCCGGATTCAATTTGCCCGCGTGCAGCACGTCCAGCTTGTCCATGCTGGTGACCATGGTGGGCCACAGGCTTTCGTCCATTTCGAGAGCGTGCTCGGCCGCGTCCGTTACGCAATAGCCGCTGTCCAGCTTCAGCATGAACCGCACCATGCCGGAATTCAGGTCGAAATCGGAGAGCAGGACCGAAGAGTCCGGCACCCGCGACATCGCCACCGCCGTATTCATCGCCAAAGTGGAAGTGCCCACTCCCGCTTTGGACGGCAGGAAGCTATAAACCTGATTGGTGGCCTCAATGGCCGGGGGCCGCGCCTGAACCGCATCTTTGATCCGAACCAGGGCGTCCACCAGAGCCTGGCGATCGAAGGGCAGCGAGGCAAACTCGCGAATACCGGTCCGCATCACTTCGAGCAAAATCTGCGGATCGACGAAACGGCTGACCGCGACGATCTGAACGCCCGGCGTGTTTTTCTCGACTTCGCGCGAGATTTCCATCGCCTTGGTGGTGGATTCCGTGCTGACGAACACCACTTGCGGCGCGTGGGCACGCAGAAAACGCAGCAATTCCAGACCACTGGGATATCGATCGAGTGTCCGCGTGACGCTCACGATCCCGATCTCCGTTAATATCGCTTCTAGACGTTCATTCAGGTCAACATCCGGACAGATAATTATGCCTCTAAGCATCGCGCGGAACTCCTGAATGTAGACTAAGGCTGAAGCACGGTATCAACAATTGGTTTTTGGTACTAGTTTGGTCCAGCCATCACCTTAGAACCGAAGTGCCTCTGACGCCCACGCTGAGGTAAACAACTGAGGCGCGAACGACAAGAGAAAACGTTGTAAAATCCTAGAAATCATTCTGTCCTCCATCTATGATGAAGTTATGAAGCTCCTGCCTGCCGGGTTTCTGGCAGCCTGCGTCGCGTTGTTCGCACCTGTTTTGCCTGCGCAGATCATGTTTGCGCAGATCATTCCTTTTGAATCCAACGGGCTTCTTTACAAGACGCTCACCAAGGGCGGCGTCACGGTGATGTTCGCTTACTTGCCGGCACATTTGAAGGAATATTCGATCATGCAGGTCTCGCTGGCCAATGGGTCGCCGATTTCCTGGACGATCAAGCCGGAGGACTTCAGCTATCGCCAGTTGGACGGCACTACCTGGCAAGCTTCACCAGCGCTGTCGGTGGTGAATAATCTGTTGTCGAGAGCGGGGCGTCACGATGTGATCAAGCTAGTGACCACCTACGAGCGTGGCGTCTACGGGAACGAACACATGCAGACCACCAACGGATACGAATCTCGGCGTCAGGCGGCGCTGGCTGAAGGTGTCTCCACGCGGCTAAAGGCGGGCGCCGCGGCATCCGCGCTGGCCTTAGTCTCTACCAAGCTGGGATCCGGCGAATCGACCGACGGCGCCATTTTCTTTCCGAGCAACGGCAGGTTCCTGGGCCCAGGAACACTGGTGGTTCACACCGGCGGCGAGGTTTTTGAGTTCCCCTCCGACGGCGAGCCGTCGACTAAGTAGGCCGCGCCCGGTCATCCACCGTCGGTTGCGAAAAACACAGCTAAAGATCTTCCAACTCCCGCCGCGCCCGATCCAGGATTTCTTCCACCCGTGCCCGCGTCGCCGGATCACGGGAAGCTTCTTGCATGGCACGCAGGGTGGCTTTCATCAGGGGCCCGAGCGAACTCCCCGTCATCCACTGGCCCCAATCTCCCCAGTTCGACGTCCTGCGCCAGATGTCGTCGGCGGTGGCCCGCTCGCGGTGCAGTTCCTCTTTGCCGAGCTCGGTTAGCTGATATACCCGCTTGCCGTCCCTGGTTTCCGAGACGATCATCATTTCTCCTTCCAACTGCTGGAGGGCCGGATATATGGTGCCCGCGCTGACGCGATAGCTCCCCGCCGATCGCGTCGCCAACTCCTTCATCAAGTCGTACCCGTGGCGCGGCTTGTCGGCGAGCAGCGAGAGGATGGCAACCCGCACCTCGCCCGCTCCAAAGAAGCGCCCACGCCCCCAGGGCGGAACGTCCAGGAAACCGCCCCATTCGCCCTTTCTCATTCAGCACTCCTTACGCTCGATACACTCGAACGTAATATATCGACGACACGATCTTACGATATATCGTTCGATATAACAAGGTCCTCAGCTAGAATGAAAACAGGCGCCTTGTTCCGCGCCCGGCACAAAAAGGCCGCCTTATGCGGCAGAGCCTGCGGCGCCGGTAGTCTAAAAGGGCCAGTAACGACGGCTTATTGAACCATCGCCTAGTCTTTAGGAGTTCCCTGCGAAGTGTGGATTGTTAGAGTCGCGATAACGCGCCCGTATACTTTCATAGTTTTAGCGTTGTTGCTGTTGATTATCAGCCCGATCGTTATCCTGCGGACGCCCACCGACATCTTCCCGAACGTCGATATCCCGGTAATTGCCGCCCTGTGGAATTACCAGGGTCTGAGCGCGGAGGAAATGGAAGAGCGCGTCGCGTCGCCCTACGAGCGCTCGCTCACCACGGTGGTCACGGATATCGACCACATGGAGTCCCAGACGGTCAACGGCCGCAGCATCACCAAAGTGTTTTTCCATCCGGGCACGCGGGCCGACATGGCAATGGCCCAGATGACCGCTGTGGCGCAGAACGCGATCCATCAGATGCCGCCCGGATCGCAGTCGCCGTACATGCTGGTTTATAGCGCGTCGAGCGTCCCCATCCTTCAGCTTGCTTTGTCGGGCCAGGGACTGTCCGAACAGCAGCTTTTCGATTATGCCGCCAACTTCATTCGTACCCAGCTGGCCACCGTGAAGGGCGCGGCCATCCCCTGGCCGTATGGCGGAAAGCAGCGTCAGGTGATGATCGACCTTCAGCCAGCGTTGCTGCAATCGAAAAATCTGTCGCCGGCCGACGTGGTGACCGCCGTAAACAACCAGAACCTGATCCTGCCCACGGGCACGTCGAAGATCGGCCAGTATGAGTACGACGTCGCGTTGAACGCCAGCCCGGAGACCGTCCGAGAACTAAACGACCTTCCGATCAAAGCGGTCGGGAACAGCACCATCTACGTGCACGACGTGGCGCATGTGCGCGACGGCTTTTCTCCGCAGACCAACATTGTCCGCCGCAACGGCCAGCGCAGCGCGTTGCTGAGCATACTGAAAGTTGGCGACACCTCCACGCTCGACATCGTTAAGCAAGTGCGGGCTCTGCTGCCCCAAATTGCCTCTACTCTTCCGCCCGCGTTGAAGATCGAGCCGATCTCCGACCAGTCCCTATTCGTGCGTGCCGCCATCAAAGGCGTAGTGCGTGAAGCGGTTATCGCCGCGTGCCTTACCGCCATCATGATTCTGCTCTTTATCGGGAGCTGGCGCAGCACGCTGATCATCGCCATTTCGATTCCTCTTTCCATCCTCTGCTCTATCTGTGTGCTGAGCGCGCTGGGCGAGACGATCAACATCATGACGCTGGGCGGATTGGCTCTGGCGGTCGGAATCCTGGTGGATGACGCCACGGTGGAAATCGAAAATACCCAGCGCAACCTGGCCATGGATAAGCCCATCCGGCAGGCGGTGCTGGATGGCGCGCAACAGATCGCGGTGCCGGCCATGGTTTCCACCCTCTGCATCTGTATTGTGTTCATCCCGATGTTCTTCCTCACCGGCGTGGCGCGTTATCTTTTTGTCCCGCTGGCCGAGGCGGTGGTTTTCGCCATGCTGGCGTCCTATCTTTTGTCTCGCACCCTGGTGCCGACGCTTGCGATGTACCTGCTGAAGCCGCATCAGATTCATACCTCTGAACCAAAACCGTGGAACCTTCCAGCCCGGTTCCAGAGGGCTTTTGAGAACGGTTTTGAAGCCATGCGCGCGGGATATCTTCGCATGCTCGAAACCTGCATTCTACGGCGCCGGTTATTCATTCCCGCTTTCCTGGCCCTGTGCTGTGCCGCGTTTCTGCTGATTCCGTGGCTCGGCCGAGACTTCTTCCCGGTCACCGACGCCGGCCAGTTCAATCTGCATTTCCGCGCCAAGACCGGCACACGCATCGAAGAAACCGCGCGCTTGGGCGACTTGATTGAGACCTCCATGCGCGAGGCAATACCGGCCTCCGAATTATCCAGCATCATCGACAACATTGGCCTTCCTTATAGCTCCATCAACACGGCCTACAGCAATTCAGCTCCCATTGGGACCATGGATGCCGACATCATGGTGACACTGAAGCCGGGTCATCGCCCGTCGGATTTTTACGTGCACGAACTGCGCCGCAAGCTGCCGCGCGAGTTCCCCGGCGTGACGTTCTACTTTTTGCCGGCCGATATCATCAGCCAGACTCTCAACTTCGGCTTGCCCGCGCCCATCGACATTCAAGTCTCCGGTCCCAACCTGAACGCCAACCACGCTTTCGCGACCAACCTATTGGGCCAGCTGCGCACTGTTCCCGGCGCGGTGGATTTGCGCGTCCACCAGCTTTTTGATCTACCGCGCATTCAAGTGAACGTCGACCGCACCAAGGCCATCGAAAGCGGGTACTCGCCCAACGATGTCGCCAACAGCCTGCTGATTTCGCTCAGCGGTAGTTTTCAAACCCAACCGTCTTATTGGCTGGATCCCAAGAGCGGGGTTACATACAGCGTGGTGGCACAGACGCCGCAGTACGATATGTCTTCCATTGGCGATCTCGATAACGTTCCCATCACCAGTGAAGGCGTGCGGCGCCCTGAAATTATGGGCGACATGGTCAGCACCAGCCGCCGGTCCGAAATGGCCGTCGTGTCGCACTACAACCTGCAGCGCGCGATCGACATCTTTGGGAACGTCCAGGATCGCGACCTGGGCGGCGTGGCGACGGATATCGACCGTATCGTACAAAAGGCGCGCGCCAAGCTGCCGCGCGGATCGCAACTGATTGTACGCGGGCAGATCGACACCATGCAGTCTTCGTTTCGCGGCCTGCTTGCGGGCTTAGTTCTCTCCATCATCCTGGTCTACTTTCTCATCGTGATTAACTTTCAATCCTGGCTGGATCCGTTCATCATCATTACGGCGCTTCCCGCCGCCATGGCCGGGATCGTGATGTTTCTATTTGTATCGCGCACCACCTTGAGCGTGCCAGCGCTGATGGGCGCCATCATGAGCGTGGGCGTGGCGACGGCCAATAGCATCCTGGTGATCAGCTTCGCGAAGGACCATCTGGAGACCGTTGGCGATCCCATTCGCGCCGCGCTGGAAGCCGGCTTCACGCGCTTTCGGCCGGTACTGATGACCGCGCTCGCCATGATTATCGGCATGGTCCCCATGGCCATGGGTTTGGGAGAAGGCGGTGAACAGAACGCTCCGCTGGGACGTGCCGTGATTGGCGGATTGATTTGCGCCACCATCGCCACGCTGTTCTTCGTACCCACGGTTTTCAGCGTGTTGCACCGGGGGCGCGAAACGGCCGATGTTAGGTAGGACCGAGTTTTAGGTAAGACCGATGTTCAGTAAGACCGATATTGAGTAAGAGACGAGATGCTAGATAAGAGAGAGACGCTAGATAGTGATCCCATCGTAGAGACTCCGCGCGGGCATCAGGAGCCGGTAATGCCGCGCGAGTTGCCGCGCCGCCGTTCCAGCAGGCTGCGCGTGGCAATGCTTTTTATTTTGGCGGTCGTGGTTGTCGCGGGCGTTGTTTTCTGGGGCATTAATGCTCGAATCCAGACCGCCGCGGCGGTGAAAGAAACCACCCGGGAACTTGCGATTCCCGATGTTTCGGTGATCCATCCCAAGGCGGGCGCCGTGAAGGATGAAGTGATCCTTCCCGGTAATGTGCAGGCGTTCACCGATTCTCCGATCTATGCGCGTTCCAGCGGCTATCTGAAGCAGTGGTTCGTCGACATCGGCGGGCATGTGAAGGCGGGGCAGCAGCTGGCCGTTATTGAAGCGCCCGAACTGGATCAACAAGTCACTCAGGCCAAAGCCACCATTCAGCAGGCGCAGGCCGCTTTGGACCAGGCTATCGCCAATGAGCAGCAAGGCAAAGCCAACGAAGAACTGGCTCGGGTGAATGCCGATCGATGGAAGAATCTGGTGACGAAAGGCGCGGTCTCGCGTCAGGAAAACGATCAGTATCAGGCGCAATATCAGGCGCAAGCAGCCAACCTCAACGCGCTGGAACAGGCCATCGCCGCGGCGCGCAGCAATATCGCCGCCGATCAGGCAAATCTGGGGCGCTTGCAAGAGATGCAAAGCTACGAAATCGTAAAAGCTCCCTTCGATGGCATCGTGACCGCCCGTAACATCGACGTGGGAGCCCTGATCAACGCGGGCAATGGCGGACCGGCGCAGGAACTGTTCCATATGGCCTCCACCGCGAAGCTGCGTGTTTATGTGAATGTTCCTCAGGCCGATTCGCGCGCAGCCGTTCCCGGCCTGAATTGCTACCTGACGCTGACCGAATTTCCGGGCCGTAAGTTTAAAGGCGAACTGGTTCGCACTTCCGGCGCCATCGACCAGGCGACCCGCACGCTGCTTACCGAAGTGGACGTTGACAACGCTTCCGGCGAGATTCGTCCCGGAGCTTACGCCGAAGTTCACCTCCAGATTCCGGAGGGCTCACGCTCGCTCATCGTGCCCGTGGGCGTACTGATGTTCCGGAGTGAAGGTTTGCGCGTGGGCGTGGTGCGCGACGGCGACAAAGCGGAACTGGTTCCAATCATCCTTGGCAAGGACTACGGGAACGAAGTGGAAGTGGTCTCCGGATTAGATGAAAACGATCTGGTGATCGCCAATCCACCGGATTCGCTGGCCAGCGGTGCGACGGTCCAGGTTGTGAAGTCATCCGACGTTCGGTAGTCTTACAAGAGCCGCGTCCTGCAGAGTTTTACCAGAAATTTGCCAGGACTCGGCTTTGTGACAAATATAATCAAACCAATGCGATTGCTGCTGCTCGCATTGGCGGCTACCTTAGTAGCCTATCCCAATTCTTCGATTCCGCCCGAGCTCCGGTTCGAGCTCAACGCGGGCCAAACCGATGGTCGTGCCCAATTCGTGGCTCGTTCGCCGCGCTACACGGTTTTTCTGACGAGCGCCGGCGCCTTGCTCGGGCTCCGAGGTTCGTCGGAAGGGATCCGCATCCGGTTCGCCGATTCAAGCCAGGGCAAACTGGACGGAGCCGGCACGCTGCCTGGGGTGGTCAATTATTTCCACGGTTCTCAACCGGCGCTCACCAACATTCCAACCTACCAACAGGTTCGGCAGCGCGAGATTTATCCGGGAGTGGATGCGATATTTCATGGCGAAGATGGACTGCTCGAATACGATTTTGTGGTCGCGGCTGGCGCCGATCCGGCTCGCATCGTTCTGGCCTTTGACGGAGCCCGCACGGCGCAGCTCAATACGACCGGCGAAATAGAACTCGGCACCGCGGCTGGAATGCTGAGCCAGCGCAGGCCGATTCTCTGGCAGGAGCGCGATGGTCAGCGCGTCGCCGTTGAAGGCCATTACGAATCGCGAGGCAGGGGACAGTTCGCGCTGGCGGTTGGAAAATACGATCGCACCAAGCCGCTCATAATCGATCCGACGCTGGTTTTTTTCACGTCGATTGGCGGCAGCGGGCCGGATCAAGTGAACGGCCTTGGCCAGGATGCGCAAGGCAATTTATTCCTGGCCGGCCAAACGGCATCGCTCGATTTTCCGGTGGTGGGTGGAGTTGAAAGCCAGCTTAAGGCGGGTTACGCCTACCGTCTGGACAATGGTGGAACTCCGATTCTCCTCAACGGTATTCTGAACTCAATCACGGCCTTGGCGGCCGATCCCAAGTCGCCTTCCGTGGTTTACGCGGATACTCAAAATGGGCTTTTGAAAACCACAAACTCCGGCGCAAGCTGGAGCACGATCGGCAACGGCCTGCCGTCCGGCGGCGTGATTTCTTCTATCGTGATCGATCCGTCCAACTCCCAGGTGCTGTACGCGGCCGTCGAAAACGGGCCGGGCTTGTTTAAGTCCACTGACGCTGGCGCCACATGGACCGCGATCAACAACGGACTCACGGCTGCTACCGCAACCGACATTGAGATTTCGGCCAGCGCGGTCAGCATCGACCCGTTCCAAACGACGCATCTATTTGTCGTCACCGGCGCCGGCGAGTTCCAAAGCACCGACGGCGGCGCAGACTGGTCGCCCTATGGGTTCCAATACTCCGCTATTGCGTTTGATCCGAATAACAAGGGTGTGGTGTACGCAACCGCGGTAGTGAGTGAGATCGAAACCATTTTCAAAAGCACCGATGACGGCGTGACGTGGACCGCCATTTCTTCCGTGGGAGGAGCGATCTTTGAGATACTCGTCGATCCACACAACTCATCCACTTTGTACGTGGGCGCGCCTTCGGGAATGTCCAAGAGCACCGATGGCGGGCGTACTTGGAATGGGCTGATCGTGCCGAGCGCGTTTGGAGTATCGCAGTCTGTCGGCCGATCCGGTGCACGCAAACACCCTGTATGTACAGTTCTACAACACCCTGTACGAAACCAACGACGGCGGATCGACGTTTTCGCAATTGGCGCCAAACCTCACCATCCGTACCTTCGCGGTTTCGTCTGACGGCGCAAGCATTTATCTTGCAACGCAGGCCGCGAACAATGTTTTCGTCACCAAGCTGGATCCAACCGGCAAAACGATTCTGTACTCCACTTATATCGGGGGCAGCGTTTCGGATCAAACGGCCGGCATCGCATTGGACGCTGAAGGCAATGTTTACGTCACGGGTACCACCGAATCGCCGGACTTTCCATTGACCCCGGGCGCATTGCAAGGTTCCATGGGCGAGCCCGGGTTTGTAGCCGTTCCAGGCTTTGTGCTCAAACTGAATCCGGATGGCAATCAACTCATCTACTCGGCGACCATCAACGGCGTTACACCGGCCGGCATTGCGGTGGATTCCGCGGGCGACGCTTACGTCACCGGATCGAGCGGGGGAAGTTTGAACGTCACTCCAGGCGCTTATTGGACCACGGCGCCGACCTG
>CAVRZH010000195.1:0-89780 GCA_963725455.1 Bryobacterales bacterium
TATCCCAGATGCGCGGCGCCTGGAGCAACAATTTCGGCCCGACTAATCCGATTGGCCCAGCTCCTTCATCATCGTTGCCACAGAATGCGATCACATTCCAACGGAACCGAAACCCCGGTGAGCTGCGAGTATCACTCGCGGCGTGTAATCGGTTGACAGGACGCGCAAATAGCGGGCACGACCGCGCGATAGAGGTAGCCGCCGTCGGGCAGGTGGCCCTGCGGGCTTCATCTCTACATGTACCGGATCGCCGCCGTTGACTCCGTCGGCATAGAGCTCCACTCGCACTGCGCTCGGGTTTAGATCGTTGAGAAAAACTTCCGCTTCAAACGCGTGGTGTCCGGCGTCGCTTTGCACGCGCAAGTTTCCAAACCGCAAAGAATCCCACTTGCGATCAACTGCGTCCCGCCAGTCCAGCACCTGCCGATGGCACCTTTGTTCGCGGAGCGCTCACGATAGGCGGCCGCGGCGGGAAGGTAATGTTGTCGTGTATTGTCCCACCGCACGGCCCGCGGAGAACTCTGGTGTCAGCCGCGCCATGACTCGCGCATCCGCTTGAGCCAGGCAGTCGGAATGCCGCTCGCGTCGCGAGCATAAAACTCCGGAACCACCTCGTGTTCGAGCAGGTTATAGAGCGCCTCGGCTTCAGCCGCGTCCCAGGCGGGATCGTCGCCATGTTCCTGGCCTTGGGAGACGGCCAGGAGGCCTTCGTTGAAATGCACATCGAGCAAGGACCAATTCTGGAGCGGCATCGCGTTCCGATCGGCGTGGTCATAGCCATCGCCGCGCCCGCCAGTTTCACGGTCACGATCGAAGGCGAAGGCGGTCATGCGGGAGCGGTTCTGATGCCCGATCGGCATGACGCGTTTCTCGCGGCGGCAGAGATCGCGCTGGCGGTGGAATCGAGCGTGCGGTCGAGCGGGTCGATCGATACGGTAGGAACGGTCGGCGTATGTGAAGTTTTCCCCGGCGCCGTCAACAGCATCCCGAGCCGTGTGCGGATGGAGATCGATCTGCGCGACATCGACCAAAACAGGCGCGATGCCGTCTTACAAAAGATTCAGACTGCTGCCGAGGAAGTGGCGCGCCGGCGTGGCGTCAAAGCCAGGTTGGATGTCGTCAATTCCGATCCGCCCGCGCAATGCGATCCACATGTCGTTGAGACGCTGGAGCAAGCATGCACCGCGCATGGCCTGGCCTGCGAACGTATGATCAGCCGCGCTTATCATGATTCGTTGTTTATGTCGCGAATCGCGCCAACGGCAATGCTCTTTATTCCGTGCCGGGCAGGAGTGAGCCATCGCCCGGATGAATACGCGTCGTCCGAAGCAATCGCGCAAGGGACACTGGTATTAGCCGAGACACTGGCGCGGCTATCAGCACAGTAGTTACGTTTTGCTTCCGATGTAAACGAAGCGCATGATCAAGAGCGCCGCAAGAAGATACGCCGCCCAAGGTACTTGCCGCGCTCTGCCGCGCGCGACGTGAAGTAACACGTACGAAATGATGCCGCAAGCCAGACCGTTCGCGATGCTGAAGGTCAGCGGGATGGTAATCAGGGTCAAGAACGCGGGAAAGGCCGTGCAAACGTCGTCCCACGGGATTTCGGCGATGGCCGATATCATCAGGCCCCCGACCACTACCAGCGCTGGGGCGGTGGCAGCCGAGGGTACTGCGCCGATGAGCGGCGCAACGAAAAGCGCGGCGATGAACAGGATTCCTGTAACGATGGAGGTGATGCCTGTTCTGCCGCCCGCGGCCACCCCGGATGCGCTTTCAACATAGCTGACCACCGTTGTGGTCCCAAGCAAAGATCCGCCGATGGTCGCGGTCGCGTCCGTCAGCAGTATCCGATTCACTCGCGGAATTCGATTGCCGGCTTCCAGCAATCCCGCTTTCTTGCTTACCGCCATGAGTGTCCCGATATTGTCGAACAGATCCACGAACAGGAACACGAAGACAATTTCGAGCAACCCCAGCCCGAGCGCTCCCCGAACATCCAGGTGCAGCATAGTTCCCGAGATGTCACTCCAGTGGTAAGACTGCGGCTGCCAGTGGACCAGGCCGGCTAGCGCACCGACGGCGGTGGTAGAGAGAATCCCGAGTAGAATCGAGGCCCGCACATTCCACGCTTGCAGTGTCGCGATCACCAGAATCCCGAATACAGCCAGCGCCACATTCGGATCGCGCAGGTTGCCCATGGAGACGATGGTGGCCGGATCCGCTTTCACAATGCCGGCGTTTCGCAGCCCGATGAACGCGATGAAGAGTCCGATACCGGCGCTCACAGCGGCATACAACTCAGACGGGATCGCCGCAATAATCCACTGGCGCACACCGGTGACGGTAAGAATCAGGAACGCGACGCCGGAGAGAAACACCGCGCCCAACGCGGTCTGCCATGGCACGCCCATCCCCTTCACCACCGTGTATGTGAAATACGCGTTCAATCCCATGCCCGGGGCCAGCGCGATCGGATAGCGGGCAAACACTCCCATCAAAATAGTTGCGAAGGCCGCAGCCAGACAGGTGGCCGCGAACACCGCGGGGACCGGCATACCTGCGTCCTTCAGAATGGATGGATTGACGAACACGATGTAGGCCATCGTGATGAACGTCGTGAATCCCGCCAGAATCTCCGTCTTCCATGTCGCGTCCAGCTTCTTGAATTCGAAATATCGCTCCAGCGGAGCCAGGGGTCCTGCGGGCATATCCTATATTAGGAGCAGCCCGCATATGCTGCCGCAGATATCAAGTAAAATGCTCCCCGCTGCCGCATTGGCACTGTTGCTGATTGCGACGGCGCAGTGCATCGCAGCGCAACCATATCCTGCGCATTGGTGGACCCCTGTCCCCGAAGCAAACAAGCCGGAATGGGAGATACTGCCGCAAGCGGCCAAGCCTGGCGAGGTGATTCTTTCCAAGCGCAATGAACTTGGCATTCTGTCGAATTTCGCTCCCACGCCCTTCACGCTCTATGGCCAGCGCTACGCGAGCGTGGAAGGGTTTTGGCAGATGATGCTGTACCCGGAAGGCGCCTCCGATCCGCGTGCGAAATTTCCTGGGATCACGTGGGCGCACAGTCGCGAAGAAGTGGCCCAGATGACGGCGTTTGATGCGAAGAGCGCCGGAGAGCTCGGGGAACAGAACATGCAGAAAATGGGGATCGATTGGGTGACCTTCCGTGGCAAGCGAATGAAATATTGGTCCTTGGAAAAAGGGGAGCATTACCGGATCATCGTGGAGGCCATGCGCGCCAAGCTGGCACAGAACCCCAAGGTGAAGCAGATTCTTCTTTCCACTGGCAGCCTGATCTTGCGCCCCGACCACTACCAAGAACAAAACCCGCCAGCCGAGTGGGAGTACTTCAAGATCTGGATGAATTTGAGAAGCGAACTTCAGAGTGCCGCCCACTAGCGCGATCTTTCTTCTATTTTTATGACTTGTTAATGGTTTCTTGATGTGTCTCGGTGTATCTTTATGCCAGCCTTATCTCTTTAGCATAAGGTTGTGAAGGAGCCGGCGATAGCGGCTTCGTCTAGGGCAAACAGCATGACGGGGATTGAATCGGGGATTAAGCCACAGAACACGTTGCGGTTCGCGGGGCAGGCGCTTGCCGGATCGGCCACGGTTTTATTGGTGGCGTACTGCGGCGTTCATCTGCATGTCAACTTCGCCACCACCGGATTTCTGCACCTGCTGATTGTTGTTCTGGTCGCCATGATCGCGGGGTTCTGGGAAGCAACCGTTACGTCGCTAGTGGCGCTGATCTGTTTAAACTATTTTTTCGTGCCGCCGGTCTACACCTTCTATGTGGCCGATGCCCAGAATTGGGTTGCACTGCTGGCGTTCGAATCAACCGCGTTGCTGGTGAGCCGGCTATCGATCCAGATGGAGGAGCAGGCGCGCACGGCTGTTGCTGAGCGCCGCGGTATGGAGAAGCTCTACCAGCTCAGCCGCCGCACGCTGTTAATGAATCCGCAGCAACTGCCAGGGCCGCAAATTGTGGCTCAAATACGCGACGTGGCCGAGGTGGACGCCGTGGCGCTGTTCGATGCAGCGCGGGCGCGCGTGGACTCGGCCGGATTGGCCAGTGCGGAATTGGAGTCCGCTGCTCGCGACACATATCTGCAAAACCGTAACGAAGACCAACCGGAGCGGATGACTTGGCAGCGTATGCTGCGGCCAGGAACCAGCGCCATCGGCGCCATTGTTCTGCGTGGAGATAACTTAAACCCGCTGCTGGCGGATTCCATTGCGTCGCTCACCGCCATCGCTCTAGAACGCGCGCGATCCTTCGAGAAGCAAAGCCACGCTGAAGCGGCACGCCAAAGCGAGCAGCTACGGACGGCCGTACTGGATGCCTTGGCGCATGCTTTCAAAACTCCACTCACCGCGATTCGAACGGCAAGTTCGGGACTCTTGGAAGCCGGGCGCCTGGATCCCGCGCAGGAAGATTTAGTAACGCTCATCGATGAAGAGTCCGACAAGCTGAATGCTCTGAGCACGCGATTGTTGCAGACCGCCAAGCTGGAAGCCTCAGAGACCAAGCTGCGCAAGGAAGCCGTCATGATTCCACAGCTCATCGACGACATTCTCACGGAACATTCCGATCAACTGGATGGTCATCCGATGCGGGTTTCGGTCTCCAATCAAGGCTGCGCCACCTATGGAGACCGCGAGTTACTGGGCACCGCCATCATGCAGTTCATAGATAACGCGGCCAAATATTCCACGCCTGGTTCTCCCATAGCGATCGCCGTGGACGATCGTGAAGGGGAAATTCTCATCTCGGTTCACAACGAAGGTTCTGAAGTACGCCCGGAAGACCGCGAGCGGATTTTCGAGCGCTTCTACCGCAGCCCCGGATCCAACCATCGCGCTGCGGGCACCGGGCTGGGCTTGTCCATCACCAAGGAAGCGGCGGAAGCGCATCGCGGGCGGGCCTGGGTGGCGAGCGAAAAGGGAAAGGGCACTACCTTCTTCCTGTCTCTTCCGCGCATTGAACGGAGGGTTTCATGAATAGCGTGAACGCATCGCAGGGTAAAGTTCTCATCGTGGACGACGAACCGTCCATTCGCCGTGCCATTCGTACTACGTTCGGCACGCTCGGGTTCGATATTTCAGAGGCGGTAACCGGAGAACAGGCGCTGCCGCTGCTTCGTTCGGCCAACTTCGACGCAGTTCTGTTGGATGTGAACATGCCAGGAATGGGTGGCCTGGAAGCCTGCCGGGAAATACGGCGCAGTTTCCCCGCGTGGCCGTCCTGATGCTGACCGTTCGCGACAACGAGGACGACAAAGTGGAGGCTCTGGATGCGGGCGCCGACGATTACGTCACGAAGCCGTTTCCAGTTCGCGAATTGGTAGCGAGAGTCCGCGCCGCGGTCCGGCGTTCGCAAGCTCCTGCCGGGCAGAGCAATGTGGCCATCAGCATTGGAGACATCACACTCGATCCTGCCCGCAGGTTGGTCCAAAAACAGGGTCAGGCGGTGCACCTCACCCCCAAGGAATTCGATCTCCTGCTTTATCTGATGAAGCACGCTGGTCTGCCCGTGATGCACGCCCGCCTGCTGAGCGCGGTTTGGGGGCCGGAATACGGCAACGAGCTGGAGTATCTCCGCACCTTCATCCGTCAACTGCGCAAGAAGTTGGAGGATGACTCGGCTCATCCCAAGTATTTGCTGACGGATTCGCACATCGGTTATCGATTCCGCGAACCCTAGGTCTCACTCCGCAACCTGCCCGCGAGAAGTGGGATCTTACCATCCGGGACACCCTCGGGTTAATGAAATCTTTATGTGCGCAAAGGAAATGCGAATGGGGCTCCAAAAGTTTTCCGATAACGGCCTTTTATGCTTTCCTCACGTTGGCGCTCTTATACTCACTTCTAAAAGAAGACTGCCGGAAAACCGGCTCTTAGCCCCAAGCCATTGTCCAGCCACAACGTGATGCAGAACCCTACTTCGTATTCAGCCGGCGCCGAATCGCAGGGCGACATCCTGATTGTGGATGATGATCCTTCCGTGCGTCGCGCGCTTCACACCACACTGCAGACGTTGGGCTTCCAGACTTTCGAGGCGTCCGGTGGAGATGAAGCGTTGGCATTAGCCCGCACAATTCCTTATGACGTTGTGCTGCTGGACGTCAATATGCCCGGAATGGACGGCCTGGAGACCTGCCGCCAGCTTCGGCGGCTACTGCCGCGCGTCGCGATCCTGATGCTGACGGTTCGCGATAGCGAGGAGGACAAGGTGCAAGCGCTGGAGGCTGGCGCGGATGACTACGTAACGAAGCCATTTCACATTCGCGAGCTGACCGCGCGGCTTCGCGCCGCCGTTCGCCGGACGCAAGCCCTGGAAGACAATGCGCAGACGGTGATTCACGTTGGCGACATTGAACTTGATCCCGCGCGCCGGGAGGTCCACAAGGCTGGCAATTTCGTCCATCTGACTCCCAAGGAGTTCGACCTGCTGCATTATCTGATGGCGCATGCTGGACTGCCCATTACACACGGTCGGCTGCTGAACGCGGTGTGGGGGCCCGAATATGGCGACGAGGTGGAATATCTTCGCACTTTTATGCGTCAGTTACGCAAGAAGATAGAGGACGACCCGGCGAATCCTAAGTATCTGCTAACTCATATACAAATTGGGTACCGTTTTCGGGACAACGACTCAGCAGGCACACACGGCACGCGAAGACCGATTACCTCAAGAGACTAATATGCGCGTCCTTGTTTGTCCGCCTCCCGATGATGAAAAAGTAACTCTCGGCTTTATGCTTTCCTCATCATTTGCGCCGCATACTTCCGAATGGATCGATTAATCCTATGATTAGCATTCACATGACTGACGCTTGGAACGGTGCCAAAAGGCAGGCTCAGCCCCCACGCGCCACCGCACTCCTTCGACCCGATGTGGAGAACCGGGTGGTGCGGCAAGCCGTGCGGGAAAATCTGGTCAGCTTTCCATCCCAGATTCCAGTCTTTGAGAAACAATCAAGGCCGGATCTGCAAGCGAAAATTGCTGTTCTGTACTTTGTACGGGGTTGGACGCTGGACGACATCGCTCAACGTTATGGGCTGGTACGGCAACGTATGGGCCAGATTCTGACCGCCTGGCGAGTTCGCGCCGTAAATGAAGGACACATTCAGGTGATTGTGCCCGAGCATTCGCTGTTCAAGCGCGTCCGGCAGCACGCCAGGCCAGTGGCAGAAGCGCCGGTCTGGGCGAACTCGGTGGTTGCAACGGTTCCCGCTCTGACGCCGGCTTCTGAGGCCAGCCAGCCGAGCACCGCAGTGACGGGCCTTATGGAACCTGGCGAATCGAGCGTGGCGGAGGAGCTTCAGGCGATCGTCAGCATACTCGATAATCAACTGCGCCTTTGCTCGAAGCTCTCATACGGAAATATCGACTCTTGCGAGTTACTGCTCCTCCGCGCCAAGGCGCTTTGTAAATATCTGGAAGCTCAATCTCCGGCTGAGAATAGCAACGCGGATGATTCGACATCGATGGTGATTTTCTCAGCCAATCGATTATTTCAACGATTCCGGGAACATGCCGCGGAGCCATCCGGGCACAATCGAACTGTTCGCCCGCGGGTCACAGTAAGTGGAGAGACTTTTCGCGGACACGCCAGAAGGCGCACCCCATAGAACCAGGGAAATCAAGAAAACGAGAACAGTCGCCTTCTCGTCCAAGTGAATCTTTACACCTTCCTGATGACTCACTTATGCGGCACTTAGTTATTGAGAACACTTTCGATATAGATACAAATTTCAGATTGGACACAGTTACTCACTCACTCTACACTCGGAAAACAATCTTATGATTAGACCACTGATTAAACCGTTAGTTTCGATCGTCATACCGCTGTGGATGGCGGTCAATCTTGCTTCCGTTCAGGCGCAATCGCCGCTGGCCACACTGCACGGAGTTACAGCGAATGCAGACGGGACGCCGATCGCGTCGGCTCCGGTGGTGATTCACCGTATGGACGACAACACCGAGCGGACCATTATCAGCGGCTTTGACGGCGCATTTTCGGTTCCAAATCTTAAGCCGGGCCGATACGAAGTGAAGGCCAGCAAGGGGACATTGCGCAGCGCGCCGGCCACGGTGGATCTTGCGGCGCAACAGGATCTTCAAGTGGACTTAGCGCTGGGAGCAAATACCGATGCCGGTGTGAGCCCCGCCGTCGAAAAGAAATTTGAAGCCATGGAAGCACGCATCGAGCAACTCGAAGCGGAGCTGAAGGCTAAGTCAGCGCCTGCGCCGGAGCCGCCAGTTACGCCGGCGCAGCGCGGCGATCTGGTAGCCACACTCACAAAAGATCCTAGCCAGATTCCGATTGTTCCGGCCACGCTCGCGAAACCCGACATGAGTAAAGCAGTGGCATCCGCTACCGGACCCAATGGCCAAGAGAGCCAACCCGTGTCGGCCCCCGCGGCTCCTCCCGCCGTTGACAATCAAACCCCGTTCGCCTTTGCGGACTTCACCTGGCTCAACGGCACACCGCGCAACAAAGACGTGGTGCTAGACACGCCGTTCTTTACTCCCGAAATTCGTTTCGACACAAACTTTATCAACGACTTCAACCAGCCGATCGATCATACGATGGGCGGATCCACCGAGGAGTTCCGCAACGGTGAATTTCAGATAGAGGACATCGGCATCGGCGGCGATTTCCATTGGCAAAACGTGCGTGGCCGCATTATGTTCATGGATGGCCTGTTCGCCGTCACGACGCCCCGTAACGACGCAAGCTCGGCGACGGGCAACGGGCCGGGAAATACGGGCGGAGTTGGTCAATGGGATCTCCAGAATGCGTATAAGTATGTATCGGAAGCGTACGGAGGGTACCACTTCAACGTCCAGCATGGTCTGAACGTCGACGCGGGTATTTTCGTTTCGTACATCGGCCTGTTCAGTTATTACAATTTCGATAACTGGGTTTATCAGCCGTCGTATGTATCGTCTAACACGCCGTGGTTCTTCAACGGCCTGCGTGTTCAATGGTTTCCCACTAACAAATTGAAAATCGAGCCCTGGGTTATCAATGGCTGGCAATCCTATGCCAAGTACAACGGTCACCTCGGCCTAGGCGGGCAGTTGTTGTGGGAGCCGAAAGAATGGTTCAAGTTGGTGGCGAACCAATATGGCTATGGAGAGGATAATCTCGGGCTTCCAAAAACACAGCGCATCCACACCGACGACAGTATCGAGGTTAGGTACTTCAACAAGCCGGAGAACCACGGCATCGACAAGATGGCGTTCTCTATCACCGGCGACGCCGGCTGCCAATACGGCGGCGGAATCACTTGTCATGGAGGCCCGAATAAGAGTTCTTTCCTGGGTTGGATGGCATACAACCGCTTCTGGTGGGACAAAGACATCTTTGCAGTTACGATCGGCGGTGGCGAGATGAACAACGCGGGACGCTATCTCACGCTGCTGCCTCCCATCGATGGAGCGTGGGCATCGGTGGGCAGCGCTTACTTCCCTGAGACCCCGGGCAGTACGGCCTTCATGTACGATGGCACGCTGACCTTCCAATACATGCCGAAGCAATATATTACCTGGTGGGCGGAACTCGGTTATCGCCATTCCAACGTGCCGTACTTCTCCGGACGTGGCGGAATCACTCCTCCCGGTGGCAACAATGGCCTGCCGCAGTACTTTACCTGCATGAACGGCACTTCGGCCGGCACCGCCACCTTGGCAGCCGCGCAAGCAGCCTGCGGTGGCGCGAATGACGTATGGTACCCGGACCTTCGCGAAAGCACATCTTCGCTTGGGTTCGGCGTCATGGTGAAGTTCTAGGCCAGCGCAATTGAAGTTATCGCGCACAGCGTCCGCAGTATGCCCTCCCGGTGGACGCTGTGCCGTAAATTGAGATTTACAGGAGAAATTACATGTCGAAAAGAGATAATTTTCTATTCATTGCCATCGTCGTAATGTTCGCCGTGGTAGCCGTGGCGGCGCCGCAAAGGGCATCCACGCCTAAGCCGACGGATAAGGTGGCGCTCGGCCAGGATGAGGTCAAGCAGCTACTGTTACTCATGGACACTGACAAGAACGGGAAGATCTCTAAAAAAGAGTACATGGATTTTATGGCGGCGGAGTTTGACCGGCTCGACAAAGACAAGAGCGGCGAGCTCGATCCTAGGGAACTGACGCAATCGCAATTGCGCGCTAGCCACGTTTTTACAAGCGTGGGAAAGTAACATGCTGCGACTACGATTTTCTTGGCTCATCCCCTGCTCCGCGGCCTTGCTGATCGCGGCGGAACCGGTATGGCAGAGCAAACCGGTGATCGATTGGACGGATGCGGACGCCCAACAGATCCTCACGCAATCTCCCTGGGCGAAAACCCTGGTGGCCGGTATCAGACGCCGTCCAACCGAGGACGAGCGCCGGGAAGGCGGCAACATGGGACAGCCGAAAGGCGTCGGATACGACGGTGTCGAAGATAAAAAGCTTTCCTTGCGCCAGGAGCTGGGGAACCCATTGGTGCCCGGAAAGCCTTTGCCTTCCACGGCTCCCACCATCCGGCTGCTGGTTCGATGGGAAAGCGCTTTTCCAATCCGCACCGCGGAGCTAAAGGCTCACGTACCGGGTCCGCCGACACTATCGGACGACGGCTACAGCATCGCCGTTTACGGCGTCCCATCCAGTTTCGCCAAAGGCGATCCAACCAGCTTAGGCAAACCGCTCAAAGAATCGGCGTTCTTGAGACGCGAAGGAAAAAAGGACGTGAAGCCACTAAGCGTGGAAGTGTTCGAATTGGAAGACAGCGTGGCTGTGGTTTATCTATTTCCGTTATCGGCTGAGATCGGGAAAAAGGACGCTTTCGTCGAATTCGACGCGCTGATCGGCCGCGTTTCCGTGGTGGAGCACTTCAACGTGGAAGAGATGTATTTCCAAGGCAAGCTCGAGCTCTGACGCCGCGGGTGTCGATTACAGCGGCTCCAGTTCCGGATCGACGTCGGCGGCTTGCGGCTTTCCGATATTGTCCAGGTGCCCGCGGACCAAATCCACATCGGGCGGCGCCGGATCCAACTGCAGGTACTTCGCCATGTGCTCCTTGGCTCCGGCAATATCGCCTTTGGCCTCCAGAATACGTCCCAGCACGTACTCGGCCCTCGGGCGCTTCATTGCGGAGTCAAGCCGAATAGCTTCTTGCACGCTCTCCTGCGCGCCGCTCAGATCCTTCAACTCGTAGCGCGCCACGGCTTGATGCAGGTAGATTTCCGGATAGTAATGTTTGGGATCGGCTTTTATCAAGGCTTCTGCCGTCTTGGCGGTGCAGTTCCAATCTTTCGTCTTGATGCACAACCGCGCCAAGGTGACGTACGGCGGAAGCATCTTCGGATCGGATGCGATGGCATGTTCATAAGCCGCGCGGGCTTCGGCTGGTTTGTGGATACGCTCATCCACCACACCCAGGCCGTGCCACGCCTGCGCAGCTTTGGGAGACGCGGCCACTACCGCTTCCAGGTGGGCTGCGACCTCCGGTAAGTTTTGCGAATCCAAGGCTTTGATCGCCGCCTTCCAATCCGCCTTCGCGCGTCCTGAGATGCCCGTGTCTGAAAAATTGAGCGTGTACGGGTCGCCGCCCGAAACGTGAATCGTGATGGGCGGAAGGTCCACGGACGTGCGAGTGGTGTCCACACCCGAAACTTCCACCGTGCTGGAGGAATAACCGGCGTGGCTCGCGCGAATCACGCAGGAGCGAGGATCCGAAGGGTCGATATTCATGCGCCAGATGTATTCGCCTTTTTTGTCGGTGACCGTCCCTGGTTCCGATCCGTTGCGGTCACTGCAAACCCGTTCGATTGCGACTGAGACGGGAGGCGCGGAACCATCCTCCATGACAACCTTGCCACGCAAGATGATGGGATAAGTATCGGCAATCGCCGATTGGATCAGAACGCAACTGGACGCCAGGCAGACGCCCCAGAGAATTCGCCTCAAATCCATAATTAGCTCCAGGCTAACTCCAGCTTTATATCACAAAATCCGGACAAAGCCGGGTCCGTTCCGCCCTTCGGTTCGTCTTGCGCGCTTCCGCAAGCAACGGTCGTATACTGGAGAGCACATCTCATCAGGAGAGATTGATGCGGATTTCTTTATTGGCTTCGCTTCTCTGGCCTGCGATTGCGACATGCCAGACTGCTGCAGCACCGCCGGCACCCACACCGGCCGTTGTCAACCGCAATCAGCAATGTCAGGACATCCTAGAAAAAGCGCTGAAGGATAAGAACCCCGACACACGCAAGCAGGCCGCAATTGCCCTTAGTTTAGTGGGCTCCACGGACCCCTATGCCTCGCGCCTGGAAGCGCTGCTGGACGATAAGGACGTAGAGGTCCGGCTATCCGCTGTCGCCAGCCTGTCGGATCTGAAAAATGGCCGGACCGTGGCGGCGCTTCATAAAGCTTTGAATGACGAAGTGCCGGAGGTCAGTTTTGCAGCCGCGCGATCGCTCTGGGCGCTGAACGATCCGGAAGGCAAGAAAGCCTTGCTCTCTATCGTGAGCGGCGAAAGCAAGGCGTCGTCCGGATACTTCGCCAAGCAGAAGCGCGATGCCCTGCGGATGATGCATACGCCCAAGCCCATGTTCCTGTTCGCGCTGCGCACCGGAGCAGGATTTGCACCAGTGCCCGGCCTGGGCACGGGCATCTCTTCGATGCAAGCGCTCCTCTCGGATCCCTCCGTTTCCGGCCGCGCCACCGCCGTCCTGTTGCTCGAAAAGGAAAAGGACGAGCAGACCACCGCCGCGCTGAAGGATGCGCTGGACGACAAAGAGTGGTCCGTGAGGGCGGCGGCCGTTCACGCGCTGGTGCTACGGGACGAACCTGTGTACCAGGCCGAAATGATCCCCCTGCTGGACGACAAGACCGAAGCTGTCCGGTTGCGCGCCGCCGCGGGATATTTGAGACTGGAAACCATTAAGACTGCCCCGAAGCGCGTGCCAGGCAAAACACGCCGAGCACCAGTAAAGAAGAGCGCCGCAAAACCGCAGCCTTAGAAACCGAACACCAAAGGAGACCGTTCCATGACGAATCGTCGCACTTTCCTCAAGCAGACTTCGCTGCTTGCCATGGCCCCGGCAACCGGAATCCTCGCTCGCGGGCAAAGCACGCAGAACTTCACGATTGCGGAAACCGCGTTCGGCAAAGTTCGCGGCGAAGAAGTCCAGGGCATCAAAATCTTCAAAGGCATTCCGTACGGAGCGACAACAGCTGGCGAGAATCGCTTTATGCCACCGGCCGATCCGGCTCCGTGGGCCGGTGTTCGCGACGCGCTGCACTACGGACCCAGCACGCCGCAGCGCGATCCGAACGGTGCGCGCGCAGTGTCCCCATTATCAGTGGCGAGCGCCAATCTTCCGCCGGAGGGTGAGGACTGTCTGGTGTTGAATATATGGACGCCCGCGCTCAACGACGGACGCAAGCGGCCCGTATTGTTCTGGTGCCATGGCGGCGGCTTCGTCAGCGGTTCCGGTTCGTCGCCGGGCACCGATGGGGCCAATCTCTCCCGCCGGGGCGATGTGGTGGTGGTGAGCATCAATCATCGATTGAACGTTCTCGGCTTTACTTACCTGGCGGAATTCGGCGGCGCCGATTTTGCCGCTTCGGGCGACGTAGGCATGCTGGATATCGTTCACGCGCTCGGATGGGTCCACAACAACATTGAACAGTTCGGGGGCGATCCCAACACGGTAATGATTTTCGGGCAGTCCGGCGGCGGCCGCAAAGTTGGCACGCTGCTGGCGATGCCATCCGCGAAGGGATTATTTCAGCGCGCGGTAATCGAGAGCGGGCCCACCATCAAGCTGGTTGAGCGCGACCAGGCCATCCGCGTGGCCGGGCTGTTGCTTGCAAAGCTCAATGTGAGCAAAACGCAGGTGCGCGAGCTGCAGAAAATGCCCGTGGGACGGATCATGGGCGCGTATTTCGCTGTGCTCAAGGACATGGCGGGCCAGGATCAAATGACGCAGGGCTTCTCACCCACGGTGGATGGAAGCGCCATACCGAAGCATCCGTTTCATCCCGCCGCATCGCCCATTTCCGCCGATGTGCCGCTGATGCTGGGCCACACGCGCACAGAAGTGACGCTACAGAGCGACCAGGCGGCATTCTCGCTGGATGAGGCCGGAATGCGCGAACGCCTGAAGAAAACGGCGGGGGCCGAAAGTGAGACACTGATCGATTTGTATCGCAAGCTGAATCCACACGCCACGCCCTCCGAGCTTTTCTTTCTTATAGCAAGCGACTATCGCTACGGCGGCCCAATTATGAAGATCGCCGAACGCCGCGCGGCTTTGGGAAGAGGACCGGTTCATCTGTATTACTTCACCTGGGAAACGCCGGTGCAAGGCGGGCGCCTGATGTCGCCACACACCATGGAGATCCCGTTTGCCTTCGACAATGTCCAAATCTCCAAGCAAATCACCGGCGGTGGCCCGGACGCCATGGCATTGGCCGACAAGATCAGTGATACGTGGATCGCATTTGCCCGCACGGGCGATCCGAACACGCCCAAGCTGCCACATTGGCCGGCGTTCAATGCGACCGAGCGCCCCACCATGGTAATCAACAATCAATGCAAAGTGGTGGATGATCCCATCCGGGAACAGCGGCAGGCGATGTTCCGCGCCCTGCATCTCGCATAGCTGGATCTCGAATAAAGTGCTGGCGGTAGCGGGACCAAAAGTACTAAGGGCGAAGCAAAGTATTGACGAATTATGGGTAAGCCAGCGATCAGTTTCTTTAGGGCGATCCATAAAGACAATTGATGGGCGCAGGTCTTGCGAAGTGAGTCCCACTCAATGAAAATAGAGGATCGGCGACATGTCCGGCGTGAGAGCCGGTTGTTTGAGCCGAAGCGTGAGAGCGCTTCGCGCAGAAGCGATTTTTCCACGCTTGAAAGGGTTCTAGAATTTCAAATTAAAGAGAGCGCAATGGCCGGGGCCCCTTGCCCCATAGGTCTTCAAACACTATGACAAAATACAAATTCGAATACATCTGGCTTGACGGCAAACAGCCCGTTCCTGGTCTGCGTGGCAAAACTCTACTCAAGGAATTTGAGCAGCCACCCACCCTGGCTGAAGTACCGAAGTGGGGTTTTGACGGCAGTTCCACCATGCAAGCCGAGGGCAAGAGCTCCGATTGCGTGCTGCAACCCGCGGCTCTATATCCCGACGCAAGCCGCAAGAACGCCTATATCGTTCTCAGCGAAGTGATGCACCCGGATGGCACGCCGCATTCCACGAACTGGCGCGCCACCATCGAAAACGATCCGGACTTGTGGATCGGTTTTGAGCAGGAATATTTTCTTTTTAAAGATGGGCGGCCTCTTGGATTCCCGGAACACGGCCACCCGAGCACTCCCCAGGGTCCGTATTACTGCGGCGTCGGCTACAAAAGCATGGGCAACATCGCTCGCCAGATTGTGGAAGAACACCTGGAGTTGTGTCTCGCGGCCGGCATCAATCACGAGGGCATCAACGCGGAAGTTGCAAAAGGCCAGTGGGAATTTCAGATCTTCGCCAAGGGCTCCAAGAAGGCGGCCGACGACCTGTGGACCGCTCGCTATCTTATGATGCGGCTCTGCGAGAAATACGAAGTTGATGTGGAACTGCACTGCAAGCCGATTAAGGGCGACTGGAATGGATCCGGCATGCACACTAATTTCTCCACGAAATATTTGCGCGAAGTGGGCGGCAAGGAATATTTTGAAGCCCTGATGCAGGCGTTCCAGGAGAACATCGCGGCGCACATCGCCGTGTACGGGCCGGATAACCACCTGCGTTTGACTGGTCTGCACGAAACGCAAGCCATCGATAAGTTCAGCTATGGGCTTTCCGATCGTGGCGCTTCCATCCGGATGCCTGTTAACTTCATCCGCAACGGCTACAAAGGCTATCTGGAAGATCGCCGGCCGAACTCGGAGGCGGATCCTTACCAGATTGTCTCGCGCATCCTGAAGACCATCAGCGGTGTTTCCAGGGCTGTCGCAGTCTAGATTTCTTCAGTACCTCAGCAGATCAATGTGTTGACTTGGGATGGGCGATCTTAACGGATCGCCCATTTGTCTATGCGGCGCGCCGGGCCGCCGTCCCTACATCCAATCTCCCGCCATTTCCGTAATAACCATTGGACGCGCCTGATCAAGGGCGCAAACCAAGAGGATAAAATGCGGAAATATACCCTTCTCGTGCTCGCTGCCGGCTTGCTTACGATCGCTCCCTTATCACAGGCCGACGACACTCTTTATAAGAGCCTGGGCGGCAAGAGCGCCATCACGGCCGTGGTCAACGATTTTGTCGGGCGCGTGGCGGCTGACGATAGAATCAACAGCTTCTTCAAAACCACCGCCGCCGATCCAAAACGGCTCGCGAAATTCAAGAAAAACCTGGTGGATCAAATTTGTGAAGCGTCCGGCGGACCATGCAGGTACAAGGGTAAAGACATGAAGACGGCTCATGCCGGCATGGGTATCACCAGTGCAGATTTTAACGCACTGGTGGAGGACCTGGTGGCCTCGCTCGACAAGTTTATGGTCAAGGACGGCGACAAGCAAGCCTTACTCGGAGTGCTTGGGCCCATGAAGAAAGACATCGTAGAAAAGTAGACTTGGACCGACTCCTTGAGTGCTTTTCCCTCAGGCGCGCCGGACCGTCCGGACCACCGTTTCTCAGCCGGCGCGCCTTTTCTTAACCAAGCTCTTTCCTAACCAAGCTATGATCTCAGTGGGCTGCCTCAGCGCTGGAATGCGAACGAAGCTGCAATATCGGAGTGTGTCGGGATAATGCTGCCGCTCCTCATGGCCGTCTATGCGGATCCTCAGGAACGGGAGCTGATCGCGCGCCTGCAGCGCCGGGATCCACAGGCGCTCGCCGAACTGTACGATCGTTACGGTAGATTGGCTTATTCGCTGGTGCTGCGTGTAGTCCGGGACCAGGCGATTGCGGAAGATTTGGTTCAGGAGACATTTCTACGCGTGTGGAACCGCGTGCAGTCCGTTGATGCCGCCAAGGGCTCCATCGGGCCGTGGTTGCTGGCCATCGCGCGTAACCGGGCGATCGATTATTTACGATCCTCGGCCGGGCGCGAACGCGGCGCGGTGGAATTCGATGAGACCGATCATGCGCGGCTGTATTGCGACATGGAAGCTGGGATCCTGGTCTCCGATCAAGCGCGACGCGTCAAAGTAGCCATGGACAAGCTGCCGCCCAACCATCGCACGGTTATGGAGCTGGCTTATTTTGAGGGCCTTTCGCAATCTGAAATGGCGGCCACAATGGGACAACCCCTGGGAACAATCAAGACCTGGGTCCGCAGCGCGCTCCAGAGCCTGCGCGATGAACTGGGAGTGGTGGTGTCCTCATGAGTTGCGACGAACTGCGGGAGCATTATGATCTCTACGCCCTGGACATCGCCGAGGAACCCGAGCGCAGCGAGATTCGAGCCCACCTTAACCGGGGATGCGAGGTTTGCGTGGCTGGCGTGAAGCGTTCGCTCGAAACCACCGCGTTGCTGGCAGCCTCGGCTCCGGACGCGAAGCCTTCCGCGAAACTGCGCGGCCGGATATTGTCATCGATCGGGTTCGAGAGGCCGCGCCCAAGTTGGTTCGCGGTGTGGGCGATGGCCGCGGCGCTCGCCGTGATGCTGCTATTGCTCATCTTCGTCGCCCGAGATAGGGGAAGGTATGTCGAAGAAGCCACGCGGGCGCGAACGGCGTTCGCTATCCTGTACGCACCTGGCACCGTGGAAGCATCCTTCGGTGGACAGTTAAGGCAGCCACCGCGCGGCACAGTGTTCGTGAGCCCATCGCAGGGGGTGCTGTTCATCGCTTCGAATCTCTTTCCAACGCCCGCGGACAAAATCTACGAAATGTGGCTGATCCCTAAAGGCGCCAAGCCGGTGCCGGCGGGCTTGTTCCAATCGTACCGGGATGGACAGGCATTCCACGTGCAGACTGGAGCGGTGGATATCGCGTCGACGGCTGCTGTCGCGGTCACGATCGAAAACCAGGCTGGAGCTGCTCAACCCACCACAACGCCGCTAATTGTTGCGCCTCTTGCCAGTAGAACTCCTTAGGGGCTAGGGCCAACTCGACTATCCAGTTCGTGTGTCGACTATCTTTCTGGATAGACCTTCGGCGCGCTGGGCTAAGGATTTTTCACGACGAGTCATAACGATGCGGTGTATTTGCTGATGGAGGCAGAACTGCTAGTAGTGCCACGCTGGGAGGCGACTCGGATCCAACCCCGGGGCCCCGTGCCATCGAGCGCCCCACCCCGACCGCGCTCCCAGCGCCGGTCCGCTATCTTACCCCAGCTTGCGCGCCACCAGTTCGGCAACAGTGTGCCGATGACAGGATTCTCCCGGCTCCCCCTCGCGATAAAACAAAATGCTCCAGCCGTCGAAGAGCGTAGGCAGTTCGCCTGGAAAAGCGCGCGTCCGCGTTCCTTGCGGTTGGTCTGGATCGGCGACATGCGCGATCAAAATCAGCAAACCGCCCACGCGGAGCCCGGACTTCATCGTGGGAATTAGACTGCGCTGGAAGTAATAGCAGGACAGGACCAGGTCATAAGTGTCAGGCTGTATTTCGAATTCGCCGGCTTCGAGATCGAAAACCCGCGCGTCGATGGAAGGGTTAGCTCCGCGCAATAGCCCGATGGCGACGGAGGAGCCGTCCACAGCCGTTACGCGCCATCCGCGCCCAGTCAGGTACCGCGCATTGCGGCCGGCCCCGCAGGCGAAATCAATCGCCGAACCCGGAGCTAGCGCCCCGGTGAATTTCACCACTAGAGGCGATGGAGTTTCGAAAACCTGTTCACCCTCGCGATAACGTTGGTCCCATTGCTCAAGCCGGCTGGGCATCGCCACGTTTGGCCGCGAGCTTGAACACGCGCTTGAGAATTCCCACCGCGCGATCGATCTCCTTCTCCGTCACGATGTAGGGCGGCAGGAAGCGCAGCACCGTTTCATGCGTGCAATTCAACAGAAGGCCTTGCTCCATAGCGTCCAGCACAAGCTGCTTGCCCGGAAACGTCAACTCGACGCCGACCATCAGGCCTTGCCCGCGCACCTCCCGGATGAAGGAGAACTGCTTCTGCAGTTCTTCCAGCTTGGCCCGGAAGTAACGGCCCATTTTGTCGATGTGGGGCAGAAGCTCGTCCAGCATGTCCATGAACTCGATGGCCACGCGGCAGGCCAGCGGTCCTCCGCCAAAGGTGGACCCGTGCATGCCGGCGCCGATGGACTGCGCTGCCCGGTCGTTGGCGACGATCACGCCCAAAGGGATGCCGCAGGCCAGCGGCTTGGCGGCTACCATTACATCGGGCAGTACGATGGGGTCAGCAAGCTGATAGGCGAAATGCTTGCCCACACGGCCGACGCCGCATTGGATTTCGTCGAAGACCAGCAGCGCATCGTAACGGTCCGCCAGCTCGCGAGCCTTGCGAACGTATTCGATGGACATCGGGAAGATGCCGCCCTCGCCCTGGATCCATTCGATGACGATGCCCGCCGTGCGCTCGTTGACGATTTGTTCCAGCGCCACTTCGTCATTGGGAGGAACGAAGCGCGCGCCCGGGAGCAGCGGCTCAAAATCGCGCCGATATTTTTCCTGTCCAGTGATGGAGAGCGCGCCCAGGGTGCGTCCATGAAAGGAATTGTGGAGCGCCACGATCTCGAATTTTTCGGGATTAATTTTATGCCCATGCGCCCGAGCCATTTTAAGCGCGCCTTCCATGGACTCGGCTCCGGAGTTGCAGAAGAAGGTGCGGTGCAACCCGCTGGCCTTGGCCAGACGCTCAGCGAGCGGACCCTGATAGGCGTTGAAGTAGAGGTTGGAGCAGTGCAGCAGGCGGCCGGCCTGTTCGCGGATCACCTTCACTAAGCGAGGGTGCGCGTGGCCGAGCGCATTTACGCCGATGCCGGTGATGAAGTCGAGATAGCGCTTGCCCGACGGGTCGAAGACATAACAGCCTTTGCCGCGATCGAGCACCAGCGGATAGCGAGCATAGGTCTGAAGCAGGTATTCGCTCTCGAGCGCCCGCACGCGGTCCAGCGCGCTGGTCGCGTCTTGTTCCGGTGAAGCAGTGACCGGTAAAACCGTAGACATAGCAACTATGATAACTTGGCCGAAAACGCCCGCAGCAGCGCCTGCGCCTTGAGCAGCATCTCGTCCCATTCGTCTTCCGGCTGCGATTGGTAGACGATGGCGCCGCCCACTCCGATGCTGGCAACACCCTTATGAAAAACCGCCGTGCGGATGACGATATTCAGATCCGCGGCGCCGTTGAAGCCGATGTATCCGATGCTGCCCGAGTAAATCCCGCGCGCCTCCGGCTCCAGTTCGTCGAGGATTTCGAGCGTGCGAAGCTTGGGTGCGCCGGTCATGGAGCCGCCGGGAAACGCCGCGCGAATGACGTCGTTGACGGTGCGGCCTGGCGCGAGTTGTCCCGCGATGGTACTGACGAGCTGGTGCACGGTCGCGTAAGTTTCCACCTGCATCAATTGCGGGACATGGACGCTGCCGGGGATACACACGCGTGCCAGATCGTTACGCACCAGATCGACAATCATGAGATTCTCCGCGCGATTCTTTTCGCTGCAGGCCAGTGCGGAGCGGAGCCTGGCATCCTCTTGGGGAGTATTTCCTCTGCGAATGGTTCCTTTGATGGGGCGCGATTCTACATAGCCTGAGGTATCCAAGCGCAGGAAGCGCTCGGGCGAGGAGCAGGCGATATCAATGTCGTCGAAGTGCAGATACGCGGAGAATGGCGCAGGATTCAGCCGGCGGAGGGTTTCGTAATAAGCGAGTGGTGCTGCGTCTGTCTGTACTCGCAGCTGGTTGGTGAGACAGATCTCGTAGCTTTCGCCCGCGGCGATGCGTGCCCGGCATTCGGCGATCAGACGGATATATACATCGTGCTCCGTGGCCAACTCAAATGGAACGGGCGCGGAGGGTGAGTTGGGCGGGGTGGGGCAATCCTTCAACACCGCGATGCGCCTTTCCATTTCTTCATCGGGCTCTCCGGAAGACACAATCCACAACTTGTTTTCGAGGTGATCGATGGCGAGGAAGCGATCCACTCGCAGCCAGCACGCGCCGGGAAAAGGCGAGCGGTGCTTTTGGGAAGGATAGCCAAGATAGCCGACGTATCCTCCGGTAAATTGAAAAGGCAGCGGCGGCGCGTCGATTTGGAACTGCGCAAAAACACTGTCGTGAAGCACTTCGCGGCCTGTCCCCATGAACGAAAAACGGCTTTGTTCCGACACCAGCGAGCTGTCCAGCCAGAAGGCATAGCGCTGGTCGGAAAACAGTTGTCGAAAAAGTGTTTCCGGCGCGGCGGGTAATGACATTTCGCTAGCGTAAACTTTTAGCGTCCGCCTCGGCGCAGGAAAACTCTTGGCTGATTCTACCGAGCCGCGCGCGTGAGCAAGCGGAAGAAAATTACGAAGAAGCGCCATCCCATATTCCGTGCAAATGGATTCTGGATGAAACTGCACACCCCAAATGGGCCGCGTTACGTGGCGCAGGGCCATTACGGCGCCGTCCGTGGTCCAAGCGATCTTCTTGAGCTCGGGCGGCAGCGGCTCACCCACAATCAGCGAGTGATAGCGAATGGCGCTAAAGTGCTCCGGAATGCCCGCAAACAGCTGGTCCCCATCGTGTATGATCTCCGCGCTGCGCCCGTGCACCGGCTCAGCCGCACGTACCACACAGCCTCCAAAATGGCGCGCGATGCCCTGGTGTCCCAAGCACACTCCCAGCACTGGGACGGTAGCTTCAGCGATTAGCTGAGCTGACACACCAAAATCGCGCAGATTGTCTGGACGGCCCGGGCCAGGAGAGACAATCACGCTGTCGAAATCCAGCCGCTGGATTTCATCCCACGTAAGCTCGTCGTTTCGCACCACGATGGGCGCGCTTTGCCGGATACGGGCGACGGCGTCCACCAGGTTGTAGGTAAACGAATCGTAGTTGTCGATAATTAACGTCGCCAACTTTTATCATACCGAGCGCTAAACTAAAGCAAAGGAGTTTTCGATGCGCCTCTGTCTGCTTGCAACTCTGTTGACGGGCTCGCTATTGAGCGCCGCTGAGTTCCCTGCTCCGGCCGTGGATCAGCCGGCTTCCGGTCATACCGCCACTGCCGTTTTCGCGGGCGGATGCTTTTGGGGCGTGGAGGCCGTGTTTGAGCGCTTGAAGGGCGTCACCAACGCAGTCTCCGGCTTCGCGGGAGGCTCCGCTTATACGGCACACTACGAAGTGGTGAGCTCGGGCACCACGGGGCATGCCGAATCGGTGCAGGTGACCTATGATCCGGCGCAAATTTCCTATGGCAAGCTGCTGGAGGTTTTCTTCTCGGTGGTCCACGACCCAACGGAGCTGAATCGCCAAGGGCCGGATGAAGGCACGCAATACCGCTCCGCTATTTTCTATTCGGACCCTGACCAGAAGCGCGTGGCGGAAGCGTACATTCAACAGCTCACTGCGGCGAAGGTTTTTCACGGCAAGATCGTGACGCAGGTAGTGCCGCTGAGAGGCTTCTACGCCGCGGAGGAATACCATCAGCATTTCTTCGATCACAATCCCAATAACCCGTACATTGTCTACAACGATGCGCCAAAGGTGAAGCACTTGGAAAAAGAGTTTCCGGAGTTGTGCGCGCGCCGCTAGTGCTTGAGCGCAGCATTCGCGATGACGGCCTGGCCGAGCGAAATTCCACCGTCGTTCGGTGGGACTTTGGAGTGCAGAAAAACTTCGAAACCTTGTGCGCGCAAGCTCATAACCGCGTGTTCAACCAAATACACGTTTTGAAACGTGCCGCCGCTCAGGCACACGCGATCGATCCCGTCTTCTGAGCGCAGCCTCAGGCATACTTCGACGACGATGGCCGCGACCGTGTTGTGAAACGCGGCCGAAATCCAGCCCGCAGGCTTTGCGGCCAACACATCGCGCACGATGCCCTCGATCATCGGGCGAACGTCGATCTGATCTCCCGCAAGCTCAAACGGATAAATCTCGTCGACACCTTCGAACGCAGACGTTTCCAGCTCGATGGCGGCCTGCGCTTCGAAATTGACTTCATCGCGAACGCCAATTATGGAAGCAACGGCATCGAACAACCGGCCGCAGGCGGATGTTTCGACAGTGTTGATGCGGCGCTCGATCATGGATCGAACGGTCGAAACCTTTTTGGACGGGACGCGATGAAGGAGCGGCAGATCGAGCGAGTCAACCCGCGCGCCGAAGGTATCGAGCAAATAGCTCAGGCCAAGCCGCCAGGGTTCGCGAACGGCCCGGTCGCCACCAGCAAGAGGAATATAACGGAAATGGGCGCGCCGCTCGAACCCGGCGAAATCAGCGACCAGAAATTCGCCGCCCCAGATCTTGCCGTCGGTCCCAAATCCAGTCCCGTCGAATGCCACACCGATTACCTTATCGGCGAGCCCGTTCTCGGCCATGCAACTCGCGATGTGCGCGTGATGGTGCTGGACGCCGATGAGTTGCGCGTCCGTCGTCTCCAGTGCGAGCTTGGTGCTCAGATATTGCGGGTGCAGATCATAGGCAACAGCTGTGGGCGCGATGCGGAAAAGCTGCTTCATACGTTCCAGTGTTTCGCGGTAAAAGACCAATGTCTCGTAATTTTCGAGATCGCCGATGTGCTGGCTCAGGAAAGCGTGGCGCCCCTTGGTGAGGCAGAAGGTGCTCTTGAGTTCAGCCCCGCAAGCCAGAATCTCAGCGAGGGGAAAGCTCAAGTTGATGGGGTGGGGCGCGTAGCCACGCGAGCGGCGCAGGATACGCTCTTGGCCCGCGAAAACGCGCGCGACCGAATCGTCCACACGCGTGTGAACGTCGCGATTGTGAAACAGGAAGGCATCGGCGATGGACTTCAAGCGCTCCGCTGCTTCGCGATTGCCCGTGACGATGGGCTCTTCACTCAAGTTGCCGCTGGTCATTACCAGCGCGGAACATGAATCGCCAAAGAGGAGATAATGCAGCGGCGTGTAAGGAAGCATGACGCCAAGCGTTTTGTTACCGGGCGCCAAGGCTTGTGAAATTGCTGCGTCGGGCCTCCGTTCCAAGATGACGATCGGCCGGCGGATACTGGTCAGGGCCGCGCGTTCGGCCTCAGATACAAAACACAGCTTCCCAGCAGCATCGGCGTCCGGGACCATCAGAGCGAACGGTTTGTCGCTGCGCTTCTTGCGTTCGCGCAGCAGCCGGACCGCGGCGTCATTGAACGGTTCGCAAACCAGATGGAATCCGCCCAGGCCTTTGATCGCGACAATCTTCCCGGCTCGGAGCAAGCGCTGCGCCTCTTCAATGGACAGCGTGATCGATGGTCCGCAGGCGGGACACGCGTTGGGCTGGGCGTGGAACCGCCGATCGGAAGGGTCCTCGTATTCACTCAGGCATCGCTCGCACATGGGGAAGCAGGCCATGGTGGTGAGCGGACGGTCGTAGGGGATGGCCTTCGTGATGGTATAGCGCGGGCCGCAGTTGGTGCAGTTGGTGAAGGGATAACCGAACCGGCGATTGGCGGGATCTTGGAAGTCACGCAGGCAGTCGAGGCAAGTGGAAACGTCGGGAGAAACCGGCACAAGCTGCCCGGGCTCATCCACGCTTTCGCGAATCGCGAAGCCTTCATATCCGTTTGGCTCTAAATGCGAGATCGCAATATCCTCGATCTGCGCCAAGGGTGGCGGATTTTCGCTCAGGCCGCGCACAAATAGCTCCACCTGGCCTGGTTCGCCCTCCACTTCGATCACCACCCCGGCCGACGAATTCAGCACGTAGCCCGCCAGCCCCAGCTTTTCGGCGAGATTGTAGACAAATGGGCGAAAGCCTACGCCCTGGACGATGCCTTGGACACGGATCTGTTTTCGAGCGAGCTGCAAGATTCAACCTATCAGACGTGAATCACGACGCGGGAAGTGATTTGTGTTCCGATCCTTCAACGGCTTGCCCAGTCCGGCCCATCGCACCTTCGCGCTCGCGTGCGAAAGTGCGGCCAGCATGTCAACTACACCACAGACCACACAACAGCAATTCGACGCCGCATACTGGGCTTCACAACCGCCGGAAGTTCAGGCACTGCAGGCCATCGCCGATCCAGGCCAGCGCGCCGCTCAAGCGGCCACGTTAGCCACCGACGGGTTCACCATCGACGTGCCAATCATGGTGTGGGGATGGGATCCATACCTGGTGATGACCATGCGCGCCCAATTCGGCTACACCTGGGTGCCCTCGGCGCTGCAACCGCCGGTGACCATCGCGCCTGGCATCGCACAGCCCGGCGTTGTGGCGTACAACCCGCTGGATCCGCCGCCCGGCTCGATCATGGTGTCCACTAACATCGCGAGCTACCCGCCGTTCACCGCGCCGGCGCAACCCGCGCCCCAAACCCCGGCCGGCGCCGATCCGGTGGGGTTGCAGTCCATCGGCAACATCTATCTGTCAGTTCCGGGCGAAACCTATCCGAATGGGGCGACTTACACCGATAGCCGGGGAACGTTTCAAAAGCACATGGTGGTGACCCCATTCGGGCGTAACGCCTATTGGGAACTGATCTCGTAACCGTTTGAGCCGGTCTACCGGACCGGTTGCGAAACGATTACTGCGCTAAAATGGCCGGTATGCGCAGCCCATGGATTACCCCCCGATTGAATGATCCGATCCGGACGCAGATGTATTACGCGCGCCAGGGCATTGTCACCCAGGAGATGGAATACATCGCCAAGCGTGAGCATGTTACCGGTGAACTGATCCGATCGGAGGTGGCGCGGGGCCGCATGATTATTCCGGCCAATATCCACCACACCAATCTGGAGCCGATGTGCATCGGCGTGGCGTCCAGTTGCAAGATCAACGCCAATATCGGGAATTCGGCCACCACGTCCAACATCGATGAAGAGGTGGAGAAACTGCATTACGCGGTGAAGTTCGGCGCCGACACCATCATGGATCTTTCCACCGGTGGCGACATCCCGCGCATACGCAAGGCGATCATCGATGCGTCGCCCATCCCTGTGGGCACGGTGCCGATCTATGAAGCGCTGGGGCGCGTGCGCCGCGTGGAAGACCTGAATATCAACGTGATGCTGGAAGTGATCGAAGAGCAGGCCGAGCAGGGCGTGGACTATATGACCATTCACGCCGGCGTGCTAGTGCAATACGTTCCGCTCACTACGAAACGCATCACCGGCATCGTCAGCCGCGGGGGTGCGCTTCTGGCCGAGTGGATGGTGAAGAACCACAAGCAGAACTTCCTGTACGAGCATTTCGACGAGATCTGCAAGATTTTCCAGAAGCACGACGTCAGCTTTTCTCTGGGCGATGGATTGCGCCCCGGTTGTGTCGCCGATGCCAGCGATGCGGCGCAGTTTGCCGAGTTGAAAACGTTGGGCGAGCTGACCAGGAAGGCCTGGGGATACGATGTCCAGGTGATGATCGAGGGTCCGGGCCACATTCCGATGGACCAGATCCAGATGCAGGTGGAGAAGGAAGTGCAAATGTGCGACGAGGCCCCGTTTTACACGCTCGGCCCCTTGGTGACGGACTTCGCGCCTGGCTACGACCACATCACGTCAGCCATCGGCGCGGCCATGATCGGCTGGTACGGGGCTTCGATGCTTTGCTACGTGACGCCCAAGGAGCACCTGGGCCTGCCGAATCGCGAGGACGTGAAGCAGGGCATCATCGCTTATAAGATTGCGGCGCACGCGGCTGACATTGCGCGGCATCGTCCGGGCGCTCGCGATCGCGACGACGAGCTGTCGCGCGCGCGCTATAAATTCGATTGGCGCAAGCAGTTCGAACTCTCGCTCGATCCCGAAACTGCGGAAGCCATGCACGATGAAACACTGCCCGAGGAAGGCTTCAAAGACGCGGCGTTCTGTTCGATGTGCGGTCCAAAGTTCTGCTCCATGAACCACTCGGCGAAAACCGAGCAATTTACGGCGGAAGAGGCCGAAGCGGTTCTGGCGGCGTCGCAGCCGATCGTGACAATACAGCAATAAGGAACCTGACGGCCCAAACCAAATCGTACGACTCATCAGCATGGTACGTACGTAGTATGATGTGGTCATGAGGGTGACAGCGTCGAAGCTTCGGGCCGACATTTACAACATCCTGGACGAGACCCTCAAGACCGGAGTGCCTGTAGAGGTGGTGCGTAAGGGGCGCGTTCTTAAAATCGTTCCCGAAACCAAGCCGGACAAGTTGAGCCGATTGAAAAAACGCGACTACATCGTTGGCGATCCGGAGGACTTCGTCCATATCGACTGGAGCAAGGAGTGGAGCGAGCTGAAGAGGTGACGTACCTCGATACTCATGTCGTGATCTGGCTGTTTGGAGGCGAGCGGCACAGGCTCAGTTCCGCGGCGACAGAGCAAATCCGAAATGCGGAGCTATTAGTCTCGCCTGCCGTTGTTCTTGAATTGCAGCTACTTCATGAGATCAAACGACTAAGAGCAGCCGCTGTCAAGGTCATCGAGCGACTGTCATCGGAGATCGGTTTGGCGGTCTGTGGGCTTCCTTTTACATCGGTTCTGGAACTTGCCCTGAAGCAATCTTGGACACGTGATCCGTTTGACCGGCTCATCGTAGCGCAAGCTAGCGCTAATGACGCAGTGCTGGTGACAAAGGATGGGGAGATTCGGGGCAATTACCGGCGCTCGATTTGGTAAACGAATATGGCCGAAATCAAAAAAACCGACGACGAGTGGCGTAAACAGCTGACGCCCGAGCAATACGCGGTCACCCGCAAAAAAGGCACTGAGCCCGCGTTCACCGGCAAACACTGGGACAATCACGACCACGGCACGTATCGCTGCGTTTGCTGCGGCACGCCATTGTTTCAATCCAACACCAAGTTCGATTCGGGCACCGGCTGGCCGAGCTTTTGGTCGCCGATTACGCCGGAGAACGTCAAGGTGGAGACGGACACCAGCTATGGCATGCGGCGCGTGGAGGTGTTGTGCGGCAAGTGCGATGCGCACCTGGGCCACGTTTTCGACGACGGTCCCAAACCCACCGGCCAGCGCTACTGCATGAACTCGGCGGCGCTGGATTTCGAGAAGGAAAAGTAGCGGGTCACTCTGGTTCCCACCCTTGTCCGCCGGCCTATTCGGCCAGGTCCGGAACCAGTTCCACCCGGTCCATGGCCAGGAAAGTGCGAATGTGCGGATGCGTGGACTTCTCTAGGTCCGCCACCGGACCAAAATAGATGGCCTGTCCCTGGTAGAGCACCACTACCGTGTCGGCTACTTTGCGCATCAGGTCCAGATCGTGGGTCACCACCACGGCGGTCAGCCTGAGTTCGCGCTTCAGCTTCAGCATCAGCTCCGCCAGAATATTCGACATGATGGGATCCACCATGGTGGTGGGCTCGTCATAAAGAATGCATTCCGGTTGGGCCGCGAGCGCGCGCGCAATGGCGACGGCCCGCTTGTAGCCGGTGGAGAGATCGCCCGGGTAAGCGTCCTTGTACTGCAGCATGTCCACCATGGTCAGCAGGCCGTCCACCACGTCTTCCTTGTTGTGCTCGTCGTAATCGTCGCGCAGTTCCAGCGAAAACAGGATGTTCTCGCCCACCGTCAGTGAATCGAACAAGGCGCCGCTCTGGAACACCATGGTCACCTTCTTGCGCACCTCGCGAAGCTGCGCCTCGGTATAGTCGGTGATGTCCTGATAGGCCACGAACACCCGGCCTTGGTCGGGCTTAAGAAAGCCCATGATATGGCCGAGACTCACGGATTTGCCCACGCCGCTTCGGCCGATGATGGCCACCGTCTCGCCTGCGTTCACATAAAAGTTGGCGTCGACTAAAACCGGGCGATCGAACGTCTTATAAACATGGCGAAACTCGATGTAGTGGAGTTTGTCCGTCATGTCAGCTTGGCCTCAAATTCCGCCCATTCGGCGGGGGTGTTCACGTTGGCCAGCGCGGAGACGTCGACAGGCATCCAGACGGCCCCCATCTCCTTTATCAAGTCACGCATTTTCAATCGTTTATCTCGAATTGCCTGCGTCAACACCGACAGACAGCGGCGATGATAAACCGCGCACAGAGGTTCTGGCTCGCCGTAAGGTCCGACAGCGGCAACGCAGTTGCGCTCGGATGTTTCCGCACGGTGAAGCAGGCCGAGCAGGATCTCTGCGGAGACGGCTGGCATGTCGCAGGCGACCAAAAGATTCCAGTCCGTGTCGGACAGTCGCAAGGCGGTGTAAATGCCGCTCGCAGGACCGCAACTTGGCAACTCATCCGGAAAGACCGCCAAGCCGAGCTGGCCGAGCCGAGCCGGGTCGCCGATCAGCGCCACGGAACCGGCGGCTTCACGCACGGTTTTTGCGACGTGCTCCACCAGCGTTGCTCCGCGATACGGCAACAGCGCCTTGTCCTGGCCCATGCGCTTGCTGGCCCCTCCGGCCAGCACAAACCCGGACGCTTGCATGAGAGAATAATAGCATTAGCGTCCGGATGGCCCGGTGGAAAGAAAAGTTTGCGGACGGGAGGAATCCGGGTATAATCGGATAGAACAAAAGGATGCGATTTTGTTTGCAACTTATTCTGGGAGCGACGGTTCTGGGAACGCTCGGCGCCGCCAGCCTCCCGCTTGCCGGGAACTCCACGCATGCCGCCGGTCTCCACGCGGTGTGGGTGGTGAAGGTGGATACGCGCACCGGCAAGTTGGTTAGAACACTGGTAGCACCTCCCAAGCCGGCCGGTTCGGATAACGATGTGCGCGGCCTGGTGGCCCAGGCGGCGAAGAATTTTGACGTGAATCCGCTACTAGTAGACTCAGTGATTGAAGTAGAGAGCAACTACAACCCGTTCGCCGTTTCACCCAAGGGGGCGCAGGGCCTAATGCAGTTGATGCCCTCTACGGCGCAGCGGTTCGGCGTGACGGATAGCTTCGACCCGAAGCAGAATATCGAAGCCGGAGTCCGTTATCTGAAATTACTACAGGACACGTTCCAGGACGACCGGCTGGCGATTGCGGCCTATAACGCGGGCGAGAAGGCCGTGGCGAAGTACAAAGACGTGCCGCCGTATCCCGAAACGGTGAGCTACGTCGCCAAAGTGGGCAAGAAGTACGGGCAGGCGAAGCGTGCCCAAGCCCAAACAAAGACCGAAGCAAGGAATGCAGAGGAGCCAAAGGCAACCCCAAATGAAGAGGCGCCGCGGCACATTCTTGCGTATGTGGATACCGAGGGCAAGCTACACATCGCAACTCGATAAGAAAGCCATGCTCCCCCTCCCCCGGAAGACGCATGGCGGCTCCAGCACCGCTCGCCGGTGGTGGGCGGGAGCATTGCTTTTCCTGGCGCTCGGAGCGTCGCTGGCCGCGAAACCCGAGGAGCCGCATCGTGTCACCGCTGTTCGGTTCTGGTCGCTGAGTGGGGTAACGCGCATCGCGATCGAGACTGATGGCGATTTCCAGGTCAAGTCAGACCGGTTGGACAATCCCGACCGCCTGTTCTTCGATCTCGAGGGAACCAGGCCCGCGCTAGGGCGCAAGGGTATGACCGTGATTCCGGTCTCGGATCATTTCGTAAAGCAGATCCGCGTAGCTGAACCGGAGCACGGCGTCACGCGCGTGGTGCTGGACCTGGAAACTTCCGTTGAATCCAAAATTTCGCGTCTGGACAACCCCACTCGCCTGATCATTGAGCTGCGTGCCGCCGGTAGCAGGCCCGAGACCACCGAGGCTCCGGTACGCTTGCCTCCAACATTAGTGGAGCCACCGCCCTCCGCAAAACCTGTCCAGCGCCGCAAGTTCACACCGCCGCCCTCGGCCCAGCCGGCGGCCATCCCCATCGTACAGACGCAAGAAGCAGAGCTTGAAACACCGCCCGAACTGCAATTGAGGAATTCCGCGCCGCCACTGCTCGCTGTGAATTATAAGGTGGGACCAGCGCCGGCCCGAATGGCGCCTTCGGGTGTGCTGGCAAAGCCCGATACGGCGTCCAGCAGCGGAGCGATTGAGAGCCTGCCCGCTTCGAACACAACGCTCGCCAGCACACCACTCTCGAGTACCCCACGCGCTGGCTCCAGCACAGCGCTTCCTGGCGCGGCACTCTCCACCACCGCAGCGGCCCCTATCGAAACAGCTCTTCCGGCCAAACGCAATTCTTCAGGCGACCGCTCGATGATTCGTGTGCTCGGGCTGAAGGTGGGACGTATCGTGCTCGACCCAGGGCACGGAGGACACGACACCGGGACCGTTGGACCGGGTGGACTCCGGGAAAAGGATCTGGTTTTGGACGTCGCCCAGCGGTTGGGCAGCTTGATTCAAGAACGCATGGGAAGCGAAGTGATTTTCACCCGCTCCGACGATACCTTCGTACCTTTGGAGCGGCGTACCGAGATTGCCAATGAGGCCAAGGCCGACCTCTTCTTGTCGATTCACGCCAACTCCTCACCGTTGCGCAGCGCCGCGGGCGTAGAGACTTACTATCTGAACTTCACCACTTCACGCAGTGCATTGGATCTGGCTTCGCGAGAAAACTCCGGCTCGCAGATGACCGTATACGAGTTGCAGGGCTTGCTCCAGAAGATTGCTCTGAAGGATAAGGTGGAGGAGTCCCGCGAATTTGCGACGCGCGTGCAGAGCGCTTTGTACACCTTGTCCGCAAAGACGGACGCGCGCTCGAAGGATCGTGGCATAAAAAAGGCGCCATTTGTGGTGTTGATCGGCGCATCCATGCCGTCCGTGTTGGCCGAAATTGGCTTCGTGAGCAACGCGCACGACGAAACTGTGATGCGGCGCGAGGAGTATCGCCAGCGCATGGCGGAAGCACTCTACAAAGGAATATCGAGCTACGCGAATTCATTGAGCCACTTTCAGGTCGCGCAGCGCCACTAGTTCCGCCGGCCAGCACCAGGCCGCGGGAACGTCTTTAAGGAACGACGACAGCCGTCTGGGAAGGTGTGTTCGCCGGCGTGGGCTCCGGCTGGTAAGAGAGGATCTCCACGCGGTTACGCCCGGATTTTTTCGCTACATACAACGCCTCGTCGGCTTTGCGGATCAACCCCTCCTGCGTGCAGCTCTCGCCCGGCATCGCGACTGTCACGCCAAAGCTAGCCGTTATACGCAGCGTGGTTTCGTTGACAGACATGTCCGCATTGGCCAGTTGCTTGCGTAAACGGTCGGCCTGCGCGAAGCAATCCGTCTCACTGCACCCGGGAAACAGGATCAGGAACTCTTCGCCGCCATAGCGGCCGATGGAATCGTACTGGCGAATGCTGTTCTGCATGCGACGGGCCGCTTCCCTGAGAACCGCATCGCCGGCCAGATGTCCGTGCGAATCGTTGATGTGTTTGAAGTGATCCAGATCTACGATCACCACTCCCAAGGGACGAGCTTCGCGTTCCGAACGAGCCAGTTCGCGCGCCAGTTCACTGAGAATGGAGCTGCGATTCCATAACCGCGTTAGCGAATCTCGCGTAGCCTGATCGCGGAGGTCTTCCCGCGCTTTCAGCAACTGAGACTGCAGGTCCACCAGGCGGGTACCGGCGCGCAGACGAACCTGGAGCTCATTCTGGTCGAAAGGCTTGGTGATGTAGTCGTCGGCCCCCGCCTCCATGCCCTCGATCAAGTCTTCCTTTTGGCTTTTGGAGGTGAGCAGCAGGATGTAGGTGTACGGCTCACCGTCGCGCTGCCGGATGCGCCGGCAAACTTCCACACCCGTCATGCCCGGCATCATCCAGTCCAGAATAATCAGGGCAGGAGCATCTTCGCGCTGCAAAAGCTCCAGGGCTTCGGCGCCGTCACAAGCTACCATGACGTCGTAGCCCCACTTGCGCAATGTGGCTTCCAGCAAATGCCGGGAGACTATGCTGTCATCTGCAATTAGAATCTTCACCGAATTTCCGCGAACTTCCCATGCCGTTACGTCAGATGGCTTTGAGTCTACTTTCCTCATCGGCCGGAAGCGAGAGTAACGTTAGCGTAGTAGGGCAGTTAGGAGAATCGTAAGCTCACGCTTCGAGGTGTTGGCCCCACGCGCTGGGCAAACACCTTAGTACCCTGCGCCTTCAGTCCCGGGAGGCCAACCCAATGGCCTGTTCCAACTGGTCCTTGGAGAGGCCCGTACTAATGAAGAGCTCCTGGCGCGCCCCCGCACTGAGCGCGATAGCCTTCCAGCCGTTGGTGGTGGGCACCGTCACGCGGATTTTGACCTCGCCTTTGGCATCGCGCACCGGACGGATCACCCCAGGAATTATGGACCGGATTGTTGTAGGGTTCTCAGTGAGCAGCCGTTCCAGCACCGTCCGCAAACCGTCCACGATGCTATGCTCCACCTTCAGCTTGCCCTGGACTTTGCGCAGCCGCATGACCGGCTACTTAAATCGCTTTCGGTATTCGAAATCGATACTGAAAGCACCGTTTTCATCTCGCAGGGCCACGGCCGACCATTTCCGGCTGAAATCCCATTCCACGCGTACAATCTGCTGATCGCTCACCGCCAGGTTCTGAATGTAGGTGAGGGTGACGTCGGAGGAGACCTGCTGTTCCAGGGTGAGACGGGCTTGCGGAACGATGGTGACGTCGGTCAGCTGGGGATCGATCTTGATGTGGCTGACGCCGAAAAGTTTTTGGAGGCGGCCGGAATTGGGGGAGATGGCCTGTGACAGGAGTGAATCGCTCCCGGTGCCCAGGCCGAGGTAGCTGTTGTTTATGTTCGTGGTGGCTTGAGACGACGCCAGCGGGCCTGAGGTGGAGGGCGTCCGCCCAACGGCCAGCAACGCGATGATGTCGGAGGCCTCCAGCGGCGGATCGGACCGGTAGGAAAAATTCAATTTGTTCAAAGGGCCGGAGAAAATGATGTCTACGGTGATGCCGCGCACCTTTGTGGACAAATCCATATTCAGAACCGGCTCAATCTTGGCTGGATTGTTAAACGTGATGTCGCCACGATTGATGCTGTACTTGTTTCCGAAAAACTCGATCTGACCCGAGTTGACGGTGATTTGTCCCAACAGGATGGGGCGATCCGGAGTGCCGCGCACACGCAGATCCGCATCGGCCTGGATGTTGCGCGACAGCGCCGTTTCCACCTCCAGCGTGTGTTGAGTCACTAAGCGCACATCCAGTTGGAGACCGCGCAAATATTCGTTGGGAGCGGCGGCCACCGGAGTGGTAGTGGAAGCGAGCAATGCGCCCACGTCGGTGCGGGGGTTGAAGACGGCGCGCGTCAGCGAGACGGACCCGGACAGTACACTGTTTTCCGATGTGCCAACCAGTGCCAGCGAGCCGTCCGCCGTGAGGCTGACGCCGGCTTCGGAGCGATAGCGAACATTGCGGGCGGTAGCCTGTAGCCGATAAACCAGGGCGGCCCCGCGGAAGCCCAGGAAGCTTCCGCTCTCGAATGAAATATCGCCGCCGCCGCTTTTTCCGCTCAGGCTCTGCACTGTCGCGCGATTGCTGTCGAACAGGATCAGACCGTTGGCATTATCCACGCCGTTCGGAACGTCGCGCAGGAACAGAGAGGCGTTGCGCAATTCCAAGCGCCCTTCCACCTGCGGTTCGGTGAGGGGTCCACGGACGGTTACGTTGACTATGGATGCGCCCGCCCCGAGCAAGTCCGGGTTGAACAGCTGAAGAATGGAGAAATTGATTCGGCCTTGAATTCCAACATCCCAAGGAGTCTTCGAGTTCAGGTTCAGGCGGCCGGTGGCATTAATGGTGGTGTCCTTGGCGATAAAGCTGGAACGTCCGAAGTCCAGGGAGTTGGCAGTCGCCACTATGTGCACCGGCTGGGCATTTCGCAGAACCAGATCTTGCAGCGGGGTGCCCGCTACTGGTTTTGCGTTCGGGCTGGCGTTCAACTGCACGGTAGAGAGCGTGATGTCGGCCTGCATTGAGGAAAGCCGATTGAGGGGCCCGGAAATGGTGGCGTCTCCTTCGATGAACCCCGCGAAGGGAAGTCCCTTGCGAAGATGCTTTCCAGGCGTAAGATCGTGCAAAGTAGCAAACGAGATGCGGGGGATGGGAACATGCGCCTGCCCGCGATAATCGCCTTCCATGCGCCATTCGCCGCTTCCGTGTATCTGGACATCTCCCAAATTGACGGTGGCGGCGAGCATAAGCAGAGGCAGCTTGGTGGCGGCGGTGACAGTCAGATTGCCGTAGGAATGGCCGTCGAGGGCCGCGTTGCGCACGGCGAGGTCGCCATTCAGCGACGTCAGATCCACCACCCCATCCACGATTTTGGCCCCCCCGCTGGCCTTCAAATCCAGACGCCCGCCCAGACCGCTCACAGCGTCCTGCAGGTGCTTAACCGCGCTGAGATCGACGCCGCTTGAGGCTACATCGAAGCGGAGCGAGCCGTCTTTCCAATCGCTGGCCGGATGATTGTAGTCGCCGGATAGCATGATGCGTCCGGCGCCGTTGCGGGCCTCACCGTGCGACAGCTCGATGGCCGTAGCCGTGTAGGTGACGTCCGCGCGGGCCTGGGCGAAGTGTTCGCCATAGGTGGTGAGATTTTCGAGCGTCACGCCACCCGACACCAAGGGCGATTCCAGTGAACCGGAAATGCGAAGCGTGGCTGAAATGAGTCCCGTGGCGGGCGGCGCTTTCCATCCGGCCTCCGCCGCCAAAGCTTGAATGTCCGCGGCGCGCAGGGAGACATTCCCCGAAACAGGACTACCGCCTTCCAGAGTCCAATCGCGCAGCCCGGCCCGCCCGTTGCCTTCCAGGTGCATTTTGCCTTGATCGACGGTGATCGTCTGCAGCAGGGCGCTGGTTCGATCCAGCGTGAACGTGGACGCCACGCGGTCCAATTGCTGGCCTGCCAATTTCAGTTTCTGGGCATCCGCTTTGCCTGAGATCTTGGGGTTGTCGAGCCCTCCCCGTATGGAAGCATCGATCCGCGCCACGCCTCCTTGCAATTCCACGGGCCAGTGAGCGGGCGGTTGAGCGCCGAGCGCGTGCAGCAGCGGAATGGCATCGTCCAGGTTTCTCGACACCACGTGCAAGGCCAGATCGTCGCCCAAAGTACCCGATATATCGGCATGAGTGGAACCGATATCGACTTGAGAGCTGCCGAGTTGTAGCTTGCCGGCCCGTTGATCGTAATTGAGGGCCAGCGACCCCTGTAAAGGTACTCCCCCCTCCCCTGCCTTCAGGTCCAAAACAGCGCTAGCATTGACTCCCGCCAATCCCGATGGCGTAAGCTGTCCATCCAGTTGCACTGGACCGCTCAGCGTTCCATTGAGCGAGTCGGTAGCCCGGCGCGCCAGACGGCCCACTTCCGCGATGGTAACTCCACCGATCTGGCCCTTCACGCTCACATGCTTGTGTTCATTCAGCGCGATATCTCCGTGGAATCGGCCATCCGGCGCCGAAACATCAAGATCCCGCAGAGCAATCTTGTCAGGTGTGATATCCGCGTTCGAACTGACCGCGATGTCCCGGACCTCGACCTGCCTTTGTGCATAACCCAACGAGCGCCCAGTCAGTTTTCCGATAAACCGGTCGGGATTCGATCCGCCCGCCGTGACGCGGCCCTGAAACCATAGATCCCCGCGCGGTTCGAGCGGAGTCTGGACCAATTTGTTCAGGTCCTCCACCGGGAGCGCGGCGGTAACGTCGAAGTCCGCATTGGGAGAGTAGAGATTGACGATGGTTCCTTTGGCTTCGACTTTCATTCCGCCGGATGCCAGGTTCATGCGCAGCACTTGAATGGTATTTCTGCCCAATTCCACCTGGGAATCTAGAGCAAACTCAGCGGGAGCGCGTAATTTCGGAGAGGAAACACGCATGAGCGCGGACGAAAGGGCACAGAGATAGCGCGGCCCAGCGGATTCCCCGCCGCTTTGCCCGCCAGTTTGATACAGCAACGACATTTGCAGGTGCTCGCCGGTTGCATCCAGCGGAACGCGCCAGGAATTGTAGTCCGCCATGCCGTGACGAAGTTCGATATGCTGCACATGGAGATCGAGAAGATCTTCCAGCACGTTCTCGTTGAAGCGCGGAATCTTCGGCCTCGGAATATTAGTCGATCCATCCGGACCAATGGTGATGTAAACATGCGGGCTTTCAACGATCAGCGAGGCGATGTCGACCTTTTTCTCCAGCGCTGAAATGATCCTGAACCCAATCTGAATTTTGTTGGCCCGAAACAAGGGCGGCGCGGATGCGGGCTCAGTGCCGCGCAGGACAAAAGAGTTTACTTCGGCGGTGAGATTGCGCCAGTTATAAGAGAAGCTGCCGATTTCGACGCTCCCGCCCGTGGCGCGTTCCACAGCGGATTGAATCCGCATCCGGACCAGATTCTTGAACCAGGCGGTTTGCACCAGGACGACGCCGGCAACCAGCAGAACCAGCGCTAGTCCCGCGACGCCAAGTAGTATAAACGCAGCGATCTTAGCGCGACGCTTGCCTGGTCTCGCAGGCGGCGCTTGGGCGCCCGGCGCGGTCTGTTCGGCACTCGGCTGATTCGTAATCATTTGAGCCCCGGATCCAGGTAATTGATCGCGACCTGGTTCTCGGTATCCTTGATCCACTGATCCAGCGCCTGGTCGATCCGCTTCTGGGTCAAGATCTCCTCAATCTGGTCGCGAGACTCCTCCAGGGTCGGAATCGGCTTAGTCCCCTTCAGTTCCCATTGGGATACCTGCTGTCGATAATATGCTTGCACATCCGCGGGGGGGATCTGTATTCCCGGCCGGAACCGGTAGTCAATAAAGCGCAAGAGGGTCAACTGCCACCACCAGCGGCGGGTGAGTTCGTCAACTGTGATGCCGTAAGACTGCAGAGCTTCACTGAAGGCAGTTTCGCTCGGATACATCTCTTTTATGCTCTGCAGCGATTTGCCGGTCTCGCTGAGTTCAGGCAGGGGATAGCGGCTGAGATCCATTTCACGCTTGATCAGCGCCTGTTCGATCAATCTGCCGGCCGCTTCTTTCTTGGCAGCGGCGGTCAAATCCACCTGATCGCGGTTGAGAAAAGCGGTGACTCGAATTTCCTCTTCGATCTGCGATTCGGTAATCACCTGGTTGGCGGCGGTGATAGCGATGCGATCGATGATCTCGGCCGAAAGCAGGGAGACAAGGAATACGAGGGAGACAAGGAATACGAGGGAGACAAGGAATACGAGGGAGGCGAGGAATCGCGCTACCGAGCCACGACCGTTAGGGAGTGGTTTGATCGGCATCAGAACGCCTGCCCCAGCGAAAAATGGAACTGGAAGACATTGATTCGCTGCACCGTTTGCGGCACGGACGAACCGGGAACACCGCATTGATACAACTGATTGATAGAGCCCTCGCACCCGAAGAAGCGGGGCGAATTCGGGCTGAGCGAAAAATCTACGCGAATAGGACCCAGCGGCGTGCGATAGCGGAGCCCGAATCCGAATCCTTGGACAGCGTAGTCGAAGTCCTGCAGATTAGGCTGCCGGAACTGCAAATTGATCTTGTTTGCCGCGGAATACACGTTGCCCAAGTCGTTGAACAACACGCCGCCCAAGTTATCGCCGATCAGGGGAAAGCGCAGCTCTACGGTGTTCATGAAGAGCGCGTTACCGCCGATGGGGAAGCCAGTGGTCAAATCGCGCGGTCCGGCCTGGAAATCGGGAAAGGCGCGGTTCGAAAATGCGCCGCCGCCAAAGAAGCGCTCCGCCAGCGGAATTTCGGGGAGCCCGCCGTAACGTTCGATGATGCCGAAATCCGTGGTGCGAGCCAGCACCAGGTCCTTGGTGAGCTGGTAATAGGACGAATTGCGCGCCACCACGCGCCCGAAACTGGTTTGCGATCCAAAGGCGCTGGAGGCGAGAGCGAAATCGATGCTGGTGTAAGTGCCGTGGTGGGAGTCGATAGGATCATCCCGCTTGTCCTGAATGAAGCTCATGGAAAGGAAGCCGACGTGGACAGGTTGCGACAGCAACGGAATCAGCTCGGGACTGATGAGCGGGGTGCCCAGGATGTTCACCTTGCGATAGGTATAGCGGTATTGCAGCGTGTTGGCCCGCGACAACTTCTGCGCCAGCTGAATGGAACCTTCCTCGCGCTGCGAGGAGAAAGTGCGGATGTTGTGGGAACGGTCGAATAGTCCGGAGAGCTGCAGGCTTAGGTTGGGATTCCCGAAGAATTGAGGGGCCACGTAAGTAAGCAGGGCGCGCTGCTCGAGCGTGGAGATCAGTGTCTGCAGGCTCATGGTATGGCCCAATCCGAAGAAATTCAGGCGGCTGATCCCGAACAGGAAGCGGGGACTGAAGCCCGTGACGCCAGCCGGAGAATCGAGCGACGTGGTGCCGCCTCCGATGCGTCCGATTTCCGCGCCCACGCCGACGTTCATGGAATATCGCCCGGCCTCTTCCAGCGAATAGAGCACATACTTGGTGGGCTCGTCGCCATCGGGATTCTGGATGGCCGCATCCACACGTGTAAAAATGCCGAGGTCGTACAGCCGCCGCTGGCTGATGTTAATTTCGCTCTGCGACAGCGGGTCGCCGGCGCGCAGGCTGATGCGGTCCGTTACCAAGTCCGGCCGGGTTCGCTTCAGCCCATCCACCACCACGTTGCGCACGTAAATGCGCTGCCCGGGGGACACGATAAATGCCAGGTCTACATGCTCGGGCTGGGATGCGGGTACGATCGTGAAATCGAATCGCGCGGCCGGATAGCCGTTGTTGAAATAGTAATCCAAGACGTTGTCGCGATCGGTTGCAATGTTGAGATCGCTGTAAGGCTGGCCCTGGGTGGAATGCAGGAGCTGCATCAAAGCCGGCCGGAAATCGTTCGAAATGCCTTGCAGCGTGAGCTTGGAAACGAAGTACTGGGGCCCTTCGGCGATATCGATGAAGAGCGCGATGTGCGCCTTCACACCGTTGTAATCGTCCAGCACCCGCGGGGTCACCTGCACGTCCCGAAAACCATTGGCGCGATAGAGTGCCCGGATGGCGTCCAGATCGCGATCCAATAGACTGCGGCTATAGCGGCCATAGCGATAACGAACCAGCGTGGCGGGTATCACGGACATACGCTCGCGAATGGTGGCGTTGTCGAAATAGTGATTGCCCTGGATTTCGACCTTCGTGATTTTGTGGCGGACGCCAAGGTTGACATGGTACTCGATCAACTGCTCCCCGTTGGCCGGCGTTGCCGTGAGGTAGTCGGCCGAGGCATCGAAATAGCCTTGTTCCTGGAAGTAGGACGCCAGATCGCGCGATCCTTCCTCCAGCAGATCGCGATCCACGGAGCGCTCTTCATAGATGGGTAGCAGGCTGCGCAGCTTCCCGGCAGAGAGCTTAGCGCCACGCACGCGGACCAGAACAGGAGGTCCCGGGTTGACGGCCAGCACGGGTGTGACGGTGTTGAGCGCGGAATGATAATCCAGGTTCACCAGTTTCACCTGGGCGAGCAAATGATCGTGCTTGGGATACCAGGCTTGGATGTTGTCGATTCCGTTTTGTAAGCGCGTCTCCGTGAGTTCGTGCCATCCCAGCCCGAACCATCCGTGGAATCGCTTCCAGCCGCTGGACTCGATCACGTTTACGGGAGGACGCAGCGTATCGCCGCTGGCGACCAATCCATCAAACCTGGCGCGTTTGCCGGGATCCACGTGAAAATCGATATGGACCTCTTGCGTAGGCTCCCGCACCGAGGTGGCGGGCTCAATCCCGGGGTTGTAGAAGCCATTCCGTTTGAGTAGATCCGTGATGCGCGCAACCGCCGCGCTGGTGTCGCCGGGCAGGTAGGCGCCGCCGAGCGTAAGCTTGGTTGCTACCAGCAACTGCCCCTCGTTAGGCGGTTCTGAAACGCCGTTCACATCAAAGTATCCGACGAAATAGGCTGGCTTGGTTATGAATCTCAGATTCACTCCCGCCGGAGTGAGAGTGGCGTCCACGGCGATATCGGAATATTCGCCGGTTTGATACAAGCGCTGAATGGAGTCGCGCACCTCCGAGGCTCGTAGCGGCTGCCCGATCCGCAACGGGAGCATCGCCATCAATTGATCGAAGGTCAGTTGTTGCGTCGCCGGCTCGAATTGCACGCTGGCGATCGGCTTGCCTTCGTATTCATTGGGCGCCCCGGTCAACAGGATCGAGCAGAGGGCGGCGAGCATGGGCATACTGATCCACCAGCCCAGCCGGATTGACACAAGGGACCATCTTAACGCATCGCGTCCTAACATAAGGCCCCGGCGCATATAGGCCCGGTTGGTACCATCGGGTTGTGCGTGAGGCCAGGCGAATGAGGCAAGTTGAATGAGGCACCCTGTATGACAGCCGGCGATCGCGAGCGCTATTCGCGGCAGATCCTGTTTCCGGGCATCGGCGAACAGGGCCAGCAACAGTTGTTGGACGCTCGCGTAGCTGTGGCTGGTTGCGGCGCATTAGGAAGCTTTCAGGCGGGAGCGCTGGCTCGAGCCGGGATTGGCTTCCTCAGGATCATCGACCGGGACTATGTAGAGTTGAGCAATCTACAGCGGCAATGGTTGTTTGACGAATGTGACGTGGAGCAGGCCATGCCGAAGGCGGCGGCTGCGGCCCGCAAGATCGCGGGGATCAACTCGGGCGTTCAGGTTGAGCCCATGGTGGTGGATCTAACGCCATCTAACGTGGAAGAACTACTGGGCGCAGTGGATCTGATCCTGGACGGCACGGACAACTTCGAAACACGCTACCTGATCAACGATTTTGCGGTGGAAAGCGGCGTTCCTTGGGTTTATGGGGCTGCGGTGGGCAGCTATGGGATCGCGATGCCGATCGTCCCGGGGGAAACGGCGTGCTTGCGGTGTATCTATCCCGATCCGCCGGCCGGCGCGCAGCCAACCTGCGAGACTGCGGGGGTGCTGGGAACCATAACCGCACTGATCGCCAGCCTGCAGGTCAGCGAAGCGATCAAGATCCTGTGTGGCGCGGCGCCGGCTAGGAAAATAACGACGGTGGATGTTTGGAGCGGTGAGATCCGCCAGGTAACGGAGCCCGGCCCGGTGGCGGATTGTCCAGCTTGTGGACGGCGCGAGTTTCCATATTTGACTGGCGAGCGGCGCGCGCCGGTCAGCCTGTGTGGACACAAAGCCGTGCAGATCCATGAGCGGGCCCGCCCTTTAGAGCTACGCGATCTGGCTGCTCGGCTGGCGCCGCTCGGCCCGGTTCGCGCCAACGAGTTCGCGCTCCAGTTTGAAGTGCCGCCCTATCTGCTGACCATCTTTCCCGACGGCCGGGCCATCATCAAAGGCACCACGGACGTGGGCATCGCGCGGAGCCTGTATGCGCGGTATATTGGTGCGTGAGGTAGCAATGCGGCGAATTCTGCCGGTTCTATTTGGTTGCGTCCTGCTGGCTCTTCCTGGACTCGCACAACGGGGCGGCGGGCACGGAGGCGGCGGTGGCATGCGCGGAGGTGGTGGCGGTGGAATGCATGCCAGTGGTGGTTTCCGGGGCGGCGGCAGCTTTCGCGGCTCGGGTGGATTCCGCGGTGCTGGCTTTCGCGTTGGATACAGAGGAATTGGCGGCTTTCGCGGACGCTACGGTTTTGGCGGATATTACGGCTACCCCTTTTACTACGGCGGCCTTTACAGCGGTTTCTGCGATCCGTACGTCTGGGATTGTTATGACTACGGCGATTCGGGCTATGGGTATGCGGACTATGGAAGCCCGGACTACGGCGGATATTCCTACGGATCTCCATCTTACTCGTCTCCCAACCCGCAGGTGTTGATCATTTCCAATCAAACACCGCCTCCTCCGGTGATGGTGCAACCACCCCCGGCGCCGGCCGCCTGGAATGCCGGCCCCACCGCTCAGGCCAACCAGAAATACCAGGATCCTTTGTACTTGCTGGCGATGAACGACGGGACCATTCGCGCGGTGCTGGCGTATTGGGTGGATGGGGCCACGGTGCATTACGTCACGATGGACCATGTACAGAAGCAAGCCCCTCTGGCTTCGCTGGACCGCGGCCTGAGCGTGCGTTTGAATCGCGAGCGCAATGTGACGTTCAGCTTGCCGGGTTGACTCTAGAGCAAGGTACGAAGAGTCCGTTCGAAGATTTCCAAATCCTGTTCGTTGTTGTAGAGGTGCGGCGAGACGCGCAGATGGCCACGCCGCGCTGCCACTAACACGCGTTGTTCCTTAAGCGCTCGCGCCAGGGCCGAAACGTCGCGATTTTCAAATCGCGCGGCGACAATGGGAGAGGCGCATTCGGCGACCGTCGCTCCCAACTCACGCAGAATCCCCCGCGTTTTGGCGGCCAAATTGAGGACGCGCCGCTCGATGACCTCAGGTCCAATCTCCAGGATGAGATCCAGTGAAGCTTCCAAGGCGTAGAGCAGCGCGAACGGCACCGATCCGCCTTCGTATTTTTCGGCGCCTGCCGGCAATTCCGGAACTCCGTGATGCAGGTTATCGACATTGCGCCAATCGCGATGGCTGCGCCACCCAATCACATTCGGTTGCAGCCGTTCCCGCAATTGCGGCGCGATGTAAAAGAAGCCCGCGCCATTGGGTGAGAACAGCCACTTGTATCCATGCACAGCCAGCATATCGGGCTGAACGCGGGCGACGTCGAACCGCAAGGCTCCCACGCTCTGCGTCCCGTCGATGAACAATAAGACACCGCGCGAGCGCAGATAATCCGCCAGTTCGGCCAGCGGCGGCGCGAAGCCGGTGTTGTAGTTCACCGAGCTCAGGATCGCGAGGCGCGTTCTGGCGTTTACGGAATCGTGCAAACGATCCCATGGACACGCGATTGTTTCGACGCCAAAACGCGCCAGCAGGCCGGGCGCGTAAAGGTTATTCGGGAATTCATGTTCCAGCGTGAGCACCTGGTCGCCCGGATGCCAGTCCCGACCCGCGAGCAATAATCCCAGCGCCGCGGACGCATTCGGAACAAACGCGATGTCTTCCGCTCCGCAATTGATGAGCCGGCCGATCTTCGAGCGCAGGCGATCGGCATCGTCATACCAGGCCAGAAAATCCGAGCACGCTAGCTCATCGCGATGAGCGAAGTGCCGGGCCACGGCGTCGGTAGCGCGGCGCGGCAACTGGCCGAACGTGGCGGTGTTGAGGTAGGTCCAATGAGCGAGCGCGGGGAACTCGCGCCGAACAGCGTCCCAGTCCGTCACTGCTGGTGGCCCTGCCGACTCCGTCACCCTTTTTGGATCATGACTTCGGTGGACTTGACGACAACCTTAACCGCGTCGCCCTTCTTCAGCCCCAGTTCTTCGGCGCTGGTGCGGGTGATCACGCTTTCGATCAGATTGTCGCCGACCTTGACGATCACGTGCGCCATGATGGATCCGACTTCTACGCTTTCCACGACGCCGGGAAGTTGATTTCGCGCTGAGAGTGCCATGTCCACTATTAGAGCAGGCTTTTATTTACAACAGCCGTTGGCCCGCGGCTCGAGTGTCGTAACCGCCCAGGCTTTCCAACTCACGGCGGTAGGTGGAGCGGTTCAGGGTATCCAGTAAAGTCTGGATGCTGGGCATATCCAGATGTTGCCGGCGGATGGCAAGATCGTAGCGCTCGCTTAATAACGGGACAAACCCCAGGCCGAACACCCGCGCGGCGGCCCGCGTGGCGATGCAACAATCCGCTTGCCCGGACTGCACTTGCCAGGCTGCCTGCAGGTGTCCCTGCGCAACCCGCTCGTAACCCCGCACGTTTTTCGAATCGATCTTGAGGCGCTTCAGATTCGAATCCAGCAATGCCCGGCTGCCCGCGCCCTTCTCGCGATTGACGATGGTCACATCGCGGCGCGCCAGGTCTTCCATGCCTTTGATGCCTTTGGGATTGCCGGCCGCGGTGACGATGCCTTCTTCCCAGACGGCGAACGTGATAACAGCCACGGCGTTCTTAGGAAACAACCGGCCGATTTCCGGAAGATTGGACTCGCCGCTGGATTCATCGCGCAAATGCGTGCCTGCGATGTGCACGCAGCCATCCTTCAGCAGCTTCAACGATTGCGAGCTATTGCGATGCGCCAACACCAGTTCCACACCGGCGGATTGCAGATGATGAGCCAGGACGGAGATCCCGGGATCGCACCCTGCGATCAGTACACGGTTGCGAAAATCTTCGGCCGCGTCGAACACCTGGACATCCGTGCGGCCGTTCTTAGGCGGTTTGCTGGCCACCACCGCGTCGCTCACGGGAAAAAACCAGGGGACCGGCGAAGGGGGCGAGGCCACCAGGCGCTTGTTCACGCGGCAGAGTTGCACGGGCTGGCCTGGATGCAAGGCATCGGAGCCCGGCAGCAGCGTAGCTTCTTCCGAGCGCAGACCGGTAGGCTCAGCCTGCGGAAGCGTGAAAAGATCTTCCACTTTCACTTCCAGCGCCTGCGCCAATCGCAACGCCACCGCCGTGTTCGGGATATAGCTGCCCGCTTCCATGGCGTAGATGGTCTGGCGCGTCACCCCCACAGTCCGCGCAAGCTGGGCCGCGGAGATACCGCGCTTCTGGCGCAGGGCGCCCAGGTGATTCTCAATTTCAGGCATTTTAAACGTTACTCTGTCGTGTTACAGTAACACCGAAAGGCTGCTCGATGAGGTCACGGTATACACTGCTCCTGATCATCGTAGCGTTTTGCGCCGCACTGTGCCAAGGCGCCGAGATTACAATCGCGGCCGCGGCTAACCTTACCCAAGTGGCCCAGACGCTCGGCTCGGAATTTGAGGCGCAAACCAAAATACATCCGGTTTTCAGCTTCGGATCCACCGCGCAGTTGACCAGCCAGATCGAGAACTCGGCGCCCTTCGACGTCTTCCTGGCGGCGGATGCCGAACACGTCGACAAGCTGGATCACGAAAATCTGCTGGTGCCTGGCAGCAGCGCTGTCTACGCGGTTGGTGTCCTGGCTATGTGGGTTCCTCCCAGCAGCAAGGCGCACATTGGGAAAATCGCGGACCTGACGGCCAACGACGTGCATGTCATCGCCCTAGCTAACCCCAAGCTGGCGCCTTATGGCGCCGCGGCTGTGGAGACTTTGCAGCACGCCGGCATCTGGGATCAGGTGAAAGACAAGATCGTCTACGCGGAAAACATCAACATGGCGAAACAGTATGGGACATCCAAGAACGCCGACGCGGTATTCACCGCGTATTCGCTGGTGTTGAAAGAGTCCGGCCGGGTGATCCAGGTGGATGATACTCTGCACACTCCGATTGTCCAGAAACTGGGCCTGCTAGCTCGCTCCCAGCATCGTGATTGGGCGCAATCGTTCACCAACTTCGTATTGAACGGCGGAGGCCGCGCCATCCTCACTCGCTACGGCTACAAGGTTCACTGACTCAAAAGTAGCCCGACACAAGGTACACTGACACTTATGAAGTACACACGCTGGCTGCTCACGCTGAGCTTGCTCGCCGGTCTGCTGTATGCGCAAGCTCCGCCGGCGGTTCTCTCGGTTCAAGGCGACATTCCGTCACCCTTGTCGTTGACCGCCGACGATCTGGCCAAAATGCCTCGGGAAACCGCTTCGGTTCCGGCGGCCGATGGCAGCAAGATTGTCTATGACGGTGTGACGCTGCTCGCGGTATTGCAAAAGGCCGGCGCGCCATTCGGCAAAAAGCTGCGCGGCAAGGTTCTCAGCACCTACGTGCTGGCGAAGGCCATGGATGGCTACCAGGTGATGTTCACCCTCGGCGAACTGGATCCGGACTTTGGCAACGAAACCATCCTATTGGCCGACAAGCGCGATGGAAAACCACTACCCGAAAAGCAGGGGCCGTTCCGCCTGGTGTGCCCGAACGACCACGAAGGCGCTCGATCTGTCCGCATGCTGCAAACTCTACAAGTGGTCCAGCTAGCGAAGTAGCTCCCGGGTCAGAAAGCGAAACGAGCACCGATCACCGGAGCATAGTTGCTGTTGTGGAGGTAAGGGACGCCGGGGCCATGAGGAATAGCGATGGCCAGACCACCGGTCACGAAGGAATACGCAAGTCCGGCAAAACCGTCGAAGCGCGGCGTGAAGTGATGATCCAGATAGAGCGACCCAAAGCTGAGGCTGCCCGCGCAGGAGCTGCGGAAACCGGCTGCGGATGAACAGGTCGACGGAATACGGAAGTCGTTCTGCAGCTGTTCATACCAGGCGAAAGTAATGTCGGTTTTGCGGGTGACAGCGTATTTCGTGCCCACCCACCAGATCTGCACGATCTTGGGAGAATCCAGATTGTTGTCTTCCACGCCGCTCAGGTAAACAGTGCCCTGGTCCAAAGCGCCCACGCCCAACGGGTTCGTCGGGTTGGTCTGCCGGATCCATTCATAGCCCGCAAAGAACCTGACGGGGTTCAACGTATACTTGGCAGCGAACATAATGGCGTTGTTGTCGGTGACGATGCCATATACGGTGTCGGTCGTTGGGATCAGATTGGGCCCGGTGATGGGGTTGGTATTGATGCTGTCGGTGGTGGACTGATAGGATGCCGTCGGACTCTGCGGCCCAAGCAAAGGGTTCAAAATGCTGACTGCCTGGTTGTAATGTTGGAAGACTGCGTCCATGGAAAATTTCTTGCCGACGTCTCCACCGATGTCGAATCCATAGGCGTTGTTGTGCGCCTGTTCCGGTGTACAATTGGCGGCGGTCCAGGTTGAGGAGGGCGAGTAGCAGCCGGCATTGCCATCGGCGAATTTATACATCGCGCCACCATGGACCGGGCCAAGGTTGACGCGATATTTCACGGCGTCGTCCCAACGGCTGTCCTCGGTGTCGCCGCCGCCGGCCATCGTGCCGTTATACCCGATGTACGAAAAGGCATAGCTGCCGCCGGCCGGATCGTACTGGAGCATCGCGTCGGTGCCGAGAGAGCGCTGACGCCCAAAGGTGAACGTGCCGAACACCTTGGACGATACACCTCCATAGTATTCGTCATTGAAGGGTTGGCCGGCGCGGGCGCCGTCGATGGCTATCGAATAGCTGCTCCTGGGAAGGCCGTTGTTGATGGTCTGGGTGCCTGACGCGTTAGCAAGCTGGCCGGACTGCGGATTGATGCCAGTGGAAGCGTTGAACACGACGGACCAGCCAGGCGCAAACTCCTCCCTGCCCCGGATGCCGAAACCCGTCTGCTGCAGGTTGTTCGGCGCCACCAGGAATCGATGTTGATAGCCGTTTCGGTTCACCAGAGATTCGCCTTCATAGTTAGCGGCGTTTTCCGGTAAGCCGTGGCTGACCCATCCGACGCCGACGTCATATGCACCGTACACCGTGATGCCATGCCAGGTCAGCGAGCAATCGGTGGCCAAGAACTCGTGCCCGCTCGCGCAGGCGTCTGAGGTGCTGCGCTGCATTCTAATGTCGGCCGTAGCGTCTTGACCAACCGCCAGGCTGACTCCCGTGCGCCTTTCATCGGCGAACCCTGGCTTCGCCGCTCGAATCTCGAGACGCCCCGGAGGCAGGCCGGACGCCTGATAGCGTCCCGCCCCGTCGGTGGGGATGGTGCGCGTTTCACCTGTGCTGAGGTTCTTGATCGTCACCGCGACCTCCGGTAGGGGTGCGCCGGTTTGGTCCGTCACCACGCCGGAAAGGCTGCCTCCCGTTTGGGCCCACGTCAGCGCGCCCAGCGCAGACCACAAAAGCAGTACGGCAGCCGTTGGAACGTAGCCGCGCGCAAAACTTTTCCATCGCCTCCGGTGCCGAAAGAGGCATAAGCCCAAACGCAGTTTAAGTGTGAGCATAGAGATTTGTATTTCGATTAGCGACCCGTCCCTTAAATGGAAACTTGTCTTTTAAAGGTGAAGCTGTCCGGTAAAAGAGATACTAGCGTACTCCAGAAACTGAAGCAAGTAAAAAGCGGTGAGCTAGAAGATTGTTCTAAAAGCGCGCAGGCGGGATGAAGCGCTTGGCCAGCGCTTCGATTTCGCGCGAGGCCCGAATCTTATGTTCGCGAACGTACAATTCATGATTGCGCTCGACGTCGGGAAGCTTATAGACGTAATTCGCGGTCAAGCCGGCCGAGCGCTGCAAACCGGAGGCAGACGTGTCACCCAGCCAGTTGATGCGCTCCAGACGCGCGCCGTTCTTGAGATGGAAGCGCGCCACCGGGTCGAGTGGTTCCTGATGTTGTTTGGCGTACAGAAGGTAATACGCAGCCAGGGGCAGCAACTGCCGCGGCAAGTCGGTACGCAGGGCCGCATTCTCCATCCATTCCGGACTGTCCAGCTTCGCGATGGCATCGGCGAAAGGCGCAAGCTTGGCGCTGCCTTGGAGCGCCGGCGCTCTTTCGGATAGCCATTTCCGAAATCCGGGGATCGGTGAAAGCGTCGCGAACTTCCGGATACGCGGCAGTTCTTTGCTAAGGTCCTCCACCACGCGCTTGATGAGAAAACTGCCGAACGGCACGCCGCGCAGGCCTTCCTGGCAATTCGTAATCGAGTAGAAGATGGCCCATTCGGCGGCCTCAGCATCCAGCACCGAAGAATCCGGGTCAAGCAGCGCCTGCACCTGGTCGCTCAGGCCGCGCGTCAGGGCCACTTCGATGAAGATGATCGGTTCGTCGGGGAGCGCCGGATGGAAGAAAGCGTAACAACGGCGGTCTGTTTCCAGGCGGCGGCGCAGGTCGTGCCAGCCTTGGATCTGATGCACCGCCTCATACTGGATCAGCTTTTCCAGGATCACGGCCGAAGTGCGCCAATCGATGCGGCGCAGCACCAGAAAGCCGCGGTTAAACCAGGAAGTGAACAGATGCGCCAGATCGGCGGCAATCGGCTTCAGCTGTGGGATCCCGTCAGACTCCTCGAGAACCTGGCTCCGCATCCCCACCAGAATGCGCGTGCCCTCCGGCGCCAGATTCAGACGGCGGAACAGTTCCTGGCGAGGCGCCTCCACCACCTTTTGCAGACGCGCCAGATGCTCGGGGGAAGGTTCAATGCGGTAAGCGTCGCCGGCCCGGCCAACCTCCTCCGGATGGGGAGAAAACTCCCGGATCAAGGACTCAAAGAAGGTGCGTCGCCCGCGTTCATCCAGCGCCTGATAAGCGTCTAGAGCCTCGGCGGCCAGCCGGCTTCCTGAAACCTCGCCCCGTTCCGACAACAGGCTGTGACACAGGGCGACGATCTTCCGGGAGGTGCGCAACCCACCGCGCGGAAGGGAACGGGATTGCCGGGGCGCGAAGCCCAAGAGCTCTGCCAGCTTCAAAGAAGATCGCTCCAATGATCTATCGGCATAAACCCTCCGGCAGTTCATAGGGCCGGGACTCCTCATTGTATCCCGCAGGCTACCGAAGGCGGCTTGCCAGGCAACGGTGTCACGCAACAGAAAATTCCTGGCAGCGTCCTAAGGGTGAGGAGCAAGGCATGATCCGTAAATTGAAATCAGGCCAATATCGGCTTTATTCGCGCAAGAAAGACGCTAAGACCGGCCGCCGTAAAAACCTGGGGACCTTCTCCACGCGAGATGCAGCCGAGCAGCATGAACGGGAGGTGCAGTACTTCAAGCGGCACTAAGAGGCGCCGCCGGTCTGGCGGACAAGTTCAGTAGTTGACCTGCTGGACGGGATGCCGCGATTCATACCAGCAGGGCGCCAGCCCCAGCTGCGGAAACAAAGAATAGACACACTGCTGCGGCTGCGGCGGATCGGCGATGTATTCCGTTTTCCGATCCTTCTGCGGCACGGCCAGTAATTGCTGCACCATCACAGAACCGAATTGTTGGCGTCCGTTCGGAATGCGGTACACGATCGAAATGTAATCGCCCAGATAAAGCAGCAACAGCAATGCGCCGGCGATGATCAGCAAACGCGTAATGAAACGCGCCCAGGGCAGCTTCATCCAATCCCATTATCGGGGAGCGCGTTCCTAGATGCTATTCCAAACGGACAGCCGGACAGCCGCTAGATGGTTTCCAGCTCTTCTTCGAGCAACTGCTTCTGATACAGGTCGGCGTAGTAGCCGCCGCCGCGGATCAGTTCGGCGTGAGTGCCCTGCTCGGCCACCTCGCCGTGCTCGATGACGAAGATCCGGCTGGCGTTCTGGACGGTGGAAACGCGATGCGAGATCAGAATTGTGGTGCGTCCGCGCATCACACCAGCCAGGCCCTGGAGAATGCGCTCTTCGGTGAGAGTGTCCACGCTTGCGAGCGCGTCGTCCAGAATCAGGATCTTCGGATCGCGCATTATGGCGCGCGCGATGGCCACGCGCTGCTTTTGTCCGCCGGACAGCGTAATACCGCGTTCTCCGATGATGGTCCCGTAGCCCGCCGGAAAAGTGGCGATGTCGGGCGCGAGACCGGCCAGCTCCGCCGCTTGCGCGATGTCGTCTTCCGTGGCGTTGTCTACGCCCCACGCGATATTCTCACCCAGCGTCGCGCTGAACAGAAAGGTTTCCTGCGGCACGAAGCCGATCTGGCGGCGCAGCCACTCTGGATCGAAATCGCGCAAGTCGATGCCGTCGAGAAGCACAGCTCCGCGCGTGGGGTCCATCAAACGCGGGATTAAATTCACCAGCGTGCTCTTACCGCTGCCGGTGTGGCCCACCATGGCGACGGTGGCGCCGGCGGGAATTTCGAGCGTGATGTTCTTCAGCGCATAGCCCGCTGGATATCTCATCCCCACGCCGTCGAACCGGAGTTCGCCGACGATGGAATACGGGGGAGACCAGGGAGACGAGGGATTGCGGCGCAAAATGCTCGGCCTCTGGTGCATCAGCTCCATGATCCGGCTCCACGAAGCGGTACCGCGCTGCATCAGATTCACCACCCATCCCAGCGCGATCATGGGCCAAACCAGCATGCCCATGTAGGTGTTGAACATGACGAAGCTGCCGAGCGAAATGCGGTGCTCCAGCATGCGATAGCCGCCGCCCAGCAGCACGATCAGGAATCCGACGCCGATCAAGGCTTGCAGCAGCGGCATGAAGAGCGCCGACAGCCTAGCCAGCCCGATATTTTGGGCCACATAATCCTGGTTCAGCACTTCGAACTTGTGGATCTCGGGCTGCTCTTGGGCGTAAGCGCGAATCACGCGCACGCCCGAAAGATTTTCCTGGACGCGGCTGCTGATGTCGGAAAACATTTTCTGGATGGTCTCGAAGCGGTCGTGGATGCGGCGGCCGAACAGGACCACGGCAATGCTGATGAGCGGCGCGGGAATCAGGCAAAACAGCGTGAGGCGCCAGTCCACGCGCGCCATTACGCCAATCAAAAAGAGGGCGGTGAAGAATGTCTCGGTGAAGTACATGATGCCGGGGCCGAGCATCATGCGAACGGCGTTCAGATCGTTGGTGGCGCGCGCCATAATGTCGCCGGTGCGGTATTTCGCGTAGAAATCCTGCGAGAGCGTGATGATGTGCGAGAACAGATCGTTGCGCAAGTCGAACTCGATGTCGCGGGACAGGCCGATCAGGATCACGCGCATCCAATACTGGAACACGCCCTTGACCGCCGAGATCAGAACCACCAGCGCGGCGAACTCGAACACCAGAGAAATCCGAAAACCTTTCATCAGCGAGTCAATACCCGCGCGGATGGCCAGAGGCAACGCGGCCTTCATGAAGTCCGTCAGCAAGAGCGCGCCCATCCCGAGCGCCATGCCGCGACGATACTTCCAAAGATAGGGCCACACCGACTTTATGATCGCTTTGGTCTGCATGCGATTACATCCCGAACCAGCTTGTCACGGTCTTCGTCCATTCCAGCAGAAAAGTCTTGCGTCCTTCTCGATTGTGCCACCAGCCGTCGGGGCTGAAGGAAATGTCGGGAGCGGCCACCATGTGGATTTCGAGCTCGGGAGCTTGCGCGCGATAGATGTTGCCGGCGCGGCGCGTGTGATAGTTGCTGGTGACGATGTCGACGCGGTGCGCGTGGCGTTTCTTGAGTGCGGCCACCACGTCGGCGGCTTCGTCGCGCGTGGATCGGTCGTCGTTCGGCAAGGCCACAAAGTAAGACTCGGGATAGCCGTGATGGACGGCGAATGGAATGGCCAGATCGCTCTCGTGCATTCCGTAGGCGCCCGATGGGCCGCTGACTAAAACCTGGGGAGCAAATCCGCGACGAACCAAATCGGCTGCGGTCAGTATACGATTGCCGGAGAAATCGCCCGCCAGCACCACGATCATGTCGGCCGGGGCGGGAGCTTCCGCTTGCACCAGATGCCGGCCCAGAGCGGCTAACCAAAAGTGAGAAGTAGCGACAGCCAGCAGAACGATGAGAAGCGTGAAAACGAGCCATCGCGAGACACCGCGGCTCTTGCGGTAAGGCGGACGCGCGCTACTTGTCCTCAGAGGAGGTCTTCTGATCCAGATGGCCCACCGATTTCAACCGCTGGAACATGCGTTCCACTTCAGCTTCATCGTCAGGGAGCAGGAGCGGATAGCGCGGGGGCGCCAATTGCTTTTTCGAAACCGCGCCGATGGTGGCTTCGCCCCAGAACTGGCGATAGGGCACGCCGTCGATCAATGCTTCACGAGCGTGGCGGCGCAAGCTGCGGAGCAAACCGCTGGAAGAGTTCGGATCGCCGGGATAGATCACCAGGATGCGCGTTTTGTCGGCCAGGGTGAGCCGCACCATCAGAGGTAGGTTCGCGCTGCGATCCAGCCTGCGAATGTGGCGCCATGGAATAGCGTGATGCCCGATCTTCACGTGGCTTTCATAAATCTCCACCGACGGACGGGCTGCCAGATAGAGCACAAGGGCCGCGCATGCCACAAACAAACCCGTGGCGATCCAGCATAGCGGCCACAGCAGAGCAAACCAGAAGGAAAAACCAGCGAGCGCCAGTGCCGTCAAGCCCGCCCAAAAGTAGTGGCCGGGCACTCGATAACGCGTAATTGGCGCTGGCACTCTTTCAGACTACTCCGGCGCGCAGCGCACGTCAATGAGCGGTTTGCCTCAACATTCCTACGGCTCTCCACACGTAGTGCAGGCCGCTGATAACGGTCCCAACTAGCATTAAACAAAGGGCCAGCGTGACGGGCGCCGCGATTCCGGCCCGCGCCCCCATCACCACCAGCGCGGCCGCAATCTGGAAGAAAGTGCTGATCTTGCCCCAGACGGACGGCGGAAATTTTCGCAGGGAAGTAAACAGCAGTCCGTAGGCGGCCATGGCGAGAATCAACAGGTCGCGACCGAAAACGACCGCCACCATCCACCACGGCATTGCGCCGGCGACGCCGAGCGAAATGTAGATCACGCTCAGTAAGATTTTGTCGGCAATGGGATCGAAGTAAGCGCCGGCGGCCGTGGCTGCCTTTAAGCTCCTGGCCAGAAGACCATCGATGACGTCCGTAAAGCCAGCGACAAACAGCAGGATTATGGCGCGGCCGTAGCGCTCGTGCAGAATGTCGGCGGCGACAAAAGGCGCGAGAACCAGCCGGGCCAGCGTGAACAGGTTCGGGAGATTGAACAAGAATCAGGACCGCTCCCTCACGGTTGCGGCTCGGCTCAGGATACCAAGGCGTGGGCGACGCGGGTGGCCAGTTGGTCGAAGCTCAAGATTTCATAGAGCGATGGATCGGACATGATGCGCGCCACCAGAGCCGTATGCATGGCGTGTCCGGCGCGTTCCGCGATCACATGGCCGAGCAGGGGCTTACCGATCAACGCCAGGTCGCCGATCAGGTCCAGGGCTTTGTGCCGGCAGCACTCGTCGGGAAAGCGCAAGCCTTCGGGATTTTGCATGCCTTCGCGATCGAAGCACATGGCATTGTCGAGCGACGCGCCGCGAATCAATCCCATGTCGCGCATCTGATCCAGCTCATAGGAAAACCCAAACGTGCGCGCGGGCGCGATCTCCTGGGCGTAGCGCTCCGGCGTCACTTCCATGTCGAGAGATTGCTTGCCGATCATCGGATGATCGTAGAAAACATCGCAGGTAAGAAGAAAGCGGTCCGATGGGAGAATGGTGATGCGTTTGGATCCGGCCTCTACCGTCACCGGACGGCGAATGCGGAGAAAACGCTTGCGCCGACGATACGACTTTAATCCCGCAGCGTTCAGCAACTCAACATAAGGTGAGCCGCTGCCATCCAGGATGGGAACTTCCAGGTTATCGATTTCGACGAACGCGTTGTCGACGCCCATGCTGTAAAACACGCTGAGCAGGTGTTCGGTGGTGGAGATGAGCACGCCCTGCCGCATCAGGCTGGTGGCGTAGCTTACGCGAGCCACGTAGCGCCAACTGGCCGGCACGGAAAAATTGTCGAGGTCGGTGCGGAGGAAGACGATGCCAGTGGAGGGGGGCGCGGGAAGAATACGAATAGAGACGGAAACGCCGCTATGTAGTCCGACTCCCTTGGCCTCTACCGGCCGTTGAACCGTTGTCTCAAACCGCAATGCGGCATCCTGTGGGTAGTTCAGTTCTCTCGATTGGCACGCTTCTAATCCAACTGGATGTTTCATTTTACAAGGGACTAACCCAGCTCGCTAGCTGTTTGATTCAAAAAGCTTTGTAAAGTTTGGTGTGTTGTACAAAAGACACAGTTATCACCTCAGGCTGTGTCTGAAACAGGTCAAAAATGACGGGCTGGCTTTCAAAGAACCGCATCGCACCGGCGCTCGGATTTAGTAAAACTCGAGACGCTTAATGCGAGCCGCACTCGCTTTGCTGACATCCTGCGTCGGATTCGCGCAAACAGCAGGGCCGCGATTCCACTCCCGTCGCCTATCTTGAGGTAGAGATGCCCGAAGAGGACGAAACCCAGGGCCGCTAATGGAATTGGCGTTATCCTGATGGTTGTGCGCACCGCAGCCGACGCACAGCCAGCCAAGAGAAGCGACGCAACATAGAACAGGTGCTGCGGGCTCACCTATGGGAATAAGCAAAGACCGTTCGTCAGCAACATACTATCTGAACGTCGATCTTGACGTCTACTCCAACCGGGACCTGAGGCCACTCGTTAGCGCTTTTGGTAAGAAGGCGAATGTTCTGTATGTGGGGCGGGACCCCCGCGGAAAGTACAGTGCGCACCTCGAAATCACAGGGCGAACTCACACTGCGGATGCGACGATACGTGCGTTCTGCCGGCTCATTGAAGGTCTCCCTGAACGAGCTCGGCTGCGGTGGAAGGATGCAACCGTTCGCAGCTTCAGCATTGGCGTTCAAGCGGGGACAAGGCCGAACCCCCGCGATTTTAGAATTCGACAAAGCACGGTCAAAGCCGTATCCGAAGTGGGCGCGGAGATCGTTCTTACCATCTACGCGCCCGTAGAGCCGTCCCCCAGCAAGTAGGCCTTGAAGTGGCGTTTCGTCGGTACCAAACTGAAGTTGGCGTATCCTGATCTTGGATGCCCACCGCAGCCGACGCAAAGCCAGTCAAGAAGAGCGCGCCACATCGTCCCAGGCTGTTCCTGATCGATAGCTATGGGTTTATCTTTCGCGCCTATCACGCACGGGCGCGGAGCGGAGCACCGCCCATGCGCACCACCACCGGGCTATCCACCGAAGCTGTCTACATCTTTCACAACATGGTGCGCAAGCTGAGGGCGTCCTACCAACCCGAGTACATCGCTGCAATTTTCGAGTCCGGCAAAACGTTTCGCGACGAGGTGTTCGCCGAGTATAAAGCGAATCGCACGGAGATGCCCCCCGACCTGGGCGAACAGATTCCTTATATCCGTCGGGTGCTCGAAGCGATGCGCATCCCGGTGTTGCAATACGCGGGGTTCGAAGCGGACGATGTGATCGGCGCCATGGCGCGCCGGGCCAGCGAGGAATTTGACGTCGTAATCGTGTCGAGCGATAAGGACATGCTGCAGCTCGTGAATGAGCGCGTGCATATGTTTAATCCCGTCAAGGAAGACGTCTGGTACGATCCGGCGACGGCGGAGCAATACATGGGCGTGAAGCCCGCTCAGGTGGCCGACCTGCTGGCGTTGATGGGCGATTCCGTCGACAACATTCCCGGTGCGCCCGGGATCGGCGACAAAGGCGCGCGGGATTTGATCGGGCGCTTTGGATCGGTGGAAGGCGCTATGGAACATGCCGCGGAAGTGGAGCGCAAGACGTACCGCGAGAGCCTGCAGAATAATCGCGAGCAGATCCTGCTGAGCAAGCGCCTGGCGACCATCGACACCACCGTGCCGGTGGAATTTGAGATGGCGAACCTGGCGGCGCAGGAGCCGGACATCGGTGAGCTGAAGAAGGTTTACAAGGAGCTGGAGTTTTACAGCCTGCTGAAAGAGGTGGGTCCGACCGAAGACGCGCACACGCGCGATTACGCCAGCATTCTGACGCGAGAGGAAGCCGAGGAGTACGGCGCAGGGCTGGCGAAGCTGGACTCGTCGAAGCCGGTTGCGTTCGCGATCGAATCCACGATGGATGGCGGCCTGCCGCTGACCATGATCGGGGTGTCGCATCAGCCGGGAGTGGCGCGCGCGCTGTCGATCGATTTCATCGATGCGCTGAAACCAGTTTTAGAAGATGAGCGGCGCACGAAGATCGCGCATGACGTGAAAGCTTTGACTCTGGAGCTGGCGAAACATGGTGTGGAGGCAAAAGGCTTCCGGCATGACGTGATGCTGTATGCGTTCCTGCTCTGTGCCGATCCGTCCGCCTGCTCGCCGTCGGTTCTGGCCGAGCGCTATCTGGATCGCAAGCTGGGCGCGGCGGCCGAGCAGCACGCCGACCTGGCAGTCACGCTTGCCGAACGTCTGGCGCCAGAGATCGATGAGCAAGGCTTTCGCGAGCTGTATGAGACTATCGACCTGCCGCTGGCGGGCGTGCTGGCGCGCATGGAGCAACTGGGCATTCGCGTGGATCCGGCGCAGCTTCGGGTGCTCTCCGGGCAGCTTGATACCGACATTCAACGGCTCTCGGCAGAAATCTATGAACTGGCTGGAAAACCGTTCAATATTAATTCGCCGGCGCAGCTGGGCAAGATTCTGTTCGAAGAGTTGAACCTGCCCGCGCCCGTGAAGTACGGCAAAGGCAAAACGATTTCCACTGCGGCCGACGTGCTGGAGGGCTTAGCGGCCGAGCACGAAATCGCGCGCAAGGTGCTGGAGTATCGCCAGCTCTCGAAGTTGAAGGGCACGTATATCGATGCCCTGCCGGAGCTGATCGACCCGAAAACCGGGCGCCTTCACACCACGTTCAATCAGACAGGCGCGGCGACGGGCCGGTTGTCGTCATCCAATCCGAATCTGCAGAATATTCCGATTCGCACTGAGCTCGGCCGCGAGATTCGCGCCGCGTTCGTTCCACGCGAAGGCTGGAAGCTAGTGGTAGCCGATTACTCCCAGATCGAGCTGCGGCTGCTGGCGCACATGTCGCACGATCCGGTTTTGGTAGACGCGTTCCAGCGCGGCGAGGACATTCACACGCGTACCGCCGCCGAGGTTTTTCGCGTTCCTCCGCTGATGGTGACGTCCGACATGCGACGCAACGCCAAGGCGGTGAACTTCGGGATCGTGTACGGGCAGACGCCGTTTGGTTTGGCTACTTCGCTCGGGATCGATCGCAAGGAAGCGGAGCTCTACATTCAGACTTACTTCGAGCTGCACGCAGGCGTGAAGAAGTTCATCCAGAAGACCATTGCGGAAGTGCGCGAGAGCGGATTTGCGCCCACGCTGTTCGGACGCAAACGGCCGATCCCGGATATGCATAGCCGCAATCCAAATGCGCGTTCGTTTGCCGAGCGCACGGCGGTGAACACGCCGCTACAAGGGACCGCGGCGGATTTGATCAAGCTGGCGATGATTCGCATCGACGATATTCTGCGGCGCGAGAAACTGGAAACCAGGATGCTGCTACAAGTGCATGATGAATTGCTGTTTGAATCGCCTCCGGGCGAGGCTGAGCGAATTGCAAAAATGGTGAAGCGCGAAATGGAGAACGTTCACAAACTGGATGTACCGTTGATCGTGGATGTAGGGATGGGCGAGAATTGGCGGGACGCGAAATGAGACGCTCGGCCTTATTCCTCGTCTTCCTTGTATTCCTCGTCTCCCTGGTCTTCCTGTCCTCCTGTTCCCACCCACCGCAAGCTCCCCCGATGTTCCGGGTTCAGTTCACCACCTCCAAAGGCCCGTTCACTGTGGAAGTGCATCGCGATTGGGCGCCCAATGGAGCTGATCGTTTCTATGAGCTGGTGAAGAGCGGATTCTTCGACGAAAACCGCTTCTTCCGCGTAGTGCCGAAGTTCGTCGTCCAATGGGGCATTCAAGGGGACCCAGCGGTGCAGGCCAAGTGGCGCGATAAAACGATTCCAGACGATGCCGTGATGCAGAGCAATCAGACGGGCACGATTACGTTCGCTACCAGTGGTCCGAACACCCGCACCACCCAGCTATTCATCAATCTCAAGGACAACCCGTCGCTCGACGGTCAGGGCTTCGCGCCGTTCGGGCAAGTGATCAGCGGGCTGAACGTGGTGGAAAACCTGTATTCAGGCTACGGGGAAATGCCCGATCAGAATCAGATCCAGACGCAGGGCAACGCGTATCTGAAGAACCAGTTTCCGATGCTCGATTATATAGAGACCGCGAAGATCGAACAGTAACTATTTCGGCTCGGCTTTTTTATTTAGGCTCCGCGATACGCGCGGGCAGGAATTCATCCCCGGCATGCCAGGTCGGCAATTGCGATTCGTTTGCCACAGTCATTCCGATCAGCAGGCCGAACTTTGCCGCTTCTTCCATTCCGGCGAAATCCCAATCGTCGTGATACTCGTCGGACGGTTGATGATAGTGCTTGTCGTTGTACTCTTCGAAAATCTTGTCGCCGTAGCCGGCGGGTTTGCCGTAATAATCGGTACCCAGGTCGATAGAAAAGGCCGGGACTCCCGCGTGGGCGAGTGAGAAATGGTCGGACCGGTAATACGTACCTTGCTCCGGCCGAGCGTCGGGCTTAATCGTAAGCTCCATGCGATGCGCGGCTTCTTCTACCGCGGGCCAGGCGGTGGTGCGTTCCGCGCCGGTGACGGACACGTCCTTCGTCCGGCCAAACGGATAAAACGCGTCGAAGTTCAAATTCAGCGCCGTTTTCGCCAGCGGGATCACCGGATGCTCGGCGTAATACTCGCTGCCGAGGAGCCCGGCTTCCTCAGCTGTAACGGCCATGAATATCGCCGATCTTTTGGGCTTATGCTCCAGCGCGGCCCAGGCGCGCGCCATCTCGATAATCATGGCGCAGCCCGTGGCATTATCCACGGCGCCGTTATATATGTTGTCGCCGTTGACAGCCGGCCCAATCCCCAGGTGATCCCAATGCGCGGTGAAGATCACTGCTTGCGATTTGAGCTGCGGATCGCTGCCTTCCACCTTCGCGATCACGTTGGAGGCTTGAATCTCGCGGATTTTCGCCGGGATGTTGGCGCGAATATGGATGCCCAGCGGGATGGGCCGGAAGTCGGGCGAGTTTGCTGCCTTCAGCATCTCGTCCACCGTCTTGCCGGATAGCGCGAGCAACTTCGCACCCGCGTCCTGAGTGATCCATCCGGCGAAGGCCAGCGCCGGTTGTCCAGCACCCAGCTTTAACTGGGGATTTTCCTTGCCCTCCGAACTGCGCAGCACATCGTAGCCGTAGCCCGCGGTGGGCGTGGTGTGCAGGATCAAAACCGCCTTGACGCCCATGCGGGCGGCTTCTTCGTATTTGTATGTCCAGCGCCCGTAGTAGGTGAGCGCGCGGCCGCCGAAGAACTTGGGATCGTTAGATGGCGGTTCGTTGGTGAATAGCACCAGCACCTTGCCCTTGACGTCAACGCCCTTGAAATCGTCCCAGTGAAACTCCGGCGCGACGATGCCATGGCCGACGAACACCGCTTCGGCATCGAACTGATCGTCCGGCTGCTGGAGCTGGCTTTCGCCGACAAAATCGTCCAGCCATTTGAAAGAGACGGTTTTGTTGGGTCCCACCGCTTCAAGCGACGCGTCGTCTGACGTCGTAACGCCGACCATCGGAACGCGCTGGAAATAGGTGCCGTTGTCGCCGGCCGGCTTCGCGCCAGCCAGGGCGAATTGCGCGGCAATATAGTCCGTGGCCAATTGTCCGCCACGAGTTCCCGGGCCGCGTCCCTCAAGCAAGTCGCTCGCCAGGAACTTCACGTGGACGCGCATGCGTTCGCCCGAAACGTCGGTCTGAGCACACGCAATGGCGGTCACCAGCAGCACCAATCCGAATCTTTTCATAACCCCAGTGTTGATTTTTTCCTCCAATGGTGTCAAAACCAATGTGTATGCCAATCGCGACTATCAACCCAGCTAATGGCGAAACTGTCCGCACTTTCGAGCCCCTTTCGAGCGCCGAGGTGGACGCGAAGATCCAAACTGCGTTCGAAGCGTTTCATAAGCACCGGCGCACGTCGTTCGCCGACCGGGCCGCTAAGATGCGCAAAGCGGGCGACATTCTGGAAGCAGAAAAGGACCGCTGGGCCCGCATCATGACCACCGAGATGGGCAAGACGTTGAAGTCGGCCGGCGATGAGGCGGTGAAGTGCGCATGGGCGTGCCGCTACTACGCGGAGAACGCCGAGAAGTTTCTGGCCAACGAAGAAGTGGCAACGAACGCCGGGAAAAGCTTCATCGCATACCAGCCCCTGGGCGTTGTGCTGGCCGTCATGCCGTGGAATTTCCCATTTTGGCAGGTGTTTCGATTTGCCGCGCCGGCGCTGATGGCGGGAAACACAGGATTACTGAAGCACGCGTCGAACGTTCCGCAATCCGCGCTCGCGATTGAAGAGATCTTGTGCCGCGCCGGTTTTTCGAACGGCGAATTTCTGACGCTGCTGATCGGATCGTCACAAGTGGCGCGGGTGCTGGATGACAAGCGCGTAGTAGCGGCGACACTCACGGGCAGCGAGCCGGCCGGCCGTGAAGTGGCCAGCCAGTGCGGGAAGCAGATCAAGAAAACAGTGCTGGAACTGGGCGGGAGCGATCCGTTCATTGTCATGCCCAGCGCGAATCTGGACGAAGCGGTGCAGACGGCGGTGCGGGCGCGCTGCATCAATAACGGGCAATCGTGCATCTCGGCGAAGCGGTTCATCGTGCATGAATCCATCTATGCAGAATTCGAGAAGAAGTTTACCGAAGGCATGCAAAAGTTGAAGGTGGGCGATCCGATGGATCTGGCCACCGAAGTTGGCCCCATTGCAACCGCATCGGGGGTGGCTGAGCTGGAGGATCAAGTGAAGCGGGCGGTGGCCAGCGGCGCGAAGCTATTGGCCGGAGGCAAACGGATCGATGGGCCGGGCAACTTCTATGAACCTAGCGTGCTAACGAACATCCCCAAAAGCAACCCGGTGTATTACGAAGAGATTTTTGGCCCGGTGGCGATGCTCTTTCGCGCGAAGGATGTTGACGAAGCCATCGAGATCGCCAACGATTCCGATTTCGGTCTGGCATCCAGCGTGTGGACCAACGACGAAGCCGAGCGGGCGAAGTTTATCGGCGAGATCGAAGCTGGCGCCGTGTTCGTGAACGGCATGGTGGCGTCCGATCCGCGGCTGCCGTTCGGCGGGGTGAAGAATTCGGGCTATGGCCGCGAGCTAAGCGCCAACGGAATTCGCGAGTTTTGCAATATCAAGACAGTTTGGATTAAGTAGGCGGCGCGCCCCATAAATTTTACGCGAGCAAGGCGCGAGTCACCGTTTCGGTGATCTCGTCAAGGCTCACTGTCTTCACCGGGCCCGCCGGCCCCCACTGCTGGACTTCGATGTGGCAGTCGGCGAAAAACTCGATTTCATAGTAGGTTTGAGGGCTTTCGACGGCCACCATCATTGCGTCGCGGACGCAATTCAGCGTGAAATGGATATTTGAGCTTTGCAACCCCGAGATGAATTCAGGCAGCTGTCCTAGACTATTCATTCGGAAGTCCGACCAGCACTTTACTTCGGCGCCATGCGGATGGCCCCATCCAATCGAATCACTTCGCCGTTCAGCATCGGATTCCCGATGATGTCACGGACCAGTTGCGCATACTCCGAAGGACGGCCCAGGCGTTTCGGGAAAGGGACCATGCCGCCGAGCGATGCGCGTACGTCGTCGGGCATGCCCGCGAGCATCGGCGTATCGAAGATGCCCGGCGCGATGGCCATCACGCGAATTCCGACGCTCGAAAGATCACGGGCCAGCGGCAGGGTCATGGCCGCGATGCCGCCCTTCGACGCCGAATAAGCCGCCTGCCCGATCTGCCCATCGAAGGCCGCGACGGAAGCCGTATTAATGATCACGCCGCGCTCGCCTTCTTCATTGGGCGCATTGGGAGCCATCAGCCACGCTGCCAGCCGCGAGACGTTGAAGGCTCCGATCAAATTGACGCGGATCACCTTGGAGAAGCGCGCCAGATCCGCTGGGCCGGTTTTGCCGATAATGCGCTGCGCGTCGACGATGCCCGCGCATTGAATCGAGATATGCAGTCCGCCGAATGCATCCATCGCGGTTTCGACGGCAGCTTGCGCTTCGGCCGCGTCGCTCACATCGGCGTGTACAAAACGAGCGTGAGAGCCGAGATCCTTGGCTAGCGCCTGGCCGGCTTGATCATTCAAATCGACCATGACCACGTGGCCTCCCTCTTCGACAATCATCCGTGCCGTGGCCGCGCCCAGGCCGGAAGCTCCGCCCGTCACCACCGCCACTTTTCCGGAAATTTCCATCGCCTACCTCCGCTTTTCGAAGAAAGTTTTCATCAACTCCACGCACTCGGCCGCCAGCAGGCCCTCCACGATCTCCACGCGATGATTCAGGAGTTCGGAATCCGCCAAATGAAATTTGCTGCGCACGCCGCCGAATCGCAGATCGCGTGCGCCAAACACCAGCCGGCCCACTCGCGCGGCGACCAACGCTCCGGCGCACATCACGCAAGGTTCCAGCGTAGCGTAGAGCGTGGCGGCTTCCAAACGGTAGTTGCGCAAACTGGCGGCGGCTTCGCGCAGCGCCAGGATTTCAGCGTGCGCGGTTGGATCGGACTTCGCAATGGGGGAATTGAATCCGCGTCCGATGATCTCGCCTACCACCACCACCACCGCGCCCACCGGCACTTCCCCGGCCGATTCCGCCTGGCGCGCCAGCACCAGCGCCTCCCGCATGAACCGGTCGTCTCTCTTGAAAGACGCGTCAGGGCTTTCCATTTATGGTTGTCTTGATGTCCATCTCGACGAACGGGTCCACCCTTAGCAAAAAGGTGCTCGGATTCTTCATGCCCCATTCCACGTAAGGAATGACGAAATGCGTGGTCAGCACATATTGCTGTCCCGCGCGTTCCGCATCGAAAATCAGCGTGAGATCGTGATCGGCGCCATGAATGTTGAACGTGCCATGTACCGCCATCGTCGATTCTCCCTGCGGATCCAGCTTGCCGTCAATCCGGCTCACTGTGAATTTGGCTTCGGGATAACGCTGGCTCTCCAGAATTTCCTCCAGCATGCGCCGATCGCGCGCACGGCTTCCACTGGAGCCGCTTGCGACATCGATCTCGATTTCCCCGGACGCCTCGCTCGAGTCCGGATCGAATCGAACGGATGCTTCCTTCTTGAGTTTGAATTTCCCATGCACCGTATGCAGGACGTCATGCAGGGTGAATCGGATATCGGTCTTTGCGGGGTCCAAGTCCACCGTTAGCGGGCTGGCCGCGAGCGAGGAAGCCGCCGTCAGAGCGATTGCGAAGGAGCAAAGTTTAGGCGCCAGCATGGACGGCTAACAAGCGTTCGAAGATAACGGGCCGCGCTTCAAATGTGCGCAGCACCATCGGACGGAGACGAGGGAAACGATCGAGTATGAGCATGAGTTGGGCCATGCAGGACGGACGGCGCGACATGCGGCGATGCACACTTTGATAAGGTTCCAGGTAGCCGGCAACCAATGCGTCGGCTAGCGCCACGGCTTGCCGGAAAGCCAGGCTCATACCTTCGCCGGTAATCGCATCCACTGAACCGGAGGCATCGCCGATCAGAACGGTTCGGCCACGATAGATCCGCTTTAAGCGGCGGGTGACGGTAACAGCACCCCGCTCTTCGCTCGTGGCAGGCGCTCCCGCCAGCACTCGGGCCAAGCCGGGGAAGTGAGGCAACGCGGCATCCAGACGCATGTGCGGATCGCGGGTGATCAGCGCCACACAAGCCTCGTCGCCATTCACCGGCGTCACATACATCTGGCAGCCTGGGCCCCAGTAGATCTCCATGAAATCGGTCCAGGGGCGGACACGATAATGGCGCCGGAAGCCGTAGCGGAACGATTCATGCCGCATCGCGCCTAGGTTGGCCCATTGACGAACACGCGATTTTTGGCCGTCGGCGCCGATGATCCAACGGGCATGAATGTCGTTGATCCCGGTCACAGGTGTGCGCCAGAGCAGCTTCACTCCCACTTCCTGGGCACGATCGATCAAGGCCTGGTGCAGCCGCACGCGCCGCACCGCGATGCCGCAATCTCGCCGAAAGTCCGCGGCCACGGTTCCGCCGTCGCCAACAAACCGGATCCCGCGAAACGCGAACGATTGTTCAGGATCCAGCACAACGCCCAATTGGCGCAACGCGGCCAGCGAATCCGGCATCAGCCCTTCTCCGCAAGCCTTGTCGATGGGTGGTTGCGCCGCATCGGCCACAATGACATCGAAGCCTTTGAGGCGCGCCGCTATGGCGGACGCGAGTCCCGCCGGTCCGCCGCCGATGATAAAGACGTCTACCATCTCAACAAGACGAGTTCGGAGCAGAAGCCGGGACCCATCGCGGCCAGGATGCTATAGGTTCCAGGCGCCGGCCGCCGCTTCATCATTACTTCTTCCAGCACAAATAAAACCGAGGCCGACGAGAGATTACCGGTCCTGCGCAGGCAATCCCAGGACGCAGAGAGCGCGCCTTCGGGCAACTCCAGCGCCGCCGCGGTGGCTTCCAAAACACGCGGCCCACCGGTGTGCAGCACCCACGCCCCGATATCTCCACGCGACAGGCCCTGTTCTTCGAGGAACGCGTCCACATCCGACGCTAAATGCTCCTGCACCACCTCCGGCACCTCGCGCGACAGCACGATGCGGAAGCCCTTCTCGGAAATGTCCCAGCCCATCACATGCTCGGAATTCGGATAGAACACCGAACGCGTGGCCAGAATCTGGGGGCCGTCGGCTTTGCGCTCGGCTCCCGAAACCAATACCGCCGCCGCGCCGTCGCCAAACAGTCCCGAAGAAATAATGTTCGCGATGGAGATGTCTTCCTGCTGCAAGGTGAGCGAGCAAAGCTCCACCGAGAGCACGGCCGCCACTTGCTTGGGATAAGCCAGCACGTAATCGGCGGCGCGCGAAATCCCCGCGGCTCCGGCCACGCATCCCAGGCCAAAGATGGGCACACGTTTGATGTTCACCGGCAGGTTCATGCGATTCACCAGTCGCGCATCGATGGATGGGCTGGAGATGCCGGTGACCGAAACAAAGAAGAGCGCGCCCAAATCCTCCGTTGAGAATCCCGCGCGCGACAACGCGCAGCACAGCGCCTTCTGCCCGAGATCCTGCGCCACTTCGATCCAATGGTTGTTGGCCGCGCCCCAGCGCGTGAGCGCATAATATTCTTCGATAGGAAGCGCCAGGTGCCTGGTTTCCACGCCTACGCGTGCCTGCAGGCGTTCCAGAAACAGCGGGTTATCCACCTTCGGCCCCCAATGTTTTTGCAATGCCTGTAGCAGAACGCGCTGATCGTATTTGTGCTGGGGCAACGCGCTGGCAACACCGGCGATGGTCATAAGGCGGTCGGACTCCCTGGGGGCTATTCTAGTGGAGTTGTGCCAGCTCCTGCGCGTAGAGCCGGTTGTGGGGAAATTCGTGAGCCAGGGCGCCCAGCAAATCCCGAGCCTTCGGAATATCTTTGTTGCGCAGCGCCGCTACCGCCAGCAAAAGCCGCGCGTAGGGGGACAGGTAGCAGCCTTTGTCGGCGGTCAAGCGCAGATCGTCCACGCCCTTGTCGCGGTCCGTCTGAGCGCCGCCCACTTGCAATAGCCAGCGCACCGGCGCGGGCTTCAGGCTGAAAAGATAATTTTCTACTCCGATGGCCAAATAGGCGTCGTAGTATTTCGGTTCGATGGAGAGCAGCTTTTCCGCCGTGGCGCGGCTGTCCTTGATCACCTTCAACGCGTCGAAATCACGTCTCTCGATCAATGCCTCATAGTCGGCGCGCAGGCCCAGGGTCAAAATTTTTGCGAACAGCGCGTCGGCATTCTCCGGCAAGCGATGCAGGATGTCGTCCGCCAAAGTGCCGGATTTATCCAGTTCCCGGTCAAAGGCCTCCCGCACCGCCGGGTCCGGCGTAACCTTGGGGCGGCGATGGAACATGCCGCTGTCCACGAAGAACTCGGAGTGAAGGATGTTCAAGCGATCGAATTCAGCAAAAAGATAGGCGGCGGCATTGGAAACCGGCCCGATAGGATCGGCCGGATGCTCCTGCTCCCATCGCCCAAACGTTTTGTGCGCTTCATCGAAATAAAGATCGTACATCTGGCGATAGCCGCGATCTATGACGGGATTGGCTTGCGGCTCGGCAAGGTTAGGAGCCGCAACGGCTGCCGCCGCGGTGAGAATCGCGAAGATGAAGGTGCGAGGGATCATTTCAGCACCACTCGTTTCGCGAGGCCCAGCGCCTCGCTCCAGAACGTGCCCGAGGAATGCATCATTTCCACCACATTCGTCACCGCGTGCACGAACTCGTCGGCTTCCCGCTCCTTCACCACCAGCGGAGGCGCCACCTTCAGCGTTAGAAAACTATTGCCGCACATTTGCGTCAGGAAGCCTTGCCGGAACAATCGCATCACCACCACCTGGCCGAACATCCCAGGATGGATTTTCCCAAAAGCCTCAAAAGAAAGCCGGAGGGCCAGTTTTCTCGGCGGCTGGAATTCGATGCCGTTAAGCAATCCAACTCCGCGCACTTCCTTCACCATTTCATACCCGGAAAGCGCTTCGCGCAAGCGGGTGCGCAGGAAGTCGCCCGCCGCCAGCGCCCGCTCTCCCAGATGTTCGCGCTCTAAAGCTTCGATGGTCGCGAGGCCTGCTCGCATGGCTAGCCCGTTTTCACTAAACGTGGAGGTGTGAACCATGGCGCGAGCGATGGATCCGTATACGGATTCATAAACCGGATCCGACATCAGCAGGGCGCCGCTCGGGACCAGGCCGCCGCTGAGCGCTTTCGCCAGCACGATCATGTCGGGCTCGACGTTGTAGTGATGCGAGGCCAGAAACCGACCCGTCCGATACAAACCGGTTTGTACTTCATCCACGACAAACAACGTCCCGTGGCGGCGGCAGAGCGCCTGGACGCTTTCCAGATAAACTGGCGGTGGCACACGCACCCCGCCTTCGCATTGTAAGGGCTCAACGATAAAGGCCGCGAATCGCTTGCTGGCCAGTTTGTGTTCCAGCGCGGCCAGATTTCCGAAGGGGACGGGTTCCGTATCAGGCAGCATCGGGCCGAAGTGTTCGCGCCAAAACGAATCGCCCATGAGCGACAGAGCGCCGCAGGTGAGGCCGTGAGAGGCCCCTTCGGCATACAGCAGACCGTTGCGGCGCGTGTGCGCGCGCGAGAATTTGATGGCGGCTTCCACACCCTCGCTGCCGGAGCTACAGAAAAACACCTTTTTCACGCGTCCGCCAGCTCGCCAGCAAAGCTTGTCGGCCAGTTCGCCCGCCAGCTCCGGAACATGGCTTGGGACCATGGCAGGCCCGCGCCGTTCCAACTCGTCTCTGATCGCGTCGATCACCACGGGATGGTTGTGTCCAAGATTGTGAACGCAATATCCGGAAAGAAAATCGAGGATGCGACGGCCATCCTCAGTGAATAGCTCCGTGCCTTCGCAGCGCGTGTAGTGCGCGTTCATTTGCAGAATTTCGAGCAGCCTCACCCGCTGCGGATTGACGCGGTCTTGATATAACGCGTCTCGCGCGGCCGTGATGCCGTGGGCGTGGCTGCTGGTGATGGCGGTGGGGGCTGACACTAGTGTAGGGGACGGTCCCATGGGAGACGTGGTTTCGGAAACATCGTCAGTGTGTTACCCGGCGGCCGGGACTTCCTGCGTGATGTCGGCCGTCACCTGCACATCCGGAATCTCGATTCCCGTGCGCGTTCCTTCGCCCGGCTTGCTGTCGATCCACATGCGGTAATCAGGCCCATACAACACCTTCATACGTTCATTTACGTTACTCACGCCGATGCCTTGCTCGAACAGCGTAGCCAGGCGGGTCTCCGGAATCCCGACGCCATCGTCTTCCACTACCAGGTGCAGACGGCCATCGGCCAGGTAACTGCGCACCCGGATCATCCCGCCATCCACTTTCGTGGCCAGCCCATGCCGGATGCTGTTCTCGATCAGCGGCTGCAAAAGCATGCTGGGCACCATGCGGTCCAGCGTCTCGGGATCGATTTCCTTGATGAACCGCAGCTTCTCCCCGAAACGGACCATTTCGATGGTCATGTAGTTGTCGATGAACGCCAGCTCCTCGCGCAGCGGCGTCAGATTGTCGGTCTTCCGCAGTAGCCGACGCAGAATGCTGGAAAGCCGGTAGACCACACCACGCGCTTGTTCGGGATTAGTGCGGATGAGCGACGACACCGAGTTGAGCGTGTTGAAGAGGAAGTGGGGATTGATCTGGCTGGTGAGCGCGGCCAGCCGGGCTTCGTTCAAGCGCAGTTGCTGGGCCTCCAGCTTCTTCTCGTTGCGTGTGTTGTTCCAGATCTTGAGCGGGATCATCACCGCGAAGACGGAGCTGGCGTAGGCTTCCAAGACCGTGGCCAAATCCGACCCGTTCCAGATGGACGCGAGAAACACGCCGTCTTTGCGCAGGTGCGCCACTTCTATGCGCAGCAGACCGCTAAAAATAATGCTGAAGAGGCAGCCTAATTGAAACAGAAGCCGAAGCTGATAGGGACGCTGCCGCAGCCGGTGAGGATTCAGGCTGAAGATGGGCGAAAAGCGCCATACGTCTTCTTTTTCAGGCGCCAGGTCTCGCAACAATCCGCCGAGCACGCCCACGCCCGCAAACAGCAGCATCGTAGTCAACTCGCGGTTGGCGACGGCCGGGATCGAAATCAATATCCCCGAAAGCAGTCCGGTAACGTATCCGCCCACCATGCCGGACAGCAGGCTGCCCTCCAGGCCGAGATCCACGGCGTCGTACTTGATGGGATTCAGCACGCGGAACAGCACGCTGGCGCCGTACATAGCCCAGAACATCAGAGCCAGTTTCGCGCGCTGCACCAAAGTGCGGTCTTCGCGCATCAACATCATTTGGAACGCGCTGAAACGCGAAAGGATGCTCGCCAGAGACGCCGCCACTGCAACCCGCAGCAGCAGGGTCAGCAGATGTTGTTGGGATTCCATGGGGGCGCCTGCCGCTTATTATAATGAATACATTCGATTCCCCGGTTTCCGAACCCATGCTCAGTAAAGTCGCCGAAGCCAATTTTCCCAGCCGGTTCGGCCATTTCCGCATCTACGGCTTTGAAGGCTCCTACGGCCAGGACGTGGAAGAATGCGTCGTGTTGCGCATGGGGGACGTCACTTCGGGCGATCCTCCGCTGGTCCGTATCCACTCGCAATGCCTGACCGGCGACGTGCTGCATAGCTTGCGGTGCGACTGCCGCTCCCAACTGGAGCTGTCGCTCAACCTGATCGCCGAAGAAGGCCGCGGGCTATTGATTTACGAGCACCAGGAAGGGCGTGGCATCGGGCTGCTGAATAAGCTGCGCGCTTACGAGTTGCAGGACGGCGGCGCCGACACCGTGGAGGCCAACGAGCGCTTGGGGTTCGAAGCCGACCTGCGCGACTATCGCATGCCGGCCGAGATTCTGCGCTACTTCAAGATTAAGAGCGTGCGCCTGCTGTCCAACAATCCGGATAAGATCGCCGCGCTCGAGAACGCCGGAATTCGCGTGGCCGAGCGCATCCCCTGCATCGTAGCCCCGCACGAATCGACGGAAGGGTATTTACGGACGAAGAAGCAGAAGATGGGGCATCTGCTGGATTAGCATCGGCGTTTATCTGCGGCCAATCGCTTGAGCGGCTCCCTAAGCCCGGGCGAATTCTCGTGCGAACACAGCCTCCAGCGCGCCATCGCCACGCACCCGGATAATCTCCTGCACACGCGCCAGCACCGCTTCATCGCGAGCATAGAACGCCAGACCCGCGAGCGCGTCCGCGGCCACGGGACCGCTTTCTTCCCCTAACCGGCTGAGCAAAAATTCGAGCGCTTCATCGATTCTCAACATTGCGATCGCCACCAGCAGCGTCCGGCGCTGCTCGGTAACTCCACCGCGCTCCCAAGCTTCGCGCAGCACTTCGAACGCGGCCGGCGATCTCGATTCTCCCAACGCCAGCGCGGCCTGCTCGCCGATACCCTCTATCCGCGAATCCAGGAATTGAGCGACGAATTCCACCGACCCGGCCGGGTCCAGACTCAGCAGCGCACCAAAACATTCGCCCGTTACTTCGATTTCCTTGTCGCCCAGCAAGGCCTTCAGCCGCAGCAGCAGAACCCCATCCGGCCTCCCAGCATCAGCGATGGCCCGAACGGCGCCCGTGCGTGCCGGAACTTCGGGGTCAGCCAGAAGATTGACGCATTCGAGCAAGGCCTCGGGATGTCCCATCCGCGCCAACCCGCGCGCGCAAAGACCCCGGAGCGGGGCCGCAGCGTCCACCCTTGGTCCGAAGCTAGCCTCCAACTGGATGTGCCGGACGCCGGCGAAATAGACCCGGGCGGCTGGATCCTCCAGCTGAACCAACGCCTGGACGATGGCCGTGGTCGCCTTGCAGCCCGGATCAAGCTTCCCCGGGTCCCGCATGAACCTTTCAAAGGACTGCATCAACTCCGTAGCCAAAGCGGTAGCTTCCAGGTGTTCCGCCACAGCTGCGGCCGCCGCCACCGCATGATTGCTCTTATGGCGGAGAAATGGCGCTAGATCGCGCTTCAGATCATACTTTTCGGGGGACTGGCGGATGGAGTGGATCGCGGCCAGTGCATCCTCGGTAACAAGCGCTTTCGGCACAAGGCAATTATGGCCGTTAAATCAGTAACTTACAAAGCATTTTCTCTATCCAATTGATTCTGCACATCTGACCGCCCTCACGCGTCAACATTATTGTGACTCGAATTGCGTTTGGGGTGTGCCTCTGCGCCTTGGCTGGCCCGCTCATGGGAACGATGCAGGCCGCCGATGTAGACCTGAATACACTCCTCCGGGGGGTGGAACAGCGCTACAACCGGGCTAAGACCCTGCAAGTGCATTTTGTGGAATCCTATACCGTCCAAGGCCGAGCGCGAAAGAGCGAATCGGGCCAACTGACTTTGCGCAAGCCCGGGAGAATGCGCTGGGATTACACCACGCCAACCGGGAAGCTCTTCGTGTCGGACGGCAAGGATGTTTATCTTTACACGCCCGAATCCCACCGGGTGGAAAAAACCAAGCTCAAGGCCAGTGAGGATATGCGCGCGCCGTTAGCGTTCCTGCTGGGGAAGCTCGATTTTGCCAAAGATTTTCGCGACTTTGATCTCAAGCCCGACGGGAAGAATTACGTTATCACCGCTAGCGCAAAGAACGACAAGTTTCCTTATGAAAAGGTCCAGATGCTGGTGACGCCCGATTATGAGATCCAGCGTCTGACCATTACCCTGCAGGATACGTCGCTGCTGACGTTCCAGTTGGACGGCGAGAAGGTGAATCCGCCAGTCAACGACGCCCTCTTCCGCTTCCAGATGCCGGCCGGCGCAACCCTGGTGGACGCCGAAGGGAGCCACTAGTGGCCGAATTCGTCCTGAAGTACGCCGATCCCCGCGGCGAAATGCACCAGCAGGTGGCCGAAGCCGGCTCGGAGCGTGAACTGCGCGACCGCTACTCCCAGCAGGGTTTTTTGATCTATTCCATCAAGCCGCGCCGCGAAATCGCCGGTATGGCGATCGGCGGCGGGAAGAAGAAGATCAACCTGGAGAAATTCCTGATCTTCAATCAGCAGTTCGTGACGCTGATTCGGGCCGGGCTGCCGATTCTGAAGGCTCTCGACCTTCTGTCGGAGCGTCTTACCGACGCCAAGCTGGCGCCGCACATCAAGTCCGTGCGGGAAGAGGTGAAGAACGGATCGCTGCTCTCGGACGCCTTCGCGCGGCAGGGCGTGTTTCCGCCCATCTACGTGACGTCTGTACTAGCGGGCGAGAAGAGTGGCGCGCTGGGCGAGGTGTTGGACCGGTTCATCACCTATCAGAAGCTGGCGCTGGCAGTGCGGAAGAAGCTGCTGATGTCGCTGATCTATCCGTGCTTGCTGATCGTGCTGGTGGTCTGTCTGATGGTGTTCCTGATCACTTTTGTGGTTCCGAAGTTTGCAGAACTGTACAGCAGCATGTCGGCACAGCTTCCCGCTGCCACCCAGATCCTGATTGCCATTGGGACCACTGCGCGCAACTACATCCTGTTCGCGTTCGTGGCGTTGGTTCTGCTGGCGGTGGGGTTTCGTTTTTGGGCCAAGACCGCGAAGGGCGAGGAGCGTGTGGATCGCTGGAGGCTGCGCACGCCGGTGGTGGGCGAGATTTGGATCAAGTACCAGGTGGCGCAATTCGCGCGTGTGCTGGGCACTTTGCTGGTAGGCGGAATCCCTTTGCTGCAGGCGCTGGACACGGCGTCCAGTTCGCTGGGCACGCGGCTGCTGAAGAACAGCCTGGCGGAGGCCGGCCAGAGGGTGAAGGAAGGGCAGGCGCTATCGGGTTCGCTGCAGAAAACGGGGATCTTCCCGGGGCTCTCCATCGACATGATCGAGGTGGGGGAATCCACCGGTGCCCTGCCGCAAATGCTGGCGAGCGTGGCGGAATTCTACGAGGATGACGTCAACACCCGGATGACGGCCACGCTGTCGCTGATTGAGCCCGCCATCATGCTGTGCATGGGCGGTTTTGTGACGTTCGTATTGGTTGCGCTATATTTGCCGATCTTCTCCTTGGCGGATACATTGAAATGAAAAAGATTGGGAATACCAGGGAGACGAGGGATACAGGGAACGGACAGGATTCCTTGTATTCCTTGACTTCCTCGGATTCCAGAAGGGTCTTCCATGGCCGCTAGAGACACCCTCAAGATTGTTCAGCCGGCCGACGAGATCGCGCAGGCCAAGACGGTGGCCGCCCGATACCGCTGTGATTTTGTCGACCTGCGTGAGGTTCGCATCGATCACGACCTGTTCCATTCGGTCCCGGTGGACCTGATGTTCCGGTACAATTTTGTGCCCATCCATTCGGAGAACGGGCACCTGGACATCGCGCTGGCCGATCCGCGCAACCTGAACCTGATCGACGAGCTCGCCATTCTGCTGCAGAAGAAGCTGCACGTCAAGGTGGCCACCCTATCGCAGATCTCCGATCTGCTCAAGAAAACCGAGCAGTCCCAGCGTGTGCTGGAAGAGGTCACCGAAGGCTTCACCCTGGACGTGATTGGCGAGGAAGAGAACCAGGACGAAACCCTCTCCATCGACAAGCTGACCGCTGACAGCGACATCGCGCCGGTGATCAAGTTGGTGGACACCACCATCTTTAACGCGCTGGAACGCCGTGCGAGCGATATTCACATCGAGACGCGCGACCAGGAAGTGGCCATCAAGTACCGAATTGACGGTGTGCTGCACTATGCCATGCCGCCCATTTCGAAGGACTGGCATTCCACCATCATTTCGCGTATCAAGGTGATGAGCGAGCTGGATATCGCCGAGCGCCGCATTCCGCAGGACGGCCGCTTCCGGGTGCGCTACAAGACGCGCCTGATCGACTTCCGCGTGTCGATTATGCCCACCATCCATGGCGAAGACGCCGTGTTGCGCGTGCTGGACAAAGAATCGATGAGCGAGAAGTTTGCCAAGCTTTCGCTCGATGTGGTCGGGTTCTCGGATTCCGATCTGATCAAGTTTCGCCGCTACATCAAGGAGCCGTATGGGATGGTGCTGGTGACGGGTCCCACCGGCTCCGGCAAAACCACCACGCTCTATGCGGGAGTGAGTGAAATCAAGAACGATGAAGACAAGATCATCACCATTGAAGACCCGGTGGAATACCAGATCAAAGGCATCACCCAGATCCCGGTAAACGAGAAGAAGGGCTTAACCTTCGCGCGCGGCTTGCGCTCCATCCTGCGGCACGATCCGGACAAGATCATGGTGGGCGAAATCCGCGACCAGGAGACCGCGCAGATCGCGATCAACGCCGCGCTCACCGGCCACCTGGTGTTCACCACCGTCCACGCCAACAACGTGCTGGATGTGCTGGGCCGCTTCCTGAACATGGGCGTGGAGCCATACAACTTCGTTTCGGCGCTCAATTGCATCCTGGCGCAGCGGCTGGTGCGCGTGATCTGCAACTACTGCAAGGCGCCGGTGCAGTATCCGGATTCGTATTTAGTGGAGAGCGGCTTGAATCCCGAGGAGTGGCGCGATGTGACGCTGTACGAAGGTCCCGGCTGCTTTGAATGCGGGGGCACCGGATTCCGCGGCCGTACCGCGATTCATGAGCTGCTGGATCTGAGCGAGCACATCCGCGAAATGATTCTCGACAAGCGGCCGGCGTCGGAAATCAAGCGCCAGGCGCGCGAGGAAGGCATGACCTTTCTGCGCGATCACGCTATCGACAAGGCGCGTGAGGGCGTAACTACATTGAAAGAGATCAATAAGGTAACCTTCATCGAAGGCTAGGCCGGTACGTATGAGCGCTTTCGCCAATCTTCTCCAGGATCCGCCGCCCACGCACGCCTTCGAGCTTTCTGAAGAGGGTCTGGCGTTCGCGCCCGTTTCCGAACCCGCGCTGGCGGAATTCGCCCGCTTCGAGCCGGGGGTGCTCTTGGTTTCCCCGCTGCATGACAACATCCAACAGCCGCAGGCGCTGCTGGATCATATTCAGGCGCTCGCGCCCGCTAACGGCCATCGCAAGCGGCGCGCCGCGGTCATTTTGCCGGATTACTGCGCGCGTGTCGCGGTGCTCGATTTCGATACATTTCCGTCCGATCCGGAAGAACAACAGGCCCTGGTACGTTTTCGCCTGAAGAAGAGCGTCCCTTTCGAAGTGGACACCGCTATGGTGAGCTACGTCCAGCAGCCCAGGTCGCAGACAGAAAACGCCAAGATCGAGATCCTCGCCGCGGTTATTTCTTCCGACATCGTCACGCAATATGAAGCACCCTTTCGCGCCGCCGGCTTTTATCCCGGATTGGTCACCACATCCTCGCTGGCCGCCCTCAATCTGGTGGCGCCGGACGGCATCAGTTTGCTGGTCAAACTCAGCGGCAGAGTGCTCTCGGTCATGGTCCTGCAGGATCATGCCGTCAATCTCGCGCGCTGCGTCGAGATGGAGGGCGGGGAACTCGAGGATATCGAGTCCGTCCTGCACCCCACTATCGCCTATATCGAGGATGAATTGAAGGGACGTCCGAAGCAGATTTGGCTGGCTGGATTCGGCCCGAATGCACAGGAAGTGGCCGGGCGTTGGGAAAAGGAATGGGGCGTCGCCGTACAGCCCATCCGCTCGCGTTTCGGCCATCCCGAAAAAATCAACACGGGATTGTTGGGATATCTGGAGTCGGTAGCATAGCCTATGGCATTACGGATACCCATCAATCTTGCCACTGAGCCTTTTCGCCGGGACCGGCCGTTGCTGGTGGGCTCCGCGGCGCTGGCCGTGCTGCTCACCTTGCTGCTGATTTACCTCGGGTTCGACATCGTCTCCGAACGGCATGAAGCGGCCGACATTCGCATCGCGATTGCCCGGCAAAATGTACGGCTGCAAACCATCGCCACCCAGCAAGCCGCGCTGAACGCAACGCTTCGCAGGCCGGAAAACGCCGAAGTGCTGGAGCGCAGTCTCTTTCTGAATACGCTCATCGAACGCAAGGCCATCAGTTGGACCAAGATCTTCGCGGACCTGGAGAAAGTAATGCCCTACAACGTCCGGCTGGTCTCGGTGCGGCTGCCGGAGGTGGATTCCAATAACCAGGTACTGCTCGATATGGTGGTGGGAGCTAAAGATGTGCCGCCCATCCTGGATCTGCTGAAGCGGCTGGAAGCCGCGCCGCAGTTTGGGAACACCAGCGTGCAATCCACGGCCCCGCCTTCGCAGACCGATCCCTTTTATCGCTATCACGTCACGGTGACTTATGCCCAGAAGCTTTAGCCTGTGGCCTCCCAACAATCCGCGCGCGCTCATCCGTTTGGGGCTGGGCTTTTTAGCGGCAGCCAACCTGGTGGCCCTGTATTTTGTCATTCGCCCTATTGGAGGGTCGGCGCAGGAACTCGCGCAACAATCGCTCGACATGAATTCGGCCATCCGGCAACAGCAGGGAGTGCTGGACCGGACGCGCTTGCTCGCGAGCAAAATTCAAAGCGGGCGGGGCGAGGGCGACAGGTTCATGGTTGACTTTTTCCTGCCGCGGCGCACCGCGTACTCCACCATCATGGCCGAACTGAACGATCTGGCCGGCCAGGCGAAAATCGCTTCGCGCGACAGCGCTTATGCTTTGGAGGCGGTGGATGGAAGCGATAACCTGGATATGATGCAGATTTCGGCCAACTTCGAAGGCTTGTATCCGGATCTGATCCATTTCATCAATCTGCTGGATAAGTCGGATCGTTTATTGATCATCGAGAGCCTGAATGCGACGCCGCAGCAATCCGGCGGCCGGCTGAACGTTTCGCTGAAGCTGGACACCTTCGTACAGGAGGATGGCTCGGCGCAATGAACGTCATCCCCTCCAAGGTGGGCGCCGACCCGAAGAAGATCGGTCTGTTGGTGGGCTTAGTCGCCGTGGCCGGCTATTTCTATTTTTCCAACAGCAACTCGGGTGGAGGACCATCTTCCGCGCCGGTCGTAAACCGCACTTCGGTGGCGGCTTCGCCCACCTTAGCGCCGGGGCCCATCGCCCATTCCTCGTACCGCGTGGTACAGCAGACCTCCGGAACCACGCGGGAATTCCGGCCGACTTTGAAGCCCAAGAACGTCGATACGGCGAGTATCGATCCCACCTTGCGCCTGGACTTGCTCGCCAAGCTCAAGACCGTCAACGCCGACGCGAGCACGCGTTCGCTGTTTGAGATCGCGGCCGCCCCGCCGCCCGAGCAACTGAAGCTTTTGAAGGAGCCGGACAAGATCGCGATCGCCCGCCGCTTCGTTGGTCCGAAGCCGCCCCCGCCGGTGGTAGCGCCGCCCGAGCCGAAGGCGCCACCCATACCGCTCAAGTTTTATGGCTTCGTCAATAAATCGAAGGTGGGGGACAAGCGCGCGTTCTTCCTGGATGGCGAAGACATCGTCATTGCGGGCGAAGGCGACATGATCAAGAAGCGCTATAAGATTGTCCGGATTGGCGTCAATTCGGCCGTGGTGGAAGATACCGAGTTTAAGACCAACAACCAGCAGACTCTGCCGCTGGTGGCGGAGATGATGGGATGAAGGCTGCCCAAACGAGGCGGGCCGAAGCGCGGAGCCAGGAGTCCGGTTTCGCGCTGCTGCTGGTATTTGTGATGGCCGCTGCTATCGCCATCACGCTGTACATGGAAGTTCCGCGCATCGCGTTTGAATCGCAGCGGACGAAAGAGCAGATGGCCATTGATCGGGGCTTGCAATATGAGCGCGCCATCCAGCTCTTCTACCGCAAGTATCACCTTTATCCCCAAACGCTGGACGATCTGGAGACCACGCGCAATATTCGTTTCCTACGCCATCGTTATAAGGACCCGCTAACGGGCAAGGATTTCCGTTTGCTGCATGTCGGGCCGGCCGGGCAGCTTACCGATTCGCTGGTTCAGCCTCCCGCGCCACTCCCCGGCAGCAGCACCGGCAGCGGACCGAATGCGTCTCAAGGGTCATCAGCTTTCGGCTCTTCGGCTTTCGGCTCTTCGCAGGCATCCGGCTCTTCGCAAACCGCCAGCTCCAACCCGCCCCCGGCTGGCGATCCCAACAATCTAAGCAATCCGAACGATCCGAATGCTCAGCCGCCTGATCCGTTGAACATGGCGCTCAAAAGACCGAGCGACCGCATCATTGGAGGGAACGGAGCAGCTGGCGGCGGGGTCCCAGGGGGAGTTTCCGGCGAACCCGTCGGCGATCAGCCTGCTCCGCAGGAGCCCGAGCCCGGCCAGCCGCAGCAACCAGGGCAACCGGGACAGCAGCCTTTGCCAGGCCAGCCTGGGCAACAGCCGGCGGATCCGAATCAGCCCTCACAACCTGGCCAGCCAGCAGACCCGTCGCAGCCCGCCGCCGGCCAGCCCCCGCTTCCCGGACAGGTCCCGCAAGATCCATCGCAACCATCCCAGCCTCCCGCGGTTCCCATACAATTTCCCCCAGGACTGAATCAAGCGGCGAACCCCGGCCAAACACCCGGGGCGCCCAGCCCTTATCAGCAGCCTTCCGGTTATCAGCCAACTCCCGGTCCAGGGCAGCAAGTCCCAGGACAACCCACCACCGGTGCATCAGGGCCGCCCCAAAGCGCATCCAGCCTGATCCAGAACCTTCTCACCACACCGCGCCAGCCTCCGTCTTCCATCTCAGGATTCACTTCCGGAAATACCGGAGGGATCGCGGGTGTTGCCAGTACCGCGTCAGGCAAAGGAATTCACGTGGTTAACGAGCGCAGCAAGTATAAGGAGTGGGAGTTTGTTTACGACGTGAAGAAAGATAAGACCGTAATGGGAGCCGCGGCGGTGAACGCACAACAGAACGTGCAGCAGCAGATGCAACAAAATCAGAACGGAACCAACAGCGCGTTCGGAGGCAGTTCGGCTTTTGGAAACAACTCGACTTCTGGAAATAATTCGACCAGCGGTAGCAGCTCAAGTTTTGGGAGCAGTTCCACCACTTCCAGTCCGTTCAGTTCCGGCAGCTCGGCCGCTCCCACCGCCCCGCCTCCGTCGCAGTAAACCAGGCCTAGATAAACATCCAGGTTTAGATAAACATCTCCTCGTCGCTAGTGGCCCGGTCCACCGTCGGACGATTTCCGCGCGCCAGTGAACCCAGCGCTGCCCGCACACCCGCCGCGATTCCGTTCACCTCGCGCAACGGCCGCATAATGCCATCGTGAACTACAGCCACTGTTTCGTGCGCGCGGCTCAGTGTGTCGTCCAGCACCAGCTCCACGCGCTCCATTTGCACCTTGGCGCGCGCGGCGGCGTCGCCTACCACGTCCTCCACAATAGCCAGCTGCCGCTTGGTGGAATCTACGATCTCTTTGCTGGATTCCAAAATCGCGCTGGCACGCGTGGTGATCTCCGTGATTTGCCGGCCACTCTGCTCCACGGTGGTGTTGGCCTTTTCGACCAGGCTCTCCACCTTCGGCACGAGCGGATCAATCTTCGCCTGCAGAGACTTGGTGGTTTTGTAAATCCCAGCTAGCATACCCGCCTGAATACAGAGCGCGATAGCAGCGACAATGACGAAACCGGCCATCACGTACAGCAGAGTGATCTCGCTCATGGTGACCCTACAACTTAGATCACTTCGCCGTCGGCCGGCGTAGCGCTTACCGCTTCGCGATAGGCCTGCTTGCCCGCTTCCACCGCAGCCACCAGATTGTCGCGTTGGCGGGTGACTGTCGACTTACCGCGTTCCAGCACGTCCGTCGCCTGGTCGCGCACCTCGGAGGTTCGCTTCTTGAGGTATTCTTTCCCCTCGTCAGCCTTGGACATCAAGAGGTCCCTGGTTTCCGGCCCCGATTTCGGAGCAAACAATAGCCCCGCCGCCACCCCCAGTCCCAACCCCAGAAAAAAGTACGAAAATTTGTTATCGTCGTCCATTGTTAGCCGTCCTTTCTTTCCAATAAGTTCAGACTCTCCTCTACAATAGCAGTCTCGAATCTGTTAGTGTTCGTTTGTCATGGCGAAACGACAGCCACAGCCGTTAGACCGCGAAAAGCTCTTAAACGTTGCATTACGAGCTTTGGGCGCGCGCGCGCATTCCTCCGCGGAGCTGCGCGAGAAACTTCGCCGCCGTGCGCAAAGTGATGAGGACGTGGACACCGTGCTCTCAAAACTGAAGGATGCCGGATACCTGAACGACCGGCGTTTTGCCGAAAATTACGCCGCCGCGCGTCTACAGAATCAGGGCCTCGGAAAGCTGCGCGTTTTGCGGGATTTGCGGCAGCGGCGCGTGGCCCCGAAGCTGGCCGAGCAAGTGACGGAGAAAACCTACCAGCAAACCGACGAAGCCAATCTGATCGAAGAATTTCTGCGCCGCAAGTATCGCGGCAAGCAGCTGGGCACGTTCCTCAGCGAGGAAAAAAACCTGGCTGGCGCGTTTCGTCGTCTGCGCTACGCGGGATTTTCAGCCGGTCAATCGATTCGCGTGCTGAAGCGCTTTGCGAGCCAGCCCGAAGTGGCTGAAGTGCTGGACGCGTTGGAGTCGGAAGAATCCGACGAACAAGAGACCTAAGTTTCTGTCTCTAACGATCAAGTGAAGGCGCCACTGGAATCGGCCAAAACCTCTAGTTCCCCGTCGTCGTCGAGAAAAAGAAAAGCTACTCCCTCCGCGAGATACCCGTACTTCTTGAGCCAGTCCTTCGGGACGCGTCGATTGTTACCGAAAACCAAGAATTTGCTCAGCGCATTCGTCTTCTCCAGCAACCAAACATGCTCGGCAATAATGGAAAACTTTGCCGAGGGCGTTCCCACTCCCCTTACCATGTCGAAATACTTTGCATCTCCAACGAACGTGCCATCAGAGGACACCAGATCGAACTTCTTCGGAACGTTAGGAAGATTTCTTGCAAGGAGCGGGACTCCAAGACGCGAACTTAGGACCTCGCGGGCGCGTGACTCGAATCGTGCGCACGCCCTCTCTCCTTGGACGCCAGGCGACAGGGCGTCGGGCGGCGGAGCCGCCTCCACAGCGGGCTGCGAGCCCGTAGCGCGGAAGAACCAATCGCCCCCTCTTTTTTCGCCTTCAATGTAGCCAGCGCTCATGAGCTTCCTGGTTATCTGGAAAACCTGCTGGTGCGGCGCGACGCCGCTCTTGGATTCGATCATCGCGTTCGATATCCAGTCAGGCTTGACTCTCTCGACTGCCTTAAGAACAAGCTCTTCGTTTCCGCTCATCCGGCCTCCCTTTTCCTATCTGACAAAAACCGTCACTAACACTCCGATGACGATCAGCACGGCGCCCAGCACGTTGCCGAGATGCGGCTTCTCGCCTAAAAAGATGAATGCCATCGTCACCGCCAGCGCCACGCTCAGCTTATCGATCGGCGCCACGCGCGACGCTTCGCCCAATTGCAGGGCCCGGTAGTAAAACAGCCAGGATAGGCCCGTCGCGATCGCGGAGAGGAAAAGGAACGCAAACGTGTGCCGGGAAATTTTGAAAATGTCCGAAGCGTTGCCTTGCAAGAACACAATACCCCAGGCGAAGAACACAATGATGGCGGTACGGAACGCCACTGCCAGATTACTGTCGATGCCTTGCACCCCGATCTTACCGAAAATAGCCACTAGGGCCGCGAAGAAGGCCGAGAGAACCGCATAGCTCGCCCAGTTCATTGATTCCGGCTACTTATTCCAACAGGGCGTCGGTTCCCAGCCCGACGCGTCGGGGAGCTTCTTGAAGGTGTAGGTCCGGACGAAAACCTGGTTTAGATAAGCGGGATCGTCCACCAGCGCGGTTACCGCCAGGTACACATCGCCTTGCGCACCGGTCAGGACATTCATATATTCAGTCAGCACCGCACCCGCGCTATAAGGCACGCCGTTCTTGCGAATGTATCCAGCGCGCATTTTCGTGGTCACCACCTTCAAGGCGCCGTCATGCGGGGGCGCGGGCGCAGCACCTCGGCCGGGATTTTTTACCTGCCACTGAGCAATTGAATATCCCTGCCAAGTGGGCTCGCCGGTCTCTTGCGCTGCCTGGCCGAAATGCAGAACCCGCGTCTGAGTTCCCGCGTCCGCGTCGATCTGCAAAGTGTTTTCATCTTTCCACGACACATGCAGCCGCCCCGGCCTCTGCATCAATCCCACGGCGCCGTAAGCTTTGCATTGCGCGCCTTCGGCGGTATCCCGGTCCGGATCCCAAGCCAGTGCGATCTTCCGCGCTTCGGCGTTAATGGGCAAATACGCGATATCGCCCTTCTTCGGCGTCACCCGAAAGCGCCACTCATCCACGATCTGCGAAACCCAATAGCCGGTGAGATCGATAGGCGCCGCGGCTTGCGCGGAGCGATTTTGAGCGTGCGCAGCCCCGGCCAGCAATACCAGAACCAGCAGGCGCGACATCCTCATTTCCCCTCGCTTAAGCTCTTGTACGCCGCCTCGACAAACATGTCCGGCGTCCAGAATGTGTTCTGGTCGTAGCGCGGATCCCAATCCCCGGTTGGCTTGGCCGCTTTCACCTGCTCCAGAGTCATGTCTTTCTTGAGCATGGCGCGGATGCGGTCCCGAACGATGGTCGCCATGTCGCGATAATATGCGACGTCTGCCGTATCGCAGATGCGGCCGTGGCCGGGAATAATCAACGTCCCGCCTTCGGTCCGGAACTCGGCCACGGACAGATCCAGAATATGATTCAATCCGTCGATAATCCCCTGCAAGCTACCCCCGTTCGCCAGGTCGATGATGGGATAACTGGTGGTCAGAAAAATGTCGCCCGCGCTGATAACATCCGATCCGCGAAAAAACACAATGCTGTCACCGTCGGTGTGGGCCGCCTTTTCGTGGAAAATCTGGATTCCTTCGCCGTTGAAAAACTGGCTGAGCTTCATTTGATCGCTCAGGAAAGTCAGAGTCGGCAAGGCTTTGAAGGACACCGTAGGCGTACCGTTGGGGCTTAACCGGTCCAGCACCTTCTCATGCGCGACGATGGTGGCGCCTTCCGCGGCGTCGCCAATATCGCCGACCACATTGCCACCCGTGATGGTTTTGCCCGCTTCGCCGATCTTCTCGTTGCCGCCGATATGATCCGGATGCAGGTGCGTGTTAATGATGTAGCGAATGGGCTTGGCCGGAGCTCCATTCACATTAACGCGCCGCTGCAATTCGCGCAGGGCGGCGAGAACCTGATCGCTCATCTGCGCCAGTCCCGAATCCACCAGCAGAACTCCGTCGGGGCCGATCGAAACCGTGATATTGCCACCCGCACCTGCAAGGAGATAAATGTGTCCACGGACAGGAACGATCTCGACGTGCTGCGTGGTCTGCGCAAACGCGGCCACGCTGAGGAGCAACAGCAGAACGAGCCTCATTTTTTCGACGCCTCACCATTCGCCGCGCGGATCAATTTTCTGGCGGCTTCCGGATACATGGTGTCCGGACCACCCAAGGTTACTTCCAGCGGCAAGCTGTATTTCTTTGCGAACTCGCCGAGAAACGGGTTAGCGCCTGGCATATAGTGCGGCACTTCGCCTTTGGGCCGCACCACTTCCTCCACCACGTCGCAGGGATACGGCGGAATCTGCTGATTCAACGCCAGCCGATACTCCGAGCTGCGAATCATGGGCTCAGTCAAATAGACCGGATCATAGGCAATCAGGATCCACGTCAGGTAATCGCCGCGCCGTATCCAATATTGCGTAAGCGTGGCCAGATCGCTGGAGGGGACGCCGTTTCGCCGGTAATAATCCTCTTTCAGGTGCGTGGTAGTAATCTTCAACATTTCGCCCACCCATTCGGCGGTGGAGAAGCCGCCCCAGGTGTGCGCCGCGAATTCGGAAGGGCGCGGCCGGCCGTCCATATAGTAAGGATTGTCGATAGAGCGCAGCCATTCGGCGTGCCAGGCCGTGATCTGGCGCGTCACCGGGTCCACTTCTTTCCAGATCCGCACCTGCGAGGGGCCGCGCGAGATGTACATCGCTCCGTGCGGCCGGCATTGCCATTCCGGCAGCGTCTGATACGATGCTTCCCAGGCTTCGGAGCGCAGCAGCGAGGCGTGGCTCAAAGGAATTCCGATGAACTCGCCAATATAAGGATTACCCGTGTTGTCTTCGTCCTGAACGGGAGCCCACTCGCCGGAAAAATCCATCTGCGCCAGAGCGGGGATCGCCGCCAGAAGCAAAAGCATGGCTTTCATCGGATGGCCTCCTCGACGGCCGGGGGCCATTATATAACGCGTGCGGCAGGCTTAGGCGAGCGACGGCGGAGCAAAGTGCGCCAGACGGCGGCGCAGCGTCTCATAGGCGCGGAACAGCAGCGACTTCAGCGCGGGAATGGAGCATTCCAGCACTTCCGCGATGGCCGCGTAGTCCATGCCCTCATACTTGTGCATCACTACCGCGGCCAGTTGCTTGGCTGGCAGGCTTTCGATGGCATCGCGGATTTCCCGGGCGTGATGCTCCGCCAGCAACTGCTGGTCGGCACGCAGGGTTTGGTCCGGAACCTGGATCCGGCGGCTATCGTGCAGGGCCGCGTCCAGCCGCAGATGCGCGGTTTCGCGCCGCGTATCCCTGCGCCAATTCAGTGCGACGTTAGTGGTGATCCGGAAGAGCCAGGTGCTGAACTTGGCCTCCGGCTGGTAGCGATTGCGGAAACGGTATACGCGCAGGAAGACATCTTGCGCCAATTCCTCCGCGATGGCCCGATTGCGCACCAAGCGATACAGATGATTGACCACCTGGCTGCGGTGCCGCGCGAGCAGCGTCTCAAAGCTGGGCTCATGCCCCCCGCACACCTTCACCATCAAGGCCGCATCGGGATCGAGCGCCCACTCAGACACCATGCACCTTTGAACGTGCCCGGCCTAGGGTCCGTTACGGCGGCGCTGTAATGATTCGTAAACGGAATTGCCGACCGGCTACTGGGCGCGTTCCTGATGTTCGGGGAAAACCGCGTAGGTGTCGGGCGGAGGGTACAGGCTATACAGCAGATTCAACCGCTTGCGCATGTGCCGGCTGGGCAACTGGCGCGGGCCGGTTTCCACATCGATATCGCAGCAGATGCCGTGCAGGTACAGCGTGAGGGTATCGATTAGCGATTGCCGGACATAGTCGCGAAACGGCTTGGTTTCCTTGCGGATGTTGGTATCGCGCCGCATAAGGGCCTGCTTCATGTGCCAGCTCTCTTCGTCCACTTCGCCGTGTACGCGCGCGTTCAGCTCCTCGCGCAACAGCGAACTGTACTGCGACAAAGCCTCTTCCGAGCCATGATCGGCGGCCAGCGTCGCCAGCACGTGATAGAAGCGGTAGTGATACTCGGAGACGTCCTGATCCTTCAGAGCGAAAACCAGCACCTCTTCATTATTGTCAAAGCGGACTTGAGTTGCCCAGGAAGCGCGGCTGTCGGGCGGTTTTTCCGTGACCACGAACTCATCCCGCCGGACGGTCCCTTTTTCTTTCCCATCCACGCGCTCCAGATAGGGAACCAGCATGATGGAAACCTTGGGCAGCAGCGCCGAAATGGCGGGCGGCAGGGCGGCGATGGGCTCTTCCAGATACTCCTTGACGTCCTCCTCGCTCAACGGCACCGAAGCGCAGAAGTAAGAAAAGGTGTTGCTGAGCGGGATCATTTCGCCGCGGAAACGCTCCGCGAACTGGCCAACGCTGAGCTTAGAAAGATCGGGTTGCGCGGACATCGGGTGGGATAAGATCGCCTTCATTCTAGCACGGGGCGTCGAAGAGATAAGTTTCGGCGCACCGTGCTCCCAATTCTACATTCAGTTGACTTCCATCGGCGGAATCGGATCCGCCGCACTGCGGTCCTTTGTGGACCGCGGGCCCGGGCGGCTTGGCTCACCCAAGCAGAGGCCTCTGGAATCCGCGGACGTTTGAGCTCAGTTCTTTACTGTCAGGGTGTCGGAGTTAATTGCCTTCTTGCCCGTGATACCCTCCAGGCCAGCCAGCACGCCTCGATAATCGTTCTTGTCGGCCTGAAACGCTGCGCCGCCTTTTTTTCCGCCGTCATCCCAGGTGAGACCAATGAAGTGCTTTTTGGACTTGGTCAGCGCCATGAGCGCCCCAATGCCGAACGAGACCACAGCCAGGCCAATGGCTGCGCCCACTCGCCGATGGACGTCCTGCCCGTAACTGATTTCGGTGACGGAGGAAGCCGGAATCGTTATGACGTCTGTTTTATCCTTCACGAACCGGATCTGGTTGGAGTCAATGTGCAGCTTCAGGCTGGCTCCCGTTTTGACGTCGGGAATAGAGCCGCCATCATAGGCCAGTTTGTAGCCATTATCGGCGGCGAAAGCCGCCATTGGGACAAAAATGCAGAGGGTGATTGCAATTATTGATCTCATTTGTGGGACTCCCGCGAGTATATACCAAGTAAGAGCTCGCTGCTCGAAATAAAGTGGCTCGTTCTGTCGCGCAATTCCCGCCAATGATAGGTAGTGTCACGCAGTGCGTTGCTGACTTTCCTGAATAAGTATTCTATGACTGGAATCAACGGCTTACGTGGCTGAGATCAGCACAGTATGAACTTGTCAAGAGGAGAGACTGCTAAGCCGCCAGTCCGACTATATTCTCCCCGCGCAGATCGAACACAAACGTGTTCCGGGGCGCGCCTGTTTGATCCCCTCTTGGGTTGCGTCACAGCCTTTCGGATAGCTCGAAGTACTTGCTTTTGCGAAGTGGTGGCAGTCAGCACTCACCGCGTGGAAGATTTCGCCATTGAGAACGAATCCGTCCGGATTGGCGGCTACCCAGGCCTGATAGCGCTCTTCATCTCCGACTTCGAACCACTGCATGGGTCGAGAGTATCACGCCAATAGTTCGGAAAGTTGCCACATGTGATCGGTGATCCCCGCTTCCATCGCGGGCGTCACGCGGATCGATCCGTGTAACCGGCAAAAGTTGTAGTGCGCAAAGTGCAGCGCCATTGCCGCGCGGTGACTCTCGTACTTCTTAGAGAACGCATTCGTCAGCCGCGTGAGGCGACGAATCTGCATCCGCATCGTGAGGTTCTGACGCTCGACATGCGACGTGCAGATTTTCTTCGGGTCAGGGTTGCCGCTCATCACAACTGGGACAGCCTCCACCATCCTTGCTGGCGAATAGCGCTGCTCGTTCTGGATCGGCTGAGAGTAGAACTTGATGAGCTGCGCGAAGTCGCAGCGATCAGACAGCATTTCATCCACAGCCGTGCGGTAGGCTTGCAAGCCATCGCTGGTTAGCTGAAAGCGCTGGTGGGGTGACGTTGCGCGGCGAATCTTCAGCGTGAGCTTGAATGCTTCGTCCAAGGTACGACGGCCCACGGTGAACGCGAGAACGAGCTTGCTTTTGCGCTCCAGCGCGACCCAGGTCCACATGTCGCCGATGGAATCGTTCTGGTATTCGTCCCGGGTTTTGTGGCCTTCCTTCTTTCCGACGTAGCCCCAAATCTCGTCGCACTGGATCTCTGTCGCCGGAACATCGCGGATAGTGCGGTCCATGAGCTTTTCGCAGCGCTCGCCCGCGATCAAGAGCAGATCGATGATCGTGTCGCGCCGGATGCCGGTCATGCGCTCGACGGAGCGAACGGAGCAACCTTCCACAAGCATACGGAGCGCAGCGATTCCGCGTTTCTCTTTCAGGTAATCTTCGGTGCGAAAAGCGGGCGCGTGGCCTTCGGTGAACGTCGCATGACAAGTAAGGCAGCGATAGCGCTGCAATCCGTTGCGATGACGGCCAAAGCGTTTGCTGGATTCAGAGCCGCACTTGGGGCAGCTAATCGCGGGAGTGTTTTCTACTGTCACCGTCATATCTCAATTCTACAGCAAGCGCTTGCTGTTAGTCAATAGAGCTGTTTCAATCTAGAATGAAAAAGTAGACCGGAGTGGGGATCGGACCCATTGCTCGGGAGTTAGCGGCTCCCGTCGCAGAACCTTCCGCGATTAGCTCTCCGGCCACGGGGCGCGGGAAGCCGAAACTTCCCGCGTATGCGCCTTCCAAACTCTTGTTTTTGATGAAGTACTTTTTCGTTGATTGGTGGTCCGCGATTGCGTACAATACACCTGAGACCTAGGCACACAAATGCCTCCTTTTTCGACTTCGTACACCGATTAGGGAACTACGGTTTCGGGGTAGGTTGAGGTGAACTCTCAGCTTGCCCCTTAATGTTTTTGGGCTTCTTACGACACCTTGCGTTGGCGTCGATAGTCATCGATTTGCTTTGCTACCTGCTGAGCCGATAGAGCGCCAACGTTTACAAGTTTGGCTTCAATCAACTCTTCGCTGCGGTTCCATTGCGCCGGAAACCACTGCGTTTTGTCGCGATCATAGCCGATGAACTCAATGAAGCTCTTCGCCGACAATGCGGCTCCGCCAGCGCGATTCACGTTGAAGCGATATGCCCGCTTATCTTTCCTTGGCAGGGCTTTTATGCCGAGTTTGTTGGCGTCCTTGTCCCACAACAATAAAACGCCCTGAATGGCGCTCAAATCGCCGAACAGTTCGCAGGCTGACTTGTTGACTTGTATCCTACCCTGTTTGCCGATTGAGATTGTCGGGGGCTGATTGTGTCTGTTCGCGTGCTTGGAAAAAATGACGAAAGCCATCAGCGCACTACCTCCAGTTTTTGAACCTTCGACTTCGTACGAAGGTATTATGCGCCCCGGCGAAAAGTAGTGTCAACCATTTTCTGTGGTTTTTGTTTTAGCGCTGTTTTGTGCGTTGCTGCGTCACAAGCGTCACAGAACCGGATTACGGTTTGGATGGCCTTCCGCCCGACCGGGTCTTCCGCATCGCGGCGATCTTGCGGAAATACTCCGGTCCACGCTCCGCCGTCTTCTCGCCGCCCAACTTCCCCAGCGTGGCCGCTGGTACGGATGCGGGGCTACTGAGCAGATCCTTCGCGAGCATTCGAGCGGAGTATAGGATCTCTTCCAAGCTCTCGATACCGCCCGCCGCAACGGGCTTGGAGGAAACGATTCGGTAGGCTTGGTCGATGAGGTTTTTCAGTGCGCGGGCATCGGAGCGTTTCGGCATGCCTCAACCTTACCAGCGATCCAAAAAGCATTCAAGCGCTTGCTGTTAGACAGCAACGCAGCGCGTGACACT
>CAVRZH010000196.1:0-13464 GCA_963725455.1 Bryobacterales bacterium
GTCGGCCAAAGGCTCAGCGGATGCGACACCCGAAAGTTCGAAACCACATTCGCGGGCCAGGCGTTTGATTTCGGGCGCGGTCACGCTTTCATCATAATAGGGCAAGCTCCAGGTACACTGGTTCTTTACCCATGAAGCTGAATAGTTACACCATCACACAGGGCAAGGACCGCGCCCCGGCACGCGCGTTCCTGAAAGCCATTGGCCTCACCGACGAGGACATGAAGAAGCCGCTTATCGGGATCGCGAACACTTGGATTGGCACTATGCCGTGCAATTTCAAGTTGCGCGAGCTGGCGCAAGACGTCGCGGAAGGGATCCGCCAGGCGGGCGGAACGCCCATGGAGTACAACACCATCGCGATTAGCGACGGCATCACCATGGGCACCGAAGGAATGAAGGCGTCGCTGGTCAGCCGGGACCTGATCGCCGACTCCATTGAGCTGGTGGCGCGCGGGCACATGTTCGACGGCATCGTTGCGCTGGTGGCGTGTGATAAGACCATCCCCGGCGCGGCCATGGCGCTGCTGCGGCTGAATACGCCGGCTCTGATTCTTTATGGCGGGTCCATCCTGCCGGGGCATCATAAGGGGCGCGATCTGACCATCCAGGATGTTTATGAAGCCGTGGGCGCAAATTCGGCGGGCCGGATGTCGGATGAGGAATTTCTAGAGATCGAGAACTCCGCGTGTCCCGGCGCGGGCGCGTGCGGAGGCCAGTTCACGGCGAACACCATGGCGACCGTAATGGAACTGATCGGGCTTTCGCCGCTGGGTACGGCCGCTGTTCCACAAGTAGACGCGCGCAAGCACGGCGTAGCGGCGCGCTGCGGCCGCCTGATCCTGGATCTGGTGAAAAGCAACCTGCGGCCGCGCGATATTGTGACGCGCAAGGCGATTGACAATGCTATCGCTTCCGTGGCCACTACGGGAGGCTCCACCAACGCCGTGCTGCATCTGCTGGCGATCGCGCGCGAAGCCGGTGTGCCGCTCGACATCGACGACTTCCAGACCATCAGCGAGCGCACGCCGCTCCTGGTGGACCTGAAGCCGGCGGGCAAGTTCGTGGCGGTGGACGTCGATAAAGCAGGCGGAATCCCGGTCATTGCGAAGCGCCTGGTGGATGGCGGCTACGCGGACGGATCGGCCATCACGGTGACCGGACGGACGCTGGCTGCCGAAGCGTCCGAAGCGAAGGAAACGCCGGGGCAGGAGGTAATCCATCCGCTGGACAAACCGATCAAGAAGAGCGGCGGGTTGGTGATTCTGCGCGGGTCTCTGGCGCCGGATGGATGCGTGATTAAGGTGACTGGCATTGAGCGCAGCGAGCAGCGCGGTCCGGCGCGCGTCTTCGAGACCGAAGAGCAAGCCATGGCGGCGGCTACCGGAGGAAAGATTCGGCCGGGCGATATCGTGGTGATCCGCTATGAAGGACCGCGCGGCGGACCAGGGATGCGAGAAATGCTGGGCGTCACCAGCGCGATTGTCGGAGCGGGGCTTTCGGACAGCGTCGCGCTGCTTACCGACGGGCGGTTCAGCGGCGCTACGCGTGGATTCTGCGTCGGCCATGTCGCGCCCGAAGCTGCTGTCGGAGGGCCGATCGCGGCAGTGCACGAAGGCGACACCATCCACATTGACATCGCCAATCGCACCATCAATCTGGAAGTGCCAGAGAATATAGTGCGGGAAAGGCTCGCAAAATGGAAAACGCCCGAGCCGCGTTACCGCTCGGGCGTTTTCGCCAAATACGTTGCTCTCGTGGGATCGGCGTCTGAAGGCGCGCTCACCACGCCGGCCTAAGTGCCGGGCGCTTAGGCGCTCTGCGCCGCGGCGACGTGTGCGTCCAGCATCTTCTGGACGTCAGTCTTGCCGACGGCTCCCACCTTCTGCTCCACCACCTTGCCGCCCTTGAAGAGCAACAGCGTGGGAATGCCGCGCACGTTGTAGCGCATGCTGGTGGCGCCGTTTTCGTCCACGTTCAGCTTGCCGACTTTCACGCGTCCGGCATAAGCCTCCGCGATGGCGTCGATGGTCGGCGTCATCATGCGGCAGGGCCCGCACCACTCCGCCCAAAAGTCCACCAGAACCGGGGCGTCGGAGTTCAGCACTTCTGTGTCCCAGCCCGCATCCGTAAACGTCAATGTATTCGCACCAGCCATATTCTTTCCTTATCGCTCCCCTCAGAATTGATGTAATAACCGGAAAAAAGATTCAACTCGCAACCAGCCGCCGGTACAGGCCCAGGTACTCGCCCGCCGAGGCGCTCCAGGAGAAGTCTTTCTCCATGCCTCGCCGCATCCGTTGAACCCACTGATTCAGATCCTGATACGCCTTCAACCCCACGCGCACAGTCTCCAACAATGCATCGCCAGAATAGTCGCGAAACTTGAATCCGGTACCAGTGTCAATGGTATCATCAATGGTATCAATCAGGCCTCCGGTGGCGCGGACCACCGGGACCGTCCCGTATTTGAGGCTGTAAATCTGGTTCAGGCCGCAAGGCTCATAACGGCTGGGCATGAGGAACATATCGGCGCCGGCTTCAATTCTGTGCGACAAACCGGTGTCGTAGCCTACCCGAAGACCCACCTTGTGCGGATAGGTCTGGGCCAGCGCGCGGAACATCGATTCGTAGGGCAGATCGCCCGATCCCAGCACCACCAGATTCAGATCCTCCCCGAGCAGGCGCGCGGCGGCGTCCGCCAGAATATCGAAGCCCTTCTGCGCGGCGAAGCGGGAAATGATGGCGAGTAGCGGCCGGTCCAGGTTGTCCAGGGGCAGGCCGTACTCTGCCAGCAGTGCCTGTTTGCAGGCGCGCTTGCCGGAAAGGTCACTGAGCGAGTACCGCTGAGCGATATGGGTGTCGTGCTCGGGATTCCACTCGTTGTAATCGACACCGTTGAGAATCCCAGCAACTGGACCATGCCGGCGCAGGAATCCGTCCAAACCAAATCCGTACTCGGGCGTTTGAATCTCGCGCGCGTAGCTGGGACTGACAGTGCTCACCGCGTCGCTCCAGGCGATGCCCGCCTTGAGGAAATTGACGCGGCCGAAGAATTCGAGTTGATCCGGATTCAGCAGCTTCGGCTCCAGCGCAATTTCCGCCAGCGCCCCCGGCGGGAAAAGGCCCTGATAGCCGAGGTTGTGAATGGTCAGCAGGGTCTTGACGCCCATGAACGTGGGGTCGCCCGGAAAATGTTCGCCGATATAGACCGGCGTCAGCGCCGCCTGCCAATCATGCAGGTGCAAAACATCGGGCCGGAACAAATAGCGCGCCACGCCGATGGCCGCCATGGAAAGGACGGCGAAGCGTACGTGGTTATCCGGGTAATCACCCGCAGGAGTACCGTAGATGCCTTCGCGATCGTATAGAGCGGGGCACTGCACGAAATAGTAGGTGACGCCGCGATCGGTGGTCGCCTGCAGGTCCACCATGTAGCCGGGGCCGATGGGAATCCAGAGATTGCGGTAAGCTTCGCGCGTGGCGTACGGATAGCTGTTTTCCCGATAAGCGGGAAGTATCACGGCCACTTGTTCGCCGCGCTCGGCCAGGGCGCGCGGAAGCGCTCCCAAAACATCCGCCAGTCCACCTGTTTTTGCGAAGGGTGTGGCCTCGGACGCCACCATCAGGATCTTCATGCGTGCGGAGCTTTTATTTCCTTGTGAACCGCGTCCAGGATGCCGTTGATGAACGCCACCGACTCCTCGCCCGAAAACTGGCGCGCCAACTCCAGAGCCTCATCGATCACCACGGCGGCGGGAGTGTCCTGGCGGCTCATTTCATAGATACCGAGGCGCAGAATATTGCGATCGACGATCGGCATTCTTTCCAGCTTCCAGTTCGCCGATTTCTCGGCGATGCGATGGTCGATATCGGGCGCCATTTCCGACGCGCCGCGCGCCAGCTCTTCCATGAACTCGTCGCGTCCCAATGGGGCCGGCTCATCCTCATCCGGCTCTTCCATGGGCTCGGCTCCTTCCATAGATGCCTCGGCTATTTTGTCCGCGTCCAGGGTGTCGTAGAAGGCGCGAATCGCCTCATCCACGGGACGCTTGGTCATGTCCCATTGATAGAGAACCTGCAGGGCGCGCTGGCGTGATCGGTGACGGGCCGCCATATGATCCTATTTTCGCAGGCGGCGGATCAGGCCGGCCATCTCGATCGCAGTCATTGCCGCGTCGTATCCCTTGTTGCCGTCTTTCCCGCCCGCGCGATCCAGGGCCTGTTCCAGCGTGTTGGTGGTCAGCACTCCAAATACCACGGGAATGCCGGTATCCAGTTGCACGGCCATCAGACCGCTGGCCGCTTGTCCAGCGACATATTCGAAATGCGGCGTATCTCCGCGAATGACGGCACCTATGGCGATGATGGCGTCGGGGCGTTTACCGAGCGCGATCGCCTTAGCCGCCATTGGCAATTCCCAGGCGCCAGGAACCCTCACTACGTCGATGTCGCTTTCGGCTACGCGCAAGCGCCGCAAGGCGTCCAAGGCGCCAGCTTCGAGCTTGTCCGTGATGACGTGGTTGAATCTCGCACACACGATGGCGAGTTTCAGGCCGCCGGCATCGAGATTTTCATCGATCGGTTTTCCTTCAGTCACTTTGGCGGGATATGGGATACTTGAGTTTCAGCCTCATTCTACCGCATGGATCCCGCTTTTATCCGGAATTTTAGTATCATCGCGCACATCGACCACGGCAAGTCGACGCTCGCGGACCGCCTGCTTGAAGCCACTGGTGCGCTGCAGCAGCGCGAAATGATGGAGCAGGTGCTCGACACCATGGACCTGGAGCGCGAGCGCGGCATCACCATCAAAGCGCACGCGGTGCGGCTGAATTACAAAGCCGACGATGGCCAGATGTATCAACTCAACCTGATCGACACGCCCGGCCATGTCGATTTCACCTACGAAGTTTCGCGCAGCCTGCAGGCCTGCGAGGGCGCGCTGCTGGTAGTGGATGCATCGCAGGGGGTAGAAGCACAAACGCTCGCCAACACCTACCTGGCGCTGAATCACAATCTGGAAATTATTCCGGTGATCAATAAAATCGATCTGCCGTCGGCCGAGCCCGAGAAAATCCGCGAACAGATCGAGCAATTGATCGGGCTTCCCGCGCAGGATGCGATCCTGGTAAGCGCCAAACAAGGCGTCGGGATCAAGGACGTATTGGAAGCAGTGGTGCGGCTGGTGCCGGCTCCCAAAGGCTCGCCGGATGCGCCGCTGCGGGCGCTGATCTTCGATTCGTGGTTCGATCCTTATCGCGGCGTGATCATTCTGGTTCGCGTGGTGGATGGAACTCTGCGGTTGGGCCAGAAGATCAAGCTGTTTGCCACGGGGGCCGTCTCTGAGGTGGAAGGACTGGGCTACCAATCGCCCAAGCCGGTTCCCTGCTCTGAGCTTTCGGCCGGTGAAGCCGGGTTCCTGTTTGCGAACATCAAGACCGTCTCGGACGCCCAGATCGGCGACACCGTGATGAGCGTTGAGAATCCTGCGTCGGAGCCATTGCCGGGCTTTCAGGAAATCAAACCGATGGTGTTTGCGGGGCTTTATCCGGTGGAATCCCACGAACACGGCCGATTGCGGGATGCGTTAGAGAAGCTTCGGCTGAACGATAGTGCGTTCAATTTCGAGCCAGAAAATTCGGTCGCGCTGGGATTCGGTTTTCGCTGCGGATTTCTCGGTCTGCTCCATCTGGAAATTATTCAGGAACGCTTGGAGCGGGAATTTCAGATCGACCTGATCACCACCGCGCCTGGCGTGCGTTATAAGGTGACCGCGCTCAACGGGGATCTTATCGAGGTCTACAATCCGAGCAGGTTTCCGGATCCTTCGGCCATCAAACAGATTGAAGAGCCGATCATCGACGCGACCGTGATCACGCGCGAGGAATACGTCGGCGAGATCCTGAAACTGCTGGAAGAGAAGCGCGGCACGCAGAAGAAGTTTGAATACATCGGAACCGGGCGCGTGTTGCTGCTGTACGAGCTGCCGTTGAACGAGATCGTGCTGGATTTCTACGATCGCCTGAAGTCGTCCTCGCGCGGCTATGCGTCGCTCGATTATCACTTCTCGGGTTATCGCGTCTCCCCGATGGTGAAGCTGGACGTGCTGGTGGCGGGCGAACCGGTGGATGCGCTGTCGATGATTGTCCATAAAGAGTTTGCCTACGAGCGAGGCAAGATACTGATCGAGCGGCTGCGCAAACTGATCCCGCGCCAAATGTTTGAAGTGGCGCTGCAGGCGGCCATCGGCAACAAAGTGATCGCACGCGAGACCATCAAGGCGATGGGGAAAAACGTCTTGGCCAAGTGCTATGGCGGCGACATCTCGCGCAAGCGCAAGCTGCTCGAAAAGCAAAAAGAGGGCAAGAAGCGAATGAAACGCGTCGGCCGGGTGGAGATTCCGCAAGAAGCGTTCCTGGCGGTCCTGAAGGTTGGAGGCAGCGACGAGGAGTAGCGGCGTAGCCAGCAAGGCTGCAATATGGTAGTATGGCTGTATGGCAAGCCGTAAGATGACATTTTCGCTGCCGGAAGATCTGGCTTTGAATTTCACAAGACGGGTCCCTGCTCGCGACCGCTCTCGCTATGTGGCGGATGCTTTGGCTGACAAGCTGGCTGAACGCGAGAGGCGGCTCATTCAGGCTTGTGAGATCGCAAATCTAGATCCTCAGGTGAGAGAAATCGAGCTCGAATTCGACGCTCTTACCGATGCCATGCCAGAGCATTGGGAGAATGCCACCGGGAAAGATGCCCCGGCGAGGTGAGATCTGGTGGGCGAACCTGGATCCCACGATTGGTGCTGAGATCAAGAAGACGCGGCCCTGCGTGGTTATCAGCAATAGCGTCGTGAACCAGCACCGCCGAACGGTGGTTGTCGTCCCCCTCAGCAGTTCGCCGCAGGCCGCTCCTCCCCTCCTGGTCACCGTGGAATGTTCGGGTCAGCCCGCAGTGGCTGTCATCGACCAGGTGCGCGCCATCGCCAAGGACAGGCTGGTGCGCCATATAGAAAATCTATCGGCTCAGCATCTTCAGGCGATCGAAGACGGACTTCGGGAGATTCTGGAACTTGACTGATGCTTGTAATTCAACTGATGCTTGCCGATGACATCCCGTTCCGGCATTATTCGCTAAGACACCGGGCGATTGCGTGGATCAGCCGCAATGTGTTCGATGGGATGACTTACACCGCTAGGCACGGGCTAATCCGTGGGATGCGACGCCGCGGCGGCTTGGGCTGGACGCCGGAATGGTCCGAACCAACCAGGGAAGAAATGTTCTGGCGACAACTTCCGTTGGATGGCCTGGTGGTCTATGACGTGGGAGCATTCCACGGCATTCTGACGTTGTTCTTCGCCTCGCGCGGCGCCCAGGTGATCGCCTATGAGCCGCACGAAGAGAACCATGCGCGGCTCATCCAAAACATCAGGCTGAACGAGCTGAGGAACGTGCTGGTTCGACAGGTGGCTGTTGGCAGCCAGGCAGGATCGGGAACACTGACTTACAACCCGTCGATGGCGGGAGGCGGTAGCGTGAACACGAATGCGACGGGGACGGTCTCTCAACGGGTTGAGATCACAACCCTTGATCATGACATCGCGGCTGCTTCCCTGCCCGCACCCGACCTGATCAAAATCGACATCGAGGGGTGGGAACTGGAAGCGCTCAAAGGCACGCAAGCTATACTTGCTGGGCACCATCCCGCGCTATTTCTCGAAATGCACGGCGATACGATGGGCGAAAAGAAGCGCAAGGCAAGCGCGATTGTCGCCTTCCTGCACGAAGCTGGATATACGAACATCCTGCATGTCGAAACCGGTGCATCGATCACGCCGGACAACGAAACGATGGCCGCGGAGGGGCATCTCTATTGCCGCTACACTGCAAGTAGGAGCAGTGTATGCCCTATCAACACCTCATCCGCTCAACCGACGGCCAGCTCGGAATCATAACCCTCAATCGGCCTGAGCGCCGCAACGCTCTTTCCCTCGAACTGATGTTCGAACTGATCTGCTGCCTGGACGAGCTGGCGGCAGAGCCGAACGTGCGCGCCATCATTCTGGCCGCCTCCGGCAAAGTTTTCAGCTCGGGCCACGATTTAAGCGAGATGGTGGGACGAAGCGTCACCGACTACCGGCGGCTGTTCGACGTCTGCACCGAATTGATGGCCAAGATTCAATCCGTCCCGCACCCCGTGATTGCGCAGGTGCAAGGCGTGGCGACGGCTGCTGGGTGCCAACTGGTTGCCACCTGCGACCTGGCTATCGCAAGCGATCAGGCCGCGTTTGCCACGCCAGGCGTAAAGATCGGACTTTTCTGCACCACTCCGATGGTCGCGCTCTGCCGCGCCATCGGACGCAAGCGCGCGATGGAAATGCTGCTCACGGGAAAGCTGGTGGATGCAGCGACGGCCGCCGATTGGGGACTGGTGAATCGCGTGGTGCCCGCCGGCCAGCTTGAATCGGCCACGCGCGAACTGGCTTGCGCAATCGCACAGGCCAGCAGTTTCACGGTCGCGCTGGGCAAGCAGGCGTACTACGCGCAGATCGATCTGGACCAGCCCAAAGCCTACGCCTACGCCAAGGAAGTGATGACGCTGAACGCGCTCGCGCACGACGCCCAAGAGGGCATGTCCGCGTTTCTTGAAAAGCGCGAAGCGTGCTGGACGGGCAAGTGACCGGCAGGCTACTTCAGTCTATAGATGATCGAGAACTCCGTTCGTCCCACCGCACGGTAATTCCCGAGCCAATCGCGAAGATCCGGATAGTTGGCGATCGCAAGCGCGGGATTTAACGGCCCCAGACCATCGACGATCCAGGTGGGATCGCTCGCCACCAACTCACGCCGGTTGCGGGCGGCCAATTCGGGCGCCACTGGCTGTGAGCTGACCAGGTGCCGGTCGGCCAGGACGCCCGTGAGCGGCTGCGAATCGAGAAAGCGGCTACCGGCGGGCATCCGGGTGTAGGCGAAGACGTCGGGCCGATAACCCCAGACCAGCAACGTTCCCGCATGGCCGATCCGATCGGACACCGCTTGGCTGTCTTCGTTCAGCGCCAGGTCGCTCCAGTTACTTGGGCGTTGATGAACCAAATCATTGGCAAGCATCGCGTATCTTGGACCAAAGCGCACCAGCGGGATCAACAACAGGGCCAGCAGGATTGCGCGGCATCGGCCCAGTAGCGTATAGCCGCGAGCGCCGAGCAGGGCCATCACTGGAAGCAGTTGGAAGTAATACCGCGGGAAAAATCGCCATCCCGCCGCGACGGCCGCCAGCGAAAGCAATAACCACGCGGCCATCTTCCAACGCCAGCGGTCTTCCTTCCACAGAGCCAACGCCGCGCCCACCATCAGTGCGGCCTGAAACCCCGCCCAATTCGCGGTGCGAATGAAACCGGTGGCGAACGCGAAAGCCTGTCCTGAGTACAGGGCTCCCCAGCGCCACACTTGATCGACGTAAGGGCGGCCAAACCAGATCAAAGCGACAATGTTCGGGATCGCGAAGCCCCCGAGCAGCCATCCGGCGCGCCCCCAGGCGAAGACCAGACAAGCGGCCAGGACGAAAAACGCCTTGGCGTTCACCAGCAGCGCGACACCCGCCACCAAGCCGCTCAAGAACGCACGGCCGCGCCACGCCAGGTAAACCGCGGCGATTTGCGGCAGCACCATCAGCAGATCGGGCGCCAGCGCCATGACAGCGGACGGAATGCCGAAAGTCAGGAAAAATCCGAGCAAGAGCGCTGCCGCCAAACCTTCGCGCGGCCCCCAGAGATCGCGAGCAAATCGCCACAACATCCAGCAGCAGGCGAAAACGAATACCGCTCCAGCTAATCTCAAAATCACGCCGATGCGCGCGTCCCATAACAAGTACACGAACGCCGATAAAGGCGGCTTATCGAACCAGATGTCGCGGTAGAGCGACTTTCCAGCTAAGATCTGGATGGCTGCGGCGGTCGGGTAAGCCTCCTCCACCCACACGATTCCGCTGTGGCAGAGACGCGCGGCAAGCAGTCCAAGGAATAACAGCCCGAGTACGAATCTGTCGGAGATGTTTGCGCCGCGAATCACGTATTGAATATAACGGGTGAGTGGGATTGGGGGTTGGGGATTGGGGATTGGCGCATTGTCGGTGGAAGCAAGTTCGGCTGATCGGAACAAGAGGCTCGATCAATTCTTGCGGGAGCGGCTGCCCGAATACAGCCGATCGCGATTACAGGATTGGATTGAGCAGGGGCGGGTGCTGGTGGATGGGTCACCTCAAAAGCGCTCCTATTTGCTGAAAGGCACGGAACGGATTGATGTTGCACCCGGCGAACTGCCGCCGCTGCGTGCCACGCCCGAAGACTTGCCGATCGAAGTGCTGTATGAAGACGCCGACGTCATTGCCATCAACAAACCCGCGGGGATGGTGGTGCACACAGGCGCCGGACAACACTCGGGCACTCTGGTCAACGCAGTACTGCATCGATTCGGAAAACTTTCGAGCGTCGGCGGCGAGCTGCGGCCCGGAATCGTGCACCGGCTCGACCGTTTCACCAGCGGCGCCATCCTGATCGCGCGCAACGACACCGCGCATCGCAATCTCGCGGAGCAATTCGCGTCGCGCCAGGTTGAAAAGGTCTACCTCGCACTGGTGCATGGAAGCCTGAAAAACGAGCAGGGCCGCATCACTACGCCCATTGCTCGCGATCCAGTCACCCGCGTACGCATGACCGCGCGCCTGGCTCACGGACGGCAAGCCATTACGTCTTATCAGGTTTTAACCCGGTTCAAAGAATCGACGTTGTTGGAGGTAAAAATCGGCACCGGGCGCACGCACCAGATCCGCGTGCATCTGGCGAGTATCGGGCATCCCGTGGTAGGCGACAAGCTGTACGGCGCCGCCCCGAGCGAACTGGGGCGTTATTTTCTACACGCCCGCCAGATCACATTCACCGGGCCTGCCAGCGGTGAGCGAATCACGATTGATGCGCCCTTGGCGCCGGATCTGGTTGCGTATCTGGACACACTCGGCTAACGCGCCTTTATTTTTCCGTGCAGGCCGGACCCACCCACTTGGAGGCGAAGGTGTAATTCATGTTCATGGTGTGCCCGTCGTTGCTCGAAGTCATCTGCATGGAGCCTCGCACGTGCTCTGAATCCACTGCCTCCAGCTTCACGACGCCCGTGGTTTTCGCTCCTCCCGTGGTGCAATCCATGCGGATCTCCTCTTTACTAGCCGTGGAAGTGACCAACACGCGCGAACAGGATTTGGTGGCCTGGTCTTGTAAGTTAAACCCTTTCTGCAGGTCCTGCTGGGTGGTGCAGTGCTTGCTGACGGACGTCTTCGCCCCGCTATGGGCTTGCATCGCCGCCTGCATCTTGGCGCGCTGTTCAGGCGTCATCTGGTTGAGCACCGAATCCGGGATGGGCGGCATCCCGGTAGTCTGCCCGCTCACCGTGGTTTCCCACTGTCCGGTCTTCACATCCAAGGGCCGGAAATCGGCGGCCGAGAGCACAGCCGAGCAAAACAGCATGGTAAAGCCGATGGACACTTTTCTGGTCATAGATCCTCCGATCACTCATTTATCGTCTATTCTGCCTGAAAACTGAAGTGCCCGGCGACCTCGGGTGACCCCAGGCGACCTCAGGCGCTTCAGGGCGGCCGTTCCGGCTACACTAAAGCTGACCCGCGCTGCGACCCCGCAGCTTCGGCGAGCATCAGCAAGCTAGATATGAGCCAGTTCGTGCCCTCGCGCCTACGCATCCCCGATCTCCAGCGCAAAAAGAAGGCGGGGCAAAAGATCTCGATGCTCACGGCCTATGACGCCACCATGGCGCGCCTGCTGGATCGGGCCGGAGTGGACGTGCTGCTGGTGGGCGATTCGCTGGGCATGGTGATTCTGGGACACGACACCACGATTCCCGTCACCCTCGATGCGATGATTCATCACTCAACCGCGGTCTCACGGGGCGCCGGGCGCGCTTTCGTGGTGGCCGACATGCCGTTCCTGAGCTGGCAAGCCAGCCAGGCCGATGCGATCCGCAATGCCGGACGCTTGATACAGGAGGGTGGTGTGTCCGCGGTGAAGATTGAGGGCGGCCTGCATGCCGCCGATAGCGTGCGCCGGCTGGTTGAAATTGGCATTCCCGTGATGGCCCACATCGGCCTAGTCCCACAGGCGATCCATCAGTTGGGTGGATATCGCTTGACGGGGCGCACCGAGGATGAGGCGGATCGGCTGGTGGAGGATGCACTGGCCCTGGAACAGGCGGGTGCGTTCGCCATTGTGCTGGAATGCATCCCGGCAGAAGTGGCGGCTGCCGTTACGTCGAAACTTGGCATTCCCACCATCGGCATCGGCGCGGGTCCCGACTGCGATGGACAGGTGCTGGTCAGCTATGACGCCTTCGGGTTGTATGACGGGATCGCGCCAAAGTTCGTGAAGCAGTACGCGCATCTGGGTGACGAGATGATCGCGGCCGCGAAACGATATATCGCGGAAGTGGAGCGCGGCCAGTTTCCCGATCCAGAGCACAGTTTCCGCTTCCCAGCAGCCACCGCCGGCCGCGAATGAGCGCTTCGACGGTCCGAAGCATTAGCGAGGTCCGCCATCGTATGGTTTTGCCGCGCACACGCGGCCGCGTCATCGGGCTGGTTCCTACCATGGGCGCGCTGCACGCCGGTCACGCTGCTCTGATTGAGCGGGCCCGTGCTGATTGCGGGACGGTGGTAGTCAGCATCTTCGTAAACCCGATTCAGTTCGACCGGCTCGAGGATTATGCAGCCTACCCGAGCGACCTGACGAAGGACGCGGCCTACTGCGAGGCGCTCGGCGTGGATCTGGTCTTCGCCCCGTCCGCTCAAGAGATCTATCCGTCACCGCCGAGCACGTTCGTAGAGGTGGAAGGCGTCTCCGAGCATCTGTGCGGCAAGTTTCGTCCCGGGCACTTTCGCGGCGTCTCGACGGTAGTCGCCAAACTCTTCAACATCGTCGCGCCGGACCGTGCCTACTTCGGCGAAAAGGACGCCCAGCAACTTGCCGTCATCCGGCGCATGGCGGCGGACTTAAACATTCCAGTCGAAATTGTTGCGGTGCCTACCGTTCGCGAGCAGGACGGACTGGCTCTCAGTTCCCGGAACCGGGGGCTGACGGCGGAGGAACGCAAGCTTGCGCCGGCACTCTATCAAGCGCTTCAGCTTGCCGCGGAGCTCATTCGCAAGGGCTCGACATCGGTCGCGGACATTCGCGGCAACGCGATCGCCTATTTGCAGGAACATCCGGAGTTTCGAGTTGAATATCTGGAAATCGTCGATGCATCCAGCATGACGCCGGTGGAAACAATCCGCGGGCCAGTGCGCGTCGCCACGGCCGCCTGGCTGGGCTCGGTTCGCCTGATCGACAACATCACGGTCGATTACGCACGGGTTGATAACATCAAGACGTAACCTCATAGCAATACGTAACTGAAGCTTCAAGGCAACATAAC
>CAVRZH010000197.1:0-5595 GCA_963725455.1 Bryobacterales bacterium
TCCATGTACTCGCCCTCCGCATGAATAATCTTGGCGCGCCGTTCGCGTTCGGCCTCGGCTTGCCGGCCAATGGCCCGGATCATCTGATCGGGAAGGTCCACCTGCTTTACCTCCACCACGGTGACTTTCACACCCCAGGGTCCGGCGTGTGCGTCCAGCACCGATTGGAGCCGCAGGTTTAGTTTTTCGCGCTGACTGAGCAGTTCATCCAGCTCCACCTCGCCCAGAGCGCTACGCAACGTGGTTTGGGCCACTTGCGATGTGGCGTAGAGAAAATTCGAAACCTCCAGCACAGCCTTGGTGGGATCCAGGACGCGGAAATAAACCACCGCGTTCACCTTCACCGTCACGTTATCGCGGGTGACCACATCCTGAGGAGGCACTTCCATGGCTTCGATGCGTAGGGAAATACGCACGATGCGGTCGATGGGTGCGAACACCAGGATGACACCTGGCCCCTTGGGTTGTGGCAGGACGCGTCCCAAACGGAAAATCACGCCACGCTCGTATTCCGCCAAAATCTTGATGGACGACAGAATATAGATCACCACGATCAGGATGGGAATGACCAGAGTGAGGTCAGGCATAAGGGTTTTCTCTGAGGCCATTTCACTATACACCTGGAGGCGGTGAATCTGGGTCTGCAACGCGCGGGCCGCGCTGAGAATGGATTGGGACCCGTCGGCGCAGCCTGCGGCTATGCGCCAGGACGCCGAGGCAAAAGGGAGGCGGGCCTACTACCAGCGCAAAGCCGGCTCCTCTTCCACCAGTTCTTTCTCGCTAGCGCACGACACTAAGTCTCGAATCGTGGAGACAATGACGGAGGGTTGGAAAGACTCTTTGTACAAACGCTGGGCCCGAGCTTCCAAATTCCTCAGCCAGTTCCGGATTCTCCCGCAGTATTTCCATGGCATCGCGGATGGAGTGCGGAGATGCATCCGGAAAAAGCATGGCTCCACTTTCGAGCAGCAACCGATCGGTCGTGGGTCCGGCCGTAGTCACCACCGGTACACCGGACGCGAGCGCCCCGATCAAAGTTCCTCGAGCCGCCGATGCCCCATCCGGATAAAGTTGCAATAGCGCATCGCAGCGCAGCATCTGCCCGCCGATCTCGGTAACGTGCAATCGCCCCGTCGAGCCGATCCTGTCGGCGGCCTGGGGGTAGCGCTGGACGAGCGATCGCCGGAACGCTTCTCCCGGGCCCAGCAAAAGCACTCCGATTTTGGGATTCTCTAAAACACATCCGATCACAGGGGCCAAAACTTCCCGAATCCCCGCATCGAAATTGGAGAAAATGCCGATGGTGAACAACTCGCTTAAATCGTCCTTCGTCCCAGCGTCTGGGGCTGCGGCGTGATAGCTCCCCTGCGGGATATTGCTACAGATTCGCAGCATGCTGATCGGCGTGTCACCATTGTTTAATTCCTGCAGCAGAGCCAGATACGGGTCAGTCGAAGTGAACGAATGTCGAACAGAGCGAAGGATCACCCGCGCCATATAGCGGTGAACGATTGCGAGCAGGCGATGACGGAATGGTTGACCGCTCCGAAAGGGAAACGCCACCTCATGGAACATGACGCAGACATTATGCTTGCGTTGCCGGGAAATCCACCAACACAAAGCCAGATTCATGCTTTTCCAGCCGTACATGTGCGGTACGTATTGAATCAATATATTGCGTGGTCCGGCGAAGGATTCGAGTTGCCGATCGAGCGCCCGCAGCCATCGCCACCCAAAGCCGTGCGGTAACGCATGAATCCGCACTGGTTCGTGCGGGAAGGAGTCAGCAGGGTACAGGGGAGCCCAAACGTGAACCTGCTGTCCATTCTTCGCAAATTCCTGAGAGACTTGATAGGTATAATCGCTGACCCCACCCAATTCGGGTGGGTACTCGCCGGTTATAATATGCCATTCCACGAAATTTCTTCTCCGACCGAAATCTGCCTAAAACCTGTGCCGCCTGCTATCAGACGGATGGTAGCAATTAATGATCGGATATCGAAAGATCCGGCGGTTCTATAAGCCTTCTAGCTGTACTGGTACTTTGGGTTTGTGACGGGCAAACTTTCGAACAATGGAGCTAGGCTTAAAGTAATGAAATCCCGGCCACTTGCCGCCGCAAGCCACTGGTCGCGCAGGCCCATTAACTCCGCCGCGGATCTGTAAGGTAACCGGCTAAGATCGAAAACCTAATGCTTGGAAGCTTGCGCCACCTGCGCGATGGCGGTTCGTTCCCAATCCCGAAAAGTACGGTTGACTGCGTGGAGCTTGGCGACATATTTCCGGCAATCCTCACATGCCTCCAGGTGTTGAACGACCGTTTTTTTGCGGCGAGGACCCATCTCGTTGGATACATACCGGCTCAATGCACGTTCCGGGGGATGGCTGGCGGCTCGGTCGGCTTCACAGGCATCTAGTACGGCTGGCGGCTTGAGTTCTAGTGGAGCATTCATGATTGATCTATTTCGCACTCAGCGCGCCAAAGCAAGGCTTTTAGATTCAGTCAAACTAATTCATAAGAGCGGGAAAATCCTCAGTTAACGCCAAATGCACTGCGGGGATTTCGGTGGATGGGAAGTGCTATTTCTCAGTTTTTCCAATCGCGCCCCCGCAGGACGGAGAGCCGCAGGAGCAGGGGAACGTCCGGACATCCTTATCGAAGTTGTAGTTTACCGTCAGCTCTTCGCCTGGCTTTATGGTGCGCAGGCTCATATAAAGGACATGTCCTTTCTGTATCCGGCTCACCAGATTAGGATCGCAGCTATGATTTATGATCTCGGCGCCGCTGCCCCCTACCGAACCATCCAGAGTCCAGTAAGGATCCACCGCAAACAGATAGGTATAGTCACCGTCGCCGCGAACCTTGGCTTCCTTGCGGTTGAGCCGCTTGCCGGTGTACTCAATTACCTTACGATTGGCCGGAATGCGCTGTCCGGCGAAGACCCCGTATCGATGAATTTTGGAGCGCCGGATCAGAAGCTTGAAACAGGCGAACTCCTCTTTGATTTTTGGCGTTTTAACTAGCTCGGTTCCCATGCGGTTGATCCATTTTAGCGAACCAGGAGCGATACGTTGCAGCCGGGCTGGGTCCTTAGAGCTGGAGGCTATTGCTTTCTCTCAAATCCGCCGATGATTAAGGCGTCCAACCTAGGACGAGTACGGGAGGTGCCGTATGCCCACTACTGACTACGCAACTGACACAGCGCTGCCAGACGTTCCATGTGATGACTCGCACGTGGATTCCCTACAGCCGAATGACGGAGCGTCGAAGCCGCTCAGAGGCTTGTTGTTCGGGTTTGCCGCTACCGTAACGATTGGGCTCGCGCTTGCGAGTTGGTATGTCGGCCTTCGTATCGTGGCCGATGGCCAAGCCGGGCGTTCGAGCATTGCCTCCCGCGTGCCCGCTGCTCCAACTTCCGTCCCCGTTCCAGCAGACTGCGCCTGCGGATACGGAAGAATCGATGGCGGAAGCATTTTGGTACACGCTACCTCCATCCGATCTTTTCTTGAAAGTGGCCGGGCTGGGACCGCGGCAAGACTCGAACTTTGTAAGATCTCTGCTGGCGACTGGATTTCGTGCTCGGCTTCAAGCCGGGCAAAAGGACAATGCATGGATTCTGATCGGCCCATTTTCAACCCGCGCCGAGATGGAAGAGGCGCAGCGCAAGTTGCGGTCGGTGGGTATTCTGGCCGTCGAGATGTCACGGTGAGTTCGGGCCCGGCGGAGTACTAGCTTCACTGGTTCAGAGAATGGGGATTCTGGTATCCTTCAATTTTGGCGGGGCGTTTCTCCCACCCTGCTCCTGCCGCCGAGCGCTGCGCCACGCGACGTAAGGAAGTAAAGCAAGTACTTGAATGCCAGACCAGGCGCCAAAGTCCCTGAAAATACGAGTTCGCACCGGCCGCCGTCCCACCATTCCGCGGGGATATCGTATTCGCCCCACCTCCTTTATTCTTTCCATTGGCTTCCATGTGGTGGTAGTAAGCGGGTTGCTCTTGGCGCCGCGGGCTGACTCCCACAATCAGGCACGTTATAAACCGATCTATGACGACTTGATCCGGCCCGAAGAGAAGAAGATCGTCTGGTATAGCCCTCCCAAGAAACAACTGCCGAATGTTTCCGCGCAGGACAGAATCGGGACGTACCCCACGCCGCGCGCTCCTTTAAAGTCGCCCACCGCGATTATCGCCACGGCGCCCAAGCCCAAATCGGTGAAGCAATTCATCTGGCAACGGATACCCAAGGTGGAGATTCATCAGGACCTGCCGGCCCCCAATCTGATAGCGCGGGCCGCAATGGCAATTCCGGCGCCGCCTCCACCACCGGAGCCCAAGCCGAAGGTCGACAAACCGAACACGGCAGGTGTGAAGGCCCCGCAAGCTAACATTTCGTCACCCGCGCCGAACGGTGACGTGAACAAAGCGCTACCGCCCGTCACTCAGCCGGTGGAGATCCCCAAGCCGCGGAAAGCTTTCGTTCCCCCTCCGCCCAGCCAGCGTCCGGCGCGACTAGTGATCCCCGTGCAAACGGCGGATGTTCCACTGCCCGATGCAAACATTACGGGGGCTCCCGCGGCGCGAGCCGTGCTGCCCGAAGGCATCGGCACACCAGCTTTCTCCAAAGGCGCGCCACCGCCACCCAATGCTCCGCCCGGTCCGGCCAATGCCGCGGGCAATGGCAAAGTGGACATCGCGGTAGTGGGATTGCATCCTAATGACAAGGGGAATGTGCCAGACGGTTCTCGGCCCGGCCAGTTTGCCCAGGCGCCGACGGTTGGCGCGGTCGCTACTGGTGAGGTGAAGGGAGGTATCGGGGTGCCGAACCTCACCATTCATGACAGCGGCACAATTGCTCCGCCGCCGCATGTCGAGTCTCCTCGCAAGGTGGTGCTTTACGCCGATCGTCTGCGCAGCCTGCCCATATCCACGCTTTCGGTTCCATTGCATCCGGCCTCGCGCACGATTCCCGCATCCATCGAGGGAAGATTCCAGGGCCGCAACGTATATACCATGGTGATTCCGATCGAGAACCTGCCGGAATATAGCACGGACTGGATCATATGGTTCGCCGAACACGATTCCAATTCGGCCGCGGGCGAGGTTCTCAACATGCGTGCGCCCATCCCGCTACGCAAGTTTGAATCGGTGGAACCGGTGGCGCCCGGCGCCAGAACGGAGTTGCGCGTCCAGCTGGCGGGCGTCATCACCAAAGCGGGCAAGCTCGAAATACGCGCCTTACTCAGGAATCTCACGCCGGCGCTGGAGAGCGCGGTGCTTCGAGACGCCGGATCCTGGGAGTTCAAGCCCGCCACGCGCGATGGAACGCCGGTAGATATCGATGTCGTTATCGAGATCCCATTCAGCCTTCCGCCCCAGGTGGCGCGCAGCTCCGGCCCCTGATCCCACAAGAGTTGCAAAAACAAAAGGCATGCGGCCCGGGTGGACCGCATGCTCGTTTTCAGATACTCACTCTATTTCAGATGGTCAACTTGAGAAGGTTGGCTTACGCCGCCCGCCGTCTCTGGTACATGACACCGCCCAGGCCCAGGAGAGCAGCCAGCAACAAGCCATAAAAACGCGGCTCGGGAACGCCGG
>CAVRZH010000198.1:0-19119 GCA_963725455.1 Bryobacterales bacterium
ATCTCGCCACGCGGCCAGGACAATTCCTCGCTGGTCATCGCCGTGGATCATGAAGCCTGCATCCTGTGCGACCGCTGCATCCGGGGCTGCGACGAGATTCGACACAATGACGTTCTCGGCAGGCGCGGCAAGGGATTCATGGCGGGGATCGCGTTCGACACCAACCTGCCGATGGGCAACTCCTCCTGCGTGTCCTGCGGCGAGTGCATGGTCTCCTGTCCCACCGGCGCGCTCACTAACAAGGGCGTGATTCAGACGGTTCTACCGGGCGAACCAGTGGACGTTGAGGAGTTGCTGCAGCTTTCCTATTTCCAGAAGGTCTCGGGAACGTTTCTCGAGCTGAACAAGAACGCAGTGGTGCGCCGGCACTATCGCCAAGGCGAGATCGTTTGCCGCGAAGGCGAATACGGCTCCACGGCGTTTTACATCGTGGAGGGCCAGGCCGAAGTTTTTCTTTCCACGCCCATGGCGCACGTGAATAGCGACAGCCGCAGCGGCGGTTTTCTGGGCCGGCTCACCAGCCGTCTGTTGGGACGCCAGCAGGAGCATCGCGCCGAAGAAGGGCATCGCGACACCATCCCGATTGATGCTCCGGTTGACTTGCCCTACGATCATCCCGTGGCTACGCTCGGCCCGGGCGACCTGTTCGGCGAAATGACCTGCATCAGCCTCTATCCGCGTTCCGCTACGGTGCGGGCGGCGACCGATTGCGTGATGTTCGAAATGCTGCGCAACGTGCTCGACATCATCCAGCGCAATAAGACGCTCAAGGCGCAGCTGGACGCCAAATATCGCCAGCGCGCGCTGGACGATCATCTGCGCAGCGTGCCGATGTTCGCGTCGCTCAACCAGGAGTTCATCGACGTCCTGCGCAACAAGGTAGAGCTGGTGCGTTACACCAAGGGCGACGTGATTTGCAGCCAGGGCGACGTGGCGGACAGTTTCTATCTGATCCGGCTCGGCTTCGTGAAGGTTTCCGAGCCACACCCGGGCGGCGATCTGGTGCTGGCGTATCTGGGGCGCGGCGGATACTTCGGCGAAATCGGGTTGCTGGGCGGCGGCGTCCGCACCGCCACCTGCACCGCGCTCGATCACGTAGAGCTGGTGCGCATCCACGCCGAAGAGTTTCATCAGATGGTCCGGCAGTTCCCCTCCATTCGGGAGAGCCTGGAAACCCTGGTCCGTGAGCGACAGGAGCAGAACCGGCAGCGCCTGGCCACTGCAACCAGCACTCCGCTCGATTCGTTTCTCACCCAGGGGCTGATGGAAGCACAGAGCCTGCTGGTGATGGATCTGGAGCGCTGCACGCGCTGCGATGCCTGTGTTCGCGCCTGTGCCGATGCGCACGATGGGGTCACCCGCTTGATTCGCGAAGGCCAGCGCTTCGACAAATATCTTGTCGCCACCTCCTGCCGCCATTGCCGCGATCCGCTGTGCATGGTGGGTTGCCCCGTAGGCTCCATCCGGCGGCGCAACTCGCTTGAAGTGATCATCGAGAACTGGTGCATCGGCTGCGGTCTGTGCGCCAAAAACTGCCCGTACGGCAACATCAACATGCATCCGTTTACGGTGACGGAGCACGATCCGATGAATCCGGGACGCGAGATGGCGGTAGTGAAGCAGAAGGCTACATCCTGCGATCTATGTACCGATCTGGCGGAGCCTAGCTGCGTGTACGCCTGCCCGCATGACGCGGCGCATCGCGTGGAGCCGAACGAATTCTTCCGCTGGGTGGGCACGCCGCTGGCCTCATCACGAAGGAGTTGACAAAAGCGGATGCGGATCGACCGGACACACCGCCCGTGGCTCATCGCGACCGTCGCACTCGCGATCGTGAGCACTGTTGCGTACATCGTCTACGCTGTCGAAACGCCGGGGGGGCCGCGCGGGGGAAGCGCCGTGGGGCTAACGTTCGGAATCGTGGGCTACGCACTCATGCTGTACGCTGGCCTGCTCGGAGCGCGCAAACGAGTTCCCACTTGGCGCATCGGACGCGCTCAAACTTGGATGCGCGGTCATCTTTGGCTAGGATCACTCAGCTTGCTGCTGATCCTCTTTCACGGCGGCTTCGCCTTTCGCGGACCACTGACGCTGGTGCTCATGCTGCTGTTCTTCATCGTCATCGGAAGTGGCATCCTGGGCGCTGCGATTCAGCACTATGTTCCGAGCTACATGACGGCGCGCGTGCCGCTCGAGACCATCTACGAAGAGATCCCGCACGTGCGCGCACAGCTTCGCGAGGAAGCCGACCTGCTTGCGGTCTCGATCTGCGGGCCATTGGAAGGCGGGGCGCAGCCGGCGGCCGAGGAAGGGCAAAGCATTCTGGTCGAGATTGAGCACGACGACCGCGAGCGATTTCGCGAAGCTTACATGCACAAAGTTCGGCCGTATCTGGCAAATCCAGGGCAACCGAACGTGGACGTCTCCGATCCAGTGCGCTCCGGCGAAACGTTTGACGCTCTGCGGCGCTTGCTCGCACCGCCCATCCATGGCGTGCTGGACGACCTGGAAAATATCTGCGAAGAAGAACGGCAGTTGTCCCGTCAGATTCGCATTTATCGCTGGCTGCATGCCTGGCTGCTGGTGCACGTTCCTCTTTCAATCGTGCTCCTGGTATTGGGCGCCGTGCATGCCGTGATGGCGCTGAGATATTAGCAAATGGCTGGACGCATCCGCACCACCAAGAAGCTCGCACAGCGCATCAACCTGGATTACTTCAAGACGCTGCATGGCATTCCGCGCTGGCGGCGGATTCTCTCGAGTGCGTTCGTTGCCGCCGGCCTGGCCTGGCTAGGGTGGCATGCGGTAGCGGGCAGTCCGAAGCCCTACAACGCCGGGCCGCTCGCACATCCGCACGTGTTGTTTGCGCAAAAGTGCGGCGCCTGCCATATCTCACAGGCCAGCTTCCAGAAGAGCGCCACCGATCAGGCGTGCCTGGCTTGTCACGATGGTCCAATTCATCACGCAGACCAAACGTTCACGCCGTCCTGTTCGAATTGCCACGTGGAGCATCAAGGTGCACTGCGGTTGACCAGCACCAGCGATCGCGCCTGCACGCAATGCCATGCCGATTTGAAGACCACGCACGGAGCATCGAGGTTCGCCTCCAACATTCGCAGTTTCGACAGCGGTCATCCCGAGTTCGCGGCGCTGCGGACGGGCGCTTCCGATCCGGGAACCATCAAATTCAACCATGTGGTGCATCTCAAGGACGGTTTGCGCGGTCCCAACGGCCTGGTGCAATTGAAGTGCGCCGATTGCCACCAGCCGGAGTCTTCCAAAAGAGCGTACATGCAGCCGATCGACTATGGAAAGCACTGCGCTTCCTGTCACACGCTGCAATTCGACCGGCGGTTTAGCGAGCCGGCGCCACACAAGGAGCCGAAAGTCGTCTACGATTTTGTCCTGGCCAAACTCACCACCTACATCGCCGCGCATCCCGCTGAGATTCCGTTAGTAGACGAGCCTGACAAGCGCTTGCCCAGCCGTCCGCCACAGCCGCCCGCTCGCAACGCCGCCGAATGGGTGCAGCAACGCATGGCGGATGCTCAGTTGTTGCTCTGGCGAAAATCGTGCAAGGAATGCCACAGCCTGACCTATCCGAACGGGGCTTCTCTAAACACCCCCGATTCCCTGCCCGCGGTTGCCAAGGCGGCTATTACTACGCGCTGGTTTGCACACGCCGAGTTCGATCATCAGGCGCATCAAATGGTTCAATGCGCATCTTGCCACGCCAAAGCGAACGACAGCCGCGAAACGTCCGACGTCCTGATTCCCGGCATTCAGACTTGCCAGCAGTGCCATCACGCGGGCAAAGATGCAGCCGAGGCACGCTGCTTCGAATGCCACACCTATCATGACTGGAGCAAGGAAAAACCGGGCGCGGGAAAATTCACCATCCCGCAGTTGGCAGAATAGCTCGTCACTTCACGGCCGGCCCAGGTGGCTCGTTCGTCACGGTGAAGAGCTGGCCGTTCTTCAAATACAGCCGCTCGGCTTCCTCGTGATTGAACGGACGTGAGCCGCGGCGATTGAAGACCGCCAGTTGGTTCCCGTCTTCGTCCACGGCACGGTCGCGATCCACACCCTTCGATACCGCTAGCGCCGGGCCTTTGGTGCGATAGGTGGCGATCAGTTTCGGCGTAGGCTTCGGGCTAAAGCCCAGATAGTTAGGCTGCTCATTGGGCGCGAATAATTGCACGATGCGAAAGCCGTTTTTGCCGTCGGCGATATAAGCAAAAGCGCTTGCGGCGGTCATGCCGAGCTTCACGTCGCGAATATCGTTGAGCGCCCCTTGTGCTGTAAACACTTCCTCGATGCGCGGATGTTCGGGCCGTTCCACATCCACGATCACCAGGCCTTGCTTGCCGCCCGCGACGTAGGCATAAGTTCGGGCGACGTAGATGTTGCGGGCATCCTCGAGAGCAACCGTAGCTCCCGCAACCACACGCGGATGCGCCAGTGACGTCACGTCCAGAACTTTCAATCCCTGCCGATCGACCACAAAGGCGTAGCGGAACTGCACGGCGACGCCTTGCGGATCAACCAGATCCGGCGCTCCGATTTCCGATTCCACTTTGGGCGCCAGGGGATTCGCGATATTGACCACCACCAGTCCGCGATCGCACAAGATGTACGCGTACGTTCCCGCGATGGTGATGCGTCGTGCGCCCTTTAAAACGCCGTTGGGATTAAATGTTGTAGCCCGCTTGAGGAAATTGTTGGACGGATTGCCATCCAGCAACGTCAGAACACCCGGCGCCTTGGCCTTCAAATTCGGATCGCCGATCACGACCAACCCTTCCTCGGAGTCTGTCACATAGAGGAACCCGTACATGAGCGCGATGGCCTGCTCTTCATTGGCCGGAATGCGGGTGCGGAGCGGATCGACGGCCAGCGTGGATGGCGAGCCCACGGCCGTAGCGTTCTTGGTCTTCACATAGAAACGCTGGCCGAGCGGAGAAACCGGCGCGGTGACGATCTTCTCCGAGAAATCCTTGTTGTCGATATTCGCGACATCGTAAACCCGGAAGCCATCCTTGCCCAGAGCCGCATAGAGATACTCGCCGCGCAGCTGGACGTCCAGAACATTCCCCGCGTGATGATCGGCTTCGTGCAGCTCGCCGTGATGTTCCTCAATTTCTTGGTAGCTCTTCGAGTAAACAATCTTCTGCAGATCGCTTCCGAACACGGCGGGCGGATCGTCATGCTCGGCCACAGGCACCGCGTCGAAACCTTTCGATCCCTCGGCCACGTAGACATAACGCCCCATGAAATTCACCAGATTGGTGCCCTGCATCAAGAGCTGCGCCATCCAGGCGTTGTTGTCGCCCAATCGCGAAACGTGACAATCCGTGCACATTTTGGTTTCGGTGGCGCGAACGGTATGCGGATAGTACGGGCTGAAGCCGAATCCGCTGAACCCCTCGGCGGACACCGTCTGCTGCATGTAATAAAGCCAATCACGATTAGCATTTTGCGAGCTGACCACCACCGCGCAGGTGGAACGCGTGGGTGCGATGCGATGCTTCGTCACGGTGCCGTCCACACCCAGCATGTAGATGTCGTCGCGCAGCACTTCGAAATTGTACGCGGTGTAGTTGCGCGTGGTCTGCCCTTCGTTGTGCAGCATCGGCGTCTTGCGATTGGCCGACATCGGCAGGTGGCAACCGAAACAACTGGTGGTCCAGGAAGTGTGACAGGCGTAGCACGTCATCCGCTCGTTGGAATGCGCGAGCCTGGATTCATCGCCGGGCACGCGGCCCCAGGTGGTCCCGTCCTTCAATATGGTCTTCGCCAGACGTGACTTCTCGTTGTAATGCGGATTGCCTGGCGTGATGGTGTCAACCACCTGCACCACTTCCCATGGCGCGCGATCCTTGTCCACCATGGACCGCTGATACAGTTTTCCCGCTTGCCAATAAAACCGTCGCTGGCCCCAGGGAGTGCGCAGCAGCGAGATGTCGGTTCCGCCCGATGGAGCCGCCGCAGCCGAGGTTCTGAGCGTCGCCTTATGCGAGATGGCGCCGTGGCAATCCACACAATCGATCTCCACCGCATTGCGGGTCTCGCCGTACAGATTGCCGTTCCCATGGTTGTCCTGCGCGAAATGGCAATCGGTGCAGTGCATGCCCTTTTCCAGATGAATGTCGCGCAGCTGCACCGCCTTCTGGAACTTGTCCTTGTCGTCCGGCGGCACCACGTGACTTTCGGGATCGAGAAGATTGCCCTTGCGATCCCGCTTGTAAACCGCGCGAAACACCCAGCCGTGTCCATGAAAATCGGCGAACTGCGTGTGCTTGAGCTGCTGGTTGAACTCAGGCGTGCCCGTCTTTTCGAGAAAGGAAAGATCCTTCCACAACCCGCGTGCGGCGGCGCTTTCCGGATTCGCCTGCCAGGTCTTAAATCGCTCATCATCGGACGGGTTGTGCTGCTCCTTCGGATACATGTGCTCGCCATCCGTTTCGTTGTCCCACCAGATGTATCCGAGATACGAAGCCACCATGTTGGTGCCCGGATGAATATGGCAAACAATGCACTGGCTGGTTGGGATGGAGCGAGTGAACTCATGCTTGATGGGATGGCCGGATTCGTTGTGCGGAATGGTGGGATCCATTTCCGCGCTGTGCCCCTGGTTGCCATATTGAGCGTACGGCCCGGAATGAATCGGCGAACGATCGTTCGCGTAAATCACGTGGCACGCGGTACAACCGCTGTTGCGATAATCGCCCGGATGATCGTTGGTGCCGGGCATGGACAGTATTGGATCCAGAAGACGCGTCTTCTGCAGCCCTAAGAACACGGGGTCGGTGCGCAATTCGGTGCCAAGGCCGCGATCGCTCAACTTCACATCCGGGCGACCGGGGTCCTCTTCCGTATTGGGAATGCCGATCTCCGGCCTCTCTCCCCCGCCCCGCTCGAACACCCGCAAAATGTTGCCAGGCTGTGAGACTTCCCATCTGGCGAGCGGATCGAGATAGGGCAAGACACCCTTGGTTCGGGTCAACTCCTGCGACGGCGGCGGATAGTTTTTCAACCGCTGCGCGACGCCATCGGCCGAATAGCTTTCTCCGAAATGCGCATCCTTGTAAGGGAACCCGCCGTTATTGTAGAGCGCCGCCTCCCACAGCATGGGGCCGGTGGTCATCATGCTGGTGCGAACCGCGAACACTTCCTTGGTATGACACCCAGCGGAGCCGCAGGTCTGCTCGGCTACGCGCAAGTCGCCTGGGTTAACGAACTGGATGTACTCCTTGGTTTCCTTCAGCCACTCCGTGAAAGGACGAACCGGGTTGGCCGAACTGCGCCACAAATCGGGAATACTCGGCTTGGGATGCGCCTTCTTCTTGGCCTCTTCATATCCCGCGGATCCTTTTTCAGCGCCGGGTGGCGGCATCGCGCTCGCGTTCCCGCCATGGCAATCGGTACAGCCCAGACGAACCGTTCCAGTGGTGTGCATCGTCGCCGAATCGGTTTGGCCGTGGCAGGCCACGCAGCCGCTGCTGTTGCGATCGGCCTCCGCTTGCGATTCGCCGAGGCGCGATTCGCCCAGCCGCGATTGCCCGAGCAAAAGCGCGCCTAGAAATACGCACGTGGCGCTCGCCCCGGCACCCATCGCGAGGTTGCGTATTGTCTTAGAATTTAAACCGGACATTCGTGAAGACCGAAAGCAAAACTCGATTCGTGGAGATATCGCGCAGCCCCTGGAATGGCACCAGCGTATCGATGCCGCCGGTGATCACCATGTTCTCCGAGAGCGGCGGGCGATAGGAAAAGCCGATTCCCGAGTCGGCTCCAATACCAGCGTGAATATTTGACTGGAACAGCAGCAGCTCCAGTGGATCGGTGTGCGCAAAGCGCAGCAGGTTCAGATTGACGAAGGCCCGCAGCTTCGGCGTAACGTCGATATCCACTCCGGCATTGTAGAGGAACAAGCCCGGGTTCACAAAGTTGGCTTGGCCTTCCGTCTTGCTGGTGCGCAGATCGGGCACCAGGCTGTCGGGACTCACCAGGCCCACGCCCGTAGGAGTGAGCCGGATGCCCTCGCGATCCCAGAAGCTGAAGAAGCCGCCCGCGAAGTTCGGATTATCGAAGATAGTGTCGAAGCCGGTGGCGGTGCCGTCGCGCGGATCTTTGTCGCCGGAAGCGTAGAAGAAAGAGAGCCGGTAACGCAGCCAGTCCCTGTCGAGCGACACCTCCGCGGCCGCCATTTGTGCGTTGATGCTAACCTGCCGTCCGGCGATTTCGTTGAACTTGTCGGTGCCCAGCACCTGATAAAACGCGTGCGTCAGGTTGATCTTGCCAAAATGGCCGTCGCCCGCCAGGCCGTAGTAATAAGCGCGAACCGAATGCGGAACCACGTCGCCGATCGGCGCGGGCCGCACCAGAAAATTGTCGGTGTCGTACTGCAACGACGGATCGTCTTTGTCGTAGTGGAAGCTGGCTTGAATGGTATAACCGGGCCTGAGGAAATCCTGCCGGTAAATGTTGGCGATCATCACCTGCTGGTTGCGGTACGCCATGGAGTTCAAGCCGCTGTTGGTGTCCTTCTCCAGCATGGCGAAATAGGCCAGGTTGAACTGATAGCGATTGGAATCCAAGTTTCCATACAGGCGAACACCGGGCTCCTCGTCGGAAAAAATGAAGCCGCGAAAATCGCTGGTGAAGGATTGTACTCCGACGCGCAATGAAATAAAGTCGTATTGATTGCTCAGGTCCTTCAGCTTCACTTCGGCAAAGCCCTCTTGCAATCCAACATGGGTATCCAGTCGCGTGGTTCCTTTCAGAACGTTGAAATTGACCACGCCGTTCTCCTGCGCAGCCAGGTAATTGATGTTTATTTCGGGCGTGATCTGAATGCGCCAATCGGGCGGCCGGAACGACGCGGTGTCGCCGTGAAACAGGTTAAACGAGAAGGCCAGGTTCTCACTCATGAAGAATTGCCCGAATCGATTGAAGAACTGCGTCTCACCGGGGCTGGCCGAGCCTAAACCGCTCGGAACCGGCAAGCGGCGGCCGTCGGCGAAAGTGTCGGTGGTGGCGGTGATGTCGAGAAAGGTCTGGTTTCCGATAATCGGCTCGTCGCCTTTCAGCTTGTTGCGATTGAATGGATCGTACCAGTGCCCTTTCACGTAAGGCACTTCGAAATTCGGGTAGCGATGATAGTCGTCAGGAAATTGGTAGCTCCAGCGATTCGGCACGGCCTCAAACACCTGGTCATCGGTTGGCGTGGGAGAAAAGGGTTTCGTCTCCACAGCATCAGCGGGAGGAGCCGGCGCTGGCAGGTTGCGATAGGTGGAGTAGCTAGCGGGCGGTTGCGGAGGCGCCGCGGGTTTGGGTCCAAGGTCGGGCAAGCGCGGGATCTCGCGAACGCCATCGGAACCCGACTGCGCGGGCGGCATCGCGAACATCAGCGGAAGCACATCGCCAGCGCCGAGCTTGATTTCACTCTGAGTGAACGGCAGAAACCCGTCGCGCTTAGCTTGCAACTGGTAGCGGCCTGGCACCAGGTTCAGGAAACGGAACGATCCGTCACCGTTGGTGTTCGTTGATAGGTTCCGTCCCGTATCCAGATTCGTGACTACCACTGCCACGTCTCCCAGCCCGAGCCCTTCTGGTGTGCTGACGATGCCAGTGATCGCGGCAGCGTTCGAAAACGTTTGCCTCGGGATACGCTGGGCTTGCCCGGCGTTTGCTACACCAGCTTCAATGAGCAGTGCGAGCGGGAGCACCCACACAGCTTTTCTCACTCTCCGACGTACAAGCGTCGTGATTAGCACGAATAACCTATGTACAAGAATCCCGTTATCGGAGCCGGTCCGTCAAGCGAAATATGCCGAGAGAGCGCGATCCCCGATGATCGCAACTAGGGCTGCAATCCGGGTGCGACGTAGGTGTAAAACAGCGCGATCAGGCCGATCACGAACGCGAGCAGCGCGCTGTGTTTCAGCGTAAAGCGGAACAGTTTCGCCTCTTCGTCCGGTGCCATGTTTGTGGCTGCCGCAGCGACCGCGATGCTGGACAGGCTGATCATCTTGCCCATCACGCCGCCGGCGGAATTCGCCGATGCCATCAGCACCGGATTGAAGCCCAGCTTGGTAGCGGTGACCACCTGCAGATTGCCGAAGAGCGCGTTGGCGGAGGTATCGGAGCCCGTGAGGAACACGCCCATCCAGCCCAGAATCGCGCTGAAGAATGGAAACGATTTGCCAGTGGCCGCGAACGCCAGGCCGAGCGTTCCCGTAGCGCCCGAATAGTTCATCAGAAACGCCAGGCCCAGAACGCCCGCCAGCGTGATCAGCGAGAAGGTGAGCTGGCGCATGGTGCTCAGGAAAATCTTCAGCGCCTGGAGCGGTGGCACGCGCAACACAAAGCATGTGAGAATGCAGGCGATCATACAGGACGTTCCGGACGCCGATAGCCAATTCACATTAAAGATGGCAGCGTAGGGCGATACGCTAGCCGTGACTGGCGGAACTCGCGCGATCAGGTTGTGCAAACCGGGCCATTGCACCGCGATGCTCACCGAATTCAATGGCTTGGTCATGGGCGGCCAGCCCCACAACAGCACGCAGATGACCAGCAGAAGGTAAGGGCTCCATGCCAGAAACACTTGCCCGACAGAATGTTCCGACTTTTCCGCGGCTTTGGCGGCTGCGCTGAGCTCGTATTTGTCTTTGTCCTTCGGCTTCCAAAACAGAAACAGCACCACCAAGACGCCCAGGGCGCAGAGCGATGCGATCAAATCGGTCAGTTGCGGCCCGACGAAATTAGATATGGTGAATTGCAAGCCCGCGAAGGTTACGCCGCACAGCAACGCCGCCGGGAACACTTTGGCCAGTGCACCCCAGCCTCCCATCACTACTACCAGATACGCTGGCACGATCAACGAGACCGGAGCGCACATGCGCCCGACGCCCGCGCTCAATTTCATCAGCGGCAAGCCCGTAATTCCAGCCAGCGTGACGATGGGAATCGCGATGGACCCGAAAGCCACCGGAGCCGTGTTGGCCAGCAAGCAAATGGCGGCGGCGTGGAAAGGCGAAAAGCCCAGCCCGGCGAGCATGGCGGCGGCAACCGCCACGGGTGTTCCGAATCCGGCCGCGCCTTCGAGAAACGCACCGAAAGCAAAGGCGATGAGCAGCGTTTGCAGTCTCGGGTCGCGCGTCAGGCTGCGCAGCGAATGCTTGATCGCCTCAAACTTGCCAGTATCGAGCGTCAGGCGATAGAGGAACAGCGCCCAGATGACGATCCAGCCGATCGGAAACAATCCGTAGGCCGCGCCATACGCTGCCGCGGAGACGATCCTCGGAACGGGCATGCCGTAGAGAAAGAACGAAACCAGGACGGTAGTGCCGAGTCCGGACACCGCCGCGATCCAGGCAGGCGTGCGTTTGATGCCTAAAAGATACAGCAGGACGAATATGGGCAACGCTGCGACGAGCGAAGAAAGCAGCAGGCTTCCATGGATGGGCGTGTAGTTGTGTTGCCACATGAGGCGAACGTCATATATACCAGAGGGACCGTGTCGGGTTCAAGTCGCTTCCGTGTTAATTCGCGGGAACCGTGGCCGGCGCTCCCTTGTCCTTCACAAAAAACACAAGAAACTTCGCGGGCATGGTACGGCTCGCGTTTTTGGAGACGGTATGGATATCATCCGGCGATTCATAGAACGTTTGTCCCGGTCCCAGCGTCACTTCCTTCCCGCCTTTCACCTGCATCACCACGGAACCCTCCAGTACGTACACAAACGTGGCCGCATTGTGCCGATGCACGGCCGAGGCGGCGCCAGGCGCATATTCTACTATAAGCATCGTTGCTTCCTTGCCTGCGATTCCCGCCAGATCTTTGCTCATCAGCGGAGTCACTTTGGCGTCATCCGCCGCCGTAGCGCTGAGGGCCAGGCAAAGGAACACCAATACCGCCTTCATTGTCTCGCTCCTTCGGCCTTGCGGCCTGCCGGCTGATAGGTGCCCGGAACTGCACGAAACGCGATGGCCAGGCGATTCCATCCGTTAATCGCGACCACTGACATGGTCAAATGAACCAGCTCTTCTTCCGAGAAATGCCGCCGCGCTTCCTCGTAGACCACGTCCGGGACGTGCCCCTCGGTAATCAATGTCACCGCCTCGGTCCAAGCCAGTGCCGCGCGCTCTCGATCCGTAAAGAAAGGCGTCTCGCGCCAGGCGTTGAGCGTGTACAACCGCTGTTCCGTCTCTCCCTCGGCCCGCGCATCCTTGGAGTGCATATCCAGGCAGTAGGCGCACCCATTCAGCTGCGAGGCACGCATCTTGATCAACTCGATCAGCGCCGGCTCGATCTTTGAGAATTTCCGCACCGAGGTCTCCAGCGCGAGCATGGCCTGATACGCCTCGGGCGATACATTTTGCGATTCCACTCTCGATTTCACGGGCTCTCTCCTTTCGCTTTTTTGCCTGATACCCGATTAGGAGGACGGCGATTCGAATATCACGACGGCCAGAGGCGGCAACGTGATCGACAGACTGTGATAATGCCCATTGTAAGAGACAGGCTCCGAGCCCACATAGCCTCCGTTACCCAGGTTGCTGCCGCCCCAATGCTCGGAATCGCCGTTTAGAATTTCGCGATAGACGCCGGGGTCGGGGACGCCGACCCGATAATGCAGCCGCGGCACGGGCGTGAAGTTACAGACGATGAGCAGAAACGGCTTGCCCGATTGCGGCCGCCGAATAAACGATATTGTCGAACCGTCTACGTCTCTGAAATCCACCCATTCAAAACCCGACCAATGAAAATCCACTTCGTAAAGAGCCGGATGCGCGCGGTAGACGCGGTTCAACTCGCCGACGAAATTCTGTAGCTTGCGATGAAAGTCGTAATGCAACAGCTCCCAGGGCAGCCCCCGCTCGCTATACCACTCGTCCCACACACCGATTTCCGAGCCCATAAACAGCAGTTTCTTCCCGGGATGTGTATACATGTACGCCAGAAACGCACGGACGTTGGCGAACTTCTGCCACATGTCGCCGGGCATTTTGCTCAGCAGAGACCCCTTGCCGTGGACCACCTCGTCGTGAGAAATCGGCAGGATGAAATTTTCCGTGAACGCGTACAGCATGCTGAAGGTGATGTTGTTGTGATGATACTTGCGATGCACCGGATCATTGGAAAAGTAATTCAGCATGTCGTGCATCCATCCCATGTTCCACTTCATGGTGAAACCGAGGCCGTTGAGATAGGTCGGCCGCGAGACGCCGGCAAACGCGGTGGACTCTTCCGCTGTCGTCATCGCGCCAGGAACCTGGTGAGCAAGCTCATTGAAGCGCCGCAGAAAATCGATGGCCTCCAGGTTTTCGTTCCCGCCATACATGTTGGGAATCCACTCGCCGGGCTTGCGCGAATAATCCAGGTACAGCATGGACGCCACCGCATCCACCCGCAGCCCGTCGATGTGATACATCTTCAGCCAAAACAGCGCGTTCGATATCAGAAACGTCCGCACTTCATTGCGGCCATAATTGAAGATCAGCGTGCCCCACTCTTTATGCTCGCCCTTGCGGGGATCGGCGTGCTCGTAGAGCGCGGTTCCGTCGAAATAGGCAAGGCCGTGCGCGTCTTTCGGGAAGTGTCCAGGCACCCAATCGACAATCACGCCGATACCGGCCTGGTGGCAGCGGTCCACGAAATACATGAAATCCTGCGGCGATCCGAAGCGCGACGTCGGCGCATAGTAGCCCACTACCTGATAGCCCCACGAGCCGGAGAACGGGTGCTCCATCACGGGCAATAGCTCCAGATGCGTGTAGCCCAGCCGAACGGCATACTCCACTAACTTGTCGGCCAAGTCGCGATAACTCAGATACGAGTTGTAGGGGCCGCGCAGCCAGGAGCCGAGATGTACCTCGTAGATGGAGATTGGCTCTTTGAGATGGTCCTTGTGAGCGCGCGCGTCCATCCATTGCTGGTCGTTCCATTGATAGCTGCCTAGATCGCAAACAATAGACGCGGATTGCGGCGGTACTTCCATGGCGAAGCCGTAAGGATCCGCCTTTTGCTGGCGAAAGCCGCGCGCGGGCGCACGAACCGAGTATTTGTAGTTGGTGCCCGGCCCCACTCCGGGAAGGAAGATTTCCCAGACGCCCCCGGTGCGTAGTCGCATCGGATGGCGCCGCTCGTCCCACTCGTTAAAGTCGCCCACCACGCTGACCACTTGCGCGTTCGGCGCCCACACCGCGAAGCGCACACCCTGGATGCCTAAACATTCCACCAGGTGAGCACCCATGCTGCGGTAGCTCTCATACTGCGTTCCCTCGCCGTGAATGTGCAAATCAAAATCGGAGATCAGGCGCGGAAATCGGTATGGATCTTCGATGTCGGTCTGAGCGCCGCTCCAAAGCGTAATATGCAGTTTGTAGTTTCCCGGATCCTGCGCCAGGGCGGCCACGAAGAACCCCTCGGAGCGCGATTTGCGCATCGGATGCGTTGCGCCCTTCGCCACCACCGCGGCATCCATGGCCTGCGGCAGGAACGCTCGCACTTCCCAACCATCGCCAGTTTGATGCGGCCCAAGCACGGAAAAAGGATCGCCGTGCGTTCCATTGAGGATGGCTTCAAGTTCTTGCGCAGTCATGCACAGCTATTATGGCAGAGGGTTGTAACTATGCAGGAGTTAGGAACCGCGTTGCATACATGAAGAAAGCCGAGCTGCACGTTCATCTGGAGGGATCCATCGGTCCGGAAACGCTAATGGCAATCGATCCGTCGCTCACGCGGGAGGAGATCGAGGGTTACTTGAGTTGTGCCTCGTTCCCGGAATTCCTGCAGGGTTACATTTGGGTAACTAAGAAGCTGGATAAGCCCGAGCATTATGCGTTAGCGACCCGTCACTTACTGGATTCGCTGGCCGGCCAGGATGTGACTTACGCGGAGATTACTTTGTCGGCCGGCGTCGTCCTGTGGAAGCAGCAGGATTTGGCGGCGGTTTACGACGCGGTCTGGCGCGAATCGCAACGGTCTTCCATCCGGACTTTCTGGATTCTGGACGCGATCCGCCAGTTTGGCGCAGAGAAAGGAATGGAAGTCGCCGAGTTCGCCGTATCCCGGCGTAATCAGGGCGTCATCGCCTATGGCATCGGTGGCGATGAAGTGCGGGGACCGGCACATTGGTTCCGCGACGTCTTCGCTTATGCCCGCGACGGCGGTCTGCATCTGGTATGTCACGCCGGAGAAACAGCCGGACCGGAGTCTGTCTTGGGCGCACTGGCCATCGGAGCGGAGCGCATTGGGCATGGCATCACGGCAGCACGGGATCCCGCCCTTATGGCGCAGCTTCGTCAGGACAACATACCGCTGGAAATTTGTATCTCGAGCAACATCTGCACCGGCGCAGTCGCATCTTTGGAAGAGCATCCGGTACGAACACTCTACGACGCGGGCGTTCCTATCACCATCCATACCGACGATCCGGCATTTTTCCACACCACGCTCACGCGCGAATATGAAGTGGCGGAGAAGATGTTCAGACTGCCCATCGACGAGCTAGCCGCCAACAGCTTCCGCTATGCTTTTGCAGCTGTCGACTGATCTGTGTTCATCTGCGTTGATCGGTGGCTAAGTTGCCCGGCGCTTAGATCGCGCCCTCGTCACCCAGCCGGATACGCAAATTCATCGTCCGGCCGTTGCGGAAAATGGTCAGCTCCAACGTGTCGCCGCTGCGTTTGGTCGCTAGCGCACGGCTGATCGCATCGTCCCGATCCACCGGCTTGCCGTCGATCGACATAATGAGATCCCCGCCCACCAGCAGTTCCGCGTTTCCAATCTGTACCTCTTGCCGGCCTCCCCGCAATCCGGCGCGAGCGGCCGCGGAGTCAGGGTCCACTTCCTGCACCAGCAACCCGCCTTGCGTTGGTAGATGCAGCGCGTCGGCATAATCGCCGGCGATAGGCACAACCGACACTCCCAGCTTGGGGCGCTTTCTGCCGGCTTGAAAATCATCCAGCATCAATTTTGCGCGATTGATGGGCATGGCGAATCCGATACCCACGTTCCCGCCATTCGGTCCCAGGATTGCCGTATTGATTCCCACCACGTTGCCGGCCGAATCGAGCAGCGGGCCGCCGCTATTTCCCGGATTGATGGCGGCGTCGGTCTGGATCAGGCCCTCCAGAGTCCGGTCATTTTCGCCACGAATGCTGCGGCCCAGCGAGCTGACAATGCCAGTGGTCAGGGTGCCCTCCAGCCCAAAGGGATTGCCGATAGCGAGCACCTTCTGCCCCACTTGCAGCCCGTCGGAATCGCCCAGATGCAATGTGGGAAGCTTGGAGCGCGGAGTAATCTGCAGCAACGCCAGGTCATTCGCTTCATCCCGGCTCAACAATCGCGCCTTATAGCGGGATTGGTCCGACAGAGTCACCTCCAGCTGGCGCTCGTCGGCAACCACATGGTTGTTGGTGAGAATCTTGCCGTCGGAGCTGATCAGAAAGCCCGAACCCTGGTCCTTGGATGGATAAATCTCCATGAAGATAGTGCGGCGATAGACGGTGCTGGTGATGTTCACGGTGGCCAGATGAGACGACTTGTAGATGTCGATATTATTCGTCTCATCCGAGCTCAGCCCGGTGGCATGCGTCGACGAGGGGCCGGACCACAGCGGCACGGAACTGGCCACCGGCTGCAGAATCTGACGCTGTCCCCAGTCTGTTTTACTCGTGATGAGGAGAAATCCGCTCACCAGGAGCGCAGTAATCACAAAAATGCGCAATCTCATACTGTTAAACTCCGCAGCTTGCCATAGACCGTTCGCACTTGCTCTAGCGTCGCTTCCTTGGAACCGGAGGTATCGATCACATAATCGGCCACGCGCACCTTTTCTTGTAGCGGCAACTGCCTGCTCAAGCGCGCCAGAATCTCCTCCTTGTTATACGCGCCCCGCTCCAAGGCGCGTTCCATTTGTTGTTCCGGAGCACAAGTGACCACAATCAATCGGTCAAAGCTCTTATATCTACCAGTTTCAACCAGAATGGCCGCTTCCACAACTACGATAGCGCGCGGGTCAGCCCGTGCGATCTCCGCCATCCTGATTTCCTCCCGCTGCTGGACGGGAGGATGGACCAGGCTGCTGAGCTTTTCCAGTTGCTCGGGATTCTGCCACACGATTCCGCTTAGTTTGCGTCGGCTGATGCGGCCTTCCGCATCCAAGATGTCGGGACCGAAATGCCGCAGGATGGCATCGTACGCTTCCGCACCCGGCAGCATCACCTCGTGCCCCAACTTGTCGGCCTCAATCAGGTAGCAACCAAGATCGGCGAGCGCGTGGCCGACGAAGCTCTTACCTGATGCCAGACCGCCAGTGAGACCTACGCGGAGCACGGGCCTACCCGGAGCATAGATGTTGTTCGGCGATCTGCACCGTGTTCGCCATCAGCATGGCGATAGTCAAAGGCCCAACACCGCCCGGCACCGGCGTGTATGCGCTCGCCAGAGCCTTCGCGTCGTCGGGATTGACGTCCCCGGCCAGTTTGCCATCCGGCTTCCTATTCATCCCGACGTCGATGATCACGGCTCCGGGCTTGATGTAGTCGCGAGTAATCAAATGGGCTTTGCCAATGGCAGCCACCAGGATGTCGGCGCGGCGGCACTCCTCCGCCAGATTCGATGTTTTCGAGTGGCAGATAGTGACGGTGGCATTGGCGTGCAGCAGCAACAGCGCCGTCGGTTTTCCTACGATATCGCTGCGGCCTACAACCACGGCGTGGCGTCCGGAAACTGGAATTTCATAGCGGCGCAGCATGTCAAGAATGCCTACGGGCGTGCAAGCCCGCGGACCCGGCAGGTTTTCCACCAGCGCCCCGACGTTCAAGGGATGAAAGCCATCAACATCTTTGTCGGGCCTTACGGCGCGCAGCACCAGGTTCTTGTCCACCTGGGGCGGCAGCGGCGTTTGAACCAGAATGCCATCGATCTCGGGCCGCTGGTTTAAACCTTCGATGATTCCGAGCAACTCGGCGGTGGTCACGCTGTCCGGCCGCTCGATCTTTTCGCTATAAATTCCCAGTTCACCGGAGGTCTTGATTTTGAGGCGAACATAGATCTCGGAACCGGAATCATTGCCCACCAGGATGACGGCCAGGCCCGGCGGCCGGTGCGACGCGGCGAGCTTTTCTACACGGGGTTTCAGCTCCGCGAAGATCTGATCGCGCACCCACTTTCCATCCAAAATCAGGGGTACGTTTTCTCTCGGACTCATGCTGTCGAGAAGGATAGCAGGCAGCAGACGGTGGATCAAAGTGAGCGCGATTCGCGGCGCATCGCGAGTGCTTGCCGGGGATTGTTGGTCACGATACCTTCAACGATTTGGCGCTCAAGCAGCGTGCGCGTGAGCGCAGGGTCGTCCACGGTCCAGACGAAGAGTGGCTTTCCAATCTCCCCGGCTTCATCCAGAAGCCGATAGTGGGGCACCAGCAAGTCAGCGTCCGAACTCAAGGCTTCGGCGCGCACGCTTGCATTCCACGCCGCGAAGATGAGACCCGTTCGAATGTCCGCATGGATGGCCCGAATTTCCCGAAGCACGGGCGCCAGGAAGGACGTGACACAAAAATCGCTCAGAGGAAAGTAGCGCAACAGCAGGTCGATCGCCTCCCGCTCGCAGCCGGGCTCTTTCAGTTCAACGTCTAGTTGAATCCTGCCTTGCGTCAGCCGCAGCGTTTCCTCAAGCGTAGGGAGCTCACGGGAACCTTTGTGAATGGGATCGTGGGAAATCAGCAAGCTGCCATCCGCGGCCCGCCGGACATCGAACTCGATCGCATCGGCGCCCAGGTCCATGGCTTTTTCAAAGGCAGCCAATGTGTTCTCGGGCGCTTCGGACGACGCGCCGCGGTGGGCCACAATCTTCGTCAATGGGCGGGCTTGTGGGCCTTGGAGCCTTCGTTCAGCAGCTTCTCAGCCTCGTCGCGCATGTGCTGTTCCTGCTGGTTGTCGAAGAACGCTTCATCCACACCCGTGTATTGCGCGCGAATCACGCCGTTGCGATCGATAAACACCAGAAACGGAACCAGCGGGCGCTTGTCTTTCGGCCATTGAATATATAGTCCAGGGCCGGCAGAACGCTTGCGGTCCCCACAGCAATACGCCAGTTGAGCA
>CAVRZH010000199.1:0-5394 GCA_963725455.1 Bryobacterales bacterium
TTCGGTCACCACGTTGGAAGCTGCATTGTTGTTGATGACGTAAATCTGTGCCACTGCAGGCACGGCAACGAGATAGGGAACCACAACTGAGATTTGGGTGGGGCTGATGTAGGCGAGGGGCGCCGGCGTGCCATTGATCAGCACCTGCACTCCGTTGAAGAGCGTTGGCAAAGGCAGGCTGGCGCTGGCAGTGGTATTCGCCAGGCCCGATCCGTACAACGTGAGAAATTCTCCGGGCGCCACCTGCGCGGTAAAAGGCGCGGAGCTGGCCGCGTTCACCACTCCCACCGGACTGAGATAGACGCCGGAACCGCTGAGGGAAGGCGCCTGAAACGCCACATTGAGGGAGAGATAGGGACCAATACCGTAGCCGATGCGAATGGTACCGTCCGCGCTGCTCACATAGTGCTGGGCAAAGTCGATGTCGTCCGAAGTACCGTCGCTGTTCAAGGTGTACGAGTCGTAATAGGAGAAATCGTCCGAACCGCCGTAGATGAGAAGCGAGCTCAAACTCTGGAAGTTGGTCGGCGAGACGCTGCTCAATTGCTGGTGACCGATAATGTTCCCCGAGAATGCCTGGAACGCTCCGTAATAACTATCGAAAGGAGAGAAGCCGCTGTTGGTGGCCGCTTCATCCAGATCGAACCCGGCCTGATAGTAGAGGCCCGCGTAGTTCGCCGGAGCGCTGGTGGCGGCGCGAACGCCGACGAACATATCCCAACCGTTGTAGTTTCCGCCAAAGATGAAATTTCCGTCGGGCGAGATATAGAGCAACTCCGTGCCCGCAATCATGTTGGTAGCGTTGCGTGTGCCGCCGAATTTGATTTGCGCCGAGCCGTTGCTGAAGGCATATGTCACCCCGCTGAGCGATTGGCTGCCCGCGGTAGATGTGTTTCCGGTATAGCTGGTGACGCTAACTGCCCCGATGTTGCCTTGCCCGTCAGCCGTCATGGTGAAAAGAGCATCGCCGCCGGGAAGGGCCGTGCTGGTAGGAAGGTAGGTGGGGTCCATATAAGCCACCGCATAGGTGCCCGTGAGAGTTGCGTTGGTGGCTGCGGTGGAGCTGATGGGAGCGGCGATGTACAGATCGTTATAGCCTTCGGCGTTCTCGGTGCTGCTCCCGATAAAAACGCCGTGGGACACAAATCCGCTGATCCGGTCGTTGGGAAATTGCTGATCGATAGCTTGCACGTAGCCCCGGCCGCTGGCGGAAATCACGTAGGTTCCGGTAGTGGTGAACAGCTCCGCCTTCGTCGAACTAACGGCGCTATTGAGAACCGACCCGTTGAAAGTGTAGGCTCCCGTGCCGTTGAAGGTGATGGTGCCCTGGATGTTGATGGTTTCGCCTAAGTCGTTGGTTTGGCCGGGCACGTAGTAATAAAAGACCTGGCGCATATAATAGGCGCCGTTCAGCATCCCGTCCCCGCTCGAATCAAAAGTTTGAGCCGAAGAGCGCCAGGCGCACGCGCCCAGCAGAAGCACAAGTAGAGTGGTTTTTGTTTTCATGGATCGCATTTGAGCCAGTCTTCGCCTTATGACAAATCTTGGCCCACTGAAAATAACGCGGACGCAGCAAACCTGTTTCGCCTGCCAGATCAGTCTGCCATAGCTTAATTCTGTGGGATCAGCCTCTTACAGATTACAACACGAAACCAGGCGACTGTGCCTTGCAGATGGCTGTAAAAGTTTGTCTCGGGACGGGCGGGGAGTCGCGCGAAAAAGAAGTAGAATGGTCTGTCCATAAAATCTGTTGAACCCATGAAAACGACGCACGCGTTTTTGATCTTGGCGACTGCGGCGCTGGCACCGGCGCAGACCATGAATATGGAAGAGGTAGCCAAGGCGCTCGGCGTCCATTGCGACTATTGTCATTCCGCTCCGCGCGGCAGCGGCCAGAAGGAGCCGAAGAAAGACATCGCGCTCCAGATGATGGCGATGACTCGCGATCTCAACGCCAAGGTTCAGGAAGCAACAGGCAAGCCGGCCGGTGAGACTACCCGGGTGGAGTGCGTGACCTGCCATCGCGGGGTCCCGATTCCGCAGCCTCTTTCCACCATTATCATTCGAACCGTTGCCGAAAAGGGTGGTGCAGCCGCGGTGGAGCAGTATCGCGATTTACGGAAACAATATTACAGCCGGGGCACGTATGATTTTAGCGAGGACGCGCTGCTTGAAATCGTCGAGCGCGTGGTGCAGGGCAAACCGGACGATGCCATCGCGCTGCTTCGCATGAACCTGGAATTCAATCCGCAGTCTGCGAAGACTTACGCGCTGCTAGGCTTTGCTTATACCCGGAAGCCGGACGACGCCTCGGCCATAACCAATCTTGAAAAGTCGCTGGAACTTGATCCGACCAACGCGATGGTCCGTGGGCGGCTGGAACAATTGCAAGAATATCGCCGGCGAAGGCAGCAGCAGTAGAGATCTCCGGCCTGCGGACTCAGCCCGCCAGGTTCTCTCGCGCAGTTTGCGAACGGCTTTCGGTCAAGGGCTTGCGCGCAATTTTCGGATGCAGCACTACAGTAGGCTCGTGTACCTCGATCGGAGGAGCGGCTAAGGCTCTCAGCAGCGATTGAAGCAGGATGGGCCGGAAAATATAAAACCGGCGGCGGCAGAGATAGCAGCGTTGAGGAGTGACACCGATCTTGCGAAAGATCGTGTCCTTGAACCTCCATTTAGTGGAAGGACGAAAAGACGTTGATCCGCAGCGGGAGCATCGGAATATGATCCTTACAATCATCAACTGATTCGCTCCATCAATAACTTCACTAAACTCATCAACTTTGCAGAACTCATCGGAGCTTCTACATGAAGCTTCTCGCCGAGCTTTGTAGTACTACCACTAGGCATAGTACGAAAGCGGCCAGTGGCCTATGACTATAGACTGAGGTTTTATAATAGCAGGTAGGCGAACAGTTGGGCGTTACAACGGTGTCAACAGACCTTTTCGATCCCCTGGTTGCTGAATGGTTCGGCGCACGATTTGACACGCCTACCGAACCACAGATACTCGGATGGCCGGAGATTCGTTCCGGGCACGATGTGCTGATCTCCGCGCCCACCGGCTCCGGCAAGACTCTGGCAGCCTTTCTCATTTGTCTCGATCGCTTGGTACGTGCCGCGCGCACCGGCGAAATCTCTAGTGAGACTGAAGTTGTTTACGTTTCGCCACTCAAGGCGCTGAGTAACGACGTTCACAAAAACCTGGAAGTTCCGTTGGCGGAGATTGCGGAGCTAGCCGCCAGGCGCGGGATTCCCTTTGCGCCGATTCGAACGGCGGTTCGGACCGGGGACACGCCCGCATCCGAGCGCCAGCAGATGGGGAAGCAACACCCGCACATTCTGGTCACCACTCCGGAATCGCTCTACATCCTGCTGACCGCGGAAAAGTCGCGCGCGATGCTGAAGACCACGCGCACGGTGATCGTCGACGAGATTCACGCGGTTGCCGATGACAAGCGCGGGTCGCATTTGGCGTTATCGTTGGCTCGACTGGATGCTCTGGCTGACACGAAGCCGCAACGGATCGGGCTATCGGCGACGGTGAAGCCGATCGAACAGGTTGCGCAATTTCTCTCGCCGCACGCCCGGGTGATCAATATCGGGCATCGCCGCGAAATGGAGCTGGCGGTGGAAGTGCCGCGCGACGAGTTGGGGCCGGTGGCGAGCAATGAGATGTGGGCCGAGATTTACGATCGACTGGCTGAGCTGATCCTCACTCATCGGACCACGCTGGTTTTTGTGAACACTCGCCGGTTATCGGAGCGCGTGACGCACGCGCTGGCTGAGCGGTTGGGCGAAAACATGGTGTTGCCGCATCACGGCAGCCTTTCGCGGGCCTTGCGCCTGAACGCCGAGGCGCGGCTGAAGAGTGGTGAACTGCGCGCCGTAGTGGCCACGGCGTCGCTCGAGTTGGGCATCGATATCGGTTCGGTAGATCTGGCGTGCCAGATCGGATCGCCGCGGTCCATTGCCGTCGCGTTGCAGCGCGTCGGACGTTCGGGGCACTGGGTGGGTGCGAAACCGAAGGGCCGCTTCTTTGCCACCACGCGCGATGAGTTGATCGAATGCGCTGCTCTGGTTCGATCCATCCGTTGCGGGCAATTGGACAAGCTTGAAATACCGAAAGCTCCGCTGGACATTCTGGCGCAGCAGATTGTGGCCGAGACAGCCGCGCGCGATTGGCAGGAAGAAGATCTTTACCAACTGGTTCGGAGCACCTATCCCTACCGTGATCTGGATCGCCAGCATTTCGACGCGATTATCGAAATGCTGTCCGAGGGCATCTCCACGCAGCGCGGCCGCAGTGGCGCCTATTTGCATCGCGATCAGATGAACGGTCGTATCCGAGGTCGCAGGGGCGCACGATTGGCGGCCATCACTTCCGGCGGCGCCATTCCCGATACCGCGAACTATTCGGTGGTTGCCGAACCTGATGGAAAAATTGTCGGAACGGTGGATGAAGATTTCGCCGTGGAGAGCCTGGCGGGCGATGTATTTCTGCTCGGCACCGGCTCTTGGCGCATTAAACGTGTGGAACCGGGCCGCGTGCGCGTGGACGATGCACGGGGCGCTCCACCATCGGTCCCGTTCTGGAATGGGGAGGCGCCGGGAAGGACTTTGGAACTATCGGAAGCCGTGGGGCAAGTGCGCCAAGAGATCGCCGCGCATTCCGATCAGGCGATGCAATTCCTGATGGAAGAATGCGGGCTGGATGAAGCTGGCGCCAAACAGGCTGTCGCGTATGTGCTGGCGGGCGCGGCTTCGCTCAACGCGTTGCCCACTCAGAAGACCGTAGTGGCCGAGCGTTTCTTCGATGAAGGCGGCGGAATGCAGTTGGTGATCCACGCGCCCTTCGGTTCGCGCATCAATCGGGCTTGGGGGCTGGCGCTGCGTAAGCGTTTCTGCCGGTCCTTCAATTTCGAACTGCAGGCCGCGGCCACCGACAACGGCATCAATATTTCGCTCACCGAGCAGCACGCATTCCCGCTCGAATTGGTCTTCGAATTCCTGAAGCCGCAGACCGTGGAGCACGTCCTCACGCAGGCCATGCTGGACGCGCCCATGTTCACGGCCCGGTGGCGCTGGAATGCATCTCGGGCGCTGGCCATCCCGCGCTTCCGGGGCGGCCGCAGGGTCCCGCCGCCCATCCAACGCATGCGCGCCGAAGATTTGCTAGCGTCCGTGTTCCCCGATCAAGTGGCGTGCGCCGAGAACCTGACCGGCGAGATTCGCATCCCGGACCATCCGCTGGTAGAAGAGACGATCGACAATTGCCTGCACGAAGCCATGGATTTGGAGGGCCTCACGCGGCTCTTGGAGGACATGGAGTCCGGCGCCGTCCGCAAAGTGGCGATCGACAACGCCGAGCCGTCGCCTTTTTCACACGAGATC
>CAVRZH010000200.1:0-8880 GCA_963725455.1 Bryobacterales bacterium
CCGGGGTAACTTGGCCCACTCGAACCCCAGCCACATCCGTGATGCAGTTGAGCGGACCAGTGGGGAAGACTCCCGGAGCAAGCCCCAGGTCACGAGCCCGCGGACGAACTGACTCGGCCGCCCGTAGTTTCAGCGTTGGCAGCACGACGAGCATTCGCCCCAGGAACTCCAACCGCGTCATACCGCTAATACTAGTTCCTGGATTCGGAAGAAGTCCAGCGTGTAGGCGGCCGGATCGCTAGCGTACCTTGATTCTGCCCGTCACGTCAGGCACGGCCCTCATTTTCCAAGAAGCGCCTGATGCCACCGTAACGGCGACGTCGGTGTTTTCGGTAAATCTGCGGATTCCAGTCCGCAATGATTCAACACATAACGATGGCAACAACTTCGCCGCCGCTCCTCACCGTTCACCCCACTCCTTCTTCAAACTACCCTTCCTGCTCAGGGGCATCCGGCGTCTACCCCGTAAATTCGCCGCCCACCCATGCCACAACCGTGCTGGAGGGCATCCGTGACAAACCCGATCGCGCCGCCAATCCCCAACCCCGAAACCCTAATCCCGAAGCATCGCGTTAGCGCAAACCGCGCGAACGCCATGCTCTCCACCGGTCCCCGAACCATCGCCGGCAAACAGCGTTCTTCGCAGAACGCCCTCACCCACGGCCTCACCAGCCGCTCCCCGGTCCTCGCAACAGAAGACCCTGCCGCCTACCAGCGCCATTGCCGCCAATTCTTCGATGAGTACCAACCCGCCACGCCGTCTGAAACCCACCTCACTCAAGAACTCGCCGACACCGCCTGGCGTCTCAACCGCATCCCCCTGCTCGAAGCCGCGCTCCTCGACCGCGCAGCGAACCCGCCCTCCGAGCAGGCCGCAACCGACTTCGACATCGTCGACGCCCACCGCGCGCTCGCCACTCTCGGTATGCACTCCCAGCGGCTCTCCCGCCAGTTCCAAAAAGTGTTGGACACGCTCCGCGAAATCCAATCCGAGCGCCGCCAGGAGCAGGAGCGTCACCTCCAGCGCGCCGCAGCGCTGCTGGAACTCCATAAACACAAAGGGATTTCTTACCACCCCGCTCAGTATGGGTTCGTTTTCTCAAAAGATCAGGTCGAAGCCTTCGCCCAGCGTCTGAAGCTCCTCAACGAGTCGCGGCACATCGAACATGTCCTCTTCCACCTACAGCCGCCGATTTCCCGGTTATCATAGAGGAATCAACCAAGTTTCAAAAAGGGAAGGGACATGATTCAACTCACCGTGAACGGATCAGTCAGGGAATTCGATGGCGATCCAGCCATGCCCGTGCTTTGGTACCTGCGCGATCTGCTCGAACTCACCGGCGCCAAATTCGGCTGCGGGATGGGCCTGTGCGGCGCCTGCACCGTGCATGTCGAAGGCAAAGCCATGCGAAGCTGCGTCACCAATATGAGCGACGTCGCCGGCAAGCGCATCACCACCATCGAAGGGCTCAGCCCCAACGGTGATCATCCGCTGCAAAAGGCCTGGCGCGCGGCCAACGTCCCACAGTGCGGATACTGTCAAGCTGGGCAAATCATGCAAGCCGCTTCGTTGCTCAAGGAAAAGCCCAAGCCCACCGATCGCGATATCGACGATGCCATGCAAGGCAACATTTGCCGCTGTGGCACCTATCAACGGATCCGGCAAGCGGTGAAGATGGCCGCTGGAGTAAGGGCATGAAAGCCGAGAACATGACCAACCATTCAATCACTGTTGTTAGTCGGCGCGGCTTCCTCGGCGGTATCTTCTCCGCGGGCGCTTTGATCCTCGGCTCGCGGTTCTTGCCCGTGGACGCTCTCGCCGATACAGCCACCGATGCCACCTGGCAACCCAGCGTCTACCTTGGCCTGGAGCCCGACGGCCGCGTGATCATCATCGCGCATCGCTCCGAAATGGGGACCGGCATTCGAACTTCGCTGCCCATGGTGGTAGCCGACGAACTGGAAGCTGATTGGAAGCGCGTCACCATCCAACAGGCCCTCGGGGACAAAAAATACGGCGATCAGAACACCGATGGATCCAATTCCATCCGCAGCTTTTACCAGCCCATGCGCCAGGCGGGCGCAACGGCGCGCGCGATGCTCGAAAGTGCGGCCGCCTCCAAGTGGAGCGTTCCCGTTTCCGAGTGCCATGCCAAAAATCACGAGATCGTACACACGCCCACGAATCGCAAGCTGGGTTTTGGCGAATTAGTAGCCCTCGCTGCGCAGCAGCCGGTTCCTAAGAAGGAAGATCTCAAGTTCAAATCTCCCAGCGAGTACCGCTACATCGGCAAAGATGTTCCCATCACGGATCTGGACGCCATCACCGAAGGCCGCGCCACGTTTGGCATGGACGCTCGCATGCCCGGCATGGTGTACGCGTCCATTGAACGGTCGCCTGTGATCGGCGGCAAGCTAAAGAGCGTTGATGACGCCGAGGCGCGTAAAGTCCGCGGCGTTTCTGAGACCGTAACCATCCCTCCTTTCGCTGGACCGTGGGCCTTTCAGCCGCTCGGTGGTGTCGCGGTAATCGCCGACAACACCTGGGCCGCCATGCAGGGCCGCAGGAAACTCAAAGTGGATTGGGACCTGGGCGCGAACGCCGATTACGATTCCACCGCCTACAAAAAGAGCATGCAGGAGACCGCGCGCCAAACCTGCAAATCGGCGCGCAACGAAGGCGATGTCGACGCTGCCTTCGCTAAGTCCGCTAAAACCATCGAAGCCGAATACTACGTGCCGCACCTGGCGCACGCATCCATGGAGCCGCCCGTCGCGGTCGCCGAGTTCAAGGACGGCAAGGTCACCTGCTGGACGCCTACTCAGAATCCGCAGGCCGTGCAGGACACCATTGCGAAAGCGGTCGGCATCAAGGCCGACGACGTCGTCTGTCATGTGACGCTGCTGGGCGGCGGCTTCGGACGAAAGTCGAAGCCTGATTACTGCGCCGAAGCGGCTGTGCTTTCCAAACAACTCGGCAAGCCGGTGAAAGTGGTCTGGAGCCGCGAAGACGACATCCATTTCGACTACTATCACGCCGTGGCTGCTATGTACCTGAAGGCGGCCGTCGATGAAAAGGGCAGACCCACTGCATGGCTGCAGCGCAGCGTGTTCCCTCCCATTGCGTCCATGAACGACGCCTCGGCTCGCTACGGCACTTTCGAGCTGAGCCTGGGCTGGACCGACGTGCCGTACGAGATTCCCAATTTCCGCGCCGAAGTGGGCCCCGCGGAGGCCAAGGTTCGCATCGGTTGGCTGCGGTCGGTGGCCAATATTCCGCACGCCTTCGCCGTGCAATCGTTCACCGACGAACTGGCGGCGCTCGCGAATCGCGATCGCGTGGAGTACCTGCTCGATGTGATCGGCAGCCCGCGCATCATCGACATGCGTCCGCCCAACCGGCGTACAGCTCCGGATCCTTACGCTATCGACACCGCGCGCTTCCGCCGCGTGATCGAGACTGTGGCTCAACAGTCGGGCTGGGCTAAGAAGAAGCCGGGTCACGGCCGCGCCCTCGGTATCGCCGTGCACCGCAGCTTCCTTACCTACGTCGCCACTGTTGTCGAAGTGGAAGTGGACAATGGAAAGCTGCGCATTCCGCGCGTTGACATCGCGCTCGATACCGGCAAGGTGGTGAATCCGGATCGCGTGCGCGCGCAGTTTGAAGGCGCGGCGACGTTTGGCGCCACGGTCGCCATGATGGGCGAGATCACCGCCGCCAACGGCCGCATCCAGCAATCCAACTTCAACAACTATCCCGTAGCGCGCATGAACGAAGCGCCCGTGGAAACGCACGTTCACATCGTTCAGAGCGATGCTCCTCCGGCCGGCGTGGGCGAGCCCGGCGTTCCACCCATGTCGCCGGCCATCTGCAATGCGATCTTCGCGGCCACCGGCAAACGAATCCGCGAATTGCCGATCAAGAAGCAACTAGCTTAGTGTGGCGCACGCACTCCTGCGTGCCGCGTTCACACTCGTGTGAACGCCGAAATTAGGATATAGTTTCAGAGCTATGTCTTGGAAACAACTCGTCGTCGCGGCTGCTCTGATCGCGGCTCCGCTGCTTGCTCAAAGTTCGGCGCATCACCCGCCGAAGCCGCCGAAATCGCTGCGGCTGTATGTCTTCGATTGCGGCGTATTAACGCCTGCCGATGCGAAATCGTACGGCTTCGACCACGTCTCGGAGCTGAAAATGTCGGTGCCGTGTTTCTTGGTGGCGCATCCCAAAGGCACCATGATGTGGGACGTCGGCACGGCTCCCGACAGTGATTTCAAAGCCGACGGCGCGCCTTTCCACCAGGGCATGATCACCGTAACCAAGCCGCTCAAGCCGCAGCTGGAAGCGATTGGTTATGAGCCGGGCGACATCAAGTATCTCGCGTTCTCGCACTATCACATCGATCACACCGCCAACGCCAACATGTTTGCCGCTTCCACCTGGCTGGTGAATCAAGCCGAGCGCGACATCATGTTTTCGGACAAACCCGCGCCGGTGCGCGTCGCGAAGAACTACAGCGCGCTCAAGGACAGCAAGACCATCATTCTGCCCGCCGCTTCCGATTACGATGTCTTCGGCGATGGAACCGTGATCATCAAGCCTGCTCCTGGCCACACGCCGGGCCACCAGGTTTTATTTCTCAAGCTGCGGAAAACCGGCCCGATTCTGGTAGCGGGCGACCTTTACCATTACAACGAAGAGCGCAATACCGATCATGTGCCGAATTTCGAGTTCAACAAAGAACAGTCGCTCGCCAGCCGCGCCAAGATTGAGGAATTCCTCAAGACCAGCGGCGCCCAGCTCTGGATCGAGCACGATTACACGGCGAACGCCAAGCTGAAGAAATCGCCGGCATATTACGAATAGGGCCGGGACCATCTCATGGGCAAACTCCAGCTCACGCTAGCTTGCTGGAATTACGATCGAACGCGCGCTTTGCTCGAAGGCCGAGTGACGGTCGACGGCGTCGATCTGAACTACCTCAATCTGCCGGTGGAAGAGACCTTCTTCCGCATGCTCCGGCACCAGGAGTTCGACGTAGCGGAGATGTCGCTCTCTTCCTACACGCTTTCGCTGTTCCGCGAAAATCCGCCGTTCATCGCGATCCCCGTGTTTCCCTCGCGCATGTTCCGGCATTCCTGCATTTACATCCACGCCGGCAGCGGAATCCGCGAGCCGAAGGATCTGATCGGCAAGCGCGTCGGCAGCCCCGAGTATCAGATGACCGCGCCGGTTTGGATTCGCGGCATCTTGAGCGACGAGTTCGGCGTGCCCGTTACCAGCCCTTCTTATTTCACCGGCGGCGAAGAGCAACCCGGGCGACCGGAGAAGATCGCGCTCTCTCTTCCGCCTGAGTTTCGCGTGGAACCGATCCTCGCTACCAAGACGCTTTCGCAGATGATCGAATCCGGTGAAATCGATGCACTCTACACCGCGCGTGCTCCATCCACGTTCAAACATGGCGCCGGCAACGTGCGAAGGCTTTTCGAAGATTACCAATCCGTCGAGCGCAATTATTATCTAAAGACCAAAATCTTTCCCATCATGCACGTGGTGGTGATTCGCCGCGATGTCTACCAGAAGCATCGCTGGGTGGCGCAGTCGCTATGCAAAGCTTTCGCGCTCGCGCAGCGCGATACCTATGAGGATCTGCACGAGATGGGTGCACTCAAATCCATGTTGCCCTGGCTGGTGCAGCACGTCGAGGACACCGAAAAACTGATGGGCCGCGACTTTTGGCCTTATGGCTTGCAACCCAATATCCAGGTTCTTCAGACATTCTTGCGTTACTCCCACGAGCAGGGTTTGGCTAAGCGGCTGCTCTCGCCGGGCGATCTGTTCGCGCCTGAGTCGCTCGAGTCGTTCAAGATCTAACTGCAAATGACGCAGCAGTGGTGGGCGCTCAGCCGCGGGGATCTGGACACCACCATCGCGCAGGTCGGCTTCAATCTGGCGCAGATGGTGATTCCGGTTTTTCTTTTGATCCCGGTTGGAATTTCGGCCGGGTTTAGTGTTAGCCACTTGCTGCCCGGCTACGCGCTCGGTTTTCTGATCGGCTCACTGGGCTTGGTATTTCTGGCCGAACGTTTAGCGCGCCGCGAAGCGCGAACCAACGTTACCGCGCATGTCTACGGCAACAACGTGCCCGCGATCATTGCTTACACGCTGTCCATCATGCTGCCGGTTTATCTCGAAACCCACGATGCCAACCGGGCTTGGGAGATCGGCGCGGCGGCGGTGGCCTGGACTGGCATCATCAAGCTGGTTGCGGCGCCTTTTGGGGGCATTTTCCGCCGATTCATTCCTGCTCCCGCTGCGATGACGGTCTTCGGCGCCGCCATGTACAGCTATCTTGCGCTGGTGCTGTTGCAACGCGTGTTCGATCAACCGCTGGTGGGCCTGATCGCGCTGGCGATTATCTTCACTAGCGTTTTGGCCAACATCCCGATTACGCGCTGGCGCATTCCTCCGTTCATCGCAGCCTGGATCATCCCGCTTTCCGTTGCCCTCCTAATCGGCTATGTCCATCCCGTCTGGTCCGGATTGTCGTTCCAGCTTCCCTTCGCCGCCACACCCGAACCACTCCGAGCCATGACGCTCGCGCTGCCTTATCTTTCCGTGATCGCGCCCATTGCGATCTATCAAGTGCTGCAAGATATTGCTTCAGTAGCGGGGGCCGCGGCCGCCGGTGACGATTATGACGTTTGCGCCCTCCTGGCCTGCGATGGGCTGGGTACACTTGTTTGCGGACTGGCCGGAAGCGTGATCACGCCGGTGATTTATGCCATGCATCCGCCCTACAAGGCCGTGGGCGCTCGGATCAGCTTTGCCTTCTGGACTCCGGTGCTGTTCCTCGCGGTGGTGATGAGCGGCCTGACCATTTTTGTCGCGCAACTGTTTCCCTGGCCGATTCTCGCGGCCATTATTGCCTATGTTTCCATCGGCGTCGGAATGGCGACGTTGCGGCGCGTAGATCCGAAATACCTTGCAGCCGTATTGCTGGGCTTCGTGCTTCCGGCCGGCGCAGTGGTGGCAACCGCGCTGAATTCGGCCCTGCCCGCGCTCGGGCTCTCGGCGGCGAATGCCGCGGTCCAAGCCGCTCTTAACCGCTCTGTTTACTGGTCCTCAGTCTTAGGCTTAGGTAACGGTTTTTTGTTCCTGGTGCTGGTGGTCGCTTCCGTGATCACCGAACTCATCGACCGGCGCTTCCACCGCGCTGCCATCTGGTGCCTGGTCGCGGCCGTGTTCTCCTGGTTCGGATTAATGCATTCAGCGCTGCTGCGCTGGGGAGCGCAGCCGGATTATGCACTGGGATGGCTGGCGGCGGCAGTGATTGTCTACTCGGCGCGCTGGTGGCGAGGCGACGCCACCAATTCCTGAAACACCGTGTCCAGACTGGTGAAGCCGCGCCGCTGCTCTCCGGTGAGATTGGCCGCCAGTACCTTGGCCTGTTCCGAGAGCGGAGGAAAACAAGCGAACGTCAGGCCCTTGTGCTCAGTGCATCCTCCCACGGCGAAAATGTGACGATCGGATGTCTCCAGCTGATCGTTAACCACGATTCCCCGATTTACCTCTAGCCCAGCGGTGCGCGCAAGCATGGTGTTGGGCAGCAAATTGGTCGCGATCACCACCAGGTCCGCGCCGAATTCCTCACCGCTGGTGAAGCGCACGGCTTCCACTTGATCGTCCCCGATCACGGCTTCCAGCTCCAGATCTAAGGAACCTCCCGAATCCACGATTACCACGTCACAGCCGCGCTTTCGTAACCCTCGGGCCGCCTCCGCCGCCAGCCAGCCACCGATCACTACGGCCCGGACTCCGGGTCCGGCCGCTTCCGCTAGCTTCCGCGTATCGTCGAGAGTGCCGAAAACGAAAACTCCGATTTTGTCCAAACCGCCGATCGCCGGAATCTGAGGGCTGGAGCCGGTAGCCAAAATCAGCTTGTCGTAACTGGTCCAATCGCCGTCACTGCTGCGAACCGCGCGATTTAGCCGGTCGATCTCCTCCACCCGGATTCCCAGGCGAGTCCGGATGCCGTGTTCCTGATACCATTCAATGTCGTTTAAAGTGATACTAGCGACGTCGCGCTCGCCCGCCAGCACGCTGGAGAGTGAAGTCCGGTCATAATTGGCATGGGGTTCATCGCCAAAAATGGTGATGTCGAGCAGTTGTCCGCTCTTGATAAGCTCTTCCACGCAGGCCACCCCGGACATTCCGTTGCCCGCGAAAATCAGATGTTCATACCTGGGATCATTCATACCAGAAACTGTTCACAGTTCGGACTGGGCGCCATTCAATATGTCCTTGCTCTTGAAGGCTGGTGAAAGTGCTGAGGTCGCTGAGCACGTCTTCGGAGGCAAACAGGCTCCGTCGTTTTGACGAGCTTCCGGGAGGCCACAGACACATAGGGAAGCGGTCATCTTCAGTATATTTGTGCCTGTAAAGGCCGTAAAGAAGAAATTTTCTATGACTCGCATTCACCAGCCTTGCAGAACTCTCGCAGGCTGCTAAGGTTTGTCTGCTACTTTGAGCTAGGGACCGCGCTCATGACCATCAGTACTATCGGGCATTCCACCCATCCGATCGAGGAATTCATTAGCATTTTGGAGGCCCATGGCATTCGCCGCCTGGTGGATGTGAGAACCATCCCCAAGTCACGCCGCTATCCGCAATTTAATCGGGAAAACCTGCCGGGCAGCCTCCGGACCGCGGGAATCGATTATCGTCATCTTCCGGGATTGGGCGGGCTCCGGCACGCGCGCAAGGACTCGACCAATACCGCATGGCGCAATGCATCGTTTCGGGGCTATGCAGATTACATGCAAACGCCCGAATTCGCCGAAAACCTGAACCGGCTGATGGAACTCGCTTCGGAGGCCCCT
>CAVRZH010000201.1:0-89155 GCA_963725455.1 Bryobacterales bacterium
TGAATGCTTAGCATCGTGCCCCGCTGGCGCCCACTCGATGACTTCCTTGATCGCGTCAGGCTGATGCTGATCTCTTAGCCCGGCAAACTGATCCGGCGAATACCGATTTGTGATCAAACCTTGAATTTGAGAGCCCCAGCGCAGACGGGCCTGGGCCAGATCGTCCGCGGCCATTTGAAAATGCCCGCGCGCGGCATTCACGCTGCCCAGCAGGACCTGATTATCCAGCACCAACTGCCGGATCAACTCAGCTCCGGGAATTTGGAGCGGCCGGTCGCCGCCTGGGATTCCGGTGAGTACATACATCCCATTCAAGGCCAGGGCGTCGAGCAGATTGAACTCTAGCGGCGCAATCCCGGTGGCGTCCAGGATAAAGTCCATGCCGCCGATCTTCTTCTCTACCTGGTCCGCGGGCACTTGTCGGCCGTCAATATAGCGCCCGCCGATACCGCTCAACCATTTCGGGCGCGCGGTGTTTTGATCCACCACGTCCAGGCCATAAACTTCACCGCCGCGCAAGACCAGGACCATGGCCGCCAGCAGGCCCACCGGCCCCAATCCCGCCACCAGGCAGTGCCGCCCGTGCAGCCAGTCGGGAACCGTAGCTGCGTCTGGACAGCGAACAGTCTGCACACGCAGTGCCTCGTCGATCGCTTTTTCGACCACAGAGAGTGGCTCCATTAAGACGCCGACTGGCTCCAGTTCGGCGGGCACCTGCACGATATATTGTTCGTGATCGACGACGAATTCCGTTTGGTATCCGTCCAGTCCGCGGATGCCTCTCTCACGATACTTGCCGGTCTGGCACATGTCGGCTCTGTTCATGCTGCAGTTGGCGCATTCCCCGCAGCCCCGCCGGACGGTGAACACGGCGTAGTCGCCGGGCTTCACGCGAGTAACGGACGAGCCCACGCCGACTACCTGGCCAAACATTTCATGCCCAATAACGAGTTCCTTCTGGCCCTCCGGAGCATCGGCGCGGCCTCCCGACACCTCTTCCCGATCGGTGCCGCAGATACCCACCCGGATCATTCGGATTTTGATTTCGTCCTGCGCGGTGATCGACGGCTCAGGCCGTTCCACAAGGCGCGAACCGGCTGTTCCCGGCACGATAGCAATCGCTTTCATACTCCCAGCCTTTCGAGTAAATGGTCTCCAACCCGCAGCGCGTTGGCTATTATAGTCAGGCTCGGGTTCACAGCCGCAATCGATACGAAAAAGCTCGCATCGACTACGTAAAGATTGTCCAAGTCGTGCGCTTTGCAGTTGACATCCAGCGCCGATGTCTTCGGATCGCGGCCGAATCGGGCGGTTCCGGCCTGATGCGCTGTGCCTCCGATTGGAATGTCCTTGCCCAGGTAAAGCGAACGGTGCATCAAATGATCGTGTAAGCCGATATCGCCCAGCATGCCCTTTAGCTTCGCCGTCAGTCGCTCGTGTCCTTCCAAATTCGTCTCCTGGATGCTCAGCACTATCTGTCCGTCCGGGTGGATGGTCACGCGGTTGTCAGGGTGGGGCAAATCTTCCGATTGGAGCCAGAAGTCGATGGAATGCTCCGCCAAATAGTCGAGCGCAAACTCGGGCTTCCAAACCGCCCAGCCGGGCGCCTCGCCCTTGAGCATTTCTCCATCGGACTTGCCGAGCATCTGGATCTCACCCAACGGGTATTCCCAATCGTCGGAGCGAAAATAGAAATCGTTCAATGCGAGCGTTTTTTGAAACACGGTGGGATTTGGATCCTTGGAAACGGCCATAAACGCCGAGCAGTTGTGGCGCATATAATGCCGGCCGACCACATCGGAGTTGTTGGCGAGCCCGCCGGGATGTTTGTCATTCGCTGAGTGCAAAAGCAGCGCCGCGGAATTAACCGCCCCGCACGCAACCACTACGATATCCGCTGAATATTGCTCTTCAGCGCCCGCGCGCGTGACGATAACTTTGGTCACCACGCGTCCAGATGCGTCCGTTTCGAGTCGCTCCACGTAGGCGCCTGTCAGCAGTTCGACATTGGAATGCGCCAGAGCCGGATCCACGCAGATCACTTGAGCGTCCGCTTTTCCATTGACCAGGCATGGAAAGCCATCAAACGCGGCGCATCGTACGCAAGCACTGGTGTGCAGGGCTTTGCCGTCCGCTTCGTCTAACAAAATGCCAAGAGGCAACGGGAACGGATGATAACCTAGCCGCTGGAAATCGTTGAACAACTCCTGAATTCGTGGTGCATGGCTCACAGGCGGATAACGATAGGGCGCGCTTGCCGGGCCTTCAGTGGGGTCAATGCCATGCTGCCCATGGACATGATAAAGATGCTCGGCCCTTGTGTAGTAAGGCTCAAAGTCCGCGTAGCTCAAAGGCCAGGCTGGTGAGACGCCACCGTGGTGCCCCACCTCACCGAAATCCCGCTCGCGAAACCGCAATAACGCCGCGCCATAAACCTTTGTATTACCGCCGACGTAATATTGGATGCCCGGATAAAACGCCTTGCCGTCCTTGTCACACCAGGTCTCTTTGGCCCTGTACTTGGTTTCGACAAACACAGCCTTGGCATCCCAGTTGTCTTTCTCCCGTGGCAAGTAGCCCCCACGTTCGAGAAGCAGAATCCGCTTCCCCGAAGGCGCCAAATGGTAAGCCAGCGTTCCTCCGCCGGCTCCCGTTCCGATGATGATGACGTCGTAACGATTGTTCTCAGGCATGTGCTCCTATCCGAATACTGGCGCCAGCGAAATTGAGACCAAGCCCAGAACAAATAAGGCGAACATCAGCGCAAGCAAGCGCTTCACTTGACTGTTGGCGCCGCGAAACTCTTTCCACACGAAAACTCCCCACACCGCTGAAATCATGGTGTTTCCCTCGCTCAGCGAAAATGAAGTGGCGGGCCCAACCATGGGCGTATAGGCGGCGACGAAGCTGCAGATGGTCCCGGTCCCCCAGATGAGACCGCCCAAAACTCCCCAGGCGTGAACTGCCCGGCCGCCCTTGAAATAGTCTCCGATCGCCAGCCGGGCTCCGCTCACGGGGCGTCGCATAAACGCATAATTTAACGGGAAGTTGGACACCAGTGCACCCAGCGCAAATACGAAGTAGACGGTGTACGGTCCGAGATGGTTTTGCCCGGTCAAGGCTTTTGCTACGAAGGGATAGAAGAGTCCAATAACCACGCCACACAGTAGACTCAGCACAATCCCTTTCGTTCCGGCCTTCGCGCTTTTCGACAGTCCACGATAGGCCATCGCATTCGATGCGATCGCGGCGCAGATCAGTAGAATCCCGCCGAAGAGGAGCAAGCGGTTACCGATCGGCGAAATGACGTAGTTGAGAACCGCGCCGATCACCAGCGCCAGGCCGGCGCCCAATGGAAAAGCCACCGCCATGCCGGCTACGGAAATGGCCGCCACCAAAAGCAAGTTCCCGAGATTGAAAATCATTCCGCCGGCGAACGCTTCCGCCATGGAACGAAGGCTTGCGCTATGGAGATTGTGAAAGAAACTTGCCATAGCAGTGGGATTCGTCCGGCCCAGGGTGAGACCGAACAGCAGGGCGCACACCACAATCCCCCACATGTAGTCCCAATAGTACAGCTCGAATCGGCGCGTTCTATCGATCTTCTCTGTATTGGCCCAACTGCCCCAGCACAGCATGCTGATTAACATCATCAACAGTGCAACCGGGTAGGTGTGTGGCGTGTACATCGGTCAGATCACTGACACGGCGAAATCGCGCCCTTCCCAATGATTGCTGTCCGTCCAGAAGAAAGTAAAACGGATGGGCGAACGCTGTGGCTCGGCAATCGGAATGTCCACAAAGTCCGCTCCCAGCGTGGTGCCGGAAGAGGCAGTATCCCTCACAGTACTCCATTCGTCGTCCGACCAGTGCAGCCGGAATGAAGCTTGCGCTTGAATGCGCAGCACATATCCACGTTTCACGCTTCGCGCCTGCCGGGTGAACTTCCAGACTTCAAATAATTGCCGGCCCTTGCGATCGCCGAGATACCTTTTCGCAACCTCGGCAATCAGATCGGACACCTTCCCATCGCGGACGGAGCGAAGCAGCTTGATGTATTCGGCGTGGGCCCACATCAACGGCATGGCCGAGCCGGTGGGACGTCCTCGATACATGTGGGACTGGGGCTGATCCGGAGCATCCCACGATTGCTCGGGCAAAAGGCCGGTGCTTGACGCCAAGCCTTCCATAGCCCCAACCAAGGGCTTCGTGTCGTGTCCCGCTGCCAACTCGTAGTGACCTCGTTCGCCGGTGAGCAGCGGCCACGCACGTCCCCGGCCCCAGCCTACAAAAGGACCACCATCTTCGCGTTGTCCATATCCATCGTGGTTGTAGCGACGCCAGCAAGGGCCGAATGGTGTATCCACTTTCAACACGGCGTCTACAACCTTGAGGGAATCCACGATGACCGGATCATCGGGTTTGCGGATTCCGTGTCGCACCAGTTCAAGAAAACCCGCATCCATCACTTCTTTGGCTGGAAATACGTTCCGCACGCCGGGCTGACGGTTCGCAATGGTGATGGTCCCTTGGTTCGGATCTTCGTCCGGATTAGGATTGTCCGGCTGCGCTGGAAGAATGCGGAGGTAATGCCGGGGCACGCCTGGGAGCAAAGTGCCTTCGGTTGTGACCGTCCAGCTTTCGACGTGGCACTCTAGGAAATCGGCGTATTCTTCCAGGTATTTCGCAGTCGCCTCATCGCCTCTGTCGCGGGCAAAGCACGCGGCGCAGATCAGAGCGGCAATATTGGACGCCAGCGTGGAAGGGGAATAGCCACTAACCTCCTCCCAGCGCTCCTGCGGAGTAACAGGGCCATGCCGGACCAGATAAGCAGCCGCCCGCATGACCATGGGGTACGGATCGAAATCTTCGAGGGCGTTCTCACATTTGAGCCGCCAGGCGAGCAGAATGGGGAACGCGACTTCATCCAGTTGGATTCCCTTCCAATAGGGCTCGCCGTCAATCCAGAAGTTCTGGGAGAACCCCCCGCTCTCATGCTGCGAGACATCCAGGTAGATCAGCGCTCGGATGGGTGTGGCGCGATCGCCCGCGGCCAGCATCGCTTCCGCGCTATTTACCATGTCGCGCGTCCAAACCAGGTGGTAACCGCCCTGATCTTCATCGCCCACGGCTTCTCCCCATGGAATGGCGAGCGAGGCGATGAACGCGCCAGGATACGATTTGTCTTCGTGAGCGCGGAGCAAACTGCAGCTTGATCGATACAAGTTCCCGCCGTCGGCTGAAACCTTCTCCAGCGGCAGGACGCCGGCGCTCGATCGCTCCCATTGTTCCGCGTACCGCTTGGAGTGTTCCGCGAAAGGCGTACTCAGCGATTGAAACAGGGTTGAAATGGCGTGGTGCTGGCTATTACCGAATGCCAAACCCAAGGTGAATTCGCGGGTGCCGGCTAAGTCCAATTCTCCGGTGAGTGCAATGTTGCCGTCGGGAGCCTGATCGAACGCCCAGTCCATTTGAAAGTTGCCATGCAGGTCCGTCCAGCCGTCGCTTCGCCCGACGTAGCCGCACGAGACACGCTCAAAAGGGACGGTGGCCGCCATCGCCAGCCATGTCCCCTTGCGTTCGGCGATCAGGACCGTTCGACCCGCCACTCGCACCACGGAACCATTGTTGCCCCAGCCTCCCACCTCGATATGAGGTGCACAAAGAGCGTAAAGCCGCAGCTTCGAAATAAACGATTCGTCACCGGTCAGCTTGGTGTGCTGAAGAACGCAGGCCAGGTGAGGGTCGGTAATGATCTCTTTGACAATGGCATAATGCCCCGCCGGATCCGAATTCGTACAGCGGTATCCCAGGCCGTGTTCCGATAGGTGCTCCAGCTTCGACTTAAGATTTCGTTTCTCATCGTGGAAAAAGGTCTTGCCATCGGTGATGAGATATTGAAGGTCCCGGATCTGTGGCCGATCCACCGTCGGGTAGTAGGCCTCGGTGACGATTCCGTTCCAAAAAGTAAACCACACCCGGCTGGAAGCCGCATAGGCAGTGCCCACGCCGTCTTTTGCTCCGTGCGTCCATCGAGGTGCTGTGCCCGGCCATCCAAAGGCCTTATTGTGGTTAGGTTCGTGAACGAGTTTCATTTTTTATTGTAGTTTCGTCTTCCGACACCCAACGCCACGCAGTCTGGCGCGCACAACGAAGGCACGGACGAGCTTTCCTTGCAGGCTGCTAAAAAAGTCTTCGAGGTCCCGACTCCCTCACGGTCGCGGCTCGGTAAGCACCTGCAAACACGCAGTGGCGAGTCTGAGCCGCACTCGAGCGGCACACCCGGAGACGGCCGGAAGTCGTGGCCGGCAGGACGTCCGGAGGCGCCAGGGGAGTCGTGCACCGGAGAACATCGACGCGCGGACTCCCGCTGGGGTGGCACTGGAGAACATCGACTCGAAGAACACCGGACGGGTGGCGCGTGAGCAAGCGTTTTTGGCCTTTTGCCGGCATCCTGCTAGAGCGGCATCCGCGTCTCTGAGCTAGCTGGTTGAGCCGGCCCTAGTTCGACGAGGTTGCCTTTTGCGCTTTAACCTGAAGTTCGTTCACCACCTGCAGCACGTTGGGAACGGCAGCCACGATGGCTTGCGCCTGGTTACGCTTGGATTGAGAGTCCACCTCACCGGTCATTGTGACCACTTGATTCTTGACAGCATAGTTTATGTTCTTGTGAAGGCCGCCCTGGATGAGCGCCGCGTCCAGGTTCCCCTCGATACCCTTGTCCAGGTCCGAGTCGATCTTTTTGGCATCATGCTCGGTTCCCGGCGGAACTACTTCAATCTGATTTGATATAACTTGCGCCCCAGCCATGGATGCTGCGATGGACTGGGCTTGTGACTTTTCGGCATCTGCCGCTTTGAGCCCGGCCTGATCCAGCGATGTGCGGACGCTGCCCGAAACATCGGCCGACGATGGACAAGGTGTGCATATCTACTCCGGCGCGCTGGAGTTCCTTCACGGCAGCTTCCGCGTTGACATGGGTGGCATAAACAGCTACCACCGCGTTCTGTTCAGGCATTTTCGAATCTCCTTTAGTTAAATTCCGTCTTGTACGAATGCACGCGCAGCGCCATCCCCTTTCGCGAAAGCCTATTAAGGGCTCGGGACGCCCGATGTGCGCCGCGCGATGGCACACAAACACTGCGTGATTACACGCCGCTCAGGGACAAAGACGGCCTGAATTCGGCTTCGTGCCGCCAATACGGCGGCCGACCGTAGTGAGAATAGAGCTTGTTTTCATAGCCTCGCGTGATCGGCGTGAAGTCGACGAACTCCGGGGCATCTTTGATGGCTTCGCGGCTGAGGCCAACGAAGACTTTGGAATCTGCCCAGCTCACCCTTGCAATCCACGCAGGCGAAACCAGTACCTTCTTGCCCGGCCACCAATTCCTGGTTGCCACCTCGACATAGCGGACAGCCCAGGCTTCGTCGTCCACGATAAATCCGTCCGCATGGCCGATTTCACCATCGGTCGCCTCAATGTGATAGCCGGTGACGGCTTTGATACAACGCAGATGGGAGTCCTTCGACTCGCTCTTAATCCGTTCCGCTGCCGCATTTATGGGTGCCGTGTTTAGGGCGCCAGGATAGTACACTGGGCCCCATAGGAAGGGGCCACCCCAGTAATAGGGATATCCGTAATACTCGCTGAATGCGATTGGGGATGCCGGTGAAGCTGAACGCTTGTTCCGAAGGAAGCCGAACGGCATTCCGGGATGATCCCGAACACCATCGGAGCGTAGCGACGCTGGCACATCGATTGTGCAAGAAGTGTTCGGTTTCGTCAAGAGAAACCTGTCCGGAGCGCAGCGTAGGAAGTGCTCCGCGAGCAGAGAAAGGGGTGCGGGGAAAGGGGCGGCAGCCCTTGTCTGGAGTGAACCCCAAAAGTGAGACAGCGAGTTAAGGGAACAAATACATTGAATGGAGTGAGGAATGGATTTGTCCCGAGCTGTTTACAGTCGCGATCTGAAGATCGCCGCCATGCGCGCCTTGGATGCCGGTTCCGCCACCGGTGAAATTGCGCGGAAATATCAACTGAGCCCGAAACTTCTGGAACGTTGGCGCGGAGAGTGGCGCGCCAAAGGGGAATCGGCGTTTCCCGGCATCGGGCGTCGGGGAGCTGATTTGCCGGCCCTCGACGACGCCCTCCGTATCGCCGAGTTGGAGCGCAAGATTGGCCAGCTGACGATGGAGAATGATTTCCTAAAAAAAGCGTTACAGCATTTGAGGGTTCATCACCCGCCGGCAGTCGTCAGTGGCGCGGCTGCCTGTTTGGAGAAATCCAGCAAGCCGCGGCGAAAGGCCAAGCCGTGAACGCGCTGTGCCAGATGACTGGCCTGAGCCGAGCTGGCTTCTATCGCTGGCGGGCGCCCCGCGCAGTCACGCCCGTCGAGATGGAGATACGTGACCAGATGCAAAAGGTGGCCCTGGAATCACCAGCCTATGGCTACCGGAGAATCACAGCCGAACTGCAAGAGCACGGCTTCGCGGTCAACCACAAACGCGGGTTGCGGATGATGCGTGAGGACAATCTGCTATGTGTTCGGCGCCGCGCTTTCGTGGTCACCACCGACTCGCGTCACAACTTGCCGGTCTACCCGAACCTGGCACGGGAGATAAAACCCACGGCGATCAACCAGCTGTGGATCGCCGACATCACATACATTCGCTTGCGTGCCGAGTTCGTGTATCTGGCCGTTGTGCTGGACGCATACTCGCGGCGCGTAATCGGCTGGGCGCTGGGGCGAACGCTGGAGGCCAGCTTGGCGGTTGCAGCGTTGCGCATGGCGCTGGTCGAGCGCAACCCGCGGCCGGGTCTGGTGCATCACTCCGATCGCGGCGTGCAGTACGCTTCGTTGGACTACACCGAAATGCTCAAGCAGCACCAGGCCACCATCAGCATGAGCCGCAAAGGCAATCCGTACGACAACGCGGCCTGTGAATCCTTCATGAAAACACTGAAATACGAAGAGGTGTATCGCAACGAATACCGCGACTTCCACGAAGCCCGCGCCAGTATCGGCGAGTTCCTGGAGCGCGTCTATAATCAAAAACGACTTCATTCGGCTCTCGGGTATGTTCCGCCAGCCGAGTTCGAAAACGGCGCCACGCCATGACCTATCATCTTGCAAGCGGGGACTCCGTCCCTGCGACCCTGGGATTTAACGCAGTTGCGCCAGAATGGTGTTTTACGGGGCGACTGACGCCGCCCCGGCCATTCCGGCCACTGAGTCGACGCTCGGGTCGCATCCCTGCGTTGCCCTATCCTCCGCTCAGCTGCTGCCAGAGTGGATCAACCGCAACCTCGTCGGCAATCGCTTTTCAGCGAACGGCGATAACCCCCTTAACTTTGTGTCTCACGCCAGGGGTTCACTTCAGTCCCCGCCTCAGCTCGCAGTGACCCGGAGCGCGATTAGCGCTCCGATTTCTGCCGCCAGCATTGGGCTATCGTGGGTACGTGGAATCTGACGCTGAGCTTGCTCGCCAGCATCTGGAACTTGCCCGAGCAACGTCAAGCCGACTTTGGGCCGAGTACCGTATTTTTGCGGAAGCGCTCGATTCGGCGCGAGGAGTAGCCGGGCCGGAAGAACTGCGCCGATTAGGGGAGGCCTCAGAATGGACCGGCAAGATATACGCAGCCGAGCACGCACTCTTCGCGGCTGAAAACGGCACTCCGGGGATCGTTGGCGCACACGGTGAGTATCAGTGGCTCACCATGCTCGAATGTGACATTTCCAACCTCCTTCGCTTGTGCCCCGATGTTGTGTTGACGAAGTATCTCGCCGTCACGTCTATTGATAGCGGCACGTTGCAACTGACTGACCAAGAGAAACGCGATGGATGGTGGACCTCCGAAGAAGCTAAAGTCTTCCGTGGCTCATCCTGGGGACACCGCGAAGACCGTGACGATTGGAAGGTGGCCTATAGCCCGCGACTCGATTCGATTCATGGACTCCCGAACGACACGCATAACGAATGCTGTGATGGTTTTGATGAATGGTACGTTTTCGAGCGAGCGGCCCCGGCCCAGGAGATGGAAGCATTTGTGAACTGGTCAGGCTTTCGACTGTATGATCCCGAGTGGGAATGGTGTGCCGACCGCTTGTGGGAGCAGATGGCGCGACTCGCTCCGGAGTCCTATATCGCGGACGGTACTGTCTTCACGTTCGCTACTCGTAACCCGGACCTGTTCACCAAGGTTCTTTCGGCATTTTCCGCGAGTGCTGAGTAAGCTGGCCGAATCGGGCGGAAACAATCTCCCTAGCCTCGGCGCGATAGCTATGGATTCGACTTCCCGCGATTCCTGCGCATCGAATCACCTTTCATCTCGATCCGGTGGGCGTTGTGCACCAACCGGTCAAGAATGCCATCTGCTAGTGTGGGATCGCCAATTTGCTCGTGCCAGCGAGAGACCGGCAGTTGCGAACCGGAACTGGGGCAGGCCAGAGCGCAGTTCGATGATGCACAGAAGGCCATGGAGCAGGGGAACTGGGCAGACTTCGGCAAGTCGATGGACGCGTTGAAACGCTTGCTGAACGCGCCTGTACCCAGTGGAGTTCGACAATAACGCATCTTATTCAATGAAGAAGTGCATGATTCATGATTCAATCCATCTACCCGGGCATCGAGATTGAAATGGAGATTCATCAAGAGGTGCAACAGGGGTATTGGAGGTGCGACTCGACCGGTAACGATTCATCACAGTGACCAAGAGCCCCGTGCATGGAGTTCGCCAGGGAATACGCGTTGCATGATGCTCGCGTCGCTATCGATTTGGCCCCGGTGACTCCCACTTCGACCACTTCGCTGCCGAAGAGATCTCCAAGCTTCAACATTTGGATCAAGATTTGTTTTTGTTGTTCACGTCGGAGATCGTACTGAAACACCTGCTTGGTTACCGGGATGTCGTGAATTACGATGGATCCTGGACCGAATGGGGCAATCTGGTGGGTGCGCCCGTGGAGCGGACCGCTCGCAGCCAGGCCGCATAACGCACGATAGATCGCTACGCTAACAATGACAGAGGACCAAGGGAGATCCGATCGCGAATGGCCAACGAACCAGAAGTGCACACCGCATTAGGCGACGTAGCAGCTAGACAATTAGCAAACGCCACCAAGACCGCGCCCCAGGTGTCGCGGATCACTCCGCGCTGGATCGCCACGAGCGCGTGCTTACGCAAACTTTCGTGGACTGCGAATCGCCGGCGCGCGAGTACATGTTGACCGCAGTTAATACCGTGGTGGATGTTCACACCCGCGTCTCCGATTTGTAGAGCGTTCCTTATAACCAGATCAGCGAGCAGTTGCGCCTGACGATCGCAAGGCATTCTAACAAGACCTTTGCGCCGGCTACGTGCGCGGCCTGTGGAAAGAGCCCGGATTCTTTCTGGCGCATCCCGCGACGATTGCTGCTTTCGGTCGTGAATGCACACGCCGTGGCGTTCCTCCGCCTACCGTCTCTTTGTTCGGCACGCAATTCATCACCTGGCGTGGCCCTTCTCCGTAGCGCCGCCCCAGCGCAATGATCGCCTTCAGACCATACTGAGTTCGCTTGGAGATTGTTCTCATTCGTTTCCAGCGTAGCAGGCATATCAATCGCGGGCCCGTCAATCGGAGCTCCACGCCCACGTGTTTGCATTAGTTTCCTGTTTCGAATGATCGGCCCAACGCCGGACGATACCGGGCTGTCGATAACGAAATCGACTGACAATAAATTCATCTGCTTGACTGATTGACCTTAATGCCTTATACTCCATGGGTATAGTATAGAAACGGTCGGCTGCCGGGAAAGCGCCGTTAGGTTCGAAACTGAAATGCTCTCCAGGTTGAGAACATTCGAGGAGTCGAGGGGAGACTCGCAGTGAAGCATACATTGACTATCATCTTTCTGCGGGCCACCCTGAGTTAACCCATGCCCCAATGCTCCCGATTACCTCGCTTGTTGTTCCTGTCGATTGTGTTGTGTGCCGGCATAGCTTGTATTGGGCAGAAAGCCGCGCAGGGCGATTCTCCGGCGCCTGGCATCCGCGTGGTCGAGAAGACCCAGGGTTTTTTGCCGTTCGCTGATGCGCCGATTAACTACCGGTCGTCAGAGTTGAATGATCCCGTCGCGAAACTGGAGAAGCGTCTGGAGCGCGGCCAGCTCAAGCTGCATTACGACTCCCGGCATGGATATCTGAAGTCGATTCTCGATGCGCTCCATATCGCGGTGAGTTCCCAGACCCTGGTTTTTTCCAAAACCAGTTTCCAGTTCCCAGACATCAACCCCGCCGCCCCGCGAGCTCTTTACTACAACGATGATATCTACGTTGGCCAGGTGCATGGCGGAAGGTTCTTGGAATTTGTCTCCTTCGATCCGATGCAGGGCGCCATCTTCTACGTAATGGACGAGCACCGAGACAAGCATCCCAGATTTGAACGATCCGAAGTGGATTGTATCCAGTGCCATGTGGCTCCTTCCACGAAGGGCATTCCGGGAGTGATGTTGCGGTCCGTCTTTACCAAGCCGGACGGCAGTCCGAACGCGGCGGAGCGATCTTTCGTCACCGGTCAGGAAAGCCCACTCAGCCAACGCTGGGGCGGATGGTATGTGACGGCGAAGAGCGGGTCTGAGGGCGCAATGTCGACGGGCGTTGCGGGACGGTTCAACACTGCGTCCTACCTTACCGGATCGAGCGACATTGTGGCGCTGATGGTTCTGGCCCACCAGACGCAAATGCACAACTGGATCACGCTGGCCAATTACACCGCGCGGATATCGCTGGCCGATCCAAAGAAAGATCCCGAAGAAGCGCGCAAGAAAATCGAAGCAGCCGCCGAACAGTTGGTGCGTTATCTGCTCTTCGCCAACGAAGTTCCCCTGCAATCGCCCATCGCCGGAACCTCCGACTTCGCCCGGCAGTTCACGGCGCGCGGACCGCGCGATTCTCAGGGGCGTTCGCTGCGCGACTTCGATCTTCAAAAAAGAATCTTCAAATATCCTTGCAGTTACTTGATTTACTCGGAGGCGTTCGACGCCATCCCAGCACCGGCCAAGAATTACATCTATCGCCGGTTATTCGATATTCTGAGCGGCCGCGATCAAAGCCCTGAGTTCGCGTCGCTTTCAAGCCAGGACAGGCGAGCGATCCTCGAGATCCTGGTGGCCACGAAGCCCGGCCTGCCCGAAGAGTGGCGAAACTTCGTTCGGGATGCCAATCAGGGACTTACCAGCCGTGCTCGCGCGGGTGCGGCTCACCTCCAACCGTAATGAAATGGAAAGGGAATGTATGAATCAGCTAACTTTGTGGAGAACGAATCTGGTGGGCATCGCGGTGATCGCATTGGCCGGCAGTGTTCCTGCCTTCGCTCAAACGGTTCCCGCCAATCTGGACGGCCGTTGGGCCGCGACCATGACGCAGAAAGGCGGAACCGTTATTCCGTTCCGTCTCGACATCTCAGGCAGCGGCGATCATCTGGTGGGCACGCTGCATAACGGCGGCGACGATATAGAAACCACCACCAGCGCCAGCCTCGAGAATGGCGTTGTGAAACTGAACTTCGAGCACTACCTCACCTCCATTGACGCCAACGTCAAAGATGGGGAACTGGACGGCAAGATCGTCGTCACGCGCCGCAGCGCGATCAACATTACGCCGGGCAAGCTTTCCGAAGCCCCGGGCGATACGTTTGTCGCGTTCCACGCCAAGCGCTATGTGGCTCCCACTGCCGAGGCGGTAGCCAAGGTTCCGAATATCGACGGCGTGTGGGAGATGCCGCACGATTCGCCCAAGGGTGAGAAGTCCTGGCGCTTGATCGTGCAACAAAAGGGCGCGGACATTGAGACCACGGTTCTGCGCGTGGATGGCGACACCGGCGGCCTCACCGGAAGCTGGCAGGATGGCAAATTCGTGGCCAGCCACTTTGATGGCGCGCGTCCGGGACTGATCGAAATCACGCCGCAGCAGGATGGGTCCCTTTCGGTCAATCTGCGAGCGGAGCCGCGCAATGAAGTCCTAACGGCGTATCGTCCGGAGGTCGCGCGCGCCAAAGGCTTGCCTGAGCCGGCGAATTATCTGACGCACACCACGGTGAGAAACCCGGACGAAGTCTTCACTTATAGCTTCCGCGACGTCAACGGCAAGGTGGAATCCAACGACGATCCAAAGTTTAAAGGCAAGGTTGTCCTCGCGATCGTGACTGGCACATGGTGCCCCAATTGCCACGACGAAGCCAAGTATCTGGTACAGCTTTACAAGCAGTATCACGCCAAAGGCGTCGAGATCGTGGCTTTGGACTTCGAAGAGGCCGATCAGCAGGAATCGCTCACGCGCGTGAAGGCGTTCATCAAGCAGTACCAGGTTCCTTACACCTATTTGATTGCCGGAACACCGGATGAAATGTGGGATAAAGTCCCGCAGGCCGTCAATCTCAACACCTGGCCGGCTACGCTGTTCATCGGCCGCGACGGCAAGGTGAAGGCGACTTACTCTGGATTTGCTTCGGCTGCAAGCGGTGTCTACGGTAAGGAGCTGAAGGACGACTTCACGTCCATCATCGATCGCTTGTTAACCGGCCAGAGCGTGCAGAGCAGCGCATCGATCGCTACCCCTGCGCAGGATGTGGCCAGCCGTTGAAGTCTTACCCCGTTGCCTGGTTGGCGCTCTGGTGCGCGTCGCTCTTATGGGCTACGACGTGCCAGGGCGCCGGCAAGTCTGAATATTGGATCGATCCCGATACGCACCTGATGTGGACGGCCGCCGATAACGGCTCCGGCCTGAGTTGGATCCAGGCGCAGCGCTACTGCCGCGATCTGAGGCTCGGCGGCTTTCACAACTGGGAACTGCCGTCCATTGACGACCTCCAACGGATGGTGGGCGAATCGAGCGGCCAAAGCACCTATCGCATCAAGGCTCCCATCAAGCTGACTGGCTGGCAATGGAGCGCAACGCCGGGGAAACAAGATGGTGAAGGCTGGGCCCTGGACTTCGGCGACGGCGCACGCGCGTCGGTTGCCTCGGGCGATTCAGGCCTGAATAGGGCGCTGTGCGTACGGCCCGTAGAGCATCGCCTTCCAAACAAGTAACGCACACTTCTTTCGTTGAGCATACGGAGCGTCTGAGCCGGCTATCACCGCTAGCTGTTTAAGCCGGCAACTTCCCCAGCACAACCAACGTGATGTCCGGAACCGCCCGCATGTTCGATGGCAACACTGCTGGCGCCCATGGCTCGGGTAGCGGCTATGGTCGAGAACCCGCAAACATCCCTCCCCTGAAAATGTCTAGTGAGTCTACATAGATAATATACTGTAAGCTGAAGCTCGACGAGCATTGTGTTACTTGCTGTTTATTTATCGCATGGGGTTGACACGATCCTGGTAACTCTTGTAGTCTATTTGAATAGTAGATTGTAAGCCAGTCGTCGAAAGGCATCCTTGTGGTTTGCTTCGCTGGCCAGGTCGCTACGGTTGCGGCCGTTCAGAAAAAACCATAAGGAGTTGAGTGGGTCCAAGTTCCCCTGGCTGCTAATCGATCGTTTTATCGACGGTTCTACCTTGCAGCCTGGTCTTCCATCCGGAACCTTTGGAACACGAAGAATAGATGTCTTCGAACGCTTTTCGAGTTGTTTTTCGCCGATCGTCGCTCACTTTTTGCTTTCTTTCCGCGCTGGCGTCGAGCGTCGTTCCATGCGCATTTGCACAGCAAGTAGATAGCGCCATCGTGGTAGGCACAGTGTTCGATGCGTCGCACGCTACTATTTCCGGGGCGACGGTGAAGCTAACCGACGTGGCCACTAACGCGGTCGCAGAGGTTCGCACGGATGCGCAAGGAGAATACCGATCGCCGTCCTTGAAGATTGGCGAGTACACCATCACCGTGGAAGCTGACGGATTCAAGCAATCCAATCAGCATGGCGTGGTTCTGGAAATCGGCGATGTCCGGAAAGTGGATGTGGTGTTGCAAGTGGGGCAAGCCACCGAAACCGTGAATGTCCAGGCCGAGGCGCCGCTGCTCCAGGCCTCCGATTCCACGGTTGGGGACGTCATCAATAATCATCAGATCGAAGAACTCCCCTTGAATGGGCGCGATTATCTGCAGCTCGCGAACCTCTCTTCGGGCACCATTCCGGCGTCGCAGGGTGTCGAGATCGGCGGGCAACCCGGTACCCAGGTCGCATTCCTGCTGGATGGACAGGACAACAACAATCAGCAAATCTCCACCAGCCATTCGGGCCAGAAGGAAGTAGTGAAGCCGTCCGTCGACGCCATCGAAGAATTTAAGGTGGTGACCAACGGTTATTCCGCGGAGTTTGGACGTTCCTCCTCCGGGGTGGTGAGTGTCGCCATCAAATCAGGAACGAATGAGCTGCATGGCAGCGCATTTGAGTTCATCCGCAACGACGTAGTTGATGCCAAGAACCTGTTTGCCACTTACAAGCCGCCGTATAAACGGAACCAGTTCGGAGCTTCGGCGGGCGGACCTGTGATTCACAACAAGACATTTATCTTCGGCGACTTTGAGGGCACTTACATTCGCGAGGACACCACCACGCTGAGCACCGTACCGACCGCGGCCCAGCGGGACGGTATTTTTTCCACGAAGATCATCGATCCGTACACCAAGAGCGCGTACCCGGGAAATCAGATTCCCCTCAGCAGCCTCGATCCGGTTTCTCTGAAGATTCTCTCGTACCTTCCTTTGCCGCAGACCGGCGCAGCGACCAACAATTACAACTACCAGAGCCCGTCCAATCAAGACGAACATCGCTGGGATTTACGCGTGGACCAGATCATCAACGATAAGCAAAATCTCTTCTTCCGTTTCAGCGATCAGGTGGTGGATACTGTCGTTTCGTCGCCTTTCCCGCCGCTGAATGGTCAATACTACGCCGGCGCCGGAGCGGACGCCGCAAACAGCAAAAGCTTCGTGCTCGGTTATAACCAGATCTGGTCGCCCAGCATTGTGAGCTCCATTCGCGCTGGCTGGAACGATCTGGCTTGGACGAACTACTTCCCCAACCAGTCGCTAACCGGTGTCGGCATACCCGGCGTGCCGACAGTGAATCCCGGATTTTCCGAAATGGTGATCACCGGTTATCCCGACCTTGGTGTGACCAATGTCCCAAACGCGGACGCCTCCCAGGACCGGCAGCTATCGGGCGACGTCACCTGGACCAAGGGACGGCACAGCCTGAAATTCGGCGTACAACAGTATTGGCTGCAAACCAACTTCCTGAGTTCCCAGCTTTCGAGCGGTGTCTTTCAATTCGATGGCCAATACACCGGAAATTCGCTGGCGGATTTCTTGTTGGGCGCGGCTTATACCGATAGCCTCTCGAACTATTCGTACCTGGCCCTGCGCACTCCATGGACGGATTTCTTCGTGCAGGACGATTGGAAACTGAGTCAAAACCTAACCTTGAACATTGGTCTGCGCTACGAGCTGGACCCTCCCTCGGTGCAGAAGAACAACACAATTGCCAATTTTGAAATCGGCTCCGGCCCTGGGGATCCAAAGCTGGTACTGGCCGGCTCGCAAGGCAACAGTCTTGTCGACCGGGCGCTGCAGGACGTGAACTACAAGCAATGGGCGCCGCGCCTGGGATTGGCCTATAGCCTGGATAGCAAGACGGTCATCCGGGTCGGCGCCGGCACGTTCTATTCGAATCTGATTACCGAGGGCGGCATGCAGTCGCTCGAAATTAATCCGCCCAACGCCCTGCGCAGCGTTTTCACCACCAGCAAGAGTGCCGCGCCCACCCTAATCCTAAGCGACGGCTTCGCTCCGAACGCCTTGAGTCTGGCCAATGCGTCCAATGTGCAATTGGCCTCCTACGACACCAGGGGTGTGACGCCTACCGATTACCAGTGGAACTTCAATATTCAACGCCAGTTGCCTGGCGGGATTCTGCTGGAAGTGGGCTACTACGGCAACAAGCTGGACCACATGTGGCGGCAAATCGATGGCAACCCCGCGCCCCCCGAGCCCGGCAACATCAACGCGAACAGGCTTTACCACAGCACCCTGGTCCCTGGCACGGACGATGACATCACGCTGGCCAGCGTCGTGCGAATCCAAAAAGATGGCTGGAGCAATTACAACAGCCTACAAGCCAAGATCGAAAAGCGCTACACCAACGGTCTCACTTTCATCGCGTCCTACGCATACTCGAAAACGCTCGCCTTGGGCGACACCGCCGGGGTGCAGGATCAGCAGGACTGGATGGCGGACCGGTCCGTTTCCAGCCTGGACATGACGCAGCACTTCGTCGGGAGCGCGGTTTACGACCTGCCCTTTGGACGAGGTCGGCAATTCGGTTCGAACTGGAACCGCTTCACCAACGGGGTCCTGGGAGGTTGGAGCTTCGCTCCGATCTTCACGGTAAGCACGGGCCTGCCGCTGAACATTACCGTGAACGGCAATCCGTCCAATACCGGCAGCGGTGTCGATCGGCCCAATGTCGTGGGCAACTGGCAGCTCGCCAATCCCAGTGTTGGGGAATGGTTCAACACCGCCGCCTTTGTCGCGAACGCGCCCTATACCTACGGCGACGCGGGCCGCAACATGATTCGCGGACCTGGATTAGTGGATCTCGATCTGGCCCTGCATAAGTCGTTCAGGATTACCGAGAAGGTCAGCGCCCAGTTGCGCCTGGAATCCTTCAACGCAACCAACACACCAGCTTTGGGTGCTCCCAATACGGTTCTCGGAAACCCGTTGTTCGGCCAGATCACGGCTACAGCGGTTGGGACGTCTTCCCGGGACAACCAGCTCGGAGTAAAAGTAGTTTTCTGAAATGAAATTATCTAATCGCAAAACAGAAAGAGGAGAGAAATGAAGAAGTTAATTTTAACCATGCTTGTCGCGGCAACCTTCGCGTTCGGCCAGGCAGGCGACGGGAAACAAGCTGGCAAGTCTCAAGCCAAGGTGCTCACCCGCGCCGAAATTGACGATTTGCTCAGCAAGCCGGATCAGGTCTTGATTCTCGACGTGAGGCGGCCGGACGAAGTGACGACTATTGGCGGATTTCCAGTCTATCTGAGCATCCAAATCGGCGACTTGCAAAAGAGTTTGGCCTTCATCCCGAAAGACCGAACCATCATCACCCTTTCCAATCACGCGGCTCGCGGCAAGCGCGCGGCGGATATTCTTTCCAAGGCGGGATTCCAGGTGGCTGGAGCGGCGGGCGCCGAGGACTACGAAGCGCAGGGGGGAACGCTGACCAAGATTGTGGCGCCTCCGCCCAAAACCAGCGCCAAGCAGCAGTAAAGAATTCCGTACAGGAGAACTCGTTATGAAGTTGGAGACATTTCGTCTTTTGATTCTGGCCGGAGCCCTGGCAGGCCTGCCGGCCATGGCTCATCACTCCTTCGCGGCGGAATACAGTAGCGATCAACCCATCACGCTCAAAGGAACACTGACGAAGGTGGAATGGACCAATCCGCATGGCTGGATTTATATCGACGTAAAGGACGACGCGGGTAAGGTGACCAACTGGGCCGTGGAGTTCGGTGCACCCAATGCGCTCCTCCGGCGCGGACTAAGGAAGAGCGACTTTCCAACCGGCGTGGAACTGGTGGTCAAGGGCTATCGCGCCAAAAACGGTACGCCCACCGTGAACGGAACAACCGTAAAGTTCCCGGACGGCCGCAGTCTGTTCACGGGCTCGTCGGGGCCGGATGCGCCGGGAGTGAATCAGTGAGAACGCGGGCGGTGGGGTTGCTGGTTGGGCTTGCCATTGCGGCATCCGCCGCCGACATCCCACGTTCCGCCGACGGGAAGCCAGACTTCTCCGGTATCTGGCAGTCGTTGAGTGGCGCCGACTACGGCCTGGAACCCCACCTGGCAACCAAAGACGGGCCGCCTGGTGCGGGCGTGGTGGAAGGGGATGTCATTCCGTATCAACCCTCCGCGCTCCAACAGCGCGCGAAGAATTTTGCCGCGCGCGCAACCGCCGATCCGCGAACCAAGTGCTTTACTCTCGGAACCCCACGCGGGATTTATAACAACGAACCGTTTCAGATCTTCCAGCGGCCGCGTGACCTGACGCTGCTGTACGAGTTCGGTCACCCCGTTCGCACCATCCACACCAACCACACGGAACACCCCGATGGCCACATCGATTTCTGGCTGGGAGATTCTCGCGGCCACTGGGAGGGCGACACACTGGTGGTCGATGTCGTCGATTTCAACGGAGAAACCTGGCTGGATCGCGTGGGCGATTTTAACAGCGACGAGCTCCATTTGGTGGAACGCTGGAGCTTGATCGATCGCAACACCATCCGGTATCGCGCCACGTTCGACGACCCAAAAGTGTACACGCGACCCTGGACCATCGAAGTGCTGCTCTATCGGCGTCTTGAGCCGAATGTTCAAATTATTGAGAACTACTGCTCTACGCTCGATTACGACCAGTATTATCCCGTGCCGTCGACGAAATGACAGAGGTGACTATGAGAAATCGTTTGATGCTCCTTGGCGTGCTCGCCTTCGCGCCCGTCCTGGCTTCGGCACAGGGTATGCGTGGGTGGCGAGAGACGTCATTTGTTCCGACGGCCCAAGGCGAATGGACCGGGCCGCGTCTTCCCGATGGTCAGCCCGATGTGTCCGGCCACTGGTCCAACACCATTGGCAATCACAACAATTTGACCGACCCGCAGGGGCCGCTCGGGGCCGATGACGAAGGCCCGCCGCGTCAGAACGCCCGGCCGCTAAAACCGCGCAGCGAGCGTGCTCCCAGCCGCGTGACCGACCCGCCCGATGGGCAGGTCCCGTTCCAGCCGTGGGCACGCGCGAAACAACAGGAGTTTCTGAAGTACCTCAACAACCCGATCCGGCCGGAGTACGTCGAACCATTCGCCCGCTGCGCTCCCGGCGGGCCAACCAAATCGTTTATGTGGCACGGTTATGAGATCCGCCAATATCCAGGCTACGTCCTGTTCCTCTTTGACTCTGGAAATCGGGTGATCTACCTGGACGGCAGGCCGCACCTTCCCTCGAACCTCAAGCTTTGGAACGGCGACTCCCGTGGGCATTGGGAAGGCAACACGCTGGTGGTGGATACAACCAACAATAATTCCAAAGCCCGGCTTGGACGCAGCGGCGAATTCGTCAGTGAGAACGCCACGATTGCGGAGCGCTTCGTCTTCGATCCGAATGGTGACCGGTTTACGTACTCCGCCACCTACACCGATCCCACCGTTTTGACGCGGCCCTTCACCATCACCATCCCCAACCGGCGCGTCACCGACAAAACGCCGGCGGATGATTGGAATAACTTGACGTTTCCGGCCAAGCGCGTCGGTCCCCAGAATGAGAACGAAGCCCCAATCATCGAAGCCTACGAGCGCGTCTGTGTGGAGGGCAACGGCAATCACGGACAGGTCGTCGTTAGTTCCAAGTGAGGATCGAGATTACGGCACGCGATCAGCATCTTCCCGGTGTCGGATGCTTCGCGCCCCGTTACCTCGCAGGCCCGGTGTGCCTCGGCATTTGCCGTTCGCCTTTTACGACCGGAGGGAAGTCCTTCACTTCGTCGTACACCTCGGTGATGAACCGATCCTTGCTCTGCTTCGTGTCGCCCAGCGTGGTTCCGTCATAGGGCGCCGTCAGGTCCGCGGCCAGTACCTGATCCAGTGACTTGCCCTCGTCGCGGAACTTCTGTACCTTGGCCAGTATGTCAACCAGCATCGCTCGGTAGCCAAGCAGATCTTGCTTCCGGACCAGAGTTCCGTGGCCCGGGACCAGCGTCGTATCGGGGTTCGCAAGCTTCTCTATGAGATCCACGGCCTGGATCATTCCCTGGATCGAACCCCCGTTGGCCTGATCTGCAAACGGATAACCAAAGTTGCGATAGAAATCCTCGATATAGATCACGTTTGCCTGGTGGAAACGCACGATAGTGTCCCCCGCGGTGTGGGACGGCATCATCGGTATAAAGTCCACCGTTTCGCCGTTCATATGCATGGTGACTGCCGGGGCGCCAGGCGAGCCGTACCGATACGTCGCGGATGGAAAGCCGGCGGGATCGCGCGCGGGATTAGCGTTGCCCCGGCCTGGCGGGCTTAGCATTTCCTCGCGCAGATTTTCCTGCGAGAAGATCACGGCCCCCTGTTTCGCGAAGAATGCGTTACCGCCGGTATGGTCCGGGTGAATATGGGAATTGACCACAATCTTAATAGGGGCGCTGGTGAATGTCCGGATTGTGTCCAGGGTCTTTGCCGCCAGTTGCGGGTCTTCGGTATCCACCATCAGGACGCCGTCAGAGCCGAAGAGCACCACCACTCTGCCACCAGCTGCGTCCGGATGCGCCGGGTCCAGCCCCGCCGAACCGTGTAGGGCATAGAGATTCGGGGCCAGTTTCTCGGTAACCAGCATCTCGATCTTGTCCCACGGCGTTTGGTACCCCTGAGGAAACTGATATGGTCCTTTTCCCGGAGGTACCACCATGATTGGATAGCCCGCTTCCTGTGCCCACGCGCCGGCGGAAACGGTGGCCACTGCCAACAGCAATGCTACTTCTCGTTTCATAACCTTGGTCCTTCCGAAACCGAGCTTCGATCTTATCGGATCTGAAGGATCGAGACTACGCCACGCGGCTAGGATCTTCCCGACGTGGGGCGGTTGTGTCAATGAAAGGATTAGCGGGATGGTTCGGCCTTTTCGGGCCACTTCAGGGAGCGCGTTTGACCATTGCGAGCGAGCGGCCTTGAACGAGATCGTGCTTAAATCAAATCGGGATGAAGTGCAGAAAACTCCTTCGTCCATTTCTGTCAACGTCCAGGGCAGCGCCGGCGCCATCGCTAACAGCAACATCGCTAACAGCAACAGCGTCGAGCGGTTTTCCGACGTCTCGATCAGACTGCCATTTGATGCCCCTTCCGAGTTCCCTGCAGGTCAATCCGCGTACGTTCCACGGGATTCGTGAACGTGGGTTCCAAAGCTGTCGCACGCGCAACAGGTCGCATCCGTGGCGAATAGCCGCCTGCCCGCGTGAACGGGAAATGCCTGTGGAACTTGGACGCAGTCCATACAAAAGTCACTCCGGTCCGGGTGATGCCAGATAAAACGAAATCCTTCTGTGTATATAATTGACGCATGCTGAAGAACAGGAATTCGTAATTTGTTTGTCCTAATGATCACGGCATTTGCAGTAGCCTTGCCCGCAAAGAGTGAGATAATAACGCAATACTATGACGGCACCACACCGGCATCGAGGGATATTTCGGCCAAGCCTTTACGGTCAAATACGGTCCGTGGGACGACATCGAATTTGGGTTCTACTCGAGCGCCATTTCGAGCTACAACGATGCAGGAACTGCATACCTCTTCAGCACTCCCTATCTGGGCGCGCCGGATGGCCTTAGCACGGCGCCTGGATTGTTAGCAGCCTCCATCGGCATCGTTTATCGGCTATACGAATTTTCCCCTACCTTGACGCTTGATCCGGGTGAAACATATTACCTCTACGAAGATGCCTTTCTTTTCCCCCTTTTATACTGCGATGCGTGTGGAACTGGGACAGGCGGCCCCGAAGATAAGCGACGGCCCCGAGGATAAGCGACGGCCCCGAGGATAAGCGACGGCCCCGAGGTTAAGCGACGGCCCCGAGGATCAATTCGTTGAGTCTGATGCGGACGAAGTAACGCTCGACTAAGACGTGGTAGGTAAAGTCACTGCCGGCGCGCCCGAACCCAACACCTTGAGTATTTCGGCGCTAATAATGGCATTTGTATTGTTCGCCGGCAGGCGTAAGCAGCCAAAACTCATTTCCACCCCAACCAGCGACTGACCTCCCCAGTCCACTGGGAGTCGTTCCTTCGCAGGTGTGAGCTTTGCCTCAGGGGGCTCCCGGCTGGATTGCCAGGCCGCGTGCATCAGCACCAATCCGAAGATCACCGACAGAATGGTTGTGGGCGTGCGCCGCGCGAGCATTGTTGATCTTCGATCGCCGTCGCCCCTGCGACGCATAGCTGAACTCTCTGAAACCACCCGGCTTCCTATCCCGCGGACCGCGAGACGCTGGTTCAACGAGCTTGGGCCCTAATCGCGGGTAGCCTTGCATCTTGTTCTCAACTAAGGCTAAAGAATGTCTCAACTTCCAACCTTCACCAGCGATAGGTATGTGTGGACTTTGATTCATCCTGTCGTTTTTTCAGCTTTTTCTTCCCGTGTAACCTCCCGCCCGTCGCCGCAGCAATGGAAGTACGCAGCCGCATTTCTCGAGAATCGGCAAATAGCTCAATTCTAAGCAAATACCTTCTGACAGGCGTGTTTGTACTGTCGCTCGCCTGCGTTTTGCGCGCGCAGGAAACGCCGGGTAACGCAGCGTGTACGAATCTCGATCAAGCGGAAACCTCCGTTCTCGGGAATATCGGCCACCAAACCGACGCCCCAGCGCCCTGTACGGAAGAGTTTCGACGGCCGCTCCATTTCTCGAATACCATCACTTTACCAATTGAGGTAGTCGGCCCCGCCGGAACCGTGTCTACCGCTTCGTTCACCATCCCGCAAGGGACCAACCTGAGCGGAGCACTGCAGCTTTACCTGCAGATTCATAACCTGAAATATGACAGCGAGGCGAGTGTTCAACTGAACAACTCGGCTTGGCTCCCCATCAGTACCGGCAACGTGACTTTGTTGGGAAATGCCGTTGCCTACGGCGGCATCGGCGGTGGCTTTCACACGCTTCAAATGACGATGAACCTGCCTGCCGGCACAGTGATAGCGGGCGCCAACACAATTACATTCCGCTTCAATCAGACCGACGGGCGAGTGAGCGGCTTCCGGGTGCTGGCGTTTAACATTCAAGCGGCCAACGGAACCGAGCTCATCGCAGCCTCAACTTTCTTGAAGGACGATCCGAATACTTGGCAGCCGCCATCGACGCTGGCGTCCGATATCAGCGCCGGCCAGACGCTGTGGCGCACGGCCGCGCTCACCATGCCCACCTCCTCTGGGACGATGTCTATCCAAGCCCACTGCACAGATTGCCATGCACAGGACGGACGAGATCTCAAGTATTTCAATTACTCCAACAATTCGATTGTCGGCCGCAGCGTATTCCACGGGCTCAGCGCCGCTCAAGGCAATCAGATTGCGAGCTATATCCGCTCTCTGAATCTGCCTAACCCCGGCCGGCCGTGGAATCCGCCTTATCAGCCGGGTCCGGGCCTGGACTCGCAGCCCGTAGATGAATGGTCGGCCGGGGCGGGTCTGAGTTCCGTGCTCGCCAGCGATCAGGATCTAGTCAGTGAGCTTTTTCCGGGCACAGCCCAGGCCGGCGATTTCTCGCCAACTGGTGTCCTGGACATCCGCGAGACATCCATCCCGCTGCAACTGCCGGACTGGAACAGTTGGCTGCCGATGGTCCACCCGATGGACGCGTTTCCGGATTTCCCGAACGCGCCAGTCAACACCCTTTACAGCCAGGTTCGATCGATTTTAGTCCCCGGAAGCGCGGCCTCGTACCTGGCTGCCAAGGGGGACATCATGAATTGGGCTGGCGAGTACATGACTTTCATGGTGCCGAAAGAGAGTGTAGCGGCGAGCGCCTGGACGCCTGCATACGTAAGTCAGATGTATTCGGTGGCCCTGTGGGTGATGGTCAAGAACTGGGAGCTGAACCAGGAATTTCAATTGGAAGGGATGGCCCAAACAATTTACACCAATCCCCAAGCCGAGCCGCGCGCCTGGCTCTCCGAGTTCGCGTTTCTCACCTCGCCCAACATGCTGCATATTCCGCAAGGAAGTCCAGGACTCGACAACGGAAGTCTCGCGACGTGGCACTATCTGTCCTCGATCTGGTATCAGGTGCAATTAATTCTGAATAATTCCGAGTACCAACAGAGTGGCAACAGCCCGATCGACTGGGGCTACGTTTACGCGATGATTGATGGCTTGAGCCAAAATGACAGCCCCGCGCAAGCCGGCCTCCTGAACCTTTGGATGATCAAAGGATTGCAGATCTCAGATAACGGAACTGGCCCGAACCTGCTTGGGACCGGCTGGAACGCTTTGATTGCAGATCTCAGCCGCCAGGTGAGTCCCTCCGAAAGAAGCGTCTGGGCCGGAATGCCTAGCTACACACGAGCTGCTATCAGCAACGGAATCGTGCAAGGCTGGCTGACGGAAGTGCGGCACTTTACCGCTCAACAGTTCAACGCGGCGGGCTTCTCGCCGACTCGCTTGCCTGTTCCGATGGAACCTGATTCCTCTAATTTTGAGGATCGCGTCTGGTACATGATTCCGCAGTTCCGTTATTTTGGCGTGAATCAAACGCTTATTAACCAGCTTGCAGCTTGGGCTCAAACCATTTGGCCTCTCGGTGACTGGGCCGCCACCACCACGGCCACCTGTACGGCCAACGCGAGCGATCCAACCGTCATAAACTGCAGCACTGACTAGCGCCCTGGAAGCGCCACAACTCTCCGATCCTGCTGCTGGCCTATAATTTTGGCCCACTGCTGCCGGCTAACGCCGTGTCCGTTACCGGCTTACCAGTTCCAGCGCCGGCGCCCCCGGCGACCGCAGCGTCCGGATATCTCGCATCGGCGGTTGGCCGAAGTAACGGCTGTACTCGCGGTTGAACTGGCTGGCGCTTTCGTAGCCCACTTCAAAAGCCGCGCTCGCGGCGTCCAGGCCATCCATGAGCATGCGCCCGCGCGCCGCCTGCAACCGCAACTGCTTCTGATACTGCAGAGGACTCAGGGCCGTCAGCACGCGGAAATGATGGTGCAGCGTGGATACGCCCATCCCAGCGATCTCCGCGAGCTCTTCCACCCGCAGCGGCTTCGCATAGTTCGCCCCGATCCACGCGATCGCCTTCGCCGTCCGCTGGCTCTGTTCTCCCAGCGTCGCAATTGCTCGTAGCCGTGCCCCTTCCGCGCTCTGCAGAATCCGATAGATGATCTCGCGTTGAACCAAGCCGCTCAGGAACGGAATGTCGCGCGGGGTGTCCAGCAGGTCCAGCAGCCTGCAGCAGGCGCTGAGGAACTCCGCCGTAGTCTCGCCGATCGCCATGCCGGGACGGTCGGACTGCGTCTCAGCCACCCGAATCTCCTCCCGGCTGAGAAGTTCTCGCACCATCGGCATTTCCAGCTTGAGCGACAACGCCAGACAGGGCAATTTTTCGGTCGCCTCGATCACCCGGCTCACCACTGGCAGATCCACCGACGTCAGCAGGAATCGAGAAGCATCGTAGATGAAAATGTTCCGGCCGAGTTCTACTCGCTTTCGTCCTTGCGCGATTACCGTCAAGCCTGGTTGATAAGTCATGGAGCAAGGAGCGGTGGGCGCCGTCCGCCGGTGCAGCGTCAGCCCGGGAATCTCCGTTGCCCGGTTCTCTCCCGATCCAACGCACAAGGCAATCTTGCGAGCCAGCTCCGCCCGCAACTCTTGAACCGGATTTCGCAATGGAGATGCCTCGCCGCCGTGGGTTTTCATGCTAACGGTTACGCCTTTATCATAACTCCCCACTCTGCCGGCAGCACAATCATGCGAGAGAAATAGGCAATAAATCGGAAGAATTGTGATACCGCTCCGAGATCCTCGACCTCTAACCTGGAGTTGAGAGAAGCGAAGCGACATAAGGAGACACATGCAGAAACGCAAACTCGGAAAAAGCGGCCTGGAGGTTTCGGCCCTCGGGCTGGGCTGTATGGGAATGAGCTTTTCCTACGGCCCGCCCAAAGATAAGCAGGAGATGACGGCTCTTCTCCACGCTGCCGTGGAGCGCGGCATCACGTTCTTCGACACCGCCGAAGTCTACGGCCCGTTCTTGAACGAAGACCTGGTCGGCGAAGCGCTCGCGCCCTTCCGCAAGCAACTGGTGATCGCCACCAAATTTGGATTCGATCTCAGCGGTACCGATCATCGGCCCGGAGCGGCCGGTCTGAATAGCCAGCCCGCACAAATCAAACAGGCTGTCGAAGGCTCGCTTAAGCGGCTGAAGACGGATGTTATCGATCTGCTCTATCAACACCGAGTTGATCCCAACGTTCCCATCGAAGATGTTGCGGGAGCAGTAAAGGATCTCATCCAGCAAGGCAAGGTCAAGCACTTCGGACTGTCCGAGGCGGGCGTCGAAACCATCCGCCGCGCGCACGCCGTTCAGCCGGTAACCGCGCTTCAGAACGAATACTCCCTTTGGTTTCGCCGCCCGGAAGCCGAAGTGATCCCAACCGCCGAAGAACTTGGAATCGGATTCGTCCCCTACAGTCCGCTCGGCAAGGGCTTTCTCACCGGTAAAATCGATGGAAGTGCGAAGTTCGATAGTTCGGATTTTCGCAGCACCCTGCCGCGCTTCACGCCCGATGCTCTCAAGGCGAATCAGGCCTTGATCGATTTGCTCGCGAGCATCGCACAAAAGAAGAACGCTACGCCGGCCCAGATCGCGCTCGCCTGGATTCTTGCCCAGAAGCCTTGGATGGTGCCCATCCCCGGCACCACGAAGCTGACTCGCCTGGACGAAAACCTGGGGGCGCTCGCGGTGGAGCTCACGCCTCGGGATCTCGAAGATATCGATCTGGCCGCATCCAAGATTACGGTCCAAGGAGCGCGCTATCCCGAGCGTCTGGAGCAGATGACCGGCCTATAAGTCGGCCAGCGCGGCCGGAGTTGAGAATTATGAGAGACAACATCGCAGGAAAAGTCGTAGTCATCACGGGCGCCAGCAGCGGACTGGGAGAAGCCACTGCCCGTCACCTGGCGCGCGATGGCGCCAAATTGGTGCTGGGAGCGCGGCGTATCGAGAGGCTTCAGAAGCTGGCCGAAGAGCTTTCGCTGCGCCCGGACGCCGCGGTCCAGACCGATGTCACTCAGTCCGCACAGGTGAAGCATCTGGTCGACCATGCTGTCGAGACCCACGGGCGCATCGATGTGATCATCAACAACGCCGGCTTGATGCCGCTCTCATTACTCGAAAGAACCAGAATCGAGGACTGGGACCGCATGATCGACGTGAACATCAAGGGTGTGCTCTACGGCATCGCCGCCGCGCTGCCGCATATGAAGGCGCAAAAGAGCGGTCACATCATCAATGTTTCATCGGTTGCGGGACACAAAGTGCGCCCGGGGAGCGCTGTTTACGCCGCAACGAAAACCGCGGTGCGGGTGATTTCGGAGGGACTGCGGCAGGAGGTGAAGCCGTACAACATTCGAACCACCATCATCTCGCCGGGTTTAGTAGCAACTGAACTGCCCGGTAGCATTACCGACCCCGATGTCGCCGCCGGCGCGCGCAAGTTGTACGAGATAGCCATCCCCGCGGACTCGTTTGCCAGAATGGTGGTCTTTGCGATGAGCCAGCCCGAAGACGTGGACATCAACGAGATCCTATTCCGGCCCACCAAACAGGAAATTTGATCCGGCCGCGAGATTTAGAAAGGACCATAAAAATGGACATCAAGAAAGCCGGCTCCCAGCCTTCCGGCAAAGGCCCGGCGGATTATTTTACGGGCACCGTACGTATCGATCCCTTATTCAATCCGCCCGCTCCGGCGCGCGTGTTCGGCGCCGCCGTCACCTTTGAGCCCGGCGCCCGGACAGCCTGGCATACCCACCCGCTGGGACAAACGCTGATCGTAATCGCGGGCTGCGGCCGCGCCCGGCGCTGGGGAGGGCCAATCGAAGAAATCCGGCCAGGTGACGTGGTCTGGATTCCGCCCGGCGAAAAGCACTGGCATGGCGCCGCGCCAACCACCGCCATGACCCACATCGCCATTCAGGAACAGCTCGACGGCAAAGCGGTCGAATGGCTGGAACAGGTCACTAACGAACAGTACTCGGGTGACGAACAATACTCAGCTTAACTAAGGACGAGAGCAACAATTATGTACCAAACAAAAGCTTACGCCGCGCCGGGTGAGACATCGCCGCTGGCTTCAACTACCATCTCCCGTCGGGATCCGTCTGAACACGACGTGCAAATCGAGATCCTGTTTTGCGGCATCTGCCACTCCGATCTCCATCAGGTGCGGAATGAGTGGAAGAACGTCATGCCGACCGTTTATCCTTGCGTTCCCGGCCACGAGATCGTCGGCCGCGTCACCAAGGTCGGGTCCGCAGTGAAGAAATTCCAGGCCGGCGACGTCGCCGCGGTGGGCTGCCTGGTGGATACCGATCGAACTTGTCCTGAGTGCCAGGCCGGCTTCGAGCAATTCTGCCCTAACGGCACCCTCACCTACAATGCGCCCGACAAACACCTCGGTGGCGTTACCTACGGCGGCTATTCCGACAGCATCGTCGTGGATGAGCGCTTCGTTCTGCGCGTTCCTTCGAAGCTGGATCTCGCGGGCGCCGCGCCGCTGCTCTGCGCGGGGATTACAACTTACTCGCCCATGCGCCACTGGGGCGTCACCAAAGGTAAGAAGGTCGGCGTGGTGGGACTTGGCGGCCTGGGACACATGGCGGTGAAGTTCGCGCATGCGCTCGGAGCCCAGGTCGTGGTTTTCACCACTTCACCGAGCAAAAAGGAAGACGCCCGCCGCTTGGGCGCGGATGAAGTCGTCATCTCGCGGAATGCGAATGAGATGCACAAGCACGACGGCAGTTTCGATTTCATCCTGGACGCGGTCTCCGCCGACCACGACATCAACGCCTACATCCAGCTTCTGCGCCGCGACGGAAACATCACCATGGTCGGCGCGCCCGACAAGCCTTTGCCCATCTCCGTCTTCGGCCTGATTTTCAAACGCCGCAGCTTTTCCGGCTCGCCCATCGGAGGCATCCCCGAAACTCAAGAGATGCTCGATTTTTGCGGTGAGCACAACATCACATCCGACGTCGAAGTGATTCCCATCCAGAAAGTGAATGAAGCGTACGATCGGCTGGCCAAGGCGGATGTGAAGTATAGATTTTCGATTGACATGGCTTCGCTGAGGGGATAGGGCTTCTTTAAAGGTGCCAGATTACCGGCGCGCAGCCGCGCGCTCTGCTCCGGAGTGCTTACGGTAGGGTCCCTGAGATCCGTTGGGCAGGAGGGTCAGGTCGTCGGTACGCGCTTGCGCCAATTGCTGGGCGGTCATTTCACGCGCGCCTCTGAGGTCCGCCCCTCGCAGATCCGCCGCCAGCAGCGTTGCTCCTCCGAATCGAGCGCCTGAAAGATCGGCCCGGCCCAGGATCACGCCGCCCAACTGCGCCTCCCGCAGATCGGCATCCCGTAGCCGGGCCCGATCGAACTGGGATCCAGTCAGGTCCGCCCGCAGGAACCGGGCGCGGGCCAGGTCGGTCCTGGCGAAATCACAGCCCTTGATTCGGGCATTGCTGAAATTTGCGTCCGCGCCATTCGCCGCCAGGAACCGGCAGCCTTCCAGTTGGGCGCGCACGAATTGCGCGTCACTCAAGTCGCTCTCGGAAAAGTCGCATAGTTTGAGGCGAGAGTGATTGAAGCTGGCAGCGCTTAACGTGGCTCCTGGGAATTTACAGGTTTCGAGCAGCGCTCCCTGGAATCGCGCGCCCCGCAGATTGGACTTGCGAAACCCGCTATTCCGGATTTCGGTGTCCGATAACGCCGCCTCCGCCATCCAGCTCAACCCAAAATCGCTGTCGGAGATGCGCGCCTCGGTGAAATCGGCCGTGCCTAACAAAGCCTGCTGGAAGTCCGTGGCTTCAATGATGGCCTGGGCTAGTTTCGCCTCGGAAAGCTCGGCATCCAGAAGCGCCGTGCCTCGAATGATGGCGCTGCGCAGATCGGCGCCCGTCAGGTTCATGCCGTTCAAAGTCGCGCCGTCTAAGATGCATCGTCCGTCGCCCGATTCTCCATGCAGTTGCCTTTGCAACCACTGCGCGTGCTCCCGAAGTTTTTCGAAGATGAAGCCACCGCTTGCGATGTTTGACGTTTCCATTTCACCAAATGGCTTATCGGTGAAACAGGCCGTAGTTTTAACTGGTCGGCGATCGTCCGGCTGCAATCGCATCCCCTAAAACTTCGCGGACGCTTTCGATCAGCCGGGCCACTTCCTCGCCTTTTGCCACCGGGCCGTGGCCAGGGACCACGGTTTGTGGAGCCAGATCGGCGATGCGGTCGAGCGAATTGAGCCAAATCAACCAATCGTCCATCGAACCCGCATCCAGATTCGGCAGATAGCCGCTGACCAGGCAATCGCCACAATATAAAACCTGATCCGATGGGACATAAACCGAAATGTTGCTCGGCGTGTGTCCGGGCGTGAGCAGGATTTCAACCGGGCAATCCCCCAAATCCATGCGCCAGTCTTCGCTGATCGGATGATTCGGATTGGCCAGGCGAGTTCCTTGATAGAAGATTTCCGCCTCATGCCGCAACCGTCGCGCCGGGTTTGAAATCTCGCCGTTGAATTCCAGAATCTCGGCGCGAAATTCGTCCTCGGTGCGCTGGATACTAGCGTGCCCGTAAATGTCGATACCGAGATTGCGGAAGTAGCCGTTGCCGCCCATGTGGTCGAAATGCCGCTCCGTGTTCAGCACCAGCAGATCGTTCTCTGGACCCGCAACGGACGCGTATCCGTAAATCGTGGCAGCGGCCGCCGAGTTCGCGCCCGTATCGATGATCAGCGTCCGCTCTTCGCCGACGATGAATCCCGCGTTCACCGTCCAAGGCGGCAAATAGCCAAGCCCAGTGATCGCGAGACATCGGTCCGATAGCCTCAATTATTTTCCGTCCACCGAAAATGCCAGCAACACGTTCCCCGGCATCCCGCCGCCGGCAGAATATCCCGAATTCACGAACAGCATCCCGCCTGCAATGACGGGACCGGGGCCGTCCATGGCCCCGCCGCGCGCTTCCACTCCGTTGACGGTCGGGTACGGCTTGATTGTGTCGACATCCCAGAGAATTGATCCGTCTTTGGTGGAGTAGCCCCGCAGGTGCCCATCGACCGCCCCTGAGAACGCGACGCCCGGAATAGCCGTCACCGCGGCCGACTGCGCCGGACTGCAGCGCTTTAGGCCCACCTGGCACGGCACCGGCGGTGTGTACCATACCCGTTTGCCATCGGCGAGCCTCAATGCGAACATGCCGCCGCCGCGCTTGGGATCGACATCGGTGCTCAGGCTATAAGGCACAACCACTCGCCCCAGATCCGCCAGCGCGACGTAAACATTCGTGCCATCGGTTGCCGAGCCCCACTGCACGCCGCCGTTCGTACCGCCTTCGCCCACGCGCACGCTCCACAGCAGCTCGCCTTGATTATCGGGATCGATAGCATGCACTAGCCCCGACTTCTGCCCAGCGACCAGCGCGCGCTTTCCGTTCGCGAGCGTCACCAGGATCGGTCCGGAGCTGAAGTCGAAATCGGGCCCGTTCGATTCGGGGCAATTGGTTTTGTCCGGTATGCGGCAGGCCGACGTATAGGCGTCAGAAGCGGTCATCTGCCGAGACCAGAGAATCTTCCCGTTATCCAGATCGAAGGCCACGAACGCGTCGCTCATGCGGCTGGTCGGGTCGCTGTAATTGTCGCCGGTGGTGGCATACAGCGCGTTGCGCTGCACATCGATCGACGGACTGCTCCAAATGGGCGCGCCCGAGGGTCCCCACAGCTGTGTGCCGATTTTGTTCTTCCCGGTCTTGTGCGGCTCTTCGGGGATGGTGTAGGTTTTCCAGATTTGCTTGCCGGTAGATGCGTCCAGCGCCACAATGCTTCCGCGGAAACGGCAGCATTCATAATCGGGCGATGCTCCCGCGCCTTCTTCTCCCGATGCGACGGGCACATACACGCGGTTGTTATGGAACACCAGCGAGCCCGTGATGTGTCCCGCCGGGAAGTCTTCCACCTTGGTCTTCCAAATCAGCTGGCCCGTGTTGGCATCCACCGCGTAGGTGAAGGAGCGGCCGTCGCCAAAAAAAGCCGCATAGCGGGCTCCCGAATCGGTCTGGATTTTGCCGATGCTCACCGCGGCGCGCACGCCGCCGGCGGCGTTGAAGTACCAGCGAATACAGCCGGATTTGGCGTCGAGTGAATAAACCGTGCCGCTCGGGCTACCGATAAACACGCGCCCGTTCGCGATGGCCGGGTGCGCATTAGCGTCCAGCGTGGCGGGAAATCCGAAAGCCCACTTCACTTTTAAGCGGCTCAGGTCGGAAGCACTCAGGCCAGCCGCGCGGGCCGATTCGAAGCGCGTATTCATCAGGTTCTGGCCCCAGCCGTTCCAAAACGGGCTGCCTGATGCTGCCGGGTCGCCGAATTCGGGCGCAGGCGTGGTGCACATGGCAGCCGCGGCGGGCGCCGTATCCATGGGATGTTCAAAAGACCTGCCCGTGACAAATTCGGCGATGGCCCGCCGCGCGGCAGCCGATTGCCGGTTGGCCATCGAGATCATGGGGCCGGATTCCATGGCCGCCAGCACCCGTTCGGGCGACATGGCACGCAAGGCCTCGCGGGTGGGCGCGCGGTCCGCACCGTGATCGTGACAGGGCGCGCAGCTTCGCTGGTAAATGGCCGCGCCGTCTTGGGCGGAAGCCAACTGAGCGGACCAGAGAAGGACTGCGGCGCTGGTCATTGCGTATGTGAGGGCGTATGTCAGGGCGTGCGTCATGGCGCCAGGGAGCGGATGTTTCATATCGGGATGGATTTTATCACGTTGTGGCCGTAGCACTGAGTCCGTCGGGTAAGGGTCTGCAGCCTTACTTAAGTCTCTCCGGCTGCAACCTAAAGGCCCCCGGTACTACTGCCGATGTAATTAACGGTGTCGTCTATGAATCGGCTATCTATAATATTCCTGCTTTCCCTCGCCGGACTGAGCTTGCAGGGGCAAACCTCCAGCTCGATTACCATCTCTACCAACCCGTCCGGCGCGAAGTTCCAGGTGGACGGCGAAACCTACACCCAGGCGGTGACGTTTAGCTGGCCTCAGGGAAGCGAGCACGTCATCGTGTTTATCACCGACGCTCCTTTGGCGGGCCAGACCGGCGGTAGTGTTCAGACCGACGGCAGCATCCAGTACGCTTTTGCGGGATGGACTGACAACAATTCGCTGGTCCAGCCGACAGCGTCGCCGATTCAAGTTGTGACCGCCAACCCCGCCGTAACTACCTTCACCGCGAACGTTACCATCGCCTATCTCGTCAATCTGAATTACTTTACGCAGGCCAATTCCAGCCAATCGGTCTCTCCACCCATTTGCGGCGCACCGGGAGCCATTCCCGCGGGACAGTCCCGCCCGGGCGTGATATACATCGGTTCCACTTGCTACTGGTCGTCGGTCTCATTGTTCATACCGGCAGGCAGCCTCGAGATCTTAAATGCGTACCCGTACCCAGGGTTTGCCTTCACGGGCTGGTCGATCAATGGGAACGCATCCACCTCGTTCCTGACCAGCTTGACGGTGAACTCGCCAATGACCATCTCCCCGCAATTTGTGGTCGCCGAGCGCGTGTCTTTCCTGACGTCGCCGCTCGGATTGCAAGTGTTGGTGGACCACACCCCTTCCATGACTCGCACTGCCGCGGACGTGCCCAATTGTCCCAACAACGAAACAATCCCGGTGGCGGTCCAACTAGGTTTCCCGCCGATATGCTACGGTGATTTTGACTTCGCCCCCGGATCCACCCACTTCATCAGTGGAATAACCCCACAAACCGATAGAACCGGCAATTGGTGGGTCTTCAGCGGATGGAGCAACGGCCTTCCACAGAACTCGCTTTATCAGGTAAGTAATACTCCGAACATACCCGTTACCTTGACCGCAGACTACGTGCAAGGGGCGCAGGTAGCGTTCCTGACCTCGCCAACCGGGCTTAAGCTCACCGTGGATGGGGATTCCAACTACACGTCCTACGATTTTATTTGGGGAGTCGGTACAACTCACCAGGTTACGGCCGCCGCGAGCCAAACTGCATCGAATGGTCGTGTTTACACTTTCCAGAGTTGGTCTAACCAGACGGCCCCAGCCCAATCCATTACGGTCAGTCCAGCCATGGCCACTAGCGGCTACCGCCTGACAGCTAACTATAGTGAATTGAGCCGAGTAGTGGTCCAAAGCTCTCCTTCTGGTCTAACGCTGCAAGTCGACGGCTCCAGTTGCGTCACGCCCTGCAATGTCGATCGTCAGAATGGCGCCACGTTCACTGTCGCCGCACCCACTCAAATCGCCATGGGACAGGGAGCGCGCCTCGATTTCGGTTCGTGGTCCGACGGCGGAGCGTCCAATCACGTCATCACTGTGAGCCAGAATTATGCCGTGGCTACCGCCAGCTACACCACGTTTTATCAGTTGAGTGCATCCTCCGCCCCTGGCAATGGGTCGGCGTTCAAGTTCTCGCCATCCTCCAGCGACATGTTCTACTCGCAAGGCACGCAAGTGACTGTGACCGCCGTGCCGAATCCTGGGTTTAAGTTTGGCCATTGGACTGGAGACCTGACCGGTAGTTACTCATCCGGCTCCGTTTCACTGTCGGCGCCGAACAGCGTGGTGGCCAACATGATCTCGGTCCCCTATATTGCACCGGCCGGCATCATGAATGGCGTGGGTCAGACGCCTAGCGCCGCAGTGGCTCCCGGATCGATTATTTCCATCTTTGGCCAGAGCCTGGCTTCCGTGGTCCAGGTTGGCCCCGTGAATCCGCTGTCCCAAACCATCGCCGGCACCACGGTCACCATCAACAACTCCATACTTCCCTTGCTTTTCGTATCTCCAACGCAGATCAACGCGCAGCTTCCCTCTAGCCTCTCAGATGGCACATATACGCTGGAAGTCCAAAACATCGCACAACCCGAGATTTCCGGAACTTTGACCGTCGCGCGCGACGCCCCCGGCCTGTTCTCCTCGGTGATCGGGTCAACCGCTTACGCCATGGCATTCCACGCGGACGGCTCCATGGTTAGCACGAGTAGCCCCGCGGCAGCCGGCGAAACCATCTCGCTGCTTGGCACAGGTTTCGGCCCTTACCAGACGCCGGTCTTGGATGGATTCTTTCCCCCGAATCCAGCGCCAGAGGTAAGTGATTCAGTGGTCTTGTCCGTCGGCGGCGCCAAACCAACGTCCACCTCCACGGCCGCCCCTGGCTTTACCGGAGTGGTTTCCACTCAATTCCAGGTGCCTACCGGGCTGGCGAGCGGCACCTCGGTGCAGGTCCTGGTGACGATCAACGGCGTGGACAGCAACACGGTGATGTTGCCGATTCAGTAAGCGCCCTTAAACCCGGACGCTGCGAACAATCAGCGCGATCAGGTTCCAGGCTACCAAGGCCGCAAACAGCAGGTTGATGCGGGACAGCAGTTGACGCTTGCGTACACGCCAGCAATAGAATCCCAGCAGGATCGCCAGCAGTTTCACCACCAGCAGGCTCTCAAGCGGGTTGGATCCCAGGCCGATGGCCAGCCGTACCAACGGGTTGCCTTCCCGCACCCCATTCACCAAGAAGGCAATTGTGGTCAGGAAATCAAGAACTTGCAAGTAGAAATACTGCCAAAGAAGCTGATTTAGAGGGCTGCGATCCTGGACAGCGGCATCCGTCTCCATCATTCGCTCTTAAATTATAGGAGAAAACCCCTAGAGCAAAACAGTACTCTCGATCTAGTACGTGGGATTACAGGTCAAAACTCTCCCCTCGTTTCGGAGCTACCACCTCCAGGCCATAGCGTTCGTGGATCGCCGTCACGAATGCGGCCTGTTGTTCGGGCTCACCATGTACCAGGAAAACTTTCTTCAGACCGCTGGCAATGGGCTTCATCCATGCCAACAGCTCTTCCCGATCCGCGTGGCCGCTTAAGGCATCCAGCTTTTCAACTTCCGCGCGCAACGGCATCAGTTCGCCGAAGATCGGTACTTCCTTGCGCTGCTCTTCGATCTTTCGGCCCAGCGTATACTCGGCCTGGTAGCCGGTGAGCAGAATCGTATTGCGCGGATCACCGATATTGTTCTTCAGGTGATGCAGTACGCGGCCGCCTTCGCACATTCCCGAAGCGGAGATGATCATGAACGGGCCACGCAGGTCGTTCAGCGCCTTGGATTGGTTTACGTCGCGCACATAGGTGAGCAGTTGGAATCCGAACGGATCGCCGTGATTCTCTAGAAAGACCCGCGCCTCCTGATCGTAGAGTTCGGGATGCTTGCGGAAAACGTCGGTGACGTTCACTGCCAGCGGGCTGTCGACAAAAATGGGGAACCTGGGGATGGCGTTGGCTTGGAGCAGCTCGTGCAGGATCAGCACCAGTTGCTGGGTTCGCCCCACCGCGAACGCGGGCACGATCATTTTCCCGCCGCGCTGATAGGTCCGGTTCACAACGTCAGCCAGCTTCTGGGACACAGATTGGATGGGGTCATGCACCCGGTTGCCGTAGGTGCTTTCCATGATGAGGTAGTCGGCTGGAGGCAATGGCTCGGGATCGCGAATAATGGGCAATCCGGGACGGCCGAGGTCGCCCGTGTAGCCCAGCCGAACCTTTTGTCCGCCCGATTCCAGCTCGAGCAGCATGGTGGTGGATCCGAAGATGTGCCCGGCTTCAAACGATTGATAAACTACGCCCGGGCCCACTGCGGTGGGCGTATGCATCGCAACCGGGTGGAACAGCGGAAAGGTGGCCTCGGCATCTTCTGTGGTGTAAAGCGGCTCTATAATCTCGTTGATTGCGACGCTCGGCACGTTGAGCGATTTGCGCCGCAGATTCCGCTTGTTGAGAAACGCGGCGTCATGTTCCTGCAGCGATGCCGAATCTGCCAACATCGGCCGGCACAGGTCCGCCGTGGCTGCGCTGGTATAGATCGGCCCGCGAAATCCGTTCTTCACCAGCAGCGGAAGATTGCCGCTGTGATCGATGTGCGCGTGCGACAGCATGACCGCGGAAACATCCGCGCACGGGAAAGGGAAGTTCCGGTTGCGGTCCTCGGCCTCCTTTCTGCGCCCCTGGTACTCGCCGCAATCCAGCAAATAGCATTTGTCGTTCACAACCAGTTGATGCATGGAGCCGGTGACCACTTGGGCCGCGCCCCAGAAAGTTAATTTCATCCTTTCAAGAATACATCGAGGAACGCAGAATACTCGCGTTACTAAGGTGAACCCCCGATTGGTAAGGCCCGGCCTTACTGTTAGATTCGGGATGGATGCTGAAGAAGCTGGCCGCCATCGGTGTGTTCGTGCTCGCCCTCGCACCCTCGGCCTACCTGGCCTGGACATTGCGCTCCATGCCGCACCTGGGCTTCTATCACGACGACAGCATCTACTGGGTCTCCGGCCGAAGCCTCGCGATGGGCGACGGGTATCGCATCCAGAGCCTGCCCGGCCAGCCGTATCAAACCAAATATCCGCCGCTTTATCCTGCGCTGCTCGCAGGGATCTGGAAAATCGCCCCGCAATTTCCCGCGAACCTTCCGCTCGCCACGCTGTTCGCCTGGCTATTGCTGCCGCTGTTCCTTGCGACATTGTGGTATTTGCTTGGGCAATATGGATTCAGCCTGCGCGAGCGCTATCTCCTTATCCTGATTACGGCTTTGAGCCCGGTAACGGTGGTGTTCAGCTTTTCGCTGATGCCGGAGCTGTTGTTCACCTCACTGCTGCTGGCCAGCTTGATCCTCGCCGAGCGCGCGATAGAACCCAATGCACCGCGCTGGTTGGCGCTTTTATCGGGCGTATGCGCCGCGCTGGCATATCTGGCGAAATCCATCGCGGCGCCGCTGCTATTCACGGTCCCGTTGTGCCTGGCGCTGCGCAAGCAGTTTCGAAAGGCTGCGCTGTTCTGCGCCGCCATGCTGCCCGCGGTCGCCGGATGGGAATGGTGGATGTCGCGGCATCTCTCGCACGCCTGGGACCTGGTGACGCTCTATTACACCAACTACGTCGGTTTCGAAATCTACAATGTGCCGTGGCGCGATCTGCCGCTGGTGATCTGGTACAACCTGGACGGCTTCCTGCAAGGGGCGGGGAAGTTGCTGATCTTCGACGTGCCCTATGGCTCTAAACATCTGGAACGCGTGATCGCCATCGCGGCCATCGCCGGATGCGTCCGCCTGGCTGCGCGCAATCGATCGCTGCAATATCCGCTGGCTGCGCTCGGCATGTCGGCCATCCTATTGGTTTGGCATTTCCCGCCCGATCAACGCTTCGTTTTTCCGTTGTATCCGCTGTTGCTGATGGGATTGGCCACGGAGGTTCGCAATATCTGCGGCGCGTTACGCCAGGCGTGGATGAAACCCTCGTTCGCGGACCGCTTTGCGGTAGCTGGCTTCGGGACTCTGCTCGGGGCCGTGGCGCTATTTGCGGTCTTCTGCACCGTCTTCGGACTGGTGCGCTTTGTCCCCGATCTGTTCGCCTCCTACCGCGCCGATTTTGAAGCGCGCCGTTCGGCCTACGAATGGCTTTCGGAGCACGCGCCGCAAGACGCGAATGTCTACGCGTATCAGGACCCGGTGCTGTATCTTTACACCGGCCGCAAAGCCTGCAGTCTTCCCATCCCGCCGAAGTTCTACTATCATCGCGATGATGACGGCATCGACAAACTGATGGCTTCCATGGCGGACTTCGCGCGCGATTATCGGCTGGAATATTTGCTGCTCACTCCCGACGATTATTACCGCGACCTGCACGCCGCCGGTACGCGCGGATTAACCCAAGCCATGGAATCCAGCGCCTTCGAGAAGCTCTATGGATCCAGCCGCGCGGCGGTGTACAAATTGAAGCTGCCCCTCGCGAATACAACAGCGGCCAACACCACGGCGGCCCTGAGGCCCGGCCTTTAGGTACAATCACAGCAAGTGTTGCTCCGCTCGATTTTCTTCACCGCCATCAGTGTCTTTTCACTATTCAGTGCCGCTTCGCTTTTCGCGCAAAAAAAACCCGTCACCCTCGATACGGTGATGGAGCACGGGCGCGAAAGGGAGACGCCGCAAGTGGTGTGGTCGCCCGATGGCAAGCGCTTCGCTTACTTTCAAGGCGACGAGATCGCGCTTTATGACGTCGCGGCGAAATCCGAAAAGACGCTCTTGTCGCTCGGCCCCTTAGTAAAAGCCGCCGTGCCGGTTGCCGAGCCGGCCCGTTTCGACTGGCAGAATCGCCGCGTCAGCGAGGACAGCCTGGAATGGGACGACTCGGGCAAGCGAATGCTTCTGAGCGTTCGCGGCGACCTGTTTCTTTTCGCTCTCGACACCGGCGCCTGGGAACAACTGACGGCCACGCCGGAACCGGAGCGCGATCCCAAGCTGTCGCCGGATGGCGCGCGCGTCGCATTCCGCCGCGGGCACGATCTGTATGTCCTCGACATCGCTACACGGCAGCTTTCGCGTCTAACCGACGACGGTACCGCCACCTTGCTGAACGGTGAGCTGGACTGGGTCTATCCCGAAGAGCTGGATCTGAGCACGGCTTACTGGTGGTCGCCCGATTCCAAGCGCATCGCCTACATGCAGTTCGATATTGCCCGCGAGATGACTTATCCGCAGGTATCGCTCACCGGATTGCGCGCCTTCGTCGAGCCGGAACGCTATCCGCAGGCCGGCACGGCCAACGCCGATGTGCACGTGGGCGTAGTGTCAGCCTCCGGAGGCCAAACTCGCTGGATGGATCTGGGCGAAACCCGCGGCTTCCTGATCTCGCGCGTATACTGGACGCCCGATGCCAAGCGGCTGGTTATCGAGCGCTTGAATCGAATCCAGAATCATCTGGACCTGCTCATGGCGGACGCAAGCCAGGGAGCATCTCACACCATTCTTTCAGAATCCGACCCTTACTGGATCAACCAGAACGACTTGTTCCGTTTTATCGGCAAGGATGAGTTTCTGTGGGGCAGCGAGCGGGATGGATTTCGTCACCTCTATCTTTACTCGTTGGAAGGTCAGCAGCGGAAGCGCCTGACAGAGGGAAATTGGGAAGTGACCGACGTGGCCGGAGTGGATGAATCTCAACAAAAGGTTTACTTTGTCTCCACTGAAGCAAGTCCATTGGATCGAGAGCTTTACTCAGTCAAACTCAACGGAAAAGATCGCACCAGAATCAGTAAGCAAGCGGGCACGCATGACATCTCGATGGGCTCGGGACCGTATTACCTGGACACTTTTTCTTCGCTCACCGAATCGCCGCGCGCCGATGTCTGTTCGCTATCGGGTGAGAAGTTGTCGGGCTTTCGAGCGCCCAAAGGTTTTGACGACGACTACGCACTCCAGCAAGCCGAAATCGTCCAGCTCAAAGCACAGGACGGCAAGTTGCTGTATGGCTCCGTGATCAAGCCTGTCAATTTCCACGCCGGCGAGAAGTATCCGGCGGTGGTGATGGTGTACGGCGGCCCTGACGAGCAGACTGTCACCAATTCCTGGGCGGGCGCCAATTGGGCCCAGGTCCTGGCCGCGCGAGGTTTCGTTGTTTGGGCCTTGGACAATCGCGGGTCGTCGGGACGCGGGCATGCCTTCGAGACGCCGCTCTATCGTCGCTTCGGCAAGACTGAGCTGGCCGATCAGTTGGAAGGCGTCCGGTATCTGGTTGGGCAGGGTTTTGTCGATCCGGCCCGCGTGGGAATTTACGGCTGGAGCTACGGCGGGTTTCTGACCATGTATTCGCTGCTGAATGCGCCGGACACCTTTCGCGCCGGCATTGCGGGTGCGCCGGTAACCAATTGGCGGAATTACGACACCATCTACACCGAGCGCTATCTGGGCCTGCCTTCCGAGAACGCCGAAGGATACCGCGCCAGCTCGCCCGTGGATTATGCCGCCAATCTCAAATCCAAGCTGCTCATCGTTCACAATATCGAGGACGACAACGTGCTCTTCCAGAACACCGTCCAGATCAGCGACGCCCTGGAGCAGGCCGGAAAGATCTTCGATACGGTGCTCTACACCGGCAAGAGCCACGGAGTGACGGGCCCGGTGCGTAAGCAGCTCCTCGAAACGTTAACCGATTTCTTCGAAAAACATCTGAAGTAAGATCAACGCGCTGGCTCCAGTACACGCAGGCCGGCGCCGGATGGTCCTGTACGCTCCGAACGAAAGGCGCACATGACTGTATTGGAAAATTTGCCGCGAGTGGTCACGGCCATCGGAGGATTGGGCACCGCGGCTTTTGGCCTGGTGGATGCCACCAAAGTTTTCGGCGGCGGCGTGAACCATATCGGCTTCCGTGGCATCCGCGCCGCGGTCGTCAGGCTGACGGACGCGGGGCAGCCAATGAACGCGCTGTCCCAGGCGAAAATAGTCGATACCCTCCAAGCCAATTGGATGAACGGGACCGATCTGGGCAGCCAGAAAGCCATCGCGAAGACGCTCATCAAGCTCAGCCTCAGTCCTCAAAATGCCCCCGCGTTAGCTCAAGTCACCGGCGTGGACCCCGGCGTCCTCACCACGATCGCCACCAGCATCGCGGCAGGGACCCCGCTGAGTTCGCCCGAGTCCGACGTCTTCGCCCGGTTCGACCTGATTGTCACTGCCTTGCTCGATGAAGCCTACCAGCGCAGTAACCAGATCTACCGCAACTGGACCCGAGCGCTGGCGGCGGTGGTGGCCGTGGCGCTCGCCATGGCCGGGGGATTGGTCCTGCGCGTGGACCCCGCTCTTTCGCTCCTGATCGGCCTGCTGGCCACGCCGCTCGCGCCCATCGCGAAGGACATTTCCACCGCGCTTGCCGTGGCGGTGAACGGCCTGCAGCTTGCCAAGAAATCGTGACCCGATTTATTGACGTCCGCCTCAGCCCGGTGGGCGGAAACCTCGCGGCTGCGGTCGCCATCCATCAGGGAACAAACATCGCGAACTACCAGAGCTTGAGCCAATCGCAATTGCTGGATGCGATTCGCGGGCGGCACGTCCTGATCGCCACCCATGGATTTCGCGTGAATCGCGCGGATGGAATCGCGTGCCTCGCCAACTGGGAGGGGCTGCTGCAACTCGACCCACCGGCCGTATTCTTCGGGCTGCTCTGGCCAGGCGATTCCATTTGGCTCCACGGTCTCGATTATCCGGACGAACCACGGGTCGCAGACCAAGCCGGTGAGATGATCGCCGCGTTCCTGGATGCCAACTTCGCCGATGCAGCCAGCCTATCGTTGGCTTCGCACAGCTTAGGCGCGCGCGTTCTGCTTGCCACTGCGTCACACATGCGCCGGCCGGTCCGGCGAGCCATCATCATGGCTGGAGCCATCGACGACAATTGTCTGAACACCGAGTTCCAGACTGCGGCAGCTAAGATCGGAGAAATCTCGATCCTCGCGTCCAGCGAAGATGAAGTGCTCGCCGCAGCCTTTCCGCTCGGCAACTTCTTCGGCGGAATCATTGCCGCGGGCCATCCCTGGTGGCGAGCGGCTCTAGGACGGGCAGGCCCATCGAAGCCCTGGCCGGCCAATTTTCAAGTTCCGTTCGAAATCCCGGCAAATTGGGATTTCGGCCACGGCGATTATCTCCAGCTGGGCCCGCCTTCACCGGACGTTATTGTACCCACGCAGATACCGGCCAGGGGGTCACCTAAGCCAGGAACAAACGCTTGGCAGGCGGCTTGGACCGCCGCTTTTACGTCAACACGTTTTCGATGACTACTTTGTTAGGAATCGAATTACGGGCTACCGGTGTCCGCCGCCCGAGTGGCCGCCGCCGATGGATGCTGCGTGGCCCGCCGATGCAAACGATCCGCCGAACGATCGCCCACCGGATCGCGCGCTAGCACTCAATCCGCCTCCGGCGCTCCGATGAGTGACATCCGCCAATCGGCTAGCTCCGGTTAGTCCCGCAAGCCGCGTAGCGCTGCCGCCGTACGCATATCCGCTGCCACCATAGTAGGGCGCGTAGCCCACCGTCGCAGGGCTGTAATAGGTGTATCCGAACGGGCTGTAGCCGAATCCCGAGTACGGCATGTAGGTGTACATCCCGAACATCGGATTGAACGCCCATCCGCCCAGGTATCCCGGATAGTAGCCGCCGCCGAAACCGTAGCCGAGCCCGCCGATGCCGTACCCACCTAAGCCATATCCGCCATATCCGTAGCCAGACCCATATCCATAGCCGGAACCACTGTTGGCCGATACCGCCGAAGCTACGTTGGCTTGCGCGACATAGCTGGCGCGCCGGTCACTCCAGCGATACAGCGCATCCTGATCGTCTGCTTTGCGGTCGAAGTTCTCCGCCATCAAGACACCGCCCAGGTTGGTCTGCTTGCCGCCGCGGAGCGTCAATTGGCCGGATGGATCGGTTACCACCGCTTCGCCTTCGAATACCTGGAAGTGCGCAGGCTCCGTATCCAGGCGATACAAGCCCTGCTTCTGCAGGCTGATCGAGTCCTTCTTGTACACCAGCTCGATGGCGTTGTCCTTCGGCATTTCGTTGCTTTCAACGATGGCCGATCCGGAGAGCACTTCGACGCGGGTATTCACCAACCGGGTGGACAGCATCCGGATGGAGCTATTTTCGCCGAGCCGCAGGAACACGCCTGGGGTCAGGAGGATTTCCGCGCGCCCATCTTCGGTTCGAAATTCCTGGTTCTCTTTGATGTCCGGAAACTGTCCGAATTTCGGCTCAACCGGCTTGTCGGCCAGGAAGGCGCGTCCTTCCACGTATTGAACCACGCCCGAATGGGTGGAAATTACGGACTGGGCGCAAGCCGAGCCTGCCACGAGAACGCCCAAAGACAAACCGGCCACCACGAAGCGCATTGCGAAAACTCCTTAGATAAATCCTGCACTTGTTTGGACCAGATGTCAACCCTGTTTCGACCCCGGTTTCAATCCCGCCCAGCGACGAAAACTTCCCGGTTTTGAAGGATGTAGCTGGCAATCGGGTCGAATCTGCGTTTGCTCGCCAGGCGCACCATCAGCGACAGGATAGCGGCCTTCCGCAGGTCGTCCAATTCCAGGCTCAGCAGCGCGGAAACGTGCCGGGCCGTTACCGGCACATCGCCGTCCTGCAGCGAGCGGAGAAATGCCTCGATCGACTTTTCCATGCGCGGCGCCAGGATCGGCTCCTCCGACAAGCCCGCCAGGATCTGCCCGATCTCACGGTTCAGCACCGCGCGATCCAGCAATCCGGACTCGCTCAGCTCCGCGCCCACTAACTGCGAACTGCTACGCTTGGCGCTATCCGTCACTCTTCGCCGTAAACTATCGATCTTTGAGATTCGGTCTGGCATGTGTGCGAAGGTTTAGAACAATTCTGCCTCAAAATGATTTGCCGTTGCAAGATGCTAACATCGAGCTAGATTTTCCCTATGCTTTACCGCAGCGTTTTTGTAATCTTCCTCGCTTTTGCTTGCACTTCCGCCCAAAGCGGCCCGCCGCCCGCCGCTGTCACACCCGAGGTGCAGACGGTTCTCGATGGCATCCAAGCTTCCTCCCTGCGCACCGATCTCACCTATATCGCCTCCGACCAACTGGAAGGACGCGATTCGCCTTCCCACGGCCTGGACCTTGCGGCCGATTATATCGCGGCCCAGTTCCGCCGCGCGGGCTTGGAGCCGGCCGTCGGCGATAGCTATTTTCAAAACGCGTCCATGCTGGTTGAAGAGCCGAATTTCAGCAATTTCGAGCTGAAATTGTCCGCCGGCGATCGTCAATTTTCAGCTACGCAAAAGGACGCGGTGCTCACTTTCCCGGCCGACGTGAATTTGAGTAATGCGCCGCTTTTTAAGCTGGATCTGGGTGACGAGGCGCTGGTCCAGCATCTGACCCCCAGCCAGGTAGAAGGCAAGGTGGTGATCACCGAGGTGGACGCGCGATCGCGCGGGCGTTTTCGATCCGTCGGCCGGGTGCTGCGCGAGGGCAAGCCCGCGTTGTTGATCCTGGTGGATCCCAAAGGCATGACTACGCACGATCGGCGGCCCCGGCGCTTGGTGGACGCGTCCGAGACGGACGCCGAAACCGCCATCCCGCGCGTTACGGTCAATGGCCAGGACGCGGCGCGCTTCTTTTCGTCCCTGCGAGGTGCCTCGAAACCCGGCGCTGGCAACCCCACCGCGTCCGTTCATATCGCCGCGCCGCACCGCACTCCCGCCACGCTGCGCAACGTCCTCGGAGTTTTGCGCGGTTCAGATCCAGCCTTGCGCGATACCTACGTACTGCTGACCGCGCATTACGATCACTTAGGCGTCCGCGCCGACGGGCCGGGAGATCGAATCTATAACGGCGCCAACGATGACGGCAGCGGGACGGTTTCAGTGATGGAAGTGGCGCGCGCGCTGGCCAAGCTTCCAAAGCACCCGCGCCGCAGCATCGTCTTCATGACGTTTTTCGGCGAAGAAGAGGGCCTCATCGGCTCGGAATATTACGCCCATCACCCGGTGTTTCCGCTCGCCAAGACCGTCGCCGATCTCAACCTGGAACAGGTGGGCCGCACCGATTCCACCGAGGGCCCCCAAATCTCCAACGCCTCCCTCACCGGGTTCGATTATTCCGATCTCACCACCTACGTCCAGCGCGCCGGAGAGCGCACGGGCATCAAAGTTTATAAGAACCTGCGCGGCAGTGACGACTATTTCGCGGCCAGCGACAATTATTCGTTCGCCGCAGCCGGCGTGCCCGCCGAAACCCTGTGCGTCGCGTTCGATTATTCCGATTACCACGCCGTGGGCGACGAATCGCAAAAGATCGACTACGACAACATGGCGAAAGTGGATCGCGCCATAGCTCTTTCGATATTTCTGATGGCCGATAGCGAGCAGCCCGTCCAGTGGAACGAGAGCAATCCGAAGACCGCGCCGTACGTTAAGGAAGGGAAGCGACGGGGCCTGCAGTAGAAGATGGAGTGGGAGCTTCCATCGGCTCCACGCTGCGGATTCCTTGCTCTGGAATCTCCACCGTGATGCGGCACGCGGGGCCCGGGCATCCGGGGTTCGATACGTCGACCGCACTGACCGTTAACCCGAAGAATGCCGACTGTCCCGGCGCGGGCGAGGCCGTCCCAAACAACACCATGCGACGAATGGCTGCCGGATCGTAAGCGTTCAGCGCACCCCAGCGCGCGGCCACGCGTGCGCGATCGTCCAACGTTTGCCGGACAAACAGCGACTGGCCGATGCCCGCCATCCCGAGCAGCAATCCCATGAAAGCGGTCAGAATCAGAGCCGATTCCACCAACGACTGGCCTTTCGATGACTGCCCCCGTCGTTTCATTGGGCCGCTCCGTTGGTCACCGGAAAAGTGACTGTCGGCCGCCCATCCAGCTTCACCTTCATAAACAGCGCGTCTAGCGCAAATCCGCGTACCGATACCGTGCTCGCGTCCGCGCTATTGATCAACTCCACATCATCGGTGGTCAAGCCGGGAACCACCGGCTTGGTCCGGCCGTCGGCGCCGGGGTCGCCATACACCACGAGATTTCGCACGGCCTTTGCCACCACAGGGTCTGCACCGGCGCCGCGTGGTTGCAGCGCCGCGTAGCGCGCGCCCGCGCGCACCGCGTCCATCAGCTCACCGTAGGTGTAGAACGAGTATCCGATTTCGAAGATGCCCGTGAACATCACCGCCAGCAGGATCAACGATCCCGCGAACTCGATCAGCGCGCTTCCCGTTTGCGACTTCCCGCGCTTCATTGCACCAACCTCGCCGACGCGTCCGTTCTCGCTGCCACGCTCGCCGCGGCAACCATGGTGGAGGTACGCGGCTGAAAGACTCGCATGAAGATCACCGGCGCCGGCTCAGTGGCTACCACGCGCACGAATTTGAAATCGCCCGATTGTTTTGGTTGTTCCTGCCAAGTGGTGCCGTCAGACGAGAAGCTGGTCGCGATGTTGGTAATCGCTTGCGTGCCCATGTCCCAGCGCATCGCATGCGCCCCCGTTGCCAGTTTCCCGGCGCCCGTACGAGCACGCACCAATCCGGAGTTCGTGCCATTCAGTTCCAACGCAGCGCTCAGTGCCGCGGCGTCGGTGAACGCTTGCAGCTCCCCGCGGATCACGTACATCCGCCCGACGTCGATGCCCAGCCCCGCCAGGCCAAGCAGCAGCGTCATCGAGATGGCGGTGACGATGAGGACAAACCCCCGTTGGCTTTTGCCGGGTTGGTTCGTTCTCAGTTGACAAACTTCCACGATCAGATAATCGGCCGAATCCCCGTAATTCCTTAGGGCTGGCTCGGCGGTCGCGCCGAAAAGCAAAGCCATTTCCGCATGTTAGACTTGCCCGTATGAAAATCCGCGCTGGCGCCGCGCTGTTCTTGCTCGTGCTTTCGCTGACCGCCACTGAGCCGAACGACACAACCCGCCGCTGGTGGCAGTACATCACGGCGCTCGCCAACAACGGCATGGAAGGCCGCGATACCGGATCGCCGGCCTATGAGCGCGCCGCGCATTACGTTGCCGCGGAGTTCGAAAAGTCCGGACTCAAGCCCGCCGGCGAGAAGGGCTACTTCCAATCCGTCCCCATGCGGCGAGTGAAACTGAATGTCTCGAGCTCGACCGTTGTCCTCGAACGCAAGACGGGCGCTCGCAAGCTGGCGTGGCTGCGTGAAATCACCATGGCTGCCGGGCCCGCCCTTCCATCGCAGATCGATGCTCCGCTTGTCTTCCGCGGCGCCGCGCCAGAGCCTCCGGCGGGCCTCGACGTGAAGGGCAAAATCGTCGTTCGCCTCAGTCCTCCGGTTGGTACGCCCGCCGCCAATGTTCCCGCCCCACCGCTTCCGCCCGGCGCCATCGGCACTTTAGGCATCGACAATTTCGACGGTCCCGAACGCCGCCGCTGGCCCGCCGCATATGCAGTGAACGTCACAATTGCGGGCCCGCCTCCAGCATCCAATCCAATTCCGGCGCTGTTCCTGAATCCCACCGTCGCCGAAGAGCTCTTCCAAGGCTCGGGCCACACCTACGCCGAACTCAAGAAACTCTATGACGCCGGCCAGCCGCTGCCCTGGTTCGAGATCCCCGCAACCTTACGCGCCACGCTGCATTTCGATTCCTCAGACATCGCATCGGACAATGTTCTGGCCGTTCTGCCCGGTTCCGATCCCGCGCTCAGAGACGAATACGTTGTGATCTCCGCGCATCTGGATGGCTATGGCTTCGGCGAGCCCATCCATGGCGACGGTCTGTACAATGGCGCGTTTGATGACGCCGCCTACGTCGCCACGCTGCTGGATACCGCGGCACTATGGAAATCTTCAGGAACAAAACTACGCCGGTCCGTTTTATTCGCGGTGTTCACAGGAGAAGAAAAGGGACTGCTGGGCTCGCGCTATTTCGTCGCCCATCCCACCGTGCCCAAAGAGCGCATGGTAGCCAATATCAATCTCGATCAATTGCGCCCGCTGTTTCCTCTGAAGCTGCTCACCATGCTGGCGCTGGACGATACCTCGCTCGGTGACACGGCTCGCGCCGTAGCTGAACCCATGGGCATCCGCATCCAAGCCGATCCCGAGCCCGATCGCAACCTGATGCGCCGAGCCGATCATTTCAATTTCATCCAGGCCGGTATCCCCGCCGCCGGATTTATCTTCGGCTACCAAAAAGGCTCGCCCGAGGAAGTGATCTACCGCCGCTGGTACGCCGACCGCTATCACAGCCCCTCCGACGATCTGGATCAGCCTTGGGACCCTGAGGCAGCCGCAAAGTTCAACGACTTCTTCCGCCGTCTGACCGAAGCCGTCGCCAACGCCGGCACCCGCCCGCAATGGAAACCCGGCAGCAAATTGGCTCCGAAAAAATAAATCGTTTAGCCACGGACTTCTCCCTCGCCGCGTACCAGCCTAAACACTGCCGCTTCCCTCCGCGTGCTTCTTTACTAGCGAATCCAGAAGCTTCTCCGGAATCCTAAAAGTCGTCCGCCGAAGGCGGTCAACGGCCTCAGCAAAGTCAATCAGGCCGCGCCGGGCGGCAGGATCAATAATCCCAAGCGTGCCCGTCACACGAAGTCCCTCGGCGCGAGCCACGGTCACCCCCCTTCGATCATCCATGACCAGTAGATCCGCGGCGAGCAAAACAGCCAAGCTGATCGCGGCCGCCTCCCCTTCATCGAGTCCTTCCACCGAAGCTTGCGCGCTTTGATGGCTTGGCATTTCGTGGATGTGAAGCCAGGGCGGAGGATTGGCCATCCAGCTCTGCACCGAAAGCGGAGCACCAGGGTCAGCCAACTCCGTTTGGACAGCGGATGGCAGGATCACCCTGTCAAATAGAGTGGGAAGAAAATCGATGCATCCGATGAGCACCAGGTAATTGACCGGCCCAGTATCGGCGATGACCAGCCGCACCGGTTAGAATCCCAATTGTTTCAAGGCATCGCGATCAAGCTCAAAATCTTCCATGGTGTAGTCTTCATACACGTCGTGGGATTTGAGGAACCCATCCAGCTGGTACCTGGTTCCAAAGCCGAGCAGCCGCCGGAGCTCAGGCTTAGTAATGCGTCCGCTCTTTAATTCCTCGAGTGCCAGGGCTTCCAGGGCGCGTCGAGCGAGGTCGCCGCCGGATACTCGCATACGGCCAGCCAGCTCATCGGGAATTTCGACGGTCAGTTCCATGCTCTGTCCCCACCCCATTATGTCGCATAACGTATTGCCAGAGGCCGACGGGCATCACAAACCCGGCGACTCAACGATCCAGCGCCACGCGGTGCCGAGCACACCCGGGCCTCCTGACCTCCACTTCCGAAGCGCCGCCGACAAGGTGATTCTGTACCTGGAGACTGCGAAGCAAGAAAACGGGAGGTTGCCTATAACAACAATTGGCGCAGCATTGGATCAGGAGGCATCGCTGATGGGTGTCCGGGCATTGCTCGACACGAAAAGGTATGGCCCGGTGGAAACCTCGGATGCCAAAATACGGATTGAAATACTTCGCCGCGGAAACCGGTCAGCGTCTTCCCATCACGATGCTTGCCTCCGCGCTGGGCGACGTAGCAGGCCTAGCCGACGTGACCCTTCACGGGCTCGGGGAACTCGCACACATCCTCGCGACTTAGCCCCAGCCAGATTAACTGCTTGAGAGGCGGCTCGCTAGCCACGCCGCCAGCCAAAATTGTGATTTCACCATACCGTGCAAAGAGCCAAAACCTCGATCCCAGTGCTCTTCAATTTTTATTTCCGCCCTGCTCAATCACTTCCAACCCGCGCGCGCCTCGGCGTCGCCGCCCACTGCTACTCTCATTCCGATGCTCTTTTACGCCCCGCTCCCCGCCGACCCTCCACTCTTCGCCGTAAGTTGGCTTCGTTTTTGCAAAAAAACAATCGCGCCACCACGCACACACTTCCACCCCCTCCGGGCCGCGTTGCCAACTGCCAACTGCCAATCAGCCAATTGCTATGAACCAACTGATAACCTAGACCTTACATGTCTGATCACAAGCTTCAGTTGATCCCGCTCGGCGGCTTGGGCGAGTTCGGTATGAATTCCATGGCCATCCGCTACGGGGACGACATCATTGTTGTTGATGCCGGCATGATGTTTCCCGACGCGGAACTGCTGGGCGTCGACATCGTCATACCGGATTTCGCGTATCTGGACCAGAATCGCGACAAGGTCCGCGCCTTGATCCTCACTCACGGCCACGAAGATCACATCGGCGCAGTGCCGTTTCTGCTCAGCGAGATCAATGTGCCCGTTTATAGCGCGGCCTTCACGCTCCTGATGGTCGAACGGCGTTTGGAAGAGCATGGGCTACTGGACCAAGCCAAGCTACACAAAGTGAAACCTGGCACGCGGATTGAAATCGGTGTTTTCACCATCGAGTTCATTCACGTCACGCACTCCATCGTCAGTTCCATGGCGCTGGCCATCACCACGCCGCTCGGCGTAATCATTCACACCGGCGATTTCAAGGTTGATCCCACGCCCACCGACAATGAGCCTTTCGACTTGCACACGTTCGCGGACTACGGTAAACGCGGCGTGCTGCTGCTGATGTCGGATTCCACCAACGTCGATCGGCCTGGCTACACCGAGAGCGAACGCGCCGTGCGCCCGCGTCTGGATGAAATCTTCTATCGCGCCGAGCGGAGGCTGGTGATCTCCTGTTTCAGCTCGTCCATCCACCGGCTGCAGCAGATTCTGGACGTGGCCGCCGAGTATGGCCGAAAGGTGGCGTTCCTCGGGCGCAGCATGAACAACGTCACCGAAATCGCGCATTCCCTCGGTCTCCTCAGCCTGCCCGACGGAATTCTGCTGCGCCCGCAGGACATCATGCAGGCCGAGCCCAGTAAGGTAGTGGTGGTGGCGTCCGGGACGCAGGGCGAGCCCATGTCGGCGCTGTCCCGCATCGCGGTGGACAATCACAAAAACCTGTCCGTTGAACGCGGCGACACGGTGGTGCTGAGCGCGCGCATCATTCCTGGGAACGAAAAAGGCATTTACCGGATGATCAACCACTTCGCCAAGCGCGGCGCGGATGTGATCTACGGCAGCATGAATCCGCCGGTGCATGTCTCGGGGCACGGAAGCGTGGAAGAGCTGCGGTTGATTTTGAATCTGCTTCGGCCGCGTTATTTTCTTCCCATCCATGGTGAGTACCGGCAGATGGCCAAGCACGCTGCGCTTGCGGCCCACTTGCGCGGCGCAGGTCTGGAGGAAACATTCGTGCTCGAAACCGGCGAGACGCTGGAGATCGATCGCGCGGGTGCGCGCCGGGGCGAAAAGGTGCAAGTAGGACGGGTTTGTATCGATTCCGGCACCATCGACGAAGTGGTGGAGGATATAGTCATTCGCGATCGCCGCCATCTGTCTGAAGACGGCTTCGTGATACCGATCATCGCCATCAGCAAGAACTCGGGACGCAATGAAACGCTGCCCGAGATCGTCAGCCGCGGATTCATGTCGTTCGACGATGGGTCCGAGCTGATGCAAAAGGCGCGCCAGGTGGTGGCGCGAACGCTGGAAACGTCCAGCGAGGAAGAGCGGACCGATTGGGGCGTGATGCAGGAAAAAATTCGCGCGGACCTGAAACGCTTCCTCAATAAAGAAACACAGCGGCGCCCGCTCATCATGCCAGTCATTCTGGAAGTTTGACCAATGACAACGCTCGAAGACGCTTCCGGATTTCGGGGTGAAGCGGAGCGTATAGTAACTCCAGCATCGGAAGCGGATTTGCTCGGCATTATCGCCGAACAATCTCCCCTCACGATCGTTGGTGCGCGCACCGGATTGACAGGTGGCTGCGTGCCTCAAGGCGGATGGGCCGTTTCGCTCGAAAAGTTGCGGCGCCTCGAAATCTGTCCGGGACGCGCGATTGTCGGCCCCGGCGTGTCGCTCGACACTCTGCAAACGGAGGCCGCGCGCACCGGACAGTTCTATGCGCCCGATCCTACTGAGCGCACCGCCAGTATCGGCGGCACCATCGCCACCAACGCCAGCGGATCGCGCAGCTTTCGCTATGGCAGCACGCGAAAGCACATTCTTCGATTGCGCGTAGCGCTAATGACCGGCCGGGTGCTGGATGTCAAGCGCGGCGACAAAGTGGATTTCGACGTTCCCGAATTGCCCCTGCCCACGACCACCAAAAACACCGCCGGCTATCCACTGGCACCCGGTATGGACTGGATCGACCTGTTCACCGGTAGCGAAGGCACGCTCGGAATCGTGACGGAGGCCGAGCTGCAACTGCTGCCTGCGCCCGCGGACGTGCTGGCCGGGATCGTTTTCATGATCAGCGATGCCGCGGCGCTGGATGTGGTGGATGCCTGGCGCCGTATCCCGGGGCTGCGCATGATCGAGTATTTCGATGCCAACTCGCTCGACTTTCTGCGGCCGCACTATCCGGAAATCCCGGCGCGTGCCGCGGCTGCGTTGCTGATCGAGCAGGAAGAAGGCGATGTCGATTTCTGGTCCGATCACGCGCCCCAGGACAGTTGGTTCGCGGTGAGCGACCAGGATCGTGAACGCTTCCGCCGTTTCCGTCACGCGCTGCCCGAACTAGTGAACGACACGATGCGCCGCCGTGGTTTTCTGAAGCTTGGCTCCGATTATGCCGTGCCGCTGGCGCGCAATCAGGAGATGCTGGCCGAATACCACGCCGCTTTGCGGCAGCATCAACTCGAGTACGTCATCTTCGGCCATATAGGCGATGCACATGTTCACGTGAATATTCTGCCCAGGTCGCCCGCGGAGTTTGAGGCCGGCCAGCGCTTGATGCTGCAGTTCGCTCGTTACGCGGTCAGTTTGGGTGGCACGGTCTCGGCCGAACACGGACTCGGCAAGCGCAAGGCCCACTTGCTCGCGCTGCAATATACGCCTAAGCAGATCGAAGCCATGAAGGAGGTGAAGCGGCGTTTAGACCCGCAGTGGCTGCTCAACCGGGGCAACTTATTCGCCAGTCCGGTATAGGTCCAGCTACGGCTGCAGATCGAGCGTCGCCGAGCCCGCGGCGCCGCTGTAAATCAATTCAAGGGACCGGATATTCTCGGCCTTGCCGTGATAGGAGAAGAAAAGCAGTCCCGCTTGGGGTAGCGGGCGATCACCCTCCTCCATAAAGGATCTGTGAACCTGTTGTTCCATGGCGCGGCGCAAGGGGAAGGGCATTTTGGGCGGAATCGGCGGCAGCTTGTCGCCTCCCGCGCCACCGCCACCAGTGGTCAAGCTGCTTTTCGACTCTTTGTCGTCATCCGTTTTCGGCGGTTGCCATTCTGGATCCTTCAGGGTATGGGAAATCACCTCGAAAGGCTCGCTGGGGGAGGCTATTTTCTTGCCATTGATGCGTAGTGAAAAGTCGTCGCGCGATAGCGTGGTGTTTGCACCGGGAGGGCCAAAAAGTCCAGCTTCCACGATGATGTAATCTTCCGTCGAGAAGATATGTTCGGGCGTAGGGATGGAGTGGCCCATGAACTCGGCTCCGATGGTGACAGTGCCTGCTTTCGCCTGCGCCTGATATTCGGTGGGAGCCACGCGCGGCGGCATGCCCTTGATCTGGAGTTCCTTGGGTTGAATTTCGCTGGTAGTCTTGTCCTGATCTGTGGCCTCTTGCGCGGGCAAGTAATTTACCGCGGATATGGCTAGGCCGGCGATCAAAAGACTACTACTAAACACAGAGGCTGAACGCATTTCATTTTACAAACTACCACAGTAACGGCCCGATCGATCCGGCGGCTAGTAGGGCTCTGCATTTTTCGGAACAGGCTTCAGGACCAAATCCTGAAAGTCGAAGCTGAAGTCGGTGAGCGGAGAGACGGGTTTCATCTTGGCGCTGTCGATTGTACCGTCGGGATTGAGGGAGAAAGTGATGTAGGCGTCGGCCAGTAAGGAGCGGTCGGGCCACCGCGCGATAAACGTATCGTGCTGCCAATGCTCCAGTTTGCCGCTGAGAGCGGGCGAGTGAGTGAAACGGATGCCGAGGCCGTTATCTTTCGTTTCGATGACGATGTCGCCATACCAGGGATCGCGATAGCGTCCGGTATAAGCTGCCAGCGCCAGCGACGGCTTGGATGAAGCATCGCGTTTGCCGGCAGCGTCGCGCACTGCCTTTTCAGCTTCCTCTCTTTCGCGCTTGGCTACCGCTCCGAAGGCCGCCACCCAGTCCTTCGGCGGCGCGCCAAGGTAGTGATCGAGAACCGTGTTAGCGATGGATTGAAAGGCGCCGGTTTCTTCTTGATTGGTGAGGACAACCATGCCGAGATTGAGTTCCGGCAGCATGGCGACGATGCTGACCATTCCATGTAAGCCACCGGTGTGCCAGGCGAGCAAGTGGCCGCGATAATCCTCCAGAACCTCGCCCATGGCGTAATCGGAAAAATGTGGTTTCACGTCGGCGAGTTCCGGGGACGCGTCCCCAATCGGGAGTATGGTCAGCGGGGTCCAAAGAGTGCGGGCCTGACGATCGCTGAACAGCCGTTTGCCGTTATCGAGGGCGCCCTTGTGGAGCAGCGCGATTACCCAGTGGCTCATGTCGTTCACCGAGGAGACGATGGCGCCGGCAGCGGCGTTGTTGTCCAGCGGCGCGTGCTCCAACGCCACCAGTTTGCCGTCGTCGAGTGCGTGTGGTGCCACCACGTCCGTTGACGCATCGATATCGCGAATACTGGTTTTGCTGTCGCGCATGTTCAACGGAGTGAAGAAGCGCTCACGAATGAAGTCGGCCCAGGGCTTTCCGGAGATCTGTTGGATCAATGCGCCAGCCACGTTGTACAGAATGTTGTCGTAGGCGTAAGCGCTGCGAAAACTGGTCCCGAGCGGAACGAAGCGCATGCGGTAGTTGATCTGGCTGGAGGTGAAGTCGGTGCCAGGCCAGAACATCAGGTCGCCGGCGCCTAAGGTCAAGCCGCTGCGATGGCACAGCAGATCGCGGACGCGCATCTCACGGGTGACATAGGCATCGGACATCTGGAAGCCGGGAAGGCGATCCACCACGCGATCGTTCCAATCCAATTTGCCTTCGTCCACCAGCATGCCGAGGGCGGCTGACGTGAACAGCTTGCTATTGGAGGCAATCCCGAAAAGGGTGTGAGGCGTAACGGGCGCCGGTTCGCCGAGGCGCCGTACGCCATAGCCTTTCAAGACCACCGGCTTGCCGTCCTTCACTATGGCGACCGCAATGCCTGGAACGTTGAACTCCTTGCGGGCTTGTTCCACCACAGTGTCCAAATAGTCCTGGGCGAACAGAGGGACGGCGATTGCGGACAAAAGTACGGCGATCGGAATGGATGAGCGCATTCTCAGCTCCTTAAATTGTGCGGGCGCGAGATCTTAGCGTAGCAAACGGGCCGCTCCGTGATAGCATGTCGAACGGATGGAAGCGATGTTACAAAAAACGACTCTGGGGACGGTCTTCATGGGATGCGGGCTGCTGGTTTGGTCCGCTGTCAACGGCAAGGCCGCGGAGGCGAAGGCAGCGCCGGGCGACTGGCCTTCCTACGATCACGACGCAGCCAGCACGCGTTATTCTCCGCTCACGCAGATCAATACTAAGAACGTCGCGACGCTGAAGCCGGCCTGGACGTTTTCGTTGAAGGGCGAAGCGGCGGCGCCGCGGTTTGGCGGAGGAGGGTCCGAAGAGACGCCCATCGTGGTGAATGGAACCATGTACGTGACTGCGTCGGCTCGAGTGGTGGCGCTCGACCCAGTGACTGGCAAAGAAGTTTGGAGCTACACGGTGAGCGGCGCGCGGCCCTCCACGCGGGGCGTGGCATACTGGCCGGGCGACAAAGAGAATCCGCCGCGTATTCTGTTTACTGCCGGCCGCAACCTGATCGCGCTGAACGCGAACACCGGGAAAATCGATCCGGGCTTCGGCAAAGAAGGCATGGTGGACATGGTGATTGGTTACGGAGGCGTACCCACGGTGTTTCGCAACGTGATCACGGTGGGCGCGGCGGTTCTCGAAGTTCCCACCGGGCCGCCTGGCGATACGCGCGCATACGACGCGAGAACCGGCGCCAAACTGTGGGACTTTCATACCGTTCCCAGGCCCGGCGAAGTGGGCCATGAGACCTGGCTGAACGATGGCTGGAAGGACCGATCGGGAACCAATATCTGGGCTTGGCCCATGACGGCGGACGCGCAGCGCGGCATCCTTTATATGACCATCGATGGGCCGGCTTCCAATTACTATGGCGGCGACCGGCCGGGCGCGAATCTCTTCGGCAACAGCCTGGTGGCCGTAGACGCGGAGACCGGGAAGATGAAGTGGTATTTCCAGACCGTGCATCACGATCTATGGGATTACGATAATCCGCCCGCGGCCGTGCTGGTGGACATCAAGGTGAATGGGAAGAAAATTCCCGCGATCGCCGATATCGGCAAAACGGGATGGATGTTCATCTTGAATCGCGAGACCGGCAAGCCGGTGTTCGGTGTGGAGGAGCGCAAGGTAGCGGCGGGCGATGTGCCAGGCGAGTGGTATTCGCCCACGCAGCCGTTCCCATTGAAGCCGCCGCCGCTGGCGCGGATGGATTACAAGCCCGAGGACCTGGTGACGGCCGCGGATACGACGCCGGAGCACGCCGCAGCGTGCAAAGCGCTGGTGGAGAAGAGCGGCGGATTTTACAACGCCGGACCGTTTACGCCGTTTCTGTATCACGCCGATGGCACGCCTCCGAAATCGACGATTATTTTTCCGGGCGCGACAGGAGGCACGAATTGGGGCGGAATGGCCGTGGATCCGAAAGATGGGTACATTTTCGTCTACACGCACGACCAGGGGCAAGTAGGCTGGACGGAGAAGAAGAAGCCGGGCGTCGAATATTCGTTCGATGAGCACGGTTCGAAGCTGGAATACACTCGCGCGGGCGTGGATGGTCCGGGGCCGTTTCATACCTTCACCGTGCCGGTGAAACAAGCTGACGGCTCAAAAGCGAATTGGCCGTGCCAGAAACCCCCATGGGGCCGGCTGACCGCAGTGAACGCGAACACCGGTGAATTTGCCTGGCAGGTGCCGTTCGGAATCACTGAAGACCTGGGGCCGCAGAGGCAGAATACCGGACGATCCGGAGGGTTTGCGGGGCCGACGGCGACTGCTGGAGGGCTGGTGTTTGCAGGTATCGTGAGCGACGACCGGTTCCGGGCGCTGGATTCAAAGACCGGCAAGGAACTGTGGTCGACGAAGTTGGATACGACGGCGAATGCGGATCCGATGACCTATGAAGGCAAGGATGGGAAGCAGTACGTGGCGATTGTCGCGGGGTTGACGCTGCACGTGTTCGCGCTGCCGTAGGGGAGCGGGTGTCGTTCGGCATGTGGGCGCTCGCCCGGAGCACTTATATGTACGTGTTTAGCGTACGCTGTGTACGTTTCAGTGCTACACTGTGATCGGTGAAGGTCACTAGCACTGAGTTTCGAAAAAACTTGTTCCAGATCGTTGAGCGAGCGATACAAGGGGAATTCGTCGAGGTGCTCCATAAGGGACGCGTAGTTCGCCTGGTTCCAGGGGACAAGGCGAACAAGCTGTCTCGTCTCGTTCGGCGAGACACCATCATTGGGACCCCAGATGATCTCGATCGCGGTCAAGAGCAACTGGATGCCGAGATGCGTACGTCATGGGAAGAAAAATGGGATCCCAAACCATGATCTCGTACCTCGACACCAACGTCGCCATTTTCTTGCACTCCGGCAACGTCGCTCAGTTGACGCGGCGAGCGACAGAACAGATCGAGAGCGCCGATCTTCTGGTATCCGCGATGGTGATGCTCGAACTTGAAATGCTGTATGAGAAAGGTACGATCAAGTACGGGGCATCGCAGATCCTTTCCGATCTCAACCAGCAGATCGGATTGTCGGTCTGCCAGTTTCCAATGGCGGTAGTGATGAGCGCGGCCTTACAAGTGAAATGGACTCGAGAACCGGGAGATCGTCTTATCGTGGCTAACGCGATTGCTAATAATGAGGCGCCGTTGGTGACATCCGATCGCAGAATCCACGAGCGATATCCCAACGCGATCTGGTAGAGGGTGTTTACTGTCCGGGCCATTTCCACTGGGCGGGCGTGGTGGGCTTGAAGGGGGGGCGATGCTTGCGGCGGGTGCCTTTGGCTTCCACCAGCGCGTCGCGGGCTGAGGCGAAGGCCAGGATTTCGGCGCGAGTGATGGTGTAACTCAAGAAGGGAATGGTATCCGCGCCGGGGGTGGCGAGGGCCGTCTGCAGGATTCCCAGGCACAGCGTGGGAGCTTCCTGAATCCGTATGCGATGCTCAGCCAGCACAGTCATGTCCAGCTTCATCAGGAATTCAAGATTCTTGACGATTTTGCTGGGCCGCTCGGTAGGAAGGACGCCGTCAAAGCGGTAACTGCGGATGTTCGCTCGCTGGTTGAAGCCTTTGTAGAGGAGCTGCATGGATGCCGCACCTTCCAGCGGCGGGACGGACGCGCCAGAGGCCCGTGCCGACAATCTTGGGAACGTCCTGTTGAAAATCAAGTGGCACCTGGCCGCTGATGCAACGGCCAGATCCAGAACTGTTGGTTGCCTGGTTTATGCCAGGGTGACTTGTTCGGCCTGCAGGCCTTTGGGACCACGCTTCACGATGAAGGACACGCGCGCGCCTTCGTCGAGGGTGCGATACCCGCTGGCTTCGATGGCCGAGAAATGCACGAACACATCTTCGCCGTTGTCACGCTGGATAAATCCAAACCCTTTTCCCGCGTTAAACCACTTTACTGTACCTGTCTCTTTCACATTCTCTCCTTGTTGCTGTTTTGTTGATTATTAATTTGAAACGCCGATGGCGCTCAAATAGACTGTGACGCGCCGCTTTCCTCTGATTGCGCCGCATCCTCCGATGATAGTTGCTCGGCCAGTGTGCCGTCTTCACTATCGGGGGACTCTTTTGGAAGTGTTTTGCGCTCAAGGCGCTTGGCCAACTTTTCCCGGTGCTTTTCAGCACGGGCGACTTCCTTTTGACGTTTCTTAAATGTGTCGCCGGACCGGCCAGCCATGAGATCCTCCTAAAAAAAGCATTGTAGTCCTAATAGGACCTTGATCATTGGACCATAATCGTCGTTGGAACGAAACGGGGTGCCTACCAGCGCCGTTCGCGCCGTTCGCCGCCGCCGCCACCACGCCGGGGGCTATCGGTTTTGGGACGGGCTTCGTTGACGTTGATTGCGCGGCCACCCAGGTTGGTGCCGTTCAGGCCGTTGATAGCGGCATCGGCTTCCGCCGAATCGCTCATCTCGACAAACGCGAAACCACGGGAGCGGCCCGTGTCCCGATCCGTCATCAAGCTGACGCGCTCCACGGCGCCATAGGCCTCAAACGCGCTGCGAATGCTTTCCTCGGTAGCGCCAAAATCCAAATTTCCTACGAACACTTTTTTCATGACTCATCCTTCACTAGCGGATACATTTGATTGCGGGCTTTGCGAGGAGCAAAATGCGTTGCGGCCAAGCGTGGGCGGGACGATCAAACTGAAGCTTATTATAGCATGACGTTTAGGCCACAACGGAACTGGTGCGATACGTTTTGTGGCTGAGGCGTTTGTCGGCTCCGGCCGGTAATTATCATCGTACGGCGCTCTTCCGCAAACAGCGCGAAATCCCGCGTAGCGAACCTGCCGAGCAGCCCAACAAGGCCGGTTCCGATGCTTTTACCTGATCTTTTGGCAACCGTGCCGGGCCTCATGGAATTGATTGAACAGACGCGGCGCTACGTCGCCAGCCAGTGTTTCCAGCCGGCGCGGCGGGGTGAACGCCGTGAAAGGCGTCAGGCGTGCAGCATGCCTTCAAGAACGCCTCGGATTTGTGAGGAGAACTGCAGTCCCAGGCGCAGGTCTATCAGAATCGACGGAACCAAAGCAAGCCACAACGGAAAGACGCCGGTGGTTTTCCGGGTGATGGCAGGTAGAGCGATCAGGATCAAGAGGGGAGACAGAACGCGGACGTAGCCATTTACGTCGCTCCAGTAGCGTTCATTGGTCAGGGCACAGACCAAGGCAGTGAAGAGCAGACCCGAAATCGCGAGCGGGCTCGTCGCTTGGGCGCGCACAACCAGCAGAATCGCCAGGGCCGATGCCAATAGAATGGCCGCCAGAGCGAGGATGTCGGCGAAGCGCGCGATGGTTTCGAGGAAAGGTGGCAGCGGATAGCGAGGAGGTTGCAGCATCCGGCCAACCACACCCAGCCCGAGTTTGCTCGCGAACCAGCGAGGCGCTCCAAAGTGGGTCTGTTGCCGGGACATGGGACGCAGGAAGAAAAACCAGGCAAACATCGGCAGAGTCGCGGAGGCCCATAGCAGGACGCGCCCCAACCGCCGCTGCAGCAACTCATAGAGGCACATGCCAGCGACCAGCAGCAATCCGGTTTCGCGCGCCAGGCAGGCCAGCAGAAATACGATGTAGAGTTTCGACCAGGAGGCGGTTCTCCAGTAGACCGCGAACGCCACGGTAAATGCGGCTAGCGAGACGTCCACCGTCATGCGGTCCATTGAAATCAGGGTGGCGGGCACCAGCAGGAAGGCGAGCGCCCAGGCCGGATGCGCAGCATGGAATACGGCCCAACGGCTGAGCCAGTAGGCTCCAAAGAAAACGAACAGCGCGATAACCGCGATGTAAGAAGCGTCGATCCAATCCTCGCGGCCGGCCACCAACAGGTACGCCAAGGCCGGCACCAGGAGCCGGCGATAGCGCTCGGCGGGAACGTCCACGTAGCGCGCGTATCCGCGCCGCATAAAAAGATCGTGGGCCACAGCGCGGTACATTTCGCCGTCGTAACCCGCGCCAGGAAAGCGATACGTGCCGGTGGCCAGTTGGGGCGGAACGGTGTATCGTTCGCCGGTCAGGAATAGGGCGGTCCAGTTGCCCGCTCGATTGTAATGGACCGTGAGGAATTGCCAGAGCAGCAAGAGCGCCAACGCAGCAAGCGCCCAGGCGGCAGAAACAAGCGGCCGATCCAACGCGCCATTTTTCCCGGATTGCAACATCTGGCAGTATGACATTGCGTTATCGCATCGGCAAGACAGCAGTAAGTTTTGGCGACGCTATCGGCAAGCCGGGGCGAATTGCAAACACTTTTGATAATGTTGTTGCGATGTACCGCGAAGGGCTGGGCCAGCCTAACTGGTACCTGGACCCGCTGGTGGCCGCGCAAAAACGGGACGTGCATCTGGAATGGATCGCACGGAATCTTCCGCCGGGATCGCATATTCAAACCGTGCTGAAGACCGATCTGTTTGAGGAAGCGTATGGGCAGGACGAGCTACTCTGGTCGCTCCCGTTTGAGGCCGGTCTAACGGCCGGGCTGGACATCCAGGGTGGAACGGTGGCGAGGGCGGCACGCCGCGGGAGTGGGAGTGGACGCGGATTTTTGCAGGCGGACGTCCGGCGCCTGCCTTTGCGAGATTGTTCCGTGGAGGTGGTGTTATCGAACTCGACGCTCGATCACTTCAACACGGAGCGGGAAATCGAATATTCGCTGCGCGAACTGGTGCGGGTATTGAAGCCAGGCGGACGATTGCTGGTGACACTGGACAATCCGCGAAATCCGCTGTTTTGGGCGTTCCGCGGAGCCGCGGGCTGGACCGGATTGTCATTTTCGTTCGGAAAAACCTGGCCGTTGGGCAAATTGCGGTTGATGCTGGAGCGGGAGGGCCTGGAGATTGAATCGAATGATTGGCTGATCCACAATCCGCGGTTTGTCTCCACTCTGCTTTTTTGCGGGCTGCGGCGGACGCTGGGTGCCTATGCCGACAGCCCTATCGGCTGGATGCTTAACATGTTTTCTCAATTGAGCCGGCTGCCGACTCGCCGCTATACCGCAGCTTTTGTGGCGGCCTGCGCGCGCAAACCGGGCGTGAGCGTCCGTGAACCCGAAGTTGCGGCCACTGGGAGCCGGGTTTCCGGTAACATGAAGTTTTCCCCTCAAACATGTTCCGTTTCGAAACAGCCGGTGAATCGCATGGAGAATGCCTGGTAGCAACGCTCACGGGGCTTCCCGCGGGTATTCCGATTTCTTTGGACGCGGTGAATCACGAACTGTGGCGGCGCCAGCAGGGCTATGGCCGCGGCGGCCGGATGAAGATCGAAACCGATCGCGCCGAGATTGTGGCGGGCGTGCGGCACTCGAAGACTATCGGCGCGCCGATCGCGATCATCATCCAGAACAAAGATTGGAAGAATTGGACTGAAGTACTGCCCGTGGAAGGTTCGGACGACGAGCCGGCCAAGCACAAGCCGGTTTCGCGTCCGCGTCCAGGGCATGCCGACTTAGCCGGGAGCCTGAAGTACAATTTTCCGGATGCGCGATACATTCTGGAGCGGGCCAGCGCGCGGGAGACGACGGCGCGGGTAGCGGTGGGCGCACTGGCCAAAGCATTGCTTGGACAATTTGGAATCACGGTGTTGAGCCACGTGATCGGTGTGGGCGAGGCATGCCTGGGCCGGCTGGCGGAGTGGGACGAATTGGTTGAGCTCAGCAAGAAAGAAAATGTATTGCTGGGCTGCGTGGACGCGGAGGCCGAGGCGCGAATGAAGGAAGTAGTCGATCATGCATATCGCACCGGCGACACGGTGGGGGGCGTGTTCGAAGTGGTGGCGCACGGAGTGCCTCCGGGGTTGGGGTCGCACGTGACTTGGGATTCGCGCTTGGACGGACGGCTGGCGCAGGCCATTGTATCGATGCAGGCGGTGAAGGGCGTAGAGATCGGGTTCGCCGAAGAGGGGGCGCATTCGTTCGGATCACGAGTGCAGGACACCATTCACTACAATCGCGAGGAACGCAGCTTTAGTCGCGGGGCCAATCGCGCGGGAGGATTGGAAGGCGGCATGACCAACGGAGAGGACGTGCTGGTGCGGGGAATGCTGAAGCCGATTTCCACGCTGCGGCGTCCGCTGGAATCGGTGGACCTGACCACGCGCGAGCCCGCGCTGGCTGCTTACGAGCGCAGCGACGTGTGCGTGGTGCCGGCGGCCGGGGTGATTGGCGAAGCGATGGTTTCGATCGTTCTGGCGCAGGCTTTTTTGGAAAAGTTTGGCGGCGATTCGCTGGAGGAGACCCGCCGGAATTTTGAAGGCTACAGGGAGCAGGTTAGAAATTTCTGATGACGTATTCGATTGTTCTTTTCGGGGAGCCGGTGCTGGAAAAGCAGGCCGCGGCCGTGACCGAATTTAATACGCCGGAGCTAAACAAGTTGATCGAGGACATGTTTGAGAGCATGTACGCGGCCAAGGGAGTGGGTTTGGCGGCGCCGCAGATTGGTATTGCCAAGCGAATCGCGGTGGTGGATCTCTCGGTGGCCGAGGATCCGCAACAGAAGATCGTGCTGATCAATCCCGAGATTATTCGTAAGGACGAGTTTCAAACCGGTGAAGAGGGCTGCTTGAGCCTGCCGGGATTTCGGGAGCAGGTGACGCGGCCCAAGAGCGTGACAGTGCGCGCGCAAAACATCCAAGGTGAATGGTTCGAGATGAACGGCGAGGAGCTGCTGGCGCGCGCGTTTTGCCATGAGATCGACCACTTGAATGGCCGTTTGTACATCAGCCACGTGAGCGCCCTGAAGCGCGATCTGATCCGGCGCAAGGTGCGCAAATTAGCGAAAGCTGGAGAATGGAGCTGATTTTTCTGGGCACCCCGGCGTTTGCGGTTCCCACACTTGAACGCATGATCGACGCCGGGCATCGCGTGCTGGCGGTGTTCACGCAGCCCGACCGGCCCAAGGGGCGCGGCGGCAAATTGAACGCGTCGCCGGTGAAGGAGGCCGCTCTCCGATTGCGATTGCCGGTGCATCAGCCGGAGCGCATTCGCCGCCCGGAGGTGGTTGAGCAGCTGCAGCAAATGCGGCCCGAGGCGATGGTGGTGGTGGGGTACGGCCAGATCATTCCACAGGCGATCATCGATATTCCACCGCGCGGCATCATTAATGTCCACGCGTCGTTGCTGCCGAAGTATCGCGGAGCAGCGCCCATCCAGTGGGCGGTTGCCAATGGTGAAACGCGCACGGGCGTAACGACCATGCGGATTGACGCGGGTTTGGATACCGGCGACATGCTGTTAAAGTGGGAGACCGAAATCGGACCGGAGGAGAATGCCTTGGAGCTGGGGGCGCGGCTGGCCGATGCGGGCGCTGATTTACTGGTGCGGACGCTGCGGGAAAATCCGGCGCCGGTGAAACAGAATCCGGCGGAGGCGACGCTGGCTCCGATCCTGAAAAAGGAAGACGGTGAAATCGATTGGAACTGGCCAGCGTCGAAAATATTTAATCGATCGCGCGGGCTTCTGCCGTGGCCGGGAACGTACAGTTTCTTTCGCGGGCAACTGTTTCACATCTGGAGATCGCGGGTTGCGGCGGACGGCCCGGGCGGATCGCCGGGTGAGGTGATTATCCAAAAAAAGTGCATGCTGATCGCGTGCGGCGAAGGGACCATGCTGGAGCCGCTGGAGGTTCAAGTGGAAGGCCGCAAGCGGATGTCCGCCGATGCATTCTTCAACGGGCAGCACTTAGAAGACAACGAAATGCTGGGAGTGAAGGTGGCGTGAAACTACCGTTGGGGTATCGATATTCGGCCGTGTACGCCGGAATCCGCAAGGCGAAGAAAGACGATGTGGCGCTGATTGTTCCCGATGTTCCGGCATCGGGAGCCGCGGTGTTCACGCAGAACCGGGTGCAGGCCGCGCCGGTGCGGATTGCGCGTTGGAATCTGACCAAGGCGCGCGGAATGGTGAGCGCGGTGCTGATCAACGCGGGCAATGCGAATTGCGCAACGCGGACGGGCGATCGGGTGGCGCTGGCTTGTTGCGATGCAGTCGCGAATCAACTCCACGTGCCGCCGACGCAGGTTTTTCCGGCGTCCACCGGCGTAATCGGCGTAGAACTGGACGCCCATTTGATCGTGAACGCGCTGCCGGGGTTGGTTGCGGGATTGGCGCCCGACCGGTTTGAAGACGCGGCGCGTGCCATCTTGACCACCGACCTGGTGATGAAGACCGCGCACAGCCAGGTGCGGTTTAAGAAGGGCTCTATTCAGATTGCGGGGATGACGAAGGGTTCCGGCATGATTCATCCGAACATGGCGACTACGCTGGGCTTCGTGATGATGGACGCGGCGCTTCCGCCTTCCGCGCTGGCGACTATGCTGGCATCCGCGGTGAAGCGCAGTTACAACCGCATCAGTGTGGACGGCGACACGTCCACCAACGACACCATGCTGGTGCTGGCGAATGGCGCGTCGGGGATTCAACCCAATCAGAAGGAAAGCAAGAAAGTGGAAGAGGCGCTGACACAGGTGATGGAGGACCTGGCGCGGCAGATTGTACGGGATGGAGAAGGCGCGCGGAAACTGGTGACCATCGACGTGACGGGCGCGACGAATGAGGAAACCGCCACTCGCATTGCGCGCAGCATCGCGAACTCGCCGCTGGTGAAGACCGCGATCGCGGGCTCCGATCCTAACTGGGGGCGCATCATCTCGGCGGCGGGCAATGCGGGTGTGCCGCTGGATCCATCCAAGGTGGATATCGATCTGCAAGGCGTCGCGGTATGCCGGGGCGGACTGGCGGCGGATTTTTCGGAAGGCGAATTGAAGAAGAAACTGGACGAGTCCGAATGCCTGATTCGATTCGCGATCCAGGGCAAAGGCCGGGGCGGTTCGCGGTTCTGGACGTGCGATCTGACCGAGAAGTACATTGAGATTAATGCGAGTTATCGTACCTAGCACGGTCCGCGCCGCTGCGCTGCTCTGTTTCGCGGCCGTGTTCGCGTGCGCCGACGCGCACGACGACGTTCTGTCGGTAGTAACTTCCATGGCGGCGGCATTGACGGAAGTGGATGCGGCGGGAACGTCGATCGTGCGCGGGAATGTGCCCCAGTTCATGGCGGCATTCAGCAAAGAGATACCGGACTACGAGACGCTGAAGAGCAACGTGACCGCGCTGGTAAGCGAAGGTGAAATTTCATCGACCGTCGAGCCTCTGAGCGAGGAAGCGGGCGATCTGACGTACAAGATCGACCTGGACTGGTTTCTGCAGGTGACCAGCCCGGAATCCGACGGGCCGCTGGTGCGGCGCCGTGAAGTGGTGCACTGCGAATTCCGCAAGGAAAAGAAACACTGGAAGATCGTCGCCTTGAAGCCGCTCGATTTCTTCGCTCCGGTAAAGCAAGGGCAATAGAAGCATGAGGCCGTGGGCTGGGCTGCTGGTAGCCACGGCGACGATGTTGTGCGCCCAGCCTGTTCTGCAACAAACTGTTTCTCAACCCAATCTGATGCCGTGGCCGGCAAAGACGGAAGTGGGGCAGGGAAGGCTCATGATTGGCCCGACGGTCAGGGTCACTTTCACTGGCTACACGGAAGCACGTTTGCAGAAAGCGGCCCGGAGGGTGGGGGAAATTGTTGCCGACGCATCGGCTGCCACGCTGATCGTTCAATGCGCACGCGCGTCGGAGCCGGTGCAGCAACTGGGGGAAGATGAAAGCTATCGCCTAGAGATCACACCACGGCAGGCGCTGCTTTCCGCGGCGAATCCGCTGGGCGTCCTGCGGGGCCTGGAAACATTTCGACAGGTGGTTGTTCACGGCACGGCTGGCTTCGAGGCGCCCGTCGTCGACATTGAAGACCATCCGCGTTTCCCTTGGCGCGGCCTGCACCTGGATGTGGCGCGGCATTGGATGCCGATGGAAGTCGTCAAACGAAATATCGACGGCATGGCTGCCGTGAAGTTGAATGTATTTCATTGGCACCTGTCCGACGATCAGGGCTTTCGCGTGGAAAGCAAACGCTTTCCGAAATTGCAGCAGCTGGGGTCCGATGGTCTTTACTACACGCAAGAACAGATTCGCGAGTTGATCGCGTATGCGCGTGATCGCGGCATTCGCGTGGTGCCTGAGTTCGACATTCCGGGCCATACGACGAGTTGGTTGGTCGGGTATCCGGAACTGGCGAGTGCGCCTGGGCCGTATGAAATAGAACGCAATTGGGGCGTGTTCGATCCGACCATGGACCCGACGCGCGATTCCACGTATGAGTTTCTGGATGCGTTCATCGGCGAGATGGCCGCGCTATTTCCCGATCCGTTCTTTCACATCGGCGGTGACGAGGTAACCGGGAAGCAATGGAGTAACAGCCCGCGCATTCGCACGTTCCTGCGGAAGAATGGGTTGAAAAGCAACGATGAACTGCAGGCGTACTTTAATCGCCGGCTGCAGAAGATGGTAGCGAAGCATGGCAAGCGAATGGAGGGTTGGGACGAGATTCTGGATCCCGATCTTCCTAAGGAGATTGTGATTCAATCCTGGCGGGGGCAGAAGTCGCTGGCAGAAGCTGCGCGGCATGGGTTTTCGAGCATTCTTTCGGCCGGATACTATCTGGATCACATGGAGCCGGCGTCCAAGCTTTATGCAGTGGACCCGATGGATGGCGATGCCGCAGGTCTGGCGGATGGCGAAAAAGCTCGCATCCTGGGTGGCGAGGTGGCGATGTGGGGCGAGTTCGTAAGTCCGGAGAATGTGGATTCGCGCATCTGGCCGCGCGCGGCCGCAGTTGCCGAGCGGTTGTGGTCGCCGCAGGAAGTGAAGGATGTGCCGTCGATGTACCGGCGGTTGGATGCCGTTACGCAGGAGCTGGAGCATCGCGGGCTGAAGACATCCGGTGTTCCCGTGCCGGAGCCGCTCAAGACGCTGGCCGATGTAGTCACGCCTACGACTTTTGGCCAGCGCATCCGCACGCATCGATACAACCAGCAAACGCCGCTGGATCAGTTGGTGGATGATGTCCCGCCGGAGAGTCAGGTAGCACGCGCGTTCGCGGCTTTGGTGGATGATATGGATCGAGCACAGATTCGAATGTGGCTTATCCGCTGGCGCGATAACAATGCGGGAGTTCTACCCGCGTCTCGAAGTTTGAAACATCTGGGCGCAATCGGCCTTGAGGCGCTGGATTATCTGGATCGCAAGCAACGGCCGTCGGACCAATGGCTGGCTGAGCAGCGCGGGTTCCTGGAAACCCTCAAGAAGCCGCAGAATGAAGTGCGGTTCGCGATCGTGCCATCCATTGAAAAACTAATCGATGCTACGGTTTCGTCCCAGCCCTAGGCCCGTTCCGAGGATCGTTTAACGCCTGTTCGACGGAAACATGATTGACGTCCAATGTTTGCCCTAAAACTTGATCGAGCGAAGTGCGCGCGTGGCTGTAAGCGGACATGGCGGTGACTTCGGCTTCCTGCGCGACTACCAGCGACGTTTGAGCTGCTTCCACCTCGCTGATGGTTGCGGCGCCAAAAGAAAACGACTGCTGCGATTTTTCCAGAAGCTGCTCTTGCAGCTTGCGGGAATCCACGGCCTGCGAATAGCGCGCGCGGGCTTGCCTGAGGGCGACCATCTGGTTTGAGATATCGACCACCATTTGGTTTTGATTGCGACGCTCCACCAGATCGCTCTGGCGTAGTTGCAGTTGATCGACACCGTAGTCGCCCTGAGCGACATGGTTCTGTATCGTTCCGCCAAACAGAGCGCCTATGTGGCGGCTGGGGAAATTGTCGCGAAAAACTTGCCCTAGGGCGTTACCGAGCCCTCCGACGTAATACTTGTCGGCCGTGACTCCTTCATAAGGGGCGGATGTGCCCGCAAGTCCACTCGCGCTGACGGCCGCGAACGCTTGCAGGCTGGGCAGCACGCCATTGGCGGTTCCGATCGCCGAAATCTCGGACGTTTCATCGTTGATCCTGGCCAACGCAACGTCGGGACGATTGGCCAGGGCTTTGGCCACCAGCTCGCGCAAGGGTGGCAAGTTGTCCTGCTCGGGAACCTGGATCCGATCGAGCGTAACCACCTGGGCGGAATCCAATAACGGATCTTCTAGGCCATTCCGGCTGATGGCGTTCTTCAGTAGGTTTTCCTGCTGTTGGGCAGTGGCCTGCGCGATGGCGAGCAACTGGCGGCTGTTGGTTACGTTGGATTGCGCCCGCGACGCTTCGAACCGGGGAACGACGCCGAGCTCAATCTGCTTGCGCGTGTCATCGTAGAATTTCTGCGCCTGATCCAGGGCGCGCTGGCGAACGGCCAGGTCGTCGTCATCCGTCACCAGGTCCCAATATAGGTTCAGAATGCTTGCCACAACGTTGAGTAGCTGCGATCGAAAGGTTTCGTGCGCGGCTCGAATATTCTTTTCAGCCACGCGGATAAATCGGCCGTTTACACCAGTGCCGAACCCTTGCAGCAGATTGTGGCGCAGATAAACCTGCACGACGGGCGCCACCGATGGATTCAGATAATCGGAGGGGGCATTTTGTTTCAAGTAAGATTCATTGGCGCTCACCTGGACATAGCCGCCGGTGAGGAGCCCCTCCTGCACGAAGGAATCGATCACGTGCTGGGTGTTTACCAGCGCGTCCGTGTCGCTCACGACTGTGATCGGCTGCGGGTAGGTGGTATGGGAAAAGCTGGTGCCGTTCTGCAGAACAGGATCCAGGTTCTGCGTAACCGGACCAATCTGGGTTACCGTGGCGCCCCCATTGCCGCCGCCGTTTCCTGAACTGTTCGACGCCAGGCCGGCGGCGATTTCACTGCCGAGAACGCCTTGGCCGCTGGTGGCTTGATTGACGAGCGCGGTTCCGTTGGTAACGCCACGCAACGGGCCGCCGCCTTGAGCGCGCTCCAGATTCCAGTCGGCCTGCAGAGGGCCATAGCGATCCACCTCCAGATCGAGGTTGTTTTCGACGGCCAGTGCAATGGCGTCCTGAACGGTAATGTACAAGTGGCCGGCGCGGATCAGACTGTGCAGGTGGTCCGAGTTACTAACAATCACTGGCGGAGCGGAAGGCGGCCTGTAAGAACGAACCAGGAGCGGACCGTGCGGCTGCTCCACTACTTGCGGGACGGCCTGGGCAGAGCATTGCGACGCAAGCAGGCTAAGAACGGCGAGGATGGAAATTGTTTTGGGGAATGTCATGTCGGATACCGGCTCCCTTACGGTCGCGGCTCGGTCGGTCGCGGCTCTGTCGGTCGCGGTTCCGTTGCGGCCGCCGGGACCGCGGACTCCCGTGCGACGCGGCCGGTCGCGGCTTCTTCCATCGAGATGTTGTTGACGTCCAGAGTCTGCCCTACGGATTCGTCAAACGCGATCTTGGCGTGCGTATAGTTGGCCATGGACTGCACCTCGGCGCTTTGATCGTTGGCCAGATCGCGTTGCGCGGCCACGACGGTGGCAATGGTGGATTCGCCAAACCGAAAACGATTCTGCTCGGCTTCCAGCGTCTGCTGCGCAAGCGATCGGGTGGCCACCGCAGTCTCGTATCGGGCCCGAGCCTGTTGCAGGCCGATGACGGCGTTCTTGACGTCCACCCGGATCTGCGCCACCGATTTTTGATATTGAAGCTGGCTCTGGCGAAGGCTGAGCAGGTCGGCCACGTAATCGGCCTGCGCCACGCGATTGCGAAACGGAATGTTCAACGAGAATCCAGCCGAGTAGTTAGGGTAATCGCGGCCGAAAATCTGCCGGAGCATGTTGCCATAGCCGCCGACATATGTGGATGGCGGAACGTAGCCGAAGGGCAGGCTGGCCGGATTCGCCGCTCCGCTGAGCCCGTTATTTGTCAGTTCGACGTTAGCCTGCAACGTGGGCAGCAGATAGTTTCTGGAGCCACCCAGGTTGATGTTGCTGCTTTCGATATTTATTTTGGCTTTCGCGATCTCGGGGCGTTGAGCCAACGCTTCGTTAATCAGTTCCGCGGCCGGCTTCAGGTCCTCCGTCTCGGGCACGGTGATGTGATCGAGAGGAACGATGTGGACTTCATCGAGAGTCTGGCTAACCACTCCGTTTCTGCTCAAAGCGTTCTTGAGCACGGTCTCCTGTTGGGCGACGTTGGTCTGGGCGATCAGCAGGTTTTCCTTGGCGGCGGAGACTTCGGCCGCGGCGCGCGTGGCTTCGATGGCCGGAAGCGTTCCCAGCTCCACTTGCTTCTGGTTGCCTTGAAAAAGCTGCTGCGCGGTATTCAGCGCCTCCTGTTTGATGCGTAAGTCCTGGTTGAAACTTACTAAGTCCCAGTAAAGGTTTAACACGGAGGAAACAGTGGTGATCACCTGCAGCTTGAACTGAATATCGGTGACCTTCAGGTTGTTTTTCGCCACGCGGATGTTGCGGTTGTTTACATTTACGCCAAAGCCCTGAAGGAGATTCTGATTGATCACCAGATCCAGATAGCCGTTTGTAAAAGGGTCAATGTCGTAATACGGGCTGTTGTAGCGGTTGTGCGTGCTGCCATAAGTGAACTGGGTGTAGGTGCCGGTTAAGAAGGATTGACTGTACTGCACGGCATAAGTTTGAGAATCCAGAACCAGCGCGGGTACGCCACCAAGAATGATATTGCTCTCCGGACTGGTCTGGTGCGCGAAATTCGTGTAGATATACAGAGCCGGGTCCAGGCTGGGAGGCTGTGCGCCGTACTGGACCACGATGCCACCGCCGGAACTGACCCCCGAGCCGCTTTCACTCAACCCCACCGCGTTTACGTTGACGCCCTCTAGGCTGACGCTGGTGGGTCCCGGAGCGATGGGCTGCCCGATGTCGCGTAAAGCGCCGCCGCCTTGAGCGCGCCGCAGGACCTCGCGCGCCAGATAGGGACCATAACGCTGGATGGCGATATCGATGTTGTTTTCGAGCGCGAGGGCGATTACGTCCTGCGAGGACAAGTAGAGGTTGCCCGCGCGAATCAGCGATTCCAGCCTTGACGTGTTGGTCAACTTGGCGGGCGATACCACGCGCCTCTCCACATGGAAAGGGCGCAGCAAGGGGCCGACCACGGGCGGCAGAGAGGGCGTCTGAATCGAGATCTCCTGGGCAAGGCAGCCCACGGCCGGAAGGCCAATCAGGATAAAAAGCTTCCAAAGATTGCGCATAGTCAATTGAAATCCTAGCTCAGGCGTCCTGAAACATGTTGCGGTTCCGGTGTACCGATGCAATCCCGAGTCCATCCCGGGTTGCGGGCGGGACGGTTGTTCCGTGGAGTGGGCAAGGCGGAAGTGTCCGATTTCGCCACAGGCTGTTCGCTTCCGAAACTTAATTCCAGTGGAAGCGGTCAAAATGGCGGAGGTGTACATTGGCTGCGACAGTGTGGAAGGGCTTCGTCAGCTTTGGGCTGGTTTCGTTTCCGATTCGATTGCAGGTGGCGGCGCGCGAGAAATCGATCCAATTTCACCTGCTTCACAAGAAGGATCTGTCGCGGGTGAACGAGGTGTATTTCTGCCAGACGGAGAACAAGCCGTTAGGACGGGAAGATTTGGTGAAAGGCTATGAGGTGAGCAAGGACGAATACGTAGTGGTGGATCAAGCCGAGTTGGACAAGATCGCACCCAAAACCGCCAAGGTGATGGATATCCTGGAATTCGTCAAGGCGGACGATTTCGATCCGGTGTTTCTCGACAAATCGTACCATGTGGTTCCCGACGGCGACGTGACGAAACCGTACGCGCTGTTTCGGGAGGCGATGAAGCAGCGCGGACAGTACGCGATTGCCAAGGTTGCAATGCACAACCGGGAACACATCGTTGTGATCCGGCCGGATGGGAAGGAACTGATGCTGCACACCATGTTTTTCGTGAACGAGATTCAACGCGCGGAGGTGAAGACGCGCCCGGAGAAATTCTCCGCCAAGGAGCTCAAGCTAGCTGGTCAATTGATCGACACGTTGAGCGGGAAGTTCGATCCCGCGAAATTCCATGACGAATATCAAACGAATCTGGAGCGGCTGATCGAGCAGAAACAGAAGGGCGAGCGGGTGATCGCGCCGAAGCGGGAGCGGGCCGCGCCGGTGTCGAATATATTGGATGCGCTGCGTAAGAGCCTGGCGCAGAACAAACCGCGCGCTGAACATAAGGAGCCAACGAAGTCCAGGAAGCGCCCAGCCGCTTAGCTCAAGCTTTCGGCGCTGTAACGGGCGATCAGGCCGGTGCGCACGGCGTGATGATAGATGTAGCTGAAAAACCAGCTCGCGAGCAGGAGAAAGACTACATCGAGCGCGGCGCCCCAAAGGATGGCGAAGGGCGATCCAGGGTGGTTTAACACGATGCCGCGCATGTTCTCGAATACGTAGGATGGCGGCAAGAGATGCGAAAGAAAGCGCATCCAGCGGGGCAGCGTGGAGAGCGGATAGAAAACGCCCGCGAACGGGGAAATCAGCGCGGGAATCGGCCAGATGAACCATTCCGACGCCGGTCCCAGCCGCAGCACGATTCCGCAGCCGATGACCCCCAGCGCGATGCCGAACAGAAATAGCACAAGCAGGTAAGGAACCAGCAGGACGCCATAGAGAAAGAACGAAAGGCCGAAGACCGCGGTGGCGAGAACCAGCATCACCACCAGGCCAATGGAACTGGTCGCGATACTCGAAAGCACCAGGCCGCTGACATATTCGGAAATGGACAGCGGCGTCGCAAAAACGTTCAGGAAATTGCGCGACCAGACGTCTTCAAAAAACGTGGTGGTGACGCCTTGCATCACGCGGATGAAAAAGTCCCATAGCAGGACCGCACCCAGCAGCGAAGGGACAAAATTGAATCCCGATCCGCTTACGGAATTCAGGTATTTTGTGATGAATCCCCAGGTCACCATGTCGATGGCCACCCAGGCGAAGAGCGGCAACACGCGCGCCGGGCTGCCCTGCATCAGGTAAAACTGGCGCAGCACGATGGCTGAAGTACGGCGGAATGAAAACATGCGCTAGGCGCGCTCCGGCTCGTTGGCTACGGTGATGAAGAGCTCTTCGAGCGACTCTTTCCCGTGCGTGGCGGGCAGCGTTCGTGGATCGCCCTGCAGCAGAATCCTGCCATGCGAGAGGAACAGCACACGGTCACAAACATCTTCCACCTCGTACATGTTGTGAGACGTCCACAGGACGCCAACTTCACCGGCCGCCGCGTATTCGCGAATCTTGATGCGGATCTCACGCGCGATAGCGGGGTCGAGCGAGGCTGTCGGCTCGTCCAGCAGAAGCAGCGCCGGACGATTCAACATTGCTTTGGCCAGGCTGACGCGCGTTTGTTCGCCGGAAGAGAGAACGCCGCATTTGACGTTGCGGAACGCGAGCAGATCGTATTGCTGGAGGAGGGTTTCGATCCGGGTGTTCAGATCCCTGACACAATAGATCATCCCAAAGAAGCGCAGATTCTGAATCACGGTCAGATTACCCGGTAGCGGCGCGTAGACGGCTGCAAAATTGGTCCGCGCCAGCACTTGGGAACGCTTGGTGGCGATGTCCAGGTCCTCTACCAGGATGCTGCCGGAAGTGGGCTCCAGTACGCCCAGAATCATGTTGATGGTGGTGGTTTTGCCCGCGCCATTCGGACCCAGGAGGCCAACGATCTCGTTGCGGTTCACGTCGAACGAAATGCCGTCCACGGCCACCGTTGGACCGTATTGCTTGCGGAGAGAATGAACGGAAAGAACCTTCGGGGGCAATCTTTACCTAGTTTGACACGGCCTGCGGCCTGGCATGAGTTTGACACGGCCTGCGGCCTGGCATGAGAATGAAACGGCCGTTTGAAACAAATTGTCACCTCAGACGATCAAACGTGCAGGAGACTGACATGCGGGTGATAGGCGATTTCCTGTTTCTGATTCTGTTCTTCATGCTGATTGGCGTGTGGCTGGTGATGTGGATCGGGTTCCATTTGGTAGGCGGTGCGATTCACCTGCTGTTGATCATTGCCGTGATTTCGCTGATCCTGCATTTGTTCCGCCGCCGGACGGCTTAAACGAACGACCGGACTGGGTCGGCGCCATCCCAGCCCAGCGATGCGCGATAAAAGCCCGTAAACATCGGCTCGAAATTCGCTCCCAGCTCGATGAGTTCCACCATGCCGGGCAGCTGCGCAGTGGTGTCCATGTAAGCGACGCGGCCGCCGCTAGGCACGCGCGCAAAGAACGCCAGCTCGGCTCCGCGTTTTTGAAACGCCTCCACATCGCGATCGAAATCCTGGCTGCCGACGCCCCAATGATGGAAGCCGTAGCCGCATCTCTGGATGATCTCGCGATACACGGAGGGGGCATTGTTGTTGGGCTGGATCAGTTCGATCATCATGTGCCCGGCGAAGCTCATAGCGATGGCTACGTCGGCTTCAGACGGCTGGCCGCGATAAGACGCGTCATTACCCGTGAAATGATCCAACAAGAACCACGGGCCAACTTTGAGCTGGTTCACCCACTCATTCATGGCGCGGTGAATATCCTCCATCACGTATGCCATTTGAATGATGCCGTTGTCAGGCTGGCCGAAATTCAGGAGACTCATGCCATCGTATTATAGGCCCATGTCCATCCTGAAACGCAGTGCCTTCTGGAGCGTGATTGCCATCGCTCTGCTGGTCCCAGCGCTGGTTCATGCCGATGTCGCGGATTCCGCAGCCAACGGGTTCACGGTCAAGGTTGCGCTTGACCTTCACGTGTCTCCGCAGGAACTGTATCGCAGGCTGGTTCGCAACGTGGGCGAGTGGTGGGACCCGGCGCACACCTTCTCCAACGATTCGCACAACCTGAGCATCGACGACAGGCCGATGGGATGCTTCTGCGAAAAACTCCCGAGCGGCGGGGGTGTCCGCCACATGGAAGTGGTTTACGCCGATCCCGGAAAGAGATTGGTTTTGACCGGGGCTCTCGGACCGATGCAGCCGATGGCCGCAACCGGCAGCATGACCATCGAGCTCACGCCGGCGGGAGAGGGAACGAAGCTTGCGGTGGTGTACGCGCTGGCCGGGTATATGCCGGCCGGCATGAATACGTTTGCCGCGCCCGTGGATGCCGTGCTGACGCAGCAATTCATGCGCCTGAAAAGCTTGATCGAAAATGGAAAGGCCGCCCCGAAGTAGGAGCGGCCCTTGAACTAACGTCGCGTTGATTCGCTATGCCCAGCTATAGCCGCTCTTGGCCAGCGGGGTTTCGCGGACGCGCTTGCCGGTTGCGCTGAAGATGGCGTTGCAGACGGCCGGCAGAATCGGCGGCAAAGCCGGTTCACCCAACCCAGTCGGCGGATTCTCGGTCTTCAGCCAATGCACCTCGATCTCCGGCGCCTGCGCGATCCGGACCATCGGATGCTTGTCGTAGTTGTGCTGCATGACCGCGCCATTTTCCAGCGTGATCTGCTGGCCCATCAGTTCGCTCATGCCATCGATCACCGCGCCCTGACAAAGATTCTCGGCGAAATGCGGATTGATTATCTGGCTACCGATGTCGGCGGCCACCCACACTTTGTGCACTTTCACCTTGTTGTCGGAGCTGACGCTGACGTCGGCCACTTCGGCGAAGTAGCCCATGTGGCTGAAGTGGAACGCGACTCCCATGGCGCGGCCGGAGGCGGCCGGATGTTTGCCCCAACCGGATTTTTCGGCGACCAGCTTCAAGACGCCGCTGGTGCGCTGGGCGCTAAATTCGGGGCCACCGAACCCGCCGCGTCCAGGCGGTGGCGCGGGAGCCGGCAACGGAGTGTTTTGGAGCAGAGCCAGGCGGAACTCCAACGGGTCCTTCCCCGCGGCGTGCGCCAGCTCGTCGATGAACGACTGGATGACGAACGCGTAAACGTTGCTGCCTGGAGCGCGCAGGGCGCCGGTCTTCAGCCACAGCGGCTGATTGGTGTTGTGCAACGCATAATTGGGAATGAAGCGCGCCGGAAATTCGGTGGCGCCCATGGTTGAAGAAGGCGCGGGCTTATCGCCATCGCCCCAACTGATGAAATGATTTTGCCACGCGACGATCTTGCCGGATCCGTCGAGCCCGGCTTTCAGGTATTGGAACCCGCCGGGGCGATAGTAATCATGACCGAAGTCGTCCTCGCGCGACCAGAGCAGCTTCACTGGCGCGTTCACGGTCTTTGAAATCCAGGCCGACTCCACCATATAGTCGTTGGTCAAGCGCCGGCCGAATCCGCCGCCGCCACGCTGCATGTGAATGGTGACGTTCTTCTCGGGAAGGCCCAGCGTCTTCGCCACCAGCGTGCGGCCGCCGCCGGGAATCTGGCTGTTGGACCAGATCTCGATCCTGTCGCCCTGGAAATGCGCCGTGCAATTTTGCGGCTCGAGTGGAGCGTGCGAGATAAACGGATAGGCGTAGGCCGCTTCCACTACCTTGGCCGCGCTTCCCAGCGCAGCGTCGGGGTCGCCGTCCTTGCGAAGCGTTTTCGCGGGCGGCTGCTTGGACAGCTCCTCGGCCTTCTGCGCAAAAGCGACGCTCGATTGTCCCGCGCCGTGCCCTTCATCCCACTTTACGTCGAGCTTCCTGCGCGCCGTCTGCGCCTGCCACCAGGTATCGGCGACAATGGCGATGCCCGGTTCCAAACCGGGATCCTGCTCCACCACGGTGCCAGGTTTCACACGGCCTTCCACGACGAAGGCATCGCGGATGCCCGGCATGGCTTTGATCTCGTCCAGGTTCGCGCTTACCACTTTGCCCGCGAATACCGGGCACTTCTGATACACCGCGAACAACATGTTCGGCAGCGTAAAATCGATGGCGAAAACCGGCTTGCCGGTGACGATTTTGGGCGTATCGACGCCGCCCTTGCTGTGGCCGATGATGGTGTAGTCTTTCGGATCTTTCAGCTTTACTTTCTGAAGATCGGGCACCGGCGCGGAAACGATCTTGCCGGCCAGCTCGCCATAGCCGAGGGATTTGTTGGAGCCTTTGTGCAGCACGCGGCCCATGGAAGCGGAGCACTCCGCCGCGGGAACTTTCCATGTGTCGGCCGCCGCGCTGATCAGCATTTCGCGTCCGGCTGCGCCCACGCGGCGCATAGGGTCCCAGTTAAACGGCGTCGCCAAGCTTCCGCCCGCGAACTGCGCGGCGTACTTGGTGTCGTCGAAGTCGGTCTGCTCGATCTTGACGCGCTTCCAGTCCGCATCCAGCTCTTCGGCGATGAGCATGGGAAGCATCGTCTTGATGCCCTGGCCCACTTCGGGGTCCTTGGCCATGATGGTGATGGTGCCATCCGGATCGATCTTGATGTAGTTGTTCGGTACGGGAGGCGCGGAGGGCCCAAATTGGGCCGAGGCCTTGGGAGGCTTCACCACCAGGCCGAGCAGCACGCCGCCGCCGGCAAGGGAAGTGACGCGTAAGAATGAACGTCGATTGACAACCATGATGTTTTCGTTGCCTCCTTATTCCTGAGCTCCGCTTTGTCCCACGGCGACTTCCGAGGGCTTATGCAGCTTGCTGGTGGTGGCGATTTCGGCCGCCTTGTGAATGGCCTGGCGAATGCGAACGTAGGTTCCGCAGCGGCACAGGTTTCCGTTCATGGCCGAGTTGATGTCTTGATCGGTTGGCTTGGGTGTCTTCGAGAGCAACGCCGCGGCCGACATCATCTGCCCGGCTTGGCAGTATCCACATTGCGGCACGTCAATCTCAAGCCACGCGACTTGCACCGGATGATTGCCGTCGGGCGAGAGCCCTTCGAGGGTGGTGATCGGCGCTTTGGCCGCCGACACCGGGACCTGGCAGCTTCGCACGGCCTTGCCGTTCAGATGCACAGTGCAGGCTCCGCACTGGCCGATACCACAGCCGTACTTCGTCCCTTTCAGTTTCAGAACATCGCGGATCACCCACAAAAGGGGCGTGTCCGCGGCAACATCGACGGTGGTGGACCGTCCATTCACTGTCAGTTGGAAAGCCATGACGGTTGGGTCTCCTATGTGCTAACTTGCACCTCGTATCATACCTGTTTTGGGGGCCGGTGGAGCAGGGCTGGAGGCTTTGTATCTTATAGAAGGCGCTGTAGTTTATGCGCGCACTCTAGGATCTGGCTCAGGGCTGGGCTGACTTCGAAATCCCAACTGGTTATTCCTTATACACGGCGAGGCTCCAAATGAAACTAGCGATGCTGCTGGTATTTCCCGCATGGTTCTTCACTCTCGAGGCCGGTGCGCAGGAGCCCATCGCCCCCTACTCCGCGCAACGGATTGTTGAACGCGTGCAAACTCTGGCGGACGGAACCCGAATCACGCAACCCCCGCAAAAGACCAATGAATATCGCGATTCCGCCGGTCGCACCAGGGCCGAGCAAGTATCCACGTCCGACATCGGAACGGAAAGAATCACATCCATCAACATAGCCGATCCCGTCGCTGGCTATCGCTACGTTTTGGATCCGGCGACGCATACCGCGCGTCAAAAGTCCTTGCCAAAAGGTGAGGTCAAGGCTGCGCCCGTTGCGTCCGATGCGCCAAGACAAGGCGAGCAGCCCCAGGTATCGAAGGATTCTCTAGGAACTGAAACCATCGATGGGCTTGTCATCAAGGGAACGCGCACCACCACGGTCTATCCGGTGGGATCATTCGGGAACGATCGGCCGGTGACGGTGGTCAGAGAACGCTGGGTATCTCCGGAACTGCTGGTAATCGTCGTCCAAAAGGTCTCCGATCCGAGAACCGGGGAGTTCAGCAGCCGGCTGACGAATATCTCCCGCAGTGAGCCGGATCCATCTCTGTTCCAGATACCGGCCGGCTACGAAGTCATCGATGGCGGGCGGTTGGGAGTTGCAGTGCACAGGCCCTGATTCACCCGCGATTCAGATCTGGGATTAGACATCTCGATCTTTCCCTGGACCCTTGGCCACTCAGGGCGCAAAACCCGAAGACATGGAGTAAATTCAGAGCATGCTCGAACGCTTCGAGAGAGGCGGGAAATCGCGATGACCGCCGCATGGGTGTGGGTACAGGGTCTGCGCTGGACACTGGCGGATTTTCCCTGGCTGGGCACGGCCATCGCCCTCTTGTATGCATTCGTAAGCAGGCTGCCAATGCTCAGGCAATCGCCGAAGCCGCGTTATGTTCTCGCGTGTGCCGCACTCTGCGGCATGACTGCGGCCCCGCCGCTGACTCTGGCAGTAGGCACGCCGCAGAATGTGGCACAAATCCGGCCTTCATTCGTGTCTATCTCAGCGCCTGTGCCCTTTCTGAAGTTTGCCGGGACAGATGCCCCGATGACGAATCCAGCCCCCGTAATGGTCGCCCAGGCCAACCCGACTTCTGTCGATCAACAAGCAACGGGCGCTGTTTCGCGAACGAGGTCGCCAGCCGTCGCTGATTGGCAAACGGCAGCGGGGGGACGGATGGCTTTTGACGTAGCATCCATCAAGCCGAGCAAACCGGGCGCCGCACCGAGCGCTAACTTCCCGCTGGATGATGGGGATGCGTATCTCCCCGGAGGCCGCTTCCTGGCCCGGTCCTCAGTGCCGACTTACATTAGTTTCGCCTACAAACTTGCACTCTCGCGGGAGCAGGTCCGTTCCATGGCTGCCGGTTTGCCGAAATGGTTTCCTAACGATCTCTTCGATGTTGAAGCTCGGGCGGGAGGCAATCCGACTAAAGACCAAATGCGTCTCATGGTGCAGTCTCTGCTCGCTGATCGTTTCAGATTGGCGCTGCATTTTGAGACCCAGCAGGTCGCTGTGTTCGCCCTTATGACGGTTAAGCCGGGCGCGTTGGGGCCGAAACTTGTTCCTCACGAGAAGGGTCCACGTTGCGATGTGCCAGCCAACCCAGACACTTTTCCGGCTCGCTGTAATGATGCCGAGCTGGAGCGGACACCCACCGGCATGCGCTTTGGTATGAGAAATGCGACCGTGTCCGATATTGTACGTGCCTTTTCACGTTCCTTCGATCGCCCCGTGGTAGATCAAACCGACCTTGGCGGACGTTACGATTTCACGCTTGAGTGGGTTCCCGAGCCGTCGCGTGGCCCAACGCCGCCCGATGTGGGCGCCCAGTCTGAGCTGCAACAGGGGCCGACGTTTCTAGAGGCCTTCCACGACCAGCTTGGTCTGAGGCTCGAATCCAAGAAAGGTCCAATACAGACTCCCGTCATCGATCATATTGAGCGTCCTTCGGAGAATTAATTCAATCCTCACCTCGCCTAAAGAAGTTCGTTACGATGTCGCGGCGAGAAAGTTAGCAACGAACGCGGCACCGTGCAGAGTAGGTTCAATCCGGGCTACTTGGCCGCGGACGGCGCCGGCTTGCGCCGATGGTAGCCCGGCCGGTACTGATAGTGGCACGTGACGCATGCCGCGTTTAGCGGATCGTTGAGGGCGCGAATGCCGTCCAGATCCTTGGCTTGCGCGGCCTTGAACGCCTTGGCGCCAAGGTCGATTAGCATCTTCGACTCCGTGATCCAGTTCTTCTGGTCACGCGCGCGGCCGTCCATCATGAGCAGATTGCCGGACTCGGCCAGCATCAGCGCTTGCCCGCGCAGGACGTCCCAATCGTGCTGAGTCTTGGGCGTTTCGCGATCCACATAAAAGAGCGCATCGGACGTGGGATAAATGATGTCGATCATCAACTCGCGCATGCTGCCGACGGGCTGAAACGGGGTTGACGAAAGTGCCGGCGGCTGTGACGGCACCTGTGCCAACGCAGCCGTGGCAAGTAAACCCGCGCCCGCAATCAGAGACACACTCAGGCTTCGCATCGCAACCTCCCGATCCAAGTGATTCTACCATCCTGATTGCTATACAATTGCTTGCAGTCATGCTTCGGAATCTTATTGTCGCAGTGCTGTTTGCCGCGTGCGCGCATTCGCAAGTGGTGAAGAATTTCGTGCCCGTAACGCAGGAGATGCTGTTGCATCCCAACCCGGATGACTGGCTGATGTACAGCCGCACCTACGATGCGCAGCGGTTCAGCCCGCTAAAGCAAATCAATCTCTCGAGCGTCAGCCAACTCCGCATGGCATGGACGCGCGGCCTGGGGCCGGGCACCAGCGAGACCATTCCGATTGTGCACGATGGCGTCATGTACCTGGTGGAACCAGGCGCAATTATCGAAGCGCTGGACGCGACCAACGGCGATCTGATCTGGCAGTACAAGCGCAAGGTTTCGACCGTGCAGGCCAGCACCGCGCGCACCAAATCGCTCGCGATTTATCAGGACGTGATCCTTTACACCGCGCCTGACGGCTACGTGGTGGGCCTGGATGCCCGTACCGGCGAGCAGCGCTGGGAAACCAACACCGGCACTGGTCAGAACACTTCGGGGCCGATCGTTGTGGAGGGCAAGGTGATTTCCGGCCGAGGCTGCGGAAAGACGCGCGACACCTGCTTCATCGCCGCGCAGGACGCCCTCACCGGCAAGGATGTTTGGAAGTTCTACAACGTTCCGGGGCCCGGAGAACCCGGCTCCGAGACCTGGGGCAAGGATTACAAGGACACCAATCTGGCGTCCACGTGGGGACTGCCCGGCACTTACGATCCGGTCCGCAAGACCCTCTACTGGGGCATCGCGAATCCCATGCCCGATACGCGGCTGCAGCGCCATGGCGGCGACCCCGACGGCACCTCGCGAACTTCGCCCGCCGATCTTTACAGCAATTCCACCGTTGCGCTGGATCCGGAAACCGGCAAGCTCAAGTGGTATTACCAGCATCTGCCGGCCGACGATTGGGACATGGACTACACGCACGAGCGCACGCTGGTTCGCGAAAAGTTCAATCCCAATCCGAAATACGTGAAGTGGTTCAATCCCGACATTCCGCGCGGCGAAGAGCACGACGTTGCGGTGATGGTGGGAGAAGGCGGCGGAGTTTTCGTGATCGATCGCGGCACAGGAAAGTTCCTGTGGGCCACGCCCTTTCCTTACGATGATCCGCTATTTCTGATCTCCAACATCGACGGCAAAACCGGCAAGGTGACCATCAACTACGATCTGGTGAACAAGAAGCCGGGCGAGGAGCACATCATCTGCTCCTATAACACGCGAAGTTTTTGGCCCACCGCTTACGATCCCGATACCCATTCGCTTTATGTTCCGTATATCGATAACTGTCTCGACATGGTGGCCATTGACGCCGAACCAGGACAAGCGATGACGACGGCGTTTCCGGGTATGTGCATCTACTCGGCTCGGTTGGTCTTGCTCGTCACGCGCAAGCTCGCGGTCGCCTACTTGGAGATCGAACCACCCGGGCGAGGCGGCCGTGGAGTTCGAGCAGATCGCGCAGTCGCCAGCGAGACCGCGGACGTGCAGCGGGAGGCGACGCTGCGAGCCGCGGATCTTTACGACAAAGCGGGCAACACGGCGAAGTCGCGCGCCACGCTCGAGGCGTTCGTGAAACACTTCCCTCAACCCTGAACCCTGCGATGGAGGCACGTAACAAGCTGAGCGTCATCGCCGGCAAGATGGGAGACTTGAACAACCGCGATTATTGGCTGCGCGGAGACATCAGCGCCGACCGGGCGGCGGGTGCGCCGCGCTCCGATCGAAGCAAAGCGCTCGCTGCGAAGGCGACGCTCACGCTCGCCGCGCCGGCGCGCGAGGAGTTCATGCGCATCAAACTCGTGGCCCCCGCTCAAGAAATCGCTGGCAGAGAAACGCAAGGCGATGGAAGCCGCGCTCAAGGCTTATACTGCCGCGGCGGACTACCAGGTAGCGGAGGTCACGACGGCGGCGACCTACGAGAGCGCGGAGCTCTATCGGCAGCTCGGCAAGGACCTCATGAGCTCCGAGCGCCCGAAGGGCCTCAACAAGGAGGAATTGGAGCAGTACGACGTGCTGCTGAGGAGCAGGCCTTTCCGTTCGAGGAGAAGGCGATCAAGTTGCATGAGGTGAACACTGCGCGTACGAAGGAGGGCACTTACGATGAGTGGGTGCAAAAGAGCTTCGCAGCGCTGGCACAGCTCAATCCCGGCCGTTACGCGAAGGTGGAAATCGGTGAGCAGCAAGTCGATTCGATTCGTTAGCATCGCTGCGATCGCGCTCCTGGCGAGGCTGCCACAGCGCGCCGCCGCGGCCCGCCCGCGCGGGCGCCGAGGCGCCACCCGGCAGCCGCCGGCGCGCCCGCCAAGGGTGCCGCGACCGGCGCCAAGACGTCGGTCGGCCCCACCGCGCCCAACCCGGCGCAAACGGCGGCCGCCGCGCCCAAACCGGCTGCACCGGTCCCGGAGCGTGCGGCGCAACAATACAGCCAGGCGCTGAATATGATGAAGTCGGGCCGCACGAACGATGCAGAGCTCGAATTCAAGCAGCTTGCCTTGGCCTATCCCGATCTCGCAGGACCCGAGGTGAACCTCGGATTGCTGTACCTGCGCGCTGCGCGCTACACGGAGGCCGAGACGGCGTTCAACGCGGCGCTTGCGCGTAATCCGGACAATGCCATTGCAAACGATGAGCTCGGCATCGTGGAGAGAAAACTCGGCAAGTTTGCCGAGGCGGAAGCAGCCTATCAGCACACGATCGCGGTCGAGCCGAATTACGCACCTGCCTATCTCAACCTGGGCGTGCTGTATGATCTTTATCTGGCCCAGCCACAGAAGGCGCTCGAGCAGTTTGAGCATTACCTCACACTCGCGGGCGATAACAAGCAAGTCGCCGGGTGGGTGATCGAGCTGCGCAAGCGCGCCGGCGTATCCGCACCCGCGGCTGCGCCGCCTGCCGGGCCCAGCGGCACGCCGCCCGCGCCGCCCCGGCCGCATCGCCGCCCGCCGCCCCGCCGCCCCCGGTACCGACCAAAAAGGAGCCCGCATGAGCATGCCCCGCCTGATCCTTGCGTACGCGGCCCTGGCAGCAGTGGCCGTCCCGCTCGCGGGCTTCGCGCAGCAACCGGCGGCACCCCCCGCAGGGGCCGCGCCGCCCGCCGCCGATACCCAACGGTCCAATGCGACCGCGCAGAGCGAGGCGGGGGAGCCCCGGGCGACTGCGCAGAGCGAGGCGGGGGAGCCTCGGGCGACTGCGCAGAGCGAGGCGGGGGAGCCTCGGGCGAAGGCCTCGGCAGAGGCGCCCAAAACCGATGCGCGCGCGCTGGGCGGCCGGCCGGCGGTGCCGAAGGATGGTAAAACCGCCGCCGACCACCTCGAGCTCGGCACGGCGACCGTCACGGGCGACCGGGAGCAGCCGAAGGTCATGTATATCGTCCCTTGGAAGAAATCGGACATCGGCGACCTGTCGGGGAAGCCAATGAACAGCCTGCTGGATGAGGCACTGGCGCCCGTCGACCGGGACGAATTCAAGCGTGAGGTGGTCTATTACCAGGCCGTGAAAGCAGACGCGTCCCAAAATGGTGCGCAAAGCCACCGGCGCAGCAGGGTGAGAAGTAAGTCATAGCTGATTTTACGGAATCTGGTTGAATCTCAGGGTTCGCAGCGGATCGGCGATTTTTTTAGGAGCGCGAAGATGAATTTCATGAGTTCGGTCGGTCAATTTCTTCAAGGACGGCGGGATCTTCCTGTACCCGTTGGCTTTGATTTTCGTGGTCGGCGTATCGATAGCCATCGAGCGATACGTCTACCTGACGCGGGAAACCATGCGCAATCGCGCGCTTTGGGACGACGCTGGTGCCCGCGCTGAGCGCCGGGAACTTCAAGCAGGTGGTGTCGCTCACGCAAAATTCGAAAGCCTCGATCGCCACGATCCTGAATTACGGCGTCGCCCGGGTCGCGAGCGCCCGCCGCCGCGACGACATCGAGAAGGCGATGGACGAGAGCCTTCTCGAGGTCATTCCGCGCATCGAGAAGCGCACGCACTACTCGTCGTCGCTCGCCAACGTGGGCCTGCTCATCGGCCTGCTCGGCACGATCACCGGCTTGATCGGCGCCTTCAGCGCGGTGGCGACCGCGAATCCGGCGGAAAAGGCCAGCTTGCTCGCGGCCGCCATTTCGGTCGCGATGAACAACACCGCATCCGGTCTGGGCGTGGCGATCACGCTGTTGCTCGCGCACATGTTCCTCGAGTCGAAGACGACCTCGTTGATCGACAGCCTGGAGATCGCCTCGGTGAAGTTCCTGAACTCGATCACCGAGCGGCAGCACGAATCCGCGGCGGCCGCCGCCGGCGCCGGCGACCCGCCGGCGCGTGCGCGCGCGCCGCCGCCGCCCGCGGCACGATCGGTACCATCTAAACCGTTTCCGAATGGTCTGACTCATGAAGTCAAAGTCCGCACGCCTCGTCAGACGCAATCACGCCCGCTACCATCAGGGCCGGGACGATCTGAACATCGTGCCGATGATCGACATGATGGTGATTCTGGTGTTCTTCTTGATATTCACCGCGGTGTTCTCCAAGACGAACATACTGCAGCTGAATCTGCCGGCCAGCAGCACCTCCGCTCCCCTCGATTTGCCCAAGGGGCTGAAGCTCGAAGTCATCATCCGTCCCGACGACATCGTGGTGAATGACCGCAATTCCGGGCCGTTCAAGACCCTTCCGAATACGGCCGCGGCTACGACTTGGATGGATCTGTCGGAATTCATGCGGCGGATCAAGTCGCAATTTCCGCAGATGACGGACGCGACCATCCTGCCCAGTCCCGCCACCTCCTATGACACGCTGGTCCAGGTGATGGATACGGTGCGCATTTATCAACTGCCGGTGGCGCCGTTCTCGAAGGCGGAGCTGTTTCCGGACATCGCGATCGCGGACGCGCCGATATGATCTCCAACCGAATCCGCCGCCGTAAGCGCCACGCGGGTGCGAGCCACTTCGCGCTGGTGCCGTTTATCGACATGATGACCATCCTGGTGGTGTTCCTGCTGGCGCACACCGCGGAAGTGGACATTCTGCCGAACACCAAGAACATCTCCATCCCGCAGTCGCTGTCCGACCGCAAGCCGAGCGCCGCGGTGGTGGTCATGATCACCAAGGATTCGGTGTACGTGGACGGCAAATTGGTGGGCACCCTCAGCGACGTCGTGGCCAATCAAGGGCCCTTCTTCGCGCCGCTCAAGGCGGCGCTGATGGCGCAGAACGAGCGCAGCCTGAACACCGCGCAGAAGGCCGACATCTCCAAGCGCGAAGTGACCATCATGGGCGACAAGAGCATTCCCTACAGCGTGCTGAAGAAGATCATGCTGACTTGCAGCGAAGCCGAATTCGGCAAGGTGTCGTTCGCGGTGGTCGAGCGCGAACGGGCGGCGAGATTGACATGGCGGCCGCGGCGAATCCCACTCGCGACCCGTAACGGGGTTGGCGCCGTACTTCCGGCGCTATGAGTTGCCGTGGTCGCCGTCGAAGGAAATGGAGCAGCGGTTTCGCAGATCCTCCGCAATCTCGTCATCGTGTTCGCCATCATCGCGATCGTCATTC
>CAVRZH010000202.1:0-9246 GCA_963725455.1 Bryobacterales bacterium
AAAGCATCTTCATCAGCGATCCGGTGGCGGGCGTTCAATATGCCATTAACGAGCAGACTAGCACCTATCGGCAGTTCACCCTCAAAACTCCGCCCGCTGGAACCACCCCGCCGGCCATCACCCGTCCGGCTAATCCGAATCAGGTGCAGACCGCCTGCGCCTCACAAACAATCGCAGGCACCTCCTTGACAGCAGAGTGCACGCAAACCGTGACGACTATCCCGGCAGGCAAATTCGGCAACACACAGCCGATCACCATCACATCCACCCGGTTGTACTCGCCTGATTTGCAGATCGTCATCCAAAGTTCGCGCACCGATCCTCGCAATGGCACCACTACTTACCAATTGAGCAACATCTCAACCGCGGAGCCGGCTGAGTCCCTTTTCCAGCTCCCGTCTGGGTTAACATTACAGCAGGGGCCGTCGGCGAGAGGCAGACGCGCCCAGTAACTTAAAGATGTTGAAGCTGGTACGTATCCTCGCAATATTTGGGTTAATTGCGCCGGCCCTCGTGCTGGCGCAATATTACCCGCGCCCCTACCGCGGCGTGGTTCCTCCGGGCACACCCAAGCCGGGAGCGTATAAGAACGTGGCCGGCTCGTTCCATGGAAAGCTCAAGGACCTGACCAGCAAAGAAATTACTCTCGAAACAGACGACGACCAGGTTGTTTCCATCCATCGCTCGCGCAAGACCAAGTTCCTGAAGGGAACCGCAACCATCAAGCCTTCAGACATCGATCTGGAAACCAAGGTCACCGTGGACGCTAGCGAGGACGTGGACCTGTCGCTGACGGCCGTAGCCGTGACCGTGGACACGCCGAAGAAGAGCGCGGAAAACAAATAACCGCGCTAGCGCTAGGAAATACGATAGGCGTAAGCGTCATCAAGATAACGATTCCCGATGGTTTGGCCACCCAGACGCATGCCTTCGACACTCTTGGCCTTTCCAAAGATTTTCCGGAGGGACTTAATGAAAGAATCGCTGGTGGGCATAATGACTACAGTCGGAGTTTGCTCTAACGGAAAATCGGCCGCATCCAACGCATCATGGAGTAGGCCATAAGCGTCACGCAGGCTTCCTTCGTCAAACTTGCGGGAAGACAAAACGAGCCGCCATTCCTCATACTCCCCTAAAAACGCCCAGAGCGCCACTTTCACTTGCAGCCCGGCGTCGTCCAGAATTTGAAGAATCTTTGCCCCCTTCTCGACCTCGAAGCTTACCAGTGCAGTTTTATCCATCGCAGTACTCCATGATTTCGATTGCCCACGGCTTCGATGATCTCCTTAGTGGCAGAAGAGCCGGTGGTGACGTACCGGCGCTCCGGCGACCACAATTTTACGACATCCCAGTTCCTAAGAAATTCTGGATCGCGCTGCGTCTCCCAGAGCAGGGCCTGCTCTAGGCCGGCGACATTAAGGAGCTTCCCAAAGTTGTGACTATAGCTGTCATCGGCCCGTTTCTTATTCGGAAACTCATGCCGCTGACCCAGTTTCGCGATACAAGCCTTGAGAGCACATTCAATGCAATAGCCGGCGAGATAATAGGCTCCGTCGGTCATGCCTAACTTTGCAAGCGCCTTGGCCTCGCGCAGCCTGATCCCCGACAGGATCTGCAATTCCTTCCTAGTCACAGAGACATCCTATCGAAGATTGTCCTGCTAGACTGGTTTTTGACACCCGCTACTAAACTACGCGTCTCGGTGGTCAGCTATCTCAACACGGTTCCGCTGGTGTGGGGGATGGTGCACGGCGACGAGCGTGGGCTCTTCGATCTTTCCTTCGCAATCCCGGCCGAATGCGCCGATCGCCTGCAATCCGGGCTGGCCGATATCGGCATCGTGCCGGCAGTGGAGTTGAACCGCCAGAAGCTGGAGATTATTCGCGGCGCCGGTATCGCCTGCCACGGCCCGGTCCGCAGCATTTTCCTGATCTCGAAGGTGCCCTTCGGCGAAATCCGCAAGCTGGCCGCCGATTCCACTTCGCGAACTTCAGTCGCGCTCAGCCGCGTGATTCTGGCGCGGAAGTATGGCGTGGAGCCGGAAGTTCGATCGCATGCTCCGCACCTGCCCTCCATGCTGGAGCACGCCGACGCCGCATTGATTATTGGCGACGCGGCACTGATCTTAGATCCCACCGAACTTCCTTTTCAGGTGCTCGATCTGGGCGCCGAATGGGTCCAGATGACGGGCTTGCCGATGGTTTTCGCCGTGTGGGCCGCGCGCGCCGAGTTGCCCACTCAGAATCCCAAGCCCTTTCTTGACTCGATGCGCTTCGGGCTGGCCCACATAGACGACATCGCGCGCTTGGAGCACGCCAAGGTCGGGGTTTCCGAAGATTTGGCTCGAACGTATCTGAAAAACAACATCGTCTTCGAACTGGGCGACCGCGAGTACGCCGGCCTGAAGACTTTCCTACAATATGCATCAGAGCTAGCCCCACTTGTGGAGGGGAAGCCAGTGCAGGGGAGAAGAGTTTCCGTATGATGACGCGGCAGGAAGCGATCGACTTATACAACAGCGATGACTTGATCGGGATCGGCATGGCGGCCGACGCGGTGCGGCGCAAGCTGCATCCTCATGGAGTGGTCAGCTACATCATCGACCGCAACATCAACTACACCAATTTCTGCACCGAATATTGCAGCTTTTGCGCCTTCTATCGTCCCATGGGCCACCAGGAAGGCTATGTGCATTCGAAGGATGTGATCTTCGACAAAATCCAGGAGACCATCGACCTGGGAGGCACCGGAATCCTGATGCAGGGCGGCCTGCATCCCGATCTCAAGATTGAGTGGTATGAGGACCTGCTGCGATCCATCAAGGATCGCTTCGGCGACAAAATCTGGAACCATTGTTTTTCGGCGCCCGAGATTGTGAACATCGCCGAAGTCAGCGGATTGAGCCTGCGCGACACCATCGCACGGCTGCGCGATGCGGGCCTGGAATCGATTCCCGGCGGTGGGGCTGAAATTCTGGACGACGACGTTCGCCGCCGCATCAGCCGGTTGAAATCGTCCTCGCAGGACTGGATCGACGTGCACCGCATCGCTCACTCGCTTGGCATGCGCACTACGGCGACCATGATGTTCGGCACCGGCGAAACCATCGAACAGCGCATGAATCACTTCGATATCGTGCGCCAGATTCAGGAAGACACCGGCGGATTTACCGCGTTCATCCCGTGGTCCTTCCAACGCGAGTACACTTCGCTCGGCAAGTTCGTCAAGCAGGAAGCGACGGCCGTGGAGTACCTGAAGATGCTGGCGCTTTCGCGGCTGTATTTCGAGAACATCGAGAACATTCAGTCGTCCTGGGTGACGCCGGGATTGAAGACGTGCCAGGTGGGACTGCGCTTCGGCGGCAACGACGTGGGTAGCATCATGATCGAAGAGAATGTGGTGTCGGCGGCTGGCACGCACAACCGCGCCAGTGAAGAAGAACTGCGGCGCATGATTCGCGATGCGGGCTTCATCCCCAAACAGCGCGACACGTTGTACCGGACGTATTTCCTGAATTAGCGCTGCAGCCAGTCGCCGGACGCGATCAGGCGTCCAGCCGCGGGCCCGACATACCAATAAATCCAGCACTCCAGCGTGGCTGCCACCACTGCCGTGCGCTCGTACTCCGCTCCCTCGTATTCGTCAAGCGCCTCGAGCACAATGCCCGGTTCAGCCAGATAGAAGAGTTCGCCCAGGATGGATTCGTTCGGCCGTTCGGCGGGTCTCGCGCCAGGATAGGATCCGAAATCATAAAGCCGGCCGGATACGCGGGCTTCGCAGACAAACTTTCCCTGCTCAGATAACAGGCGGGCGTACCGATTATCGCAGCCGCGCCGGAGCGTTCCGTACACAAAGAGATGGTCCACGCACAGTCTACTGCTTGGCGGCTAGCGACTCTTCCAGTTCACGCGCATACTCTTCGATCTCCTCCGGCATCGGCGTCACCAGCGTCTTCTCCATGTCCTCGCCGGTACGAAGCATATGCTTTAAGTGGAGCGCCGCAAGCTTCAGGCACCAGGTGTCGGTGAGGGGATGGCCGAACTTCTGGCTCAGGACCAGCAGCGCCGGATGGTGCAGCGCGATCACCCGTTCCTCCGAAGGCTCCCCGCCCGTGCTGATTCCGAACTTCACGTCCACCGTATCGGCATGGCGGATGGAAATGCCGGTCTGGAGCCAGCGAAAGTACACCTGCCAGGTGCGGCCGAACGGGTCCGGCCCAGCTTCGAAGTCGCGGAAGTTCTTAATCATTCAAGTTGATTGTAGCCGATGCTCAGTAAATGTGGTTGGTGCGCGACACCAGCGACAAAAACTCGTCGCGCGTTTCCTTGCGCTCGCGAAAACCGCCCAGCATCGCGCTGGTGACCGTTCCCGAGTGCTGCTTCTCCACGCCCCGCATCATCATGCAGAAGTGGCGCGCCTCGCAGATCACGCCGACGCCTTTGGGCCGCAGCACGTCATTCAGCGTCTCAGCCACCTGGTGAGTCAGACGCTCCTGTAATTGCAGGCGGCGCGCGAACATGTCGACGATGCGCGGAATTTTGCTCAGACCAATGAGCCTGTTGTTCGGCAGGTAAGCCACGTGCATGGTTCCAAAGAAGGGCAGCAGATGGTGTTCGCACATGCTATAAAACTCGATGTCCTTTACCACCACCATCTCATCGCACTTCTCTTCAAATACCGCGCCGTTCACGATACTGGCGACATCCGTCTCATAGCCACTGGTGAGAAACCGCAGGGCCTTATCGGCGCGCTGCGGCGTGCGAAGCAAGCCCGGGCGTTCCGGGTCTTCGCCGACTTTCAGCAAAATTTTCCGCATCAGATCGGCAATTGACTCGTCGTTATGCTGCTGCGGCATCACTTTCACCGCCGATGTCTTGGGTTTCATGGAACTGGTCTTCATGATTTTAGTTCGAACACGTTGCGCTTCGTTTCGCGTAGCCGGATGCCCTCCAAGCGCGGCCCCTCGCCCGGAAACGCCTCGGCCCAGCGAGCCGTCAGCCGATCCTCAATCACCCGGATAATGTTCTCCGATGTCGGAACCAGCGATCTAAATTCACCTAAGTCTGCGTTCATGTAGTGATGATCGAAATCTTTCAGCACTTGCTCTGAAACCAGCCGATCCAGAGTCGGGATGTGCACCACCTGCCCGGACACGGGATCTATCCGGCCATGCGCCGTTACGTCCAACACATAATCATGCCCATGGCCGTACGGGTTGCTGCACTTGCCGTACAGTTCGCGGTTCTCGTCTTCGGTGAACGCCGCCAAATGCAGGCGATGAGACGCGGCGAAGCGATAGCGGCGGGTAACGCGCATTAGCGGCGCTCTCCCCCGTAGTCCACGTACAAATCTTCGGTTTCATAAAGACGGACATTGTTCAGATGCGCGCGCCCTTCCTCGAAATGCGGCGCCAGCCGGCGCCAGATCTCGGCGGCTACGTTCTCCGTGGTCGGTACGATTCTGTTAAACGGAGGCACTTCGTAGTTGAGGAAGCGATGGTCCATCGGATCGATCACGGTTTGCTGAATCAGCTCCTTCAGCTTTTTCAGGTCAAACACCATACCGGTAACCGGATCGGGATCGCCTTCCAGCGTCACCTCTAGAATGTAGTTATGCCCATGGCCGCTGGGGTTGGCGGCGGCCCCGTATAACTGCGCGTTTTCTTCCGCTGTCAACGTGGCTTGCGCGCACACGTGCGACGCGGAGAACTCTGCTCGGCGCGTAATCAGCATGATCCTCTTATCTGATGCGAAACTTCTCCAACGGGATACTTTAATATTATAGAAGAAGGGCCCCGCAGGAGGCTTTTGAAATGACTCATTCCAAAGTAGATTTGGCCATAAAAGGAGCCATCGCCGCATTGCTGGTGGCGCTGGGCTTCGTGGTGGTTTGGTCCATGCAGGACCACATAGTAGGCGTCGGCGACACGGCTCCGAACTTCAGCATCACCACCAGCGCGGGCGATCAGGTGACGCCGCGGAACTTCGGAGGCAAGGTGCTGGTGCTGAATTTTTGGGCCACTTGGTGCGCACCCTGCGTGGAGGAGGCCCCATCGCTCAACGAGTTCGCGAAAACATTCAAGGATGCGGGCGTGGTGGTGCTGGGCGTGAGTGTCGATCGCAACGAGCAGTTGTATCAAAACTTCATCAAGCGCTTCGATGTTTCATACCCGACTGCGCGCGATCCGGAGGAGAACCTGAGCTATCGTTACGGCACCTACAAGATTCCCGAGAGCTACATTATCGACCGCAACGGCAAAGTGGTGCGGAAATATGCCGGGCTGCCGGAGCGCAACGGCCAGGCGATCTCCTGGATGGATCCAGAGCTGGTGAGCTTCGTGAAGTCGTTGCTGTAATGCTTTATCGGCGTTCATCTGCGGCTCATTGAATGATCACCGCTGACGCGATCCAACAAATCGACAAGCTCCTCGGGCCGCGCGGATATCTGGATCGCCCGGAAGACCTGACGCTCTACGAATATGACGGCAGCGTCGACAAGGCGCGGCCGGAGCTGGTCGCGTTCCCGCAGACAGCCGAAGACGTGCAGGCGCTGGTTCAAATAGCGCGCGAGCATCGCATCCCCATTGTCGGCCGGGGCGCGGGCACGGGATTGAGCGGCGGCGTGATCGCTCGCGCAGGCGGCATCGTGATTTCGTTCGCGCGCATGAATCGGATTGTCGAGATCGATCTGGCTAACGAACGCGCCGTGCTTGAGCCCGGCGTGGTGAACCTTGAAATCACGCAGGCCGTCGAGCGCGATGGATATTTCTACGCGCCCGATCCCTCCAGCCAAAAGGCCTGCACTATCGGCGGCAATGTGTCGGAGAATGCGGGCGGTCCGCACACGCTGGCGTTTGGCGTCACCACCAATCATGTGCTCGGCATCGAAACCGTCCTGCCCGACGGAACGCCGATGACCGTCGGAAGCAAGGCGCTGGACGCTCCAGGTTACGACCTCACCGGCCTTCTCACCGGTTCAGAAGGGACCATGGCGTTGGTGACGAAAGTCACCGTGAGATTGATGCGCCAACCCGAACTGGTGAAGACGCTGCTCGCCATCTACGACAGCGTCGACGATTGCGCGGACTCGGTGGCCGAGATCACGGCCCGCGCCATCACTCCGGCCGCGGTAGAGATGTTGGATGGCGTCATGCTGCGCATGGTGGAAGAGGCCACGCACGCGGGTTATCCGATGGACGCGGCGGCGGTGTTGCTCATCGAACTGGAAGGCTTGAAGGAAGCAGTGGAAGAACAGCTGCAACAGATCGAACATGCCTGCAAGTGCTGCCGCGCACGAGAGGTTCGCATTGCCCGATCCGCCACGGAGCGCGAGTTGCTGTGGAAGGGACGCAAGAACGCCTTCGGCGCGGTGGGCCGGGTGAGCCCCGCTTACTACGTGCAAGACGGCGTAGTGCCGCGCACCAAGGTGGCGCCCACCCTGCGCGAGATCCACCGGATCTCTGAGAAATACGGACTCACCATTAGCAATATTTTCCACGCGGGCGACGGCAACATGCACCCCATCATTCTGTTCAACCACCATAAGCCCGGCGAACTGGAGCGCGCGAAAGCCGCGGGCGACGAGATTCTGCGATTCTGTATCGCACAGGGCGGATCCATCACCGGCGAGCACGGCGTCGGGATGGAGAAGATGGAACTGATCGGCGAGCAATTCTCAGGCGAAACGCTGGATATGATCGCGCGCTTTAAGAAACTGTTCGATCCGGAGTGCCGCTTGAATCCCGGCAAGATGCTGCCCACCGGCAAGGGCTGCATGGAGATTCGCCAGCCCGCCGGAATGCAGATTTAGTTTGTTGCCGTGATGGCGAGCGTCGCAGTGTTGCTGGTTCGATTGCCGGATGTAATAACCACCGGAACGGATGAGCCTGACACCAGCCCGGCCGGAATCGTGCAGTTGATCTGATCCAGTCCAGCATAGTTTGGAGCTGCGCCAGCAAACGTCACCGGGCAAGCCACAACTCCAGCAATACGTAACGAGCCGAAGCGGTGGCCTCCGGCCACATTCGCTGAAATCCTAAATTGAAAACCCACAATCGGAAATTCAGATTGCAAATCCAAAATCCCCAATCGCAAACTTCAAATCGACAATCCAAACCGACAAGTCCCATTGGACAATCGAAAATCGGCAATCGGCAATTCCTCACCCTTGCCAGTGTCCCACCACGGTGATCGCCAGAGGCAGATCGCCGCTGCCTTGGTGTCCCTTCAATTGCACGTCAGTATTACCGGAATCATCCTTTCCGATGGAGGGAAAGCTGCTGCCGCTTACGGCCGCTCCCACCAGGAATCCGGGATGGGGCGTTCCGGACGCTTGTGCGCTCAGCTTCACCAGGTCTTCGAGAGAGAGGACTTTGTTAGGATTCGTGTCGGCGGCGATGGGCGCTAGAACAAAAGCGTCGCGCGTGGGATTCACCCCCATGTGGTTGCCATCCTGGGGGATCTGGCCGTAGCGCAGGGTGTAGAATCCCGCTTTGATGTTTTGGCTGCGGAAGTCCGTGGCCGCATTGGGGAAGTGCAGAACCCCCACGAAAGCTCCGACGGGAAAGAGTCCATAGAGTACGTCAGATGAGGAGCTAGGGTTCGGGCTGGTGGGAAGGGTCTTGCGCAACCATACTTCGCAGAGAACCGCGCCTTGATCGGATTCCGGCAGACGGGCGATTTCGTCCTTCAGCGACGAGAGCACGATTTCGGTCGTCTTGCCGGTCGTCATGTCGGCCTTGCCGATGGTGTCGAACGGCACCGGTGCCCACCAACCATTGCCGTCGCGGTCACCCGCGGCGCCGTAGGTTGAGTTGGTGCCCTTGGCATTCTTGAACGGGGTCTGCGACTTGAAGTCGGTGAACTTCTCGGAAACCGGATCGAACGACACCACGCCGTGCGGAGTCGAGGCCCAGATGCGGCCCTTGCCGTTGATGTTCATCGTGACAGCGCCGCCCAGCGGCGACATCGTGGAAGGCGTTTCGTAGACGCTGATCTTCTCGGTCTTCGCTTCAAGCTTGCCGAGGCTGCGCTGGCCCGGATTGACGTTGAACCACAAATCGCCATTGCCGTCGCGGGTGAGGCCGTGCGCGGTGGCGGCGTATTTACCGTCCTTGCGGTTGACCTTTAGGTATTTGACTTCGCCGGTCTTGGTGTTGACCTTGCCGATGGTCACATCGGGGTTCGGATTGTTGACGGTGTAATAGAGGTTACCGTCGAGGCCCATGGCGCCGTCATGCGGTAGCTG
>CAVRZH010000203.1:0-129061 GCA_963725455.1 Bryobacterales bacterium
AACAAACAATCAATAAAACTAAAGCATAGAACTACTAGACCAAAATATGCATATATATTTGAAGTAATACTGCTGTTGTTGTTTTCTTATATAACCAATTGCAATTATAAATAAATTAATACTATTTACTATCTTTCATCTTGAATTCAAGAATTTTTATTAATGATAAAGATCATCATCATCTTCCTTTTAAAATAAATATGCATCTAATTTTTTGCTTATACACAAAAATCATCTAAATTGTTGCTAGTGTATAATGAATCGTGCAAGCCTTGTTATTATTAATTTTTTGTTTTTCTTCCTTAGAGTAATTTTATATTTATCATTTATGCATATACGTTGATTCGGCGGAGACTATAGTTAATGTTTAATATTATTGCATACATGCACTAGAGATAATGCGGAATGTTGCATGGACGTACAAAATATCATTACATATCTCTAATTTATTCATGGCGAAATTAAAGATAAAATCGCAACATCCATTTTCAGCATCTTGAAAGATCCACAACTTTTAGAGATCGAATGAGGGCCGTTCATTAGAACATATGTATCGTTAATTTATTTTTGTTCTTTTTTTTGGCTATGTTTCGCTTCTGTCTTCTAATTCTCCTAACGTCTACGTTCTGATTTGATTAAAAAATGAATGTAATGATATAATTATAAAGAAATTTATTATTATAGTATATTATTAACTTAATTTTTATTATATTCATATCAAAATTTTTAAAAATAAAAAAATAAAATATGTCGAGGTTGACAGTTTTTAACTATCCCTCTTATATGTTCTTCTTGAGAAGGAACTTTCAAAGACACCTTCATTTTTTAAATTGAGATCGTAGACAAACTGCTATTTTACTGAATTTAATATTAGTTTCAATTAGATAAATAAAATTTATTTAAATACAAATTCAAGTTCATATTAAAGTTTATAATTATTAGTTTCAAATTATGTTATGTACAAGTATTTTAAAAAAATTTCTTTTCTCAAATTTCTGCGTTTTTACAAAGTAGATCAATAGCCCTTAAAAAAAGATATCATTAAAAATTTTTAAACATTATTTCAACTTCAAATTTCGCTTTACTTCATCTATTGATCTGTTGATTGAGAAGTTCTTGAATCTCTTCAATCTTTGGTGTTTTGCCACCACCATGAACAGGAGTGCCAGTTATGGTTGACTCTTTGAGCATGTCAACTTTAAAATAAATGATTAAATAATATAGTACATGAAAACGTACTGTAAGCAAGTCAAAACTGGAGTTAGTTGCCGCTGCATGGTTTGATTAGTTTTTTTTTCTTGCTCGATCAATTCACTCAGAGCTTTGGCCTCCTCTTCTTGCAGTTTGACCTCGTCCCGCTTGCCTTGCAACGTCGGCTTTGAGATCCTTAATTTTTCAGGCAAAAAAATGGCTTCCAATATTCAAATGTATTCCTTTTAAAGTCAATCTTGTAGATTCTCTGTAAGAAGCTACACACTTACTAGCAATGGATCAGCCAATGGGCCAGAAGTAAGTTTCTCTAAAACAGAAAAGAACAAATATTTTATTCTAATGAATTAAAATCTATAATTAGGTCATCTATACCTTTGTTTTATTGCTTGTAGGTTTCATTTTTCGCAATTTTGTTTTGTTTGACGTTTTTATTGTGTTTATTTTGTTCTTTTTTATTAAAAATTTGTGAAATACGATTATGCTTGATTTCAAAAAACAAATTTGTACGCGCTCAAACTCTGTATGCTATTTGATGCTGGATTCTCCGTATTTTTGGAACGATTGTTTTGCAATCACGAACGGCCACTATATGTACATGAAAATTATAGTCCATATCATAATATTATTTTCATACATGACATATAAGCGAAGAAATTAAATTTTTTTCAAATTCAAAAATGAATGATTCAATTATAATACCTAAACCAATCCGCAAAGAACCATCTAAGCAAGTAGTTGAATTTCAATCCAAGTCGACGAAGAAGCAGCAACAAGTGATCAACGAACCAAAGCCATCGAAGCTAATAAAATCCTCAAAAGTAATACAAGAAATAAATTAAACAGCTAGAGATGTTTATTATCATTATTAAATATTTATAGAGTGATCTTTTAATAAAAAATCTGAAAAATCCAAACAAAAGTAGCAACAAGGATGTCAGTGAATTCGAAAATAAAAAGCGAAAATTGGATAAGTCAGCTGGAGACTCGGAATCTATTACTTTAAAACAGGCCAAGTTTGACGTTTACAAATTTGGAATAGCTCCCTCTTTTGCCTCCTCGGCGATGAAAACATGCTCGATCATGCTGTAAGCGCTCAGCATGTCCACGCGATTCAGAAACAGCTCGGGATCGGGGGATATGCCCTGATAGATGGCTCCCGCCATGTCGAGCCGCCTTCGCTCATCGCCGTTCCGCAGTGCGCGGTCATAGGCCTTGAGCAGCCCCACCAGGTTTTGAACCAGCAGTGCCAAATCGAGCGCATTGGAAGTGCGCGTGCGAACGACGACGCTTTGCTCGTTGATCGACAAACCATCCCTCGTGCAGTAGTAACGGATCTGTGAGGTCAGATGGCCGCCCAACATTCGGACATGGGCCTTCTGGATTTCGAGCACGTCCCGTTCTTGAAGCGTCTCCGCGACCTGTTGGGCGACCGCGAAATAAGGCGCCAGCTCATCGGTAATGAGGCTCTGCGCCAATGGGATCAGCCAGCGTGCATCGCGCACCATCACGGGCTGATCGGGTAGTGAGCTGCTCCAGAGCTCATCTAGCAGGCCTTGAACTTCCGTAAGCCGGCCACCGGCCTTTTCCGGAGCGAAGCTGCTCGGGTCATCGTCCCGGCCGTCGTCCCAAAGCCGCATGCTCAAAAACTGAAGACACCGGAGTAGATACAAGTTGAACAGCGTGTGCGCGTAGTGCATGCGGCCGCTACGACCGGGCCACCGTGTCTGCTGCCAGCAATGAATGCCGCGAATCATCATCTCCGCCGGATGGATCAGGTCGTTATACACGTGGTGAACGTGACGAGGGCTGAATCCCCCGGCCCAATGCGCCTCTTCCAGTTGGCCTCTGAGGAGAGTTTGACTGGCGGTGACTGCGGCATGTCCAAAAAAGCAATCCTCGATCCGGCGCGACAAAAGAGACTGGTCCTGCAAGTTCCGGGCCTGCTTCTGCTGGGCGTTGAGAACGGACTCTATGCTCTCTACAATGTCTTCGCGATGCGCCAGAAAAAGTCGCAGCAGGTCGACATGTGCCTGAAACGGCACCTGACCAAACGGCTTCCCCGTCATGATGCGCCCTGCGATAGATCTGCAGCCATTCGAGAGAGAGTATAGCGAGGGATTGAGCGGGATGGGGACGTGAGCCGGGCCGAATGAGCATTTTGACCATAGAGGTTGGACGGTTAACTCGGGTGAATCGGCTGCGAAGAGCAGGTTCGGGAGCGAAGCGGCCCCGGCGAAGTTACTTTACTACGTGCCGAGCCGGTTTTCGAGCTGCCAGTAGCTATAATGATGGAACGGCCCGGCCGCCGAAGGTTCCACCGCAACCCGTCAATTGTGGTCTGATCACCTGCCGCTGACCAGGTTTGTCGGCAAGTCGAAGCATCCCGCCTGAAGGAGCAAGCTGCCTGAAGGAACAAGTTAAGGAACTGCACAGGAAACTCGGGTTACTGGAGGCCGTAGGCCTGTCGATCGCAATCATTGCGCCCACGATGGGAATGGCGTTCAACGTTACCCTGGCCGCACAAGTGGCGGGGCCAGCGGCGCCGCTATCGTTCGTCATCGGCACCGCTTTCATGCTGATTGTGGCGCTGTCCTTTGTGGCGTGGAGCCGGCGTCTGTCCCATGCCGGTTCGGCTTATGGGTTCATCACGGAGGCTTTCGGCAGCAGGTGGGGCTTCATGGCCGGATGGGCTCTCCTGCTCAGCTACATTTGTTTTGGCGGTGGTGCGACTGCTTTGGTCGGTAGCTTCATCGAAGCCGCCGCGCGCACTTCCGGCTGGCAGGTTCCGCGACTTTGGCTGGTCTTTAGCATTGCCTCCATCCTGGCCGCCACCTTCCTGGCTCGCCGCAATATGCAGCTGGCCGGCAGAACCATGCTGGCGCTCCAGGGTGTCTCGCTGCTCGCCATCCTCACTCTTGCGCTAACGATTCTGGCGAAGATTTCCAGGCTGCATGGGTTGTCGCTGCGCCCCTTTGTTCCCTCGGCCACCCATCACGGCTGGGCGGGTGTCGGATACGGCATAGTGTTTGCGGTTTTGTCTTTTGGCGGCTTTGAGGGCGCGGCCACGCTGGGGGAAGAGACGAATTATCCACGCCGCAGCGTTCCTTTGGCATTGATCGGAACACTGCTGGTTTCCGGCACGCTCTACGTTGTGGTTTCTTATGCACAGGTGCTCGGGTACGGGCTGGAAAACGTCCAGGCACTGGCAAACGATCCCGCCCCGCTGGACACGCTCGCCATACGCTACACTTCCCGGGGTTTTGCTATTGCGCTCGATCTGGCTGCGGCCCTGGGAAGTTTTGGTTGCGTGCTTGGGTCGTTAAGCGCCGCGGGGAGGATGCTGTTCGCGCTTGGCCGCGCGGGGCTAGCGCCTTCCGCCGGCCGGGTTCATCCCGAACGCGGCACGCCTGCCAATGCCATCCTGATCACGGGAATCGTTTTCCTGTTGGGCTTGCTCGGATGGGCACTCTTGACCGATCCGGGCTTCTACTACGGCGCTACGGGAACCATTGGCACGCTCAGCATTATTCTTGTTTACATGGCGGTGGCATGGGCGCAGACAAAGTATGCCGGCAAGCAATGGCGCGGGTTGGGCGCGGCGGCCGGGTTACTCGGAGTGGTGCTCCTATTGTGGCCGCTCTACAACAGCATTTACCCGATTCCCGCATACCCCGCGAGCCTTTGGCCCTTTGTCCTGCTGGTATGGCTTATGTTCGGCGCCTTCCTGCTGGCAGGGCGGCCGGCTTTAGCTCGCAAGCCCTTGCCTGAAGTGCTGGTGGCTGGGCCAATTCCCGGGCCGATTCTATGAGAGTGTTATGACGCTATGAAAAGTTTAACCGGGCTCGCCCCGGAGGATCTAGTTTTCGTCGGTGTCTGCGATCTCGCGGCCCAGGTGCGAGGCAAATCTGTTCCTGCATCCAATTTAGCGGATCGCGTGCTGCAAGGCGTTGGATACACGCCGGCCAACATCTGCCTTTCTGTGTTTGGCATCATCGGCGCCACGCCTTTCGGCACCACCGGTGATATCGTGCTGATGCCCGATGCTTCCACGGAAGTTTGCATTCCGATGGAGGACGGCGCTCCGGAACATTTCTGTCTTGCCGACGTTCACACCAAAGACGGCGATCCCTGGCCATATTGCCCGCGGAGTTTTCTTCGCCGCGCCCTTCAACGGCTGGAGAAAACAACCGGCTGTCAGTTACTGGCCGGTTTCGAGCAGGAGTTTGTTTACAGTGGCGTCCCCGAGGAACCGAAGCGTGCCTACGCCCTGACATCATTCCGCGAGCAGGGAAATTTCGGCGCACGCCTGATAGCGGCGCTGCGGGCCGCCGGCATGACACCGGAGTCCTTTTTGCCCGAATACGGGCCTCGCCAGTACGAAGTGACAGTAAGTCCCGCGATCGGCATGCGTGCCGCCGATGAGGCAGTCATCCTGCGCGAACTGGCTCGCAGTCTGGCGACGCGTGCAGGTCAGCGTGCCATCTTCTCCCCTATCCTGAACCCCGAAGGTACCGGCAACGGAACGCACATCCATCTGAGTCTGCGTGACCAGGCAGGCAGCCCGGTGATGCACGAAGCCGGGCGTCCCTATGGCTTGTCAGTCACGGGCGAGCAGTTTGCCGCGGGAATCCTGCAGCATATGCCTGCACTGGCCGCCATCACAACGCCAACCGTGTGTTCTTACTACCGGCTCGTCCCCGATCGTTGGGCTCCCACCTGGGCAAACATCAGTTTGCAGGACCGAGCGGCCGGCCTGCGGATCTGCCCCGGGTCTGCTTCGGCTTTCAATGTGGAATATCGGGTAGCCGACGCGAGCGCCAACCCCTATCTGGCGTTAGGCGCGCTCATTCACGCTGGTGTGGATGGAGTTGAGAAGCGGCTCTCGTTACCGGTGCAATCGGATGTGGCCTTTGGCGCAATGACCGCTGAAGAACGCCGCTCGGGCGGGATGCGCCCGTTGCCGCGTACTCTCCCCGAAGCTCTCGACAACCTTTGTGCTACGCCTGCTGCAAGGGAATGGTTCGGCCCCCAGTTTCTGGATCTCTACGTGAACTTCAAGCGCCAAGAAGAGCAAGCCGTCGCCGGGCTCGACCCGCAAATAATTTGCGACCGGTACGCTGCGGTCTTCTAAACACAAACTTTTATAGAACGGAGCTATGACACAACAACTGAGCCGGGAAATCGAAATCATTCCGCGGGAAGCAGCTCTGCTTTTCGTGGACGTTCAAAATTACAACGCAACCCCTGCCGGCGGCGAGTTCGCCTCCATGCCGCCCGAGCAGGTTCAGCGGGAATACGGATGGTTTTTCGAGACGCTGCACACCAGTGCTGTCCCTAACATGCAGAGGCTCCAGGAAGCCTGCCGCAAGGGCCACATCGAGGTTCTCTATACAGTCATCGAGAACGCGACTTGCGATGGACGTGACCGCTCTCTGGACTACAAGGTGAGCGGCCTCCACGTTCCTAAAGGCTCCTGGGATGCGAAGGTCTTGGACGAAATCAAGCCTTCGGGCGACGAGATGGTCCTGGGCAAAACCTCTTCGTCTGTTTTCATTTCAACCAATATCCATTACATCCTTGGCAACCTAGGCATTAAGTTCCTCATGATTGCGGGGTGTCTGACGGACCAGTGTGTCGATTCGGCCGTTCGCGACGCATGCGACCTGGGTTACCTGGTCACCACCGTAACAGACGCCTGCGCAACCCTCAGCCAGGAGCGTCACGACTGGTCCCTGCGGTTGACAAAAGGCTATGCGCGGCAGCGGACCACGGCACAGGTGGTGGAGGAAATCGAGCGGCTCACCGCCTGAACGGCATAGCACCTGGAACAGTGGGAATGAAACCGGCAAAGGGCTCGCATGCGGAAGGGGAAAGGGTCGAAGCCCTTGTCTCGCCTAGCGCCGCGACTCGCAATTGACTGGATTCGTCAACGCTACCCATATGCCGCGCCCCTTACTTCTTCCGATTCCGCGTAAGATACGCCACTACGTCTTCCAGTTCCGCGTCGCTGACTTCGGTCTTGCGCGTTATGGGCATACCGTACAACCCATGCCGAACCACAGTTTTGATCATCACGGGCGTAAGATCCGTGCGTTGTTCAAGTACTGCTGGCAGCTTTCCTTTATATTTCACGGCGAGGGCGGACGTGCCCGCTAGAGCGCCATTGCCAAACATGACATTCTTGGGTGCGACGGCTCCATGGCAAGGCGCGCACCACTTATCGAAGACTACTTTCCCGTTGGTCTGAGAAGGTGTCTGGGCCAAAAGATTATTGCCGATTCCAACCACCCCGAAGACAATAACGAAGACAAGAAGGACTGTGTGCTTCATACGCGGTTCTTCCTCATATTTGCCGGCCAGATTCCGTAACGGCCTGGCGAGATGATCCCGTTGGGGTCGATGCTGTCTTTCAGTTTTTCCTGGAAGCGCAGCAGGGAGTGGTTGTTGAAAGAATATTTGCTGATGAGCAGGTCCTGAAACGCGGGGTTAGTGCGATAGCCGACCCAGCCGTGCTCCGCGCAGCGGTTCATCACTTTCTCGAACAATGCCCGGCTGCGTGCATTCTTGGCGGGGTCGCGCCAGGTGGGCACGGTGGTACCCGTCCAGAAACAGCGTGAATAGTAAGTGAACGGCGTGGGAAAAGGATTTTGCTGGGCTGGCAGGCCAAGTTCCTTGTAGGCTTCGTGTAGGACCCGTGCCGATTCGAACAGCACCGAGGCTTTCCGCGGGATCGTGACAAAAAGGTCGGCGTGTCCATCCGGCGGATCGTTTGTGTTCCCCGCATTTCGCGCCACCATGTTGAAAACTTCCAGCGCGGGAATTCCCAGGCGAGGCTTGTCAGATTGGGTCGGTTCTCTTTCCTTGGGGATGGGCAGCGTCAGCAACTCGCCGTCTTGAAAAGTAGCACCGGCAATCGCCTTGCCGATACGCCGCTTGGCAGCCTGCCAGGTGCCGCGAACCGTTTCTTCCGGGCCATAGAAATAAAGCTGCACAGACCAGGCTGGGAGCTTCTGTGCCGCTACAAAATTTTCAACCGCTTCGTCGGATGGCCAGCCATTTTGCATCAGGCTCGCCATGGCGCCTGCACCGGGACCAAACGCGGACCGTCCAACGGGGCTGCCGTACTGCGGCATCCCGGTCAGGCCCAAATCCTCCAGGTAGCTAACCTCATACACCAGTGCGTCAAGATCCTGGTGGCGCGGCACGCTGACGGTACCAGACAAGAAAGCTTCCGGCATGGGCATCAGCCAGAAGCCCATCTTCGTTACGATTCCGAAGTTCGATTGCGCGAACAGCCCGTCCACGTTGGGGCCAGCGCCGTAGCGGAAGTCCTGCCAGCTTTCCGAGTTGGGCACCGCGCCCATTCCGGTACGGATCAGTTCTCCATCCGGCGTCACTACTTCCATGCCGCAGTGCGAGCCAAAGTGATCGCGAAACGCTGCCATCGTATAGCCCGCGCCATGATCCAGGCTGTTACCCATGGGACTGCCCCAACCCGGGTCCGGGACATCCAGCATCAGCTTGAGGTTGCGTTCCCGGATGTGGTTGTAAAGATCGAAATACGAAACGCCCGGTTCTACCAATGCGAACGCCCGCTTTTCGTCGACTTCGATGATGCGATTCATGCGCTTCAAATCCACGACCACGCTGCCGCGCATATTGGGTGCGGATCCCCCGTAGGTGAGGTTGCGTCCGGTTGAGATCGGATACAAAGGGATGCGGTAACGATTCGCGATGCGAACAATCTGTTGCACTTCCTCCAGCTTGGCCGGAGCAACCGCTGCGGAGGCCACTCGCTCTTCGGGTTCTCCCCAATTGATGGAATAAGAGTCGCGATAGAGCGCCACGTCCTCGTCCGAGCTGAACACCCAGCTTGCGCCCACGGCAGACCGGAATTGACTCAGGGCCGTGTTGAAGTCCGATTCGCTTACATTTGGCGGTAAAACCATGTGTAATTCCCTTTCACTACGCGATAATCCACGATACTAGTGCTGTTTTGTTTTTAGGAGAAAATGGCCCAGTGCGTTTTTGCGCCGACGTATCGCGACGGCCACTGATATCCCATTGGCTGAACTGCACGGCTATGGCTCGCCCGAGTTCAGCCGCATGCCCGGTTTGATCCCCGTTTTGATCAATGCTGTGGTCCGCTCGATAAATCACCCGCATGTCCATGTCGCGCGCCAATTCTTCCAGGCAAAACACCGCAACGCGATCCGTCAAACCAGCAATCGGCAAACGGTTTTCTCTCAGATGCACTCGCAGGTCGTCATACCACAGTGCGGCAACATCGCCGCGAATGGGGGAGGTGACGACGCCCGCGCTGTGCAGTGCGGTCGCGAAATCCCGGCACTCCGCAAAACGTTCGTCAAAAACCGCTCTGTGGAACGTGAGGTGCGCCCTCCCCGGTGACAGGTCCCGGCTAAAATCCGGCATCTTGACGAGCACTCCAGCCACCGTCGCCGCACCGATTTTCAGGACACCTCTGCGGTTGACCATTTCTCCTCCAGCTACAGTCTTTGCCGCCAAGTCTATCATTGACGCCACTTGGACGCTGGATGCCGAAGTGCAGCCTCGCCCGCCGATTTTTCCGTTCAGAACACGTTCAACCGCGATAGGGTTTTAAAAACGCCAGTTACTGTCGCGAAATCCCCAACGCGGCAGGCGTCAAATCTATGGTGTAACAGAGGGTTCTCGACGACTATCGATTTCAGCGCCCGGATTCGATCGGTATGCTCAAGCGGCTCGCCGAGCTGCCTGAGGACGACGGGGAGCGACTAGCCCAATGTCGGTGTCGCCAGGATATTGACCACGTATTCGCGGATCGTACCTTTGTTTATGCTAAAGATGAAAGACACACATCGTAAGAGACTGTGCGGTTCGGATGAGAATTGAAAGTTGGTCGGATTTGAGTTTCTGATCTGATCAATTCCCACTTCCCGATTCTCAAGTCTCTTCCGCAAGGAGACGCGCAAATGCAACGACTGCTCCCATTACTGATCGGCACGATACTTTTCGGCGCGCCGGCGCCGCCGGATAGCACCGCCTATTCTGTCGCTTACGTCAATATTCTACCGGCATCCAGAACCGCAGCGATCACTGCCATCAAGCAGTATAGGGATGCAAGCCGAAAAGACGACGGATTCCAGCGGATCGAGTTCTTCGAGCAGGCCGGACAGCCCGCACATTTCTGCATCATTGAAACGTGGGCCGACAGCAAAGACCTTGATACCCATGCCGCATCGGCGAATGCCAAGGAGTTCCGAAATAAGATCGACTCGATGCGGCTGAGCGAATACGATCAGCGGCCTTACAAGACTCTGTCCTTGGGTACCGCTCACAACGACAGAAGCAGCCGCGGCATATTCGTGATCACACACGTCGATATCGGCGGCCAGGGCACAAACGCCGCGGACCTCCTTCGCAAGCTGGCCGAAGCCAGCCGGAAAGAAGAAGGCAATCTCCGGTTCGATGTCTTACAGCATACGATGCGTGCGAATCATTTCACGGTTATCGAAGAATGGCAGACCGCGAAAACAATCGAGTCGCATGCGGCTGCTACTCACACCAAGGAATACCGGAACAGCCTTGGGCCGATCGCCGGCAGTCCTTTGGACGAACGGCTTTATAAAGCCGTGGAGTAAAACCCATGCGGTAGGGCGCCCAGTTTCAGCAGATCGAAATTCTGGGCGCTACCAGGCCAACCGAATTGCCGCTGTTGCCCAACTCTGACAATCCACTCGCCGGACTGCGCTTCCGTAAACCTCTACCAGGCGACGCTGGGGCCTGTGGCTTTTGGGCGACCACGAAACAAACTAAGCCCCACTTGCGAAGAACGATACTAGGGAGGCCGAGACGGCCCTCGACCCTCGGAATGCCGTCCGGACCGGCCGTCCGGATCGAACCGGGACGCCGACCTTGGGGATGCGCCGCCTTTAGCCGATGCTGCCAAGGAGGCGCTTAATGCTAGGCTCTAAGGTCATCCCAGGATGTGTCGCCAGAGCCTTCTGGAGCTCTTTCTTGGCGGCCATTTGATCGCCCTTTTGGTACAGAGCCAGGGCCAGGTGATAGTGGAAAACGGAGAACGTCGGATATCTGCGCACCAGGTCGCTGAACATTCGGATGGCGGTGTCGCGCTGTCCCTTCTTCAAATAAACATAACCGAGGGTATCGGAAAACCCTGGCTGCCCGGGGGCCTTATCCAGGGCTTTTTCAGCGAGCTTCTCGGCTTGATCCAAGTCGCCATGGTCCGAAAGAAAATAGGCGGCGTTGTTCAGAGCCGGAGCGTTGTCCGGATGAGACCTGACGATCTCCAGATACAGCGATTTGGCCTCATCGGGCCGGCCAGCGTCGTTGAGGGCATCCGCGAAAATCAAGGCGGGAGTGGCCTCTTCCGGCGCTAGTTGGTGAGCCTGTTGAAAGAACGTAAGCGCGGTCTTCTGGTCGCCTTTCGCCTGGTAAACCTCGCCCATCCGAAACCGCAGTCGCGCCGATTTGGGATCCTGGTCGATGAGCTGCTGGAACTGCTCTATGGCAAGGTTATAGTCTCCAGTCAGCGCGCTCGTCTCCGCGAGATCCTCTCGAAGTGCTTCTGATCGAGGTAATTTCTTTAATTCATCGCTGAGAATCTGTTGAGCCTTGGCGAATTGCTTCAAATGTACATAAGCGGACGCGAGATTCGTAATAACGCTGGGATTGGAATCTCCGTCTTCGCGAAGTCCCTCCAGTTTGTCAATGGCTTCGCGGTAGTTGCCTTGGCTGAGGGACAAAAGGCCGAGTTGCAGACGTGCGTTGGCATCCTTGGGAGACTCCTTGATCAATTGTTCAAGAATCTTACGCGCCTTCGCCATGTCACCGGTACTTTGCAGGCTCCAAGCCTGCAAAAGAAGAGCGCGGTGATCGGTGGGTCGTAGCGCCACGGCAGCATTTGCCGCCTGCAGCGCATCCCCCGGTTTCTGTTGCCGGAGATAAAGTTTACCGAGCTCATACTGCGCCTCCGCGAAATCCTTCCGCTCTCGAATAGCCTCTTCAAACTCTGCCCGCGCGCCCGCCAAGTCTCCCTTCAGAAGATAAGCCCGGCCCAAATTCAGGTGTAGCGGGGCGTCTGGTCCATTGGAATGGCTGGCCAGCAGCCCTTGCAGTATCTGAACGGCGGCCGCGCCATTCGCAGCTTTTCTGGTATTAATGAGCAAATCCGCGCGCATTCGCAGGGCGACCTCGTCCTTAGGATCCTCCTTGAGAATCTGATCCACCACACGTTGGGCGCTCTCGTATTGCGCGCCCGCCAGCATGGCCGCCAAGGCTCTTTTCTGAAGTCCGACCGTTCCTTTGGGATTGATCTGTTCGGCCGCCTGATAGTACCGGATCGCTTGCGGATAGTCTTTCTGCGACATATAAAAGTCGCCGACTCGAAGTTGCGCGTCAGGGAACTCCTGGGGATCGTCCAACAGCTTCTGCAGCGTATCCCGCACTCCAGGCGCGTTTTGCACCCTGGCGTAGTGCCCAGCCAATTGCAAAATGTACCCCGCGCGTTTCGGATTATTCGCTACCTTGAGTTTTAGGATATTCTCGGCGTCGGAGACACGATTAGCGTTGAAGTAAAAGGCGTACAGAACGTCGTAAATAGGCCCATAGGTTTTCTCACGCGAGACCAGCTCCAATGCGGTTTTTTCACCTTCGGGGTATTGACCATCTTCGAAAAGTGTCTCAATCAACGCCGACGTCACCTGCGCGTTCCAGGGGCGTGTTTGGAGAGCCTTCCGAAAGTAAGAAATAGCGTCCTGGGGCCGGCGGTCCGCATGCGCCAAGGAACCCATAATCCGCAGGCCTTCGAAGGAGTTCGGATTCCGCGCGAGGAGGTCGGCTCCCGATTGCTGAATCTGCCGGTAGAGCCGTTGGGGACGCGAAGGATCCCTCGTATAGTATTCGAGACAGATTCCCGCAAATTTCTCCTGGACTTCGATATCATTCGGAAGCAGTTGAGAAGCCCGAAACAGAGCGTTGTAGGCGTCCAAGGTCTTGTCCAGCTTTATCTCGGCTAGACCCAGACGATAATAAGCCTCACCGGAGCTTCCGGTCTTTCTGAATGGCGTTGCGGTAGTTGAGCACCGCGTCTTCGTACTTCCCATGCTCGAAAAGGACGTTGCCTTTCTCAAGGTAACCCCGCTTCGTGGTGCAAGCTGTAATAGCCACCAACAGCATGCACACTCCGGCCACTTTTTTCATGTTCCACTCCTCGGGCATTTGCTTCCTGGCTGTATCGAGAGCCACTCTCTGCGCGATCGCGAATCGAGCTACTTCTCGTCTAACGCTATATGCCTTATAGCGATCCTTCTCTATTGTGAACCGTTCTGCCGATAATGGAAGTGACCAAATGCCTAAAAGCGCCGACCGAGTACTAGTACGTTGGAGACCTCCGCTCGATCGGCTCTTTCGTTCAGTGTCGTGGCGTTATCGGCTTCGATTCATGTGGCTTTTGCCGCCGGAATGGCCCTGTACCGGTTTGAAATCTGGCCGATTTGATCGCAGCGGGCAGTTCGATGCAGCAGTTCGATGCGGCGCTCGAAATGTACTTTAGCGAAAGGTCCGCATAGCCGCAATGGTGCTCCAGGGCTGCAACGTCATCGCCTTGACGCCCGCAACTTTCAGCAGGCGGCGACCACCCAGCCCGTTCATGGTTACCGGCAGCGGTGCGAAGAGCATCGCGTACGCCGATCCTCCGGCGAAATAACCGCATACCGAGGGAATAAGCCCAGGACTGAGCATCGCGGCCTGATACTCGGACGTGGTGAAATAATCGAAAGGCGACCCGCCTGTAACCGCGGACACGCCGGGGAGCCCGACGAATGCCAGCCAGGCCGTCTTCGCCGCAACCGAATCGGCGCTATCAGGCGAGTTGGCCGTCCCGACATGGGCCAACCCCGGCTGGCCATTCTGCGTGTATTTGCAGAGATAACACCCACTCATGGGGCCGGTCAGAACCGCGCCCGCTAGCGAAGCGGTGGTCACGGCTCCCGCAATGTACTTCAAGAAAGCAAAATTCCATACCGGGTTCAGCCCGGGAGTGTTCACGGCATCACCGTTGTATACATTTACCATTGCGTTCGTTGTCTGCCCGGGAAGAACCCCATTCACCAACGCCATGCCTGCTGTTCTACTTCCGCCCGGGTCGATCCGGTAATCGACATATTTCCCCAGCAGGTCTTGCGGATACGGCATAAAGTCTCCTTTTCGATTTGGACGTGATCGGTGTCAGACGTTTGTGCGCAGGGATACTGTTTTGCCGGCACCGTCACGCCATCATTGATTGTAGGACGGGCCGAAGTCGCTGGAGGAACGAGAACAGCCCTATCTGTGGTGTGGAAAACGCCTGCTAAGGTGTTGGCCTGAGTTCGGCAGTACCCTGGGGACAGTACCGCAGGCTCTTGTCCCATACGGGGAATAGCTGCAAATTGAAGTCAGGCAACACGAGATGCACTGTTTGTACTGCAAGAAGCGGCTCTGGCTGGTTTTCTCCAAGGAGCGGGAGTTCTGTTCCAAGCGGCACCAGGCCGCCTATCACGACGAGCTTTCGGCCATGCGCCGTCTGACCGAGTTTACGGTTCCCGTCGAGTTACCGAAGGGTCCCCTGACCGCCGATCATAAACGGTCTGAAAGGGAGCGCGACTCCAGAATACCCCTGGCTTGGCGGCTTGCCGTTCCGCCGATATGCAACCTCGTCGTCACATGGGAACGCCCGAAACCGGTCGCCCCCGGCCTTGCAGCCAACAGCATGCCGTTGGCTGCCGAACCCTTCGCCGGGTTGATTCGATTTCCGTCGAGCAGCAAGAATTTAATCGTCTTCAGTCAGGGCTCTGAAGTCGAGCCGGTCCGAGAAACAGCAAACGACGTGACCCTTCCATGCCGCGTGAAGTCCAAGCGTAGCCGCCGGGTTCCTGAGCGAAGTCCCGCCGCTTTTAGTTCGCGGGCACATCGACGGCGGGTGAGATGACGAGAGTTAGTGCCGAATCTGCGAGCTGATATCCTTTGTCTCGTAGACCTCGCAGTTGCCACGCTCGCGGACCAACCCCGCGTTGGGATTCGGGTTGTGCCGTACAACTCTGGTCGGATACACATACGGCTCCGCCAGCACCTCAGGGTCTTCCACGGTGACGTCGTAGAGAAGGGCATCCCCTTCACGCTTGAATCGCTCCACCACGTGCATCTGATCGGAGTGGAACAAACCGCCGCGCCCCAGCCATGTCGTATCGGTGAACGCCACTGAGTCCAGCACCAGCGTGTCGCCATCCCAATGTCCCACGGTGTCGCCCATGTATGTGATGTCCAGCTCGGCCGATTTAGGATGCGGCCGGCCATCGGTCGCGATCACCCGATACTCGCCATAGCCGCCGCCCGCATCGCCTCCAAAATAGAGGAAGGTAATGTCCTTGTCCGTTTGGTAGATGCGCCGCGGCGGGCCTTCCCGCGGGATTCCGAGCGGCTGGCAGGTCATAACAGGGTCATTCTTGTTCGTCCACATGTCGAGCTGTTGAACCTTGTCCCAGTTCTCCGGCTTGTAAATTGGACGGCCTAGATTGCCGAACCGCGACGGCGAGTAAAGCTCAAAATCTTCGGTTTGATTGGTATCCCGGCTGCTGTCGGCGGCTTGCCAGGGGCTCCGACGGCGTCCTCCGCCATTCATGTAGTTCCCAATCCAGTCGTTCCAGGCCCAGTTGCCTGTCAAATCCGGATGCCCGCCAAGCCGCGGGGTGGGCGCCGATCTGTCCACGGGAGGTTCCGTCTTCGCCATCACGCCGGTCGGGATCTGCCCGGTCACCGGGATGGCCGCCTTCACGCTGGCAGGAACGGGCGCAACCACATACACGTTGCCCGTTTCCGTCACGTCTGTGGTCAGATCGCGGATCACCTTACCGTTCTGATGCTCGGTGATCTTTCCGGCGTAAAGAACGCCGATTTTGTTCAGAGGGTTGTTCCAGTCCTGATAGTCGGCGTAGCTGAACTCGGTGGTCGCGCTGCCGTGCCGAACTACTACGCGCTCGGCCCTGAAGTCCGAATCCAGCGTGGCTGTCGCAATGGCTCCCGGAACGCTCGGAATGGGGAACGTCACCACGGGCTTTCCGTTCTCCCAGGCTACGGACGTCTTGCCCACCTTCGCGACGCCGTCCGCGAAAAGAGTGCCTGGATTGGCCCCCAGCCAGAAGGTCTCCGTTGTTCCCGCCACCGCCGCTTTTGGCGCGCCCTGGGGGCTGGCCCAAATTCGGATCAGTCGCTCCTCGTCGGTCGCGGGCATCGGACTAACCTTACCCTTGGTTGGACCAATCTCGGCGCCCGGGATGTCCTCGTTCCAGGCATACAGCCCGCTGACCACTTCAATGTTCGAGTACGCTTCTCCATTGGGCCGCGTGCAGGTGTACTGAATCCGCTGGCTGAAGGTCTGGTAGTTCGTGCTGGCTCGATATTTCGTGAGCGTGCAAGGTTGTCCATCCACCTGAATGGTGCCCTTGCCCTGATACTCGAGAGTTGCCACCATGTCGCGTTCATCGTGGCCCTTCAGCATGCCGCTGCTCCACATCCATTTGAAGAGCACGGACTTCAGGTCTTTGGCGTCCGCCGCGGGCGTGTAGGGTTCGGGAACCTTTCCGCCAAAGCCCTGCGCGCTGGCGATTGGAAGCGCGCTGAGGGCGAGGCCGAGCATGATCGCGATCCGCGTCCCAATCATCGTGCGTCTAAAGGTCATGATGTCCCTCCCAGTGGTTCCGAGTCATTTTACACCCAAGCGCGTGCGCTTTGCGGAGACTGTTTTCCTTTTCGCGTGAGAACGCCGGCCGAGAACCAGGCCAGCATTTACCGACGCTCGCAGAAGATGGTCGCAGTCCTCGGCGTGAACACTTCAGCCCCGGCGCGCTGCTTCGATGGCGGCCACGTCGATCTTTTTCATCGTCATCATCGCCTGGAAGGCACGCTTTGCCTCATCGCCACCAACCGCAAGCGCATCGGTTAGCACGCGCGGGGTGATCTGCCAGGAGAGGCCCCAGCGGTCCTTGCACCAACCGCACGCGCTTTCCGTGCCGCCATTGCCGACGATCGCGTTCCAGTAACGGTCCGTTTCTTCCTGATTGTCCGTCGCGATCTGGAACGAAAACGCCTCGGTGTGCTTGAACGCCGCGCCGCCGTTGAGACCGAGACATGGAATGCCCAGGACGGTGAACTCCACCGTCAGCACATCGCCTTTCTTGCCGCTCGGGTAGTCACCGGGAGCCTGGTGGACGGCGGTTACTTTACTATCCGGAAAGGTGGCTGCGTAGAAGCGTGCCGCCTCCTGCGCGTCCTTGTTGAACCAGAGGCAGATCGTATTCTTTGGTTTCATGTTCGTATTTTTAGATCATATCGCCGCAAGCATCGTAAGCAATCGGCCCGTGGGTCCGTTTGGGCTCGCCTTTCGCCAGCCAGTGCTCGAGTCGCACTACTTCGCCGGTTCAATGCGGATGAGGGCCCCGTTGTTCTCAGCGGTCAGCAGGTAGAGCAGGCCGTCGGGCCCCTGGCGCACGTCGCGAATTCGCTGCTCCAGATCGCGCAGCATGCCCTCCCGATGCAGCTCTTCCCATTTGCCGTTGAAATCCAAGCGCTCCATATGTCCGGACCGCGGCACCTCGCCCTGGCGCATTCCGCCCACGAAGAGATTATTTTTCCAGTTTGGAAAGCGATCGCCGGTATAGAAGGTGAGGCCGGAGGGAGCGATGGCGGGCACCCAGAAGATGACCGGCGGTTCCATCCCTTCGCGATAAGGATTCACCGACACCCGCGGACCGCCGTAGAAGCGGCCGTAGCTCACCTCTGGCCAGCCGTAATTCTTGCCGGGAGCGAGTATGTTTACTTCATCGCCGCCGTTGGGGCCGTTTTCGCATTCCCAGATGTCGCCGGTGACGGGATTGATGGCGAGACCGAGCGGCATGCGATGGCCGATGGTGTAGATCTCGGCGCGATATCCAGCGCGGCCGACGAAGGGATTGTCGGGCGGCACTTTGCCATCGTCGCGCAGCCGGAGGATTTTGCCGGAAAGATCGTTGGGATCCTGAGCTAGGGCGGCAGCAGGTGGATCGCCAACGGCCACAGACATATAAACCATTCCATCGCGCCCAAATATGATCCGTGACGGCACATTCGCCTGTACCGCGGAAAAGAGATCTTGGAAATCTGCGATGGCCGTCCCCGTCCAGCGCCCTCTGGCGAGCGTGAGTTTGCCGGGTGCGTTGGGTCGCGTGTCACCTTCCGCGGGCGGCTTTTGATAGGTGAAGTAGATCAGCGAATTTTCCGCGAAGCTCGGGTGCAGCGCGATGTCCATCAATCCGCCGATGCCTTTGGCGTAAATGGCCGGCAGACCGGCGATGGGCGCAGCCTGAAGAACGCCGTTGCGGACCAGGCGGAGACGGCCGGGGCGCTCCGTGATGAGGATGCCACCGTCGGGAAGGAATGCCATACTCCAGGGCTGAACAAGTCCCTTGGTGATGACCAGGCGAAGATTGCGTTCGATGCCAGTATCGAGCGGGATGGGTCCATCGGGAAGCGCCGGCGAGGGCCAGTTGATCGGCTTCGGCGTCGGGCCTGGATCGACTGCCGGCCGCTGCCCGGCGAGCAGCGTCGTGGCTGCACTCAAAATGATCCACGGGGGCCATTGGCGGGATTTCATGACTCCCGATTGTACTGCACTGGCGTCAGTGGATCTTGTCCAAGCCCTCGGTCAGCTCGATGGAAACTCCCCAAGGGTCAACGATCGTGGTAGTGGCGATGTTGTTCATGGCCGGGTCTCTTTTCTTGTAAGGCCGAACAGGCTGGATGCCCTTGGCTTCCAGCGCCTTCGAGAACGCCTCCAGATTCTTCACTTCAAATCCCACGTGATCCACAACGCGGCCGGCGGTGGGGACGTGCGTGATGGACTGATCGCCTTCCCAGCGGAAGAAGTTGAGGCTGTATCCGACGCCTGGCAGGTCGGCGCCGATGAAGAAGTCGGTTTGCCCGGGACGCAAAGTGGCATCGAACGCCTTCATGTACCACTGCTGCATCTCGACGTACTGCTTGTTGATGAAGTGAATATGATGCGCCACGATAGGCGGCGCGTCTTTTTCAGCGCTGGTAACTAGCTCGATTTTCGCCCCGTCAGGACCCAGAAAGTACGCAAAGCGTCCGTACACGGCCGATGTGCCCGACTTCGCGGGGGGCGGATCACCCGGTTTTGGCTCGCGCCCGGTGGTTTCCTGATATCCCGCGGCCGCCAGCTTCGCCGCCATGGCCGGCACGTTGGGCACTGCGAAGCCAATATGATCGAAGGCGGTGCCGCGCGTGGGGCCGGTAGGCTTCTGTTCGCGCAAAAAGATGAATGCGTCGGGAAACTCAATTACATCGATCTTGCCGAACTTCATGGCTCTTCCGCCGAGGGTGTCGGCCCAAAATTTCTTATGGGCTTCGATGCTGGTGGCGTTGAGATGATAGTGGCCGATGCGGACCGGCGCGTCGGGATGACTGACCAGTTGTGAGAAAGCCGGCAGCGCTACCAGAACCAGAAGTGCGCTCTTCATTTGATCTCGCTGAGCCCTTCCGTCATCTCGATATTCGTTCCCCAGGGATCTTTGATGAACGCGATCGCGATGCCCAGCTGCGGCACCTTCCTGTAGGGGACATCCAGTTTGATGCCCTGGGCTTCCAGCTTCTTGGTGAACGCCTCCAGGTCTCTGATCTCGAAGCCGATGTGATCAATCGCTCGGCCGGTGGTGCCGACGGTCGGCGTCGGCGATGGCGAGAAGTTCAGGAACACGCCGGGCAATTGATCCTGCACGAACGCGGACGCCGGATTGGCCGGGAGCATCTTCGCACCGAACGTCTTGGCGTACCAGGCCTGCATCTCGGCCGGCATCTGCCCGAAGAAATGGATGTGATGCAGTTGAATGGGAGCCTTTTGCGATTTCACTTCGACCAGCTCCACTTTGACATCCTCCGGGCCGAGCGCAAACGCGATGTTGGTCGTCGGGCTGGCGGCCGCTATATCGTCGGTCACCTTCACGTTCGCGGCTACCGAATCAGTGGTGATCATTTTGAAGCCGTTGGCCTTGATCTTCGCCACCACCGGCTTGAGATCGGGAACGGAAAAGCCAATGTGGTTCACCGTGGTGCCGATGGAGCCGCCGGTGGGCGCCTGCATCGGGCGGAAAAAGATCAGAACATTCGGGAATTCGATGATCTCCTGCTGCCGTTCCGCGGAACCGATCTTGACCACGATGCCGCCCAGCGTGTCGGCATAGAACTTCTTCTGTGCGGCCATGTTTGTAGTGTTCAAATGGTGGTGCCCGTAAACTACTGGACCTTCTCCGGCAACCAGAATCTGCGCACTAGCGATGGCCGGCAGGAATAGCAGACCGCACAGCAAAATGCCTAGCCCGATTCTCGTCGATAAACGTTTCATGAAAAGCTCCTGGTGGCCAAGTCTACACGATTTAGCGTTGGATGCGTCGCGAGGGTCGTTGGCGTGGGGCACGCCGCAAGCCCGCGGATGATGTGAGCTGGGGGCAATCCGTCCGGAGCTGAGCCTTATGACGCAGTAATCGCTAGCATTTCCTGTAACTCTAAGGTTTTTATGGGTTCCCTCGCGGACGGGAAATTGCATCTTAACCTCACGGCGGTTTCTATGTGGCGAAGTGTATTGGAAATCTGGATTGCATGGGGTGTCGTGGCGCTGGTTGCAGGCAGCCTTCTGTTTACCGCGGCCGCCAGGATCGCAGGCCGCATCGATGAACGGGTGATCAATCGAATTGCGTTGTGGTCACGCGTCGGCCTGAGCTTCACGTTTCTCTACAGCGGAGTGGTGAAGCTAACGAATCCCTGGTATGTACTGGGGGCCTCGATCGTCGATTTCAAAGTTGGCATTACCGAAGGTTCCGTGTTGCTGCGTCCGCTCGCCGTGGTTATCCCGTGGGCCGAGGTCGCGATCGCGATCCTGCTGTTCTTCCCGCTGCGCTGGGTGGTGCTATCTACCGGTGCAGTACTGATGGCCTTCCTCGGCCTGGGCGTCGCGTCAGAGATGCGTGACCTGCAGGTGGCATGCGGATGCTGGGGCGGATCGATGATGGTGGGTCCGCTGTGGTTTTGCGAGCACGGCGGTATGTTCGTCATGGCAGTCGCGGCGGACAAAACAGTTGCGACGCGATTACTGGTACCGCGCTAGCAAACTGAAAGAGCCATTAAAGAGATCCGGCCGCGATTACGTTTCGTTTGCCTGGCTGCCGCTGGCCGCCATCGCTCGCAGCTTGATCCGGTCGATCTTGTTGGTGCCCGTGCGGGGCAGGGCATCGATGAAGTGAACTTCCACCGGCCGCTTGTATTTGACGAGGTTTTCCTTGCAATAAGCCAATAGCTTTTCTTCGTCGAGCTCGGCCCCGGTTTTCACGGCGACAAAGGCCACCACCACCTCTCCCAGCAGGTCGTCGCGTTTGCCAACCGTGGCTGCCTCGTGAATTGCCGGGTGGTTAAACAACACCTCATCGATCTCGCGCGGATAGACGTTGTAACCGCCGACGATCACCATGTCCTTTTTGCGATCGACCAGAAACAGGAACCCGTCCCGGTCCACGTAACCGATGTCTCCGGTATACATGTATCCGTTGCGAAGGGCGTAGGCGGTTTCTTGGGGTTTGTTGTGATACCCAACCATCATCTGCGGCCCGCGCACGCGTACCTCGCCAGCCTCGCCCATCGGCAACACGCGTGTTCCGGTTTCCAGATCCACCACTTCCACCTCGGTTTCGGGCACCGGATTGCCCACCGAGAGAAGCTTGCGCGGGCCGTCGTAACGATTGAGGCAAAATGGAGCACCTTCGGACATTCCCCAACCCTCCAGCAGCGGGCAGCCGGTGCGCTTCAGCCATTCCCGATGCAGGTCCTCGGGACACGGCGCGCCGCCGGAGGGACAGTATTTCAATGCCGAGAGATCCACTTGATTGAACAGCGGGCTTCGCAGCAGGCCAATATAAATGGGAGCGGGCCCACCGGCAAAGATACTCACGCGATGTTCAGCCAGGCCTCTCACAACTTCGTCGGGATCGTACTTCGGGATCATCACCAAGGTCCCGGCGGTAAAGATCGGCACCCAGGTAGCGTAAGTGAGGCCCCAGATATGAAACATGGGCGCGACATTCAGAAAAACGCCGGTTCCGAACGGAATGGGCCAGACGCTGAGATGCTGAATCAGACCCCACATTAGCCCGCGATGGGTGTGGTTCACGCCCTTGGGAACGCCGGTGGAACCGCCGGTAAAAATCGACAACGCCAGGTCATCGGCCCGCGGCATCTTCGCCGGAGGAACGTCGAGGCGGGCATCGGCGGTCCACTGCGCCAAGATCTCATAGCCCACGGTAAGGACATGCACGAGCCCCAGCTTTTCAGCTACTGCCTGTGCTTTGTCGGACGTGCTTGGATGGCAGAGGATGGCTTTAGGATCGAAGCCGTCGAGCACTTTGCAGATTTCGGCCACGTGAAAAAACGGATTGACCGGAGCAACCTGTGCGCCTGCGCTCATCACCGCCATCAGCGCGACGTCCATCTCAATGGAGTTGGGCATCAGGACGACGATCGGGCCGGGCTTCAGCCGCTGCGAATGGAGCAACGCCGCCAGGCCATTGACCGCGCGGCCGAAATCGCGATACGTGATGGACCGGTCCTGATAAATTACCGCCACGGTGTCCGGCTTGCGCTCCACCGCGTGCCGGAACATGTGCACCAGGCTCTCGTGGAAGGGCAGGCTGGGATCGACCGGGATCTTCGGGCCGATTTTCGACAGGGGAACTGTTTCGTGAGACTGTTCTGTCACGTGCGGAAAAAACGCATCCTTTACTTGCAGCGGACCGCGGGGCTACGTCTGTCGCGATATCGATCGTGGCAGTGCTTGCACGCCGTTGTCATCACGTCGGCGACATCGGTCATCTTGTCCTGATTCTTGGTTTGAGCCGCCGCGTAGGCCGTCATTCCCGCGTCTCGAAGCTCCTCGACGAACTTGGCCCAATCCGGATTCTTCACCGGCACATCCAGGCCATTCGCACACTTGCGCCCAGGGAGCATCAGAAGATCCGAAACTTCGGCGATCGCCAGAGCGCTGTTCTCCACCGCGTCCCATTTACCGTACTGGCTTGTCAGCAGGTCGGTCGACATGCTGGGATCTTTAGCATGCGGTACGTCCGCTGGATTCACGTCCTGGGCTGCAAAAACGACGTTCGACTCTGGATATAACGTCCCTCGCATCAGTTGCACAAGGTTGGCAGGCACCTTCGTTTCAGTCGCCGGCCCTTGAGCCCGGGCGAATTCAGTAACGGAAGTGGACATGGCGCTACAGAGGAGGAGCGCCAATGCTGTTCTGGTCATTTTGAAGGTACTTTTCTAGTGCCGAAGCATTAATGCCTGATCTGCGAGCTGATGTCCTTGGTCTCATAGACCTCGCAGTTAGCGCGCTCCGAAATAAGGCCAGCGTCGGGATACTTGCTGAGCGTCAAGACTCGCGGCGTCATCACCCACGGCTGCGCCAGTACGTCGGGGTCGTCCACGGTGACTTCGTACAGAATCTGGTCGCCCTTGCGAGTGAGCTTCTCGATGATGTGCATGTCATCGGAATGGAAGAAACCGCCGCGCGCCAGCCACGTGGTATCGACGAACGAGATAGAGTCCAGCACCAGCGTGTCACCCTCCCATTTCCCCACCGTGTACCCGTAGTACGTGGCCAGAATCGCCTGCTTGGGGTCGTGCTGGCGGCCGTCCGTCGGGATGATGCGGAATTCGTTGTTACCGCCTCCGCCGTCGGCGTACTGGGTGTAGAAGAAGATGATGTCCTTCGCCGATTGGACGATGCGCCGGGGCGGACCCTGCCGCGGATTTCCTAACGGCTGGCATGTCATCACAGGATCATCCTTGTTTGTCCACTCGTCGAGCTCCTGGATTTTGTCCCAGAACTCGGGTTTGTACATGGGACGATTCGGCCCGAACCGCGAAGGGGCTTCGAACTCGAAATCCATGGTCTGATTGAGTGCCCGCGAGCAGCCTTCCTGCTGCGTCGGGTCGCAACGGCGATTCCCGTAGCGCCAATTCATACCGGCGGAGTTCCAGTTGCCCGACAGATCGGGATGGCCGTCCGGCAACCGCGGCGTGTCGCCGGCGGCTGTCAAAGTAGTCGGCGTCACCGGGACCGGCTGAGGATCGGGAGCCGCATGCTGTGAACCTGCGTCGATGGCAGCTTTCACGCTGGCCGGCACGGGCATCACCACATAAACGCTGCCCGTTTCGGTCTGAACGGTGGTCAGGTCAAGAACGAGGCGCCGTTACGGCTCTCGGCGATCTTGCCCGCGTAAAGCGCGTCTACTTTGTTCAGCGGATTGTTCCAATCCTGATAATCGCCATAGCTAAACTCGGTGGTTTTCCCTGCGTGCTTCACCACCACGCGCTCGGCCATGTATTTGTCATTCAGCGTCGCGCTGGCGATGGCGCCGGGAACACCAGGGATCGGATATGTCACGACCGCCTTACCGTTGACCCACGCGAGAGAAGTCTGGCCCGCCTTATCGACGCCGTCCTTGAGCAGCGTCCCTGGGTTCGCGCCGAGCTTCTCCTCCGGCGGTAAACCCTCTACGCCCGCGATCGCGGCCTTGGGCGCTCCCTGCGGACTAGCCCACAGGCGGATTAGCCGTTCGTCAACGGCATCCGGCATCGGCGTAGCTTTCCCTTTCCCCGGAACGATCTCCGCGCCGACGATATCCTCGTTCCAGGTGTAATGCCCGTGCACGACCTCGATCTTTGAAATCGTTTGTCCATTGGGCCGGGTGCACGTGTACTGCACCCGCTGGCCAGGGTACTGATAGTTGGTGCTCACGCGATACTTCGTGAGGGTGCAAGGCTGCCCGTCCACCTGCAGGGTGCCCTTGCCCTGGTATTCGAGCGATGTGATCAGCTCGTGCTCATCGACGCCCCGCAGCATCCCCATGTACCAGGTCCAGTTGAAGAGCACGGACCGCAGGTCCTTGGCATCCTTCGCCGGCCGGTAGGGCGGCGGGAGATCCGGGGACCCGAACTGGGCCTGTACAACGGCTGGAGAGAAGGCGCAGATTGTTAGAACGGCCCCGATTGCGATTCTGGCCGAAATGATTCTTCGTCGATGAGCCAACACACTCACTCCAGTTGCTTATTCGTTGCCTTGACCGGCCGCGATCTGGACTTCGCGCCCATCGGGCATCCACACCGTCTTAAGAAAGCCCAACGGACTTCCGTCCTTGGCGGGGAGGAACTTCACTTTGATGTTGTCGCCGGGATGGAGAGCATTCGGTCCGGTTTTGCCGATTCCGCGCTGCGCGAGAGCGGTGGCGGAGCCGAGCGTCAACACCCATTCGGTAGTTGTGCCATCAGGATTCTTGATCCCGACAGTCAGTGACCCGTGGGGGTTGGAGAATTTTATAGCCGTGACCGTTCCCGACAGCTCCTTGTCGTGCTTCATGTCGTACACGCCCGCCAGGGAATGATGAGCCTGTAACGAGGCGCTGGCGCCCATCAACCACCCAAACACGGCCACACATCCTAAAGTTCGCTTAATCATTGATGCTCCTCTTCTTAAAGAGATACTCCTGTTCAAAAGTTTTGATCGGCACCGGAGGCCATTACCCAGACCGGAAGCGAGTATATCACCGCAAAGACGCTGCGCGGGTGGGTGGTGGTTACCTGTACTCGACCGGCATGTCGTTAGTTCCGCACGACGGATGCCCTCTCACCAAAGAAAAAAGGCTCAGAGATGTTGTCCTCTGAGCCTTTCGATTTACCTAAAAACCGATCAGAACTGCAGCTTCAGACTGAACTGCGTCTGACGGGCGACATCGGGGAGACCGCCGCTTCCTACCTCTGAAGTGATCGAAGCGCCCGTTGGGGCGAAGCACGCTTGGGCGGCCGGTGTGCTGCCGTTGTTATAGAAAACTGAGGGGCCGCAGTTATTGCCCGGGTTGATGATCGACCCGCCAGGAACCGACAAGTTGGGATGGTTGAAGATGTTAAAGAGCTCGGCCTTGAAGGTCAGCACCACTCGTTCGGTGATTCTTGTGTTCTTGGTTAAGCCGATGTCGGTCTCTGCATACCCTGGCCCTCGCAGCACGTTCCTGCCAAGATTTCCGGCCGAGCCGTACGTCGAGGCTGTGAAGCAGTTTAGATTGACCCACTCGTTTACGTTACCCGTGTAGACATTGTTGTTGCAGCCGGGTGCATTGGGGACGTAGTTCGGGCGCTCGTTGTCGAAGGTGTTCCCGGTGTCCATCTGGTCGCCTTCCCCGAGGGAGAAATCGACGCCGGTGTGCCAGGATGTAACTCCGCTCAACTGCCAGCCTTCTTTGAAGCGGTTGCCCTTGAAGGGGATCATATAAACGGCGTTGAAAGAGATGTTGTGGCGCAGATCGAAGCTGCAATTGCCTCTGTCCGCGTTAAAGTCGTACGGATTGGTGATGGCTGAGGAGGTATTGTTAAAACCCAGGCCGCCATACGTGTACGCGCCGTCGATGCAGTGCGAATAGGTGTAAGAGAACTGGTACACCAGATTCGCGGACGCTCTGTGCGTCAGCCCGACTTGCAGGGCGTTGTAAGAAGAGTAGCTGAAAGGCGCGGTCATGTCCTGGGAACCCAAGGCCGGAACGGGCCGGGGATTCTGGGTGCAGGGGCCGTTGAGCACGCATGGTGCGCCATTGTTGGTCGCGAGGTAATCCACGCCGTTGACGACCGTAGCCTCCGGCGCGTTGAAATCGTTGAAAGCGAGCAGGTGAACGCCGCGCGTGCCTTGATAGCCGACCGTAAACAGGTTATGCCACGGCAGTTCGCGCTGGATGCTGAGAGTGTATTCCAACGAGTACGGAGTGGTGTTGGTTCCGTAATACGTGCCGGTGGTCTGGCTATAGGACGGAATCCCGCCGCCGACAAAGGGGTACGGCCAGCCTTGCGGGAAGATCTGGATCTGGGTGTCATACGGCGGGCTGGACACGTAAGCGGACGAGAACGTGTAGGTGGTGTACGGGTCGTGGAAAATTCCGAAGCCGGCGCGCACGGAAGTCTTGTGATCGCCGAAGACATCCCACGCCAAGCCGATGCGCGGATCGAAGTTCCGGTTGGAGGGATTGTTCTGGTACGCGTGCGGAACGCTTTCGAAATTAGGTGCGAAGGGCGGCCCTACGACGTTGGAGAAAAGGCCATGCACCTCGATCGGATTGGTTTCCCAGTCGTAGCGCAGGCCAATGTTGATGGTCAGGGTCTTCGAAACTTTCCAGTCGTCCTGAACGTAAGGCTGAACAACATCGTAGCGCTCGGCCCGATAGCTGTTGGTTCCACCGTTCGGCGCGCCCTCAAACAAGAATGGTTGGCCTGCCAGGAAGCTTTCGTCACCGCCAGTGAAGATGTAGAACCCGTTCCAGAAGACCTGGACATAAGGATCCAACTGTTGCCGCTGGAACATGCCGCCGATTTTTATGGTGTGTGAGCCCTTGACCCAGGTCAGGTCATCTTTTTCAGTGAACTTGTTCTGAAGATACCGGAAGGGATTGACAAAAGATGCGCCCAGTGGGGTGAGGTTGGGAACGGCTACATAAACGTCCTCTCGCGCGGGAGTAAAAATCTGGAGCGCCGGATGTTCGGCCGGCTGAACTTCCGAGGTCCAGGGCCGCGAGAAAGATGCGGTGAACTGATTGATCAACGTGGGCGAGAAGACATGCCGTTCCCCCATCGTAAAGAACTGGTTATGGGTCGTGTCATCCAGAGGCCAAAGTCCAAGGCCGGCATTCGTGGTGCGGGTGCCGAAATCGGCCTCGTAGCGCGCGAAGTACGCGTCTTTGTCGGAAATAGTCCAATCGATGCGGGCCACGCCGAAATCCTCGGGGGTGGTTTGCGGCCCTACGAAGTTGTAAATTCCGACGCCGAGTGCGCTGTTAAAGACGCCTCCGTTGGGAGCCGGGTACAGGGCCAGCATCGCCGCCGAAGCCGGGTTTTCCACGCACTTCGGGGCTACGCAGTTCAGGGCGACGAAATTTGGTTCCGGCACGTAATTCACAGAGGTGGTTTCCAGCAACTGCCGGATTCCCTCATAGTTGGCGAAGAAAAAGATCTTGTTCTTCTTGATGGGCCCGCCTATGGTTCCGCCGTACTGGTTTCTTCGGAAGGGGGGCGCGGAAGTGCCTGGGTCGAAGAAGCCGCGGCTATCCAGAGCGGAGTTGCGCAAGAACTCATAAATCGAGCCGTGAAATTCGTTCGTGCCCGATTTGGTCACGCCGACGATGGCGCCGCCGTTGCCCGCGTATTCCGCACTGTAAGTGCCGGTCAGTGTTTGAAACTCTGCAATGGCGTCGATACCGAGCGTAGTGCCGGTTACGTCGCCGCCGGCGTTGCGTTGCCACCAGTTCAACATGTCTTCGCCGTCGAGCGTGTTGGCATAGCCTTCCGGACGCGTTCCCGCGATGGAGTAAGCATTGGCTACTGAAGTGAGCGCGCTGGATCCGCCCTGCGGATAACTCAGAACGCCGGGCGCAAGCAGGATTAACTGCTCCCAATCGCGGCCGTTCAAGGGTAGCTCGCGCATTTGGGTCTGATTCACGAGTGAGGACACCGCGGCGCTGGTGGTTTCCACTTGGGCTGCTTCGGCGCTCACGCTTACCGTTTCACTGGCCTGTCCGACCATCATCTGGAAATCCAGAACGGGAGCGGCGCCGACAGTTAGGGTTAATCCGGTGCGCGCTGCGTTTTGGAAGCCGGGCTTGGACACGGTGAGGTCGTAGGGACCGATGGGCAGGTCCAGCAACGCATAGCGGCCCTGCTCGTCGGTGCTCGCCGTTCGAGTGGCTGAAGTTGCGGTGTTCTTAATGGTTACGGTTGCATTCGGAACCGCTGCGTTCGAAGCGTCTGTTACGCGGCCCGATATGGATGCAGTCGCGGCTTGTCCATACAAATTGGCGATAGCTGCAAACAACGCAATGCAGAATACCAGGGCGATTGAGGGTTTCCCCAGACTTCCCATGAGTTTTAAATTTTCCTTTCCTATCCTAAAAGGAACGTTGTTGTTCCCCTGTTACGACTTCGCAGTGTGGACAAACCTATCACTCACCGTAGAAGGTGTCTAGACTTAATGCGTGATTACCACCATCAGGGAACTTGATATATCACCGTTGTGGAGTGACCAAACGCGATGGCCTGGAGGCTCGGCAAGATTCATCGAATGGAGGGTAATGAGGCGGATGAACGCCGCCACGGGCTTGCGTGTAGGGCTAACGGTAGGCTAGTGCGGGGGCCGCAGCGATCCTGGGTCCGGCGCGGACAAGGGCGTCCGCCCACGCGCGATCGAAACCGGTAGGAATGTATTTACTTCAGGTACGCCAGCAGGCGGCCAGCCAGTACGCGCCCCACCGGCAGCCGAGCGATCCCCAAGCCAGCGCATGCGCCGGCGGTGAGTTCCGCTTGAAATAGAGATCGCTGGCTGTCGAGGACCTCGAGATAATTTGCGGTACCGCCGCGACAACGCATCATCGATACGTCGACCGATTCCTGAAGGTCCTTGAACGTCTGTTTCTGGCGCTCGCGGACACCTTGGTATTTGTCATAGCCAATTAAAGCGTTCGAAACATCGCCGAAAGCGCGCTGGATTGTTTGACCGTAACTGACCACAGCTTGCCGGTCCTGCGACTTGGCTGCGTTTGTTATGAATTGTCACTGACTGTCTTCCAGGTCGCACTCGCGAATTGCGTGTTATGCTGCCGTATGGATGACAGCCGGTGACCGATAATGCACTTTCTCGAATGGGTTGAACAGACAGGATTTAGCGTTTGGGTCCGCGAGTCGGGCTCAGTGTGGTCGTACCCCCTTATCATCTTCCTGCACACGATGGGGTTGGGCTTTCTCGTCGGTCCCTGTATCGCGATCTGCTTGCGAATCTGTGGTTTTGCCCCGGCCGTTTCCCTGGGGCCAATGGAAAAATTCTATCCCGTGATGTGGGCGGGCTTCTGGATCAACGTAGCATCGGGTATCGCCATGTTAATGGCTGAAGCGACGACCAAGATGATCAGCCCCGTCTTCTACATCAAGCTCGTTTTCGTCGGCATCGCCGTCTGGCTGATGCATCTCCTGAGGAAGAGCGTATTCCGAAACCGGGACGTCCTCGAAATGGAAAGCTTGCCGATGAAGAGCCGCATGATGGCGGGGGCGCTCCTGATGTGCTGGGCCGGCGCGATCACGGCGGGCCGATTAATGGCCTACATCGGTCCGGGTTCCACTCCCAGGTGAGCAATGGATTCTAAGTATGACCTATATCTATCTCTTCTCAAAATGGCTCGCTTCAACTCCCTTGTCCGACACTGTGAGCGCTAGCAGGTGGATTGTGCCCGCGAGCCAGGTGGTTCACTTCTTTGGCCTTGCGCTCCTGTTTGGGATGGCCGGAATGCTTGACTTGCGAATGTTGGGACTGGGAAAGGGGATAGCGATTGGAGAGTTCAGCCGGCGGATGATCCCTTGGGCCGGGGCTGGATTTCTCCTCAACGTCATCACCGGCTTCATCATGTTTGCGGGCGCACCGAACATGTTCGATCACAACCGGGCCTTCGGATTCAAAATGCTTTTTATTGCAGTCGCCGGCCTGAATGTTCTCCTCTTCTATGTCACTGGGATCGCGCGAAAGGTAGAGGCTCTCGGCTCGGGGGATGATGCGCCATGGAGCGCCAAAGTCGTGGCGGGCTTTTCCCTGTTCATATGGGTCGGCGTCATGTTTTGGGGCCGGATGCTGCCGTTTTTGGGCAATTCGTTTTGAGTGGGGGCATGAACGAGGAGCCATCCATAAAATGACTGACGAAAGCTTTCCTGCGGCGATGCACATAAAGAGTAGTTCACCCGACGGGCGGGGTTGCAGGCCGCCGATCCGCTGACGATGGCACGGCGGGCCAGAAACGCAGGATCATAAAGCTGAGCATCGCACTGCCTCCCGGCACATGCGCCAGGCAGCGGAATTGCCGTAACGCCAGCCAGGCGAACGCCCCCGTCAGCAGCATGAACACCGTGGCCACCAGCGCACATAACCAGGCTGGAACGCTTCAGTTCATCGCTGTTCATGATGAGACAAAGCAAAAACAAACCGCCGCCAATGAGAAACCGATGGCCCTGGGCGTTCACTCTGCTCCCGCGCGAGAATAGAAATCACTTCATGTGCTGGAGGGACTGCTCATTCTCCGCGCAGATCTCGTCGATCAACTCCGTATCGACCACGATGCGCTGCGTTAATGTGACTGTCCACGGCTTGGTATAAGCCTTCGGATCATCCACGGTGACTTGGATTTTGAGGTGTCCAAAGTCCGGGCGCCGGATCTGCTCTCGCACCTGGGCTGCCTCGGTCAGCACACTTCCATTCCAGTCGATCCAGGTGTCGTCGCGCACTCCGATCGTGTCGACCACCAAAGTATCGCCAGACCATTTCGCCGACGAATAGCCTTGCAACGAGGGGTTCGGATCTTTGGGAAGCGGCCGTGCATCCGTGAAGACCTGGCGGTAGCCGGCGTTCAGTTCATTCAGCATCACCAGCAGACCGGGCGTGTGGACGAACTTCAGCAAATGCGGCATGCCATACGCGCGAAGAAAGTTATCCGGTAGGCACCGGATGTGGGGATCGTCCTTCGCCAGGTTGTCGGTGCGTACTTTGACGATAGCCGCAAGCCAAGGCTGATACGGCAACCCTCCGGGAAGATCGATACCGATATTGGCCATTTGGCGCGAACCAACGATGGCAGTGGGGTCGCCAGGAGTCTCGACGTCGTGCGAATTTTGCGGATCCCTCGGAGGCGGCAGATCCTTGGGGCTCGACAGCCCATGCGAGCGGCGATCAAAGGGCTCGCCAGTAGTCCAGATTCCGGAAAAGTCAGGTTTGCCATCCGCCATCCGAGGCGCAGGGGCGAACATGTCCACCTTGCCGTCAGCCTTGCGTGGCACACCCGCAGTGGGATACTTCAGCCATTGAGCGCCCAGATGAATGGATACCAGGGGCGCACTTAGAATGACGAAAGCGAAGGTGACGAGCGCATCGTGGTTTGAGTGTCGAGAAAGAAACAGATGCCGCACAGCGCTAAGAATACACCAATGCATGCAGCCTGTCACAGGCCGCATCAACCACCTTAGGGAATTGCATGCCGATCCGAAACAATTCTGAGTGCTTCGCTATACCGTGCCTGGCGCACGTTCTTTACGAGCTGTTCCCAATGCACCCTGCCGTAGACGATCTTCACGTCTTTGTCCCCGAGGTCGACTTCCCCTGCCCACATGTGGCGATGATAGTCCCTGAATTCAGGCACATTTCCACTCCAATCGATCGGCCTGCCCGACGAGCCCTGGAAGAGGAAAGCCATGGTGTAGAACAAATGGGCAATTTGCTGCATGAGATGGAATCGGGCTAACTGATACTGGTCCGGCGCTGCTCCAAAATATTCCTGAAGATAGGCAGTCTCCTCTTCCTCGTTCGTGACTACCTGATTGGCGATCGCCGCCAGGTCTGCATAGCGGTCGTTCAGGAACGCTGCTTCCCAGTCCACCAGCCATACATGTTGTCCATCGAAAAGGATGTTGTCCGGCTTGAAGACATCGTTGTGACTCGACACCATTTCCGCATCGTCATACGGATAAACTGCGGCCAACTCCGCGTAGCGCGCGAAGAATTCGTCGCTTTCCCTTTGCGGGAGTATGCCCGCAGCCTGAAACTTCTGCAGGAATCCATTCAGGGCGGGTCCTTTGTTAAGCAGGAACGTGCAGGAGGTGTTGAAAGGAGCCCTGCCAAACGGACGCAGTGCATGCAGTGTCCGCAGCACAGCGGGTAACCGGACCAGCGCTTCCGATATAGGGAGGGGTTTAGCCTCCACAAAATCCGTGATGGAGATGTTGTCTTCGATATTCGTATACACGACACGTGGCGCCACGCCTGCTTCCGCTGCTGCTTGCATGCTTGTATAGTGCCGCGTAGGATCTTCTGTACGCGTGATGATCTTCAACAGATATGGCGATCCCCGCACGATGATGCGGAAGACGAGGGACGAGGTATGACCTCCGCTAACCCTCGAGATGTCTTGGAACTCTGTCACTCCGAAAGCCGCGCGGAGGCCGCGCATCGCTGCCGCGCTCTTTTCTTGCGGAATCAAGCAGTCCTCCCTTGGAATCGGAATCAGGATGTCTTAGATAGGTGTACGTTGGCTAGGTCGATCTTACCGAACGCTGCAGTGAAAAGCTTAGGGGTAATTGGCCGGACGAATCTCAGTCGTCATCGGCGCGCGAGCGATTTTTCGAAACTGGCAACGGAATTCATAATCGTCTCGGCCGCCACATAATCGCCCAGTGACGAGTTGATCATGAGATGGTAAATCTCGCGGAACGGCCACTCGAGTTTGAAGTACTGCTTGATGTACGCGGCCCGGTCCTGGTCCACCGTCTCGACCAATACGTGGGCCTCTTCCTCGCTCTTGCCCAGGCCGCGCAGCCGCGCGATTTTTTCTTCAAACGATGCATAGACGAACACGTGAAAAGCATCCGGGTGGGAATGAAGATAATAGGCTGAGCCGCGCCCGACGATTATGCAATTGCCTTGTGCAGCCGCATCCAGCACCACTTTTTCGGAGGCTTCGCGGATACAGCCCGCATCCACCATCTTTACGCGCTGAGCATTCAACGTCCCTTCGAAGCTGCCGCGCAGGAACGCCTTGAATAGCCTGTAGTGCGGGGCGTCGCGGCGCTCCTCCAGTTGCTCCACGGCGGGGCAATCGCAGCCTAGCATGCCGGCGATCTGGATGGTAAGCAACTCGTCCCACAATTTCCAGCCAAGCCGCGCCGCAAGTGTGGCGGCGATATCCGCCGCTCCGCTGCCGTATTCCCGATCGATTGTAATGATTTTGATCATGAAAGGCCTCGCTTCTAAGCAAGTCGCCCGCGCCTCTGGGCTAAGTAGCCTCGCTAGCCCACGGCCATACCGCCACTGGCTTTGGGATCATTTTTGCGAACGATAAAGGCGAGCAGAAACATGATGCTCGCCGCGACGGTCAGCACCAGGAAGATATCGATGTAAGCGAGTGTCTCTACTTGTCCTCCCATAGCTCGGTAAAGCAGACCGTAGGCTCGCTTGGGCGCGTCGGCAGCGCTCGAGCCGGAGTGCACCAGTCGCAGGCTCAACGCTTTGACATTGTTCTGAACAGACAGATCGAACCGACTAGTATGCTGCGACAACACCACCTGATGAACTTGCGCGCGCCGCGCCAGCAGCGTCGTGACCATAGAGGTTCCCACGCTGCTACCGATATTGCGCATGAAGTTGATGATGCCGGCCACGCTATTGGCTTTTTCGGCGGGCATCCCGATGTAGCCCGCCATGGTTACCGGAACAAACAGAAGGCCGAGGCCCACGGATTGAATCAAACGCAGGATGGTAGCTGACTTGAAACTAATCAACGTATCCAACTGGACTGTGGAGACATACATCCCGATCGCCAGTGCCAGCCAGCCTGCGGCGATGATGTATTTAGCTGGATATTTTCCGGCCAGCATGCCCACGATGGGCATCAGCGCTAGTACCACCGCGCCGCCGCCCGACAGAACCAGCCCCGCATTTTCCGCCGTGTATCCCAAGACGGTCTGGAGAAATTGCGGCATCGTCACCAGCGCGCCGAATAGCAGAACGCCAAAGATAAACATCATGAGGTTGGCAGTCGCGAAGTTGAAGTTCTTGAACAGATGCACGTCGATGATGGGTGTCTTATGACGCCACTCCCAAATGACCAAGCCAACCAGACAGACCACGGAGATGATCACCAGCCGGGTGATAAACGTGGACCCGAACCAATCATCTTCCTGCCCCTTATCGAGCACCACTTGCAGAGCTCCCACGCCCAGAGCAAGCAGCGAGATGCCGATAAAGTCGACGCTTACGCCGGCCCGTTTTTCTCGCCGCAGGAACGGCGGATCTTCCACCAGCTTCATGACTAACAATGCGGCCAGGATTCCTACCGGCAGGTTAATGAAGAAGATCCAGCGCCAGGAATAGTTATCGGTGATCCATCCGCCCAGTGTCGGTCCGATGGTCGGAGCCATGATCGCTGTGATTCCGTAGAGCGCAAACGCGAGGCCCCGCTTCTGTGGCGGGAAGGTATCGGCGAGGATGGCCTGCGCCATGGGCTGAAGTCCGCCGCCACCGGCGCCCTGGATCACGCGAAACAGGAGCAGCATGTTCAGGCTACTGGCGCTGCCGCAGAGGACCGAAGCCACCGTAAATATGAAAATGCAGACGATGAAGAAGCGTTTTCGGCCGAACAGGCTGGCCAGCCAGCCGCTGATCGGAAGAACGATGGCATTGGACACCAAATACGAAGTGAGCACCCAAGTGCTTTCGTCGTTGCTCGAACCAAGGCCCCCCGCCATGTATGGCAAAGCCACGTTGGCGATGCTGGTGTCGAGCACCTCCATGAACGCGGCCATCGCAACCACCACCCCGATGAGCCAGGGATTAAATTTCGGCCGCCAGGGGACCTCAGGAGCGGTAAGTACCTCTGCGCTATCGGACATAGACTTTCGGCTCCACTGACATGCCGGGTCTCAGCCGGTGGTCAGCGTTTTGGTTTGGATCGATATCTATCCGCACGGGGAGGCGCTGCACTACCTTCACGAAATTTCCCGTGGCATTTTCCGGCGGTAGCAGGCTGAGCAGCGAACCGCTGGCGCCACCGATACCGGTGACTCTACCTGTGTATTCACGGTCATAGGCATCCACGCTAAACTTCACTCGCTGGCCCGCTTTCATATGGCGTAACTGCGCTTCCTTGAAATCGGCCGTTACCCAGATGTCATCCAAAGGCACAACTGCCATCAGCTCCTGGCCCGGAGAGACATTGCTACCTACCTCGACGCTCTTCTTTTCGATGATGCCGTTTACCGGCGCGACAATTGTGCAGTAGCTGAGATTCAGCCGGGCCTGGTCAACGGCGGCGCGTTTCTCAAGCACTTGGGCTTCGGACGTTTTGGCACGAGCCTGGCTGATGGCTACCTGTTGCGGCGCGGTTAACGCGGCTTGGATGGAGGCATCCGCCTGCTCGATGCGGGCATTGGCCTGGTCTACGGTACTCTGCGCGACGCGGATATTGTCTTCGGCTTCGGTGACCTCTGCCCGACGTGCGTCTACGGTCGCGTTCGCGGAGTTGGCGTTGTTAACCGCCGTGTCGTAAATCTGCTCGGAAATTTCATCCTTGTCCACCAGCTTCTTGTACCGAGCCACATCGTCCGCTACCCTCTTGTGGGTTGCCTCGGCTTCGCGCACATTGGCCTGGGCGGTAATCAGGCGCGACCGGGCCGCGCTCAACTGGCGCTGGGCGCCCAACAACGCTGCTACCGCGTCCACCTTGCCGGAACGCGTCGAGGTCAACTGGCTGCTGGTGGTGGTGGAGGTAACGGGTACATCGGTGCGATAGCCCTGATAGCTTGCCTCGGCGGCGGCCAGATCCGCCTCGGCTTGAGCCAGCGCGACCTGGTAGTCCTTGGGATCGATACGGGCCAACACTTCGCCGGCTTTCACGTAACGCTCATTGTCAACGGGCACATCCACGACGTAGCCGTTGATCCGCGCGCTGATCGCGTTGATGTTCCCATCGATTTGAGCGTCATCCGTGTCTTCGAACGCGCTGAAATACTCCCAGGCGTAGTAAGAGCCAGCGGCCAGCGCGCCCAACGCGATCAGCAACACAATCGCGCGAACGAGCGTTTTACGGCCCTTGCGTGGCGTCTGGGGCTGGAAGGAATCGGCTGGCCGCTTGTTCGCGGCGGGGCTTTCGCTTGTTGTCACATCAGGCACGGCTACTTTACCTCCATGAATTTCTGAATTCGCTGCTCGGTAGATCCCAGGGCGCGCGCGAGTTCGACCTTCGACAGGTTGTGGGCGTACAAGGCTGAGATCAAGTTGTCGTTGGCCACGGCCACCGATCCCTGGGCTTGCACCACCTCAATGGTGTCGGTGACTCCGGACGCGAAGCGGTCCTGAGCCTGCGTCAGGGTCTGATTCGCCAGGTCGAGATTGCTCCTGGCGACTGCTACCTGGTCGGCGGCCGACTGGATGTCAAGCAAAGCCGCCCGGACTTGATAATCGATCTGGCCGCCAAGATCGCCTAGCTCATCCTGCCGCTGCTTCAATGCCGCGCGGGCTTGAATGATGTCGCCGCTGATTCGGCCACCGTCGAAAATATTGAATTTGGCGGCGGCTTGAAAGGTGAATGTTCCGTGGGAGTTGTTGAGCGTTGTCCCGTCAGCTCCGTAATCCGCGCTAACGCCCAAGGTCGGGTAACGCTCAGCGCGAGCGGCACTCACGAAATCCTCGGCGGCACGCACGGAGGCTTGGGCGCTCTGGAAATCCGCGCGCTGTTCGTAAGCAGTGCGCACAGCCTGATCCGGAGTCATCGCGGCCAGTGGCGAGTAGGGTTCGGTGTCGACGATCGTAAACTGTTGGCCAGTTGGCAGGCCGATCACTCGTCCCAAAGCTAATTTGTCTTTGGCGACCTGATTGTTCTGCGCGATCAATTGCTGTTGTTCCTGCTGTAGCTCGACGTGAGCCCGGAGTACATCGATCGCCGCCGCAGTGCCGGCACGGTGCTGGTCGGCAGTGCGGTCGTAGATGGCCTGGTCGGTTTCCACCTGCGCCCGCAAGGCTTGCACCCGGGAGGAACCGGCAATCACCAGCAGGTAGGCATTGGCCACGGACTGCACCACTAAGTCGCGAGCGTCTTTGAACGATAGTTGAGCGGCGCGCTGGTTCTCTTGGGCAGCACGATAGCTTTTGCGCAGGCTGTAATCGAAGACGCTAAAGGAGGCATAGGCGCGCGCATCGGTATATTGGAACGGGCCGACGATCGCCGGACTCGAAAAGCTTCCGATGTGAAAGTTGATCCCTTTGGTTAGCAGGTCTACTTGCTGGACGTTCTCGCTGACCGCCCCGGTCACTTGCGGCAGGAGCGCGCTTAGGGACCGCAGCCGCTCACCGCGCGCGCTTTCACTCGCCTGTCCACTGAGCAGCAGACCAAGGTTGGTCTTGAGGCCGCGATCGATCGCATCGCGGAGCGTCAAGGATAGGGGAGTGGCAGATGCTGCCCCCGTCGGAACGCTGCCCTGAAACTGAGCTTGTTGTGCAAGGAGTGCTGTACCTGCGAACAGGGCTATGCAAGCACCGACGACCGAGTAGTCCCACTCCCTGCCTATTCGAATGTGACTGATCATGATGACTCCTTCGCTCCGTTATTACGGTCGACTGCGCCTGCTCGTTCTTGTGTATGCATGTGCCGCACCGCTGCGAAACTATAGAAACGAAAGACTGAAGTAGGGTCCGTTGGACACTATTGTTGGCGGATCGACTCAACAGGTCGACGGCCCCGATTCAGGTGGCCGGGAAATTCCTGCGCTGGCTTGCGTTAGCGCCCTGACACTGATTGCATTTCACAATCGTGTGCGCGTTGGCGATATCTTGGAAACAAGTGCGTGCCGCGGTCTGGCAATGTGCCGGTCATTTTGCTCAGTGCCGGCATCTAGCTCGGTGCAGGCATCGGTGCAACGCCCGTACTCGGCGCTGAGAATTCGTCAAATGAGCGAAAACATACTTATGGTCGATCTGATCGTCATCGGCGGCGGCCCGGCGGGAGTCGTCGGGGCCACCACGGCCGCTTCGATGGGCAAGAAGGTAGCGTTGGTGGACTATCGCGCCGAGTTGGGCGGCGCAGGCGCGAATACGGGGACGGTTCCCAGCAAGACGTTGCGCGAAACTGCCCTCGCCTTGTCGGGTGCGCGCTCCCGCAGTCTGTTCGGTGTAGATCTATCGCTTCGGCGCGAAGCGACCGTCGCCGACTTTCTTCGCCACGAACAGCATGTAAAAGCCGGATTGAATCAATCGCTCTCGCAGCGCATGGATGCGTGGAATACCGCGGTTTACTGCGGCAGTGCGGCTTTCGTTGACTCGCATACAGTGTCTGTCGGCGGTGACAATCCGATTTCACTCCACGGCGATTACATTTTGATCGCGACGGGATCGGCGCCGGCTCACCCGCCTGGTTTCCCGTTCGGATGCCGCGAGATCTATGACTCCGATACGATCCTTGAGCTGGATCGTCTCCCGGGAACGATGGCAGTGGTAGGTGCGGGCGTGATTGGCAGCGAGTACGCATCCACCTTCGCCGCCTTGGGTGCGAGCGTTCATTTGATTGACGGACGCAACGCTCTTCTTCCGTTTCTGGATGCGGAACTTTCCCGCGCTTTGACGGCAGCCATGGAGAAGAACGGAATTCGCTTTCACTGGGGCGCCCGCCCCCGCTCCTATCGTCAGGAGGAGTCAGGAAAAGTAACAATCACGCTTGAGCCGGGCGATCAGTTGAGCGTGGATGCGGTTCTGGTCGCCAGCGGCAGGAAAAGCAATACGGAAACCCTGAATCTGGCTGCTCCGGGAGTAACCGTGGGTGAGCGCGGCATCATTCCGGTCGACGCCAGTTACCGAACCAACATTCCGCACGTCTTTGCCGCCGGCGATGTGATCGGGTTCCCCGCGCTGGCTTCCACCAGCATGCAGCAGGCCCGGCACGCGGTGCGCGCGGCTTTCGATTCGGCCGAATTGGCCCCGCCCTCGCGCTTCCTTCCCACTGGCGTTTACACCATCCCGGAAGTCAGCACGGCCGGTGAGACGGAAGAGGCTCTGCAACGGGACGGCGTGGAATACGTGGCGGGCCGCGCGCCTTATGCCCGCAGCGCGCGGGGCCGGATTATCGGCGACACAGACGGTTTCTTGAAGCTGCTCTTTCGACGGTCCGATATGCGGCTGCTGGGTGTCCACGCGATGGGGGAGCAAGCCACGGAACTGGTGCATGTGGGAATGATCGCGTTGATGACCAGCGCTTCGGCGGACCTTTTCGACGAGGCCTGTTTCAATGTTCCCACTCTGGGCGCGCTGTATAAAATCGCGGCCTTTGAGGCTTCGCTGGCGGCCCGTCCAAGCTAAACCGCTTTCGGCTCCTTGCTCCATCCGTGGAATTTCGACAAGTCGCCTGCTTTCCAAGCCTCGCGGAGTCCAGGTTTCCTCAGGTCCCAATCGGGGCGGATCTCGCTCATCACGGCTCGCAGGTCGAGCCAGAGGTCGGCGACAGAAGGCCGGCCCCAGAACCAGTAACCGTTATAGACGCTGTGGATGATAAGTCCCGGCTTGAGCACGAGTGTGTGCGGAATCATCGGATTGTGCTCGGGGTCAGTGTACTCCGCGATGTCGAGGTCCTTTTGAATCGTTCTGTCGGGATCGGAGAGGAACGTCCACTGGGCGCCCACCGATGCGCGAAACTCCTGCAGAGTGTGGTGGTCATCGGTGGAGATGGTGACGATTTGGGTGTATGCCACAGCGATCTTCGGATAAAACGCAGCCAGGTCGAGATGTTGCTGGTGTTCCTTCGGGCAGTAATGGCCGCGCGAGAGCGTGAGGATCAGGGGATCGTCGCCCTGGAGTTCGCTGAGTCTGCGAACCTTGTCCGTGTGATCGGGCAATTGATAGTCAGGAAAAATGTTTCCGGGCACGAGGTCTTTACGCATGATTCGATTCCATCACGCCATCCGTTCCACCCATTGAGCACGCCATGCGGGAGCCACGAATGGATCCGCAAAGTACTGTGTTTCCCGCGCAACTTTGTCGCCACTGAACTCCATGACGCTCACGGTGTAGGACGGCTTGCCGTCATAGGCAAGGATGAATTCGGTGACCCAAAGATCGCCGCCGCCAATGATTCGCCGGATAGAAAACCGCTTTTTGCTAGGCTGGCTAGCGCGTTGGGCCTGTATGTTTCGTCGGCCGCGGGTTAGCTCGCCCGACTGCGGGTATTCGAGCACCGCGTCCTCGTGATAGATAAGGTGCTCGGTTTCAAAATCGTTGGCATCGGACGCCGCCCAATGCCGATCCAGTGCCGCACGGATCTGGAGATCTCGCACCCCAGGAGTCTGCTCCTTGGTTTGTTGATCGTTCATCTTAAGGCCCCTTGCATAATCATCTCCCTCGTGGAATGAAACCCGGGCTGCCGGTCTTCACTACTTCATTGAACCTCTGTCTGGTCTGAATGCGATTGATTTCATCCAGCGCGTCTTCCGGAAGAGGGGAGATGTTGAAATTCTCACGCGCGCGGGCCGCAGTTCTGGGCGTAGTAAGCAGAGCCGTGCCACGCTCGATCGCCCAAGCCAACAGCACCTGTGCCGGCGTCTGGCCAACTCGTGCGGCAATTGCCGAAATAATCGGATCTACGAGCGGCCCCGGCCTTAGTCCGTGCCCCAATGGCGCAAAGGCCAAAAACACGATACGGTTCTTTTTGCAGAATTCCAGAAGCTCCGTTTCGGGTAGGTACGGATGGGCTTCCACTTGGACCACGGCTGGCTTGATTCTCGCGGATTCGAAGATGGGCGCAAGGCTGTCTAAAGTGACGTCAGATAGTCCGATGGCCCGGCATTTTCCACGGTCCACGAGGCTCTCCATCGCCCGCCAAGTGTCGAGCATGGTTACGGCGCGATCGTAGAGAATATTGCCGCTTTGATCCCGCGGATCGTGGTCGTCCCCTGGTTGAAACGCAAATGGAGTGTGACTGAGGTAGAGATCCAGATAATCGAGCCCGAGTCTCGCCAGGCTTGCCTCAAAAGCCGGTTGGACGCGCTCAGGCCGATGATTTGTGTTCCACAACTTTGTGGTCACGAAGATCTCTTCGCGCGCAATCCCTCCGGCCGCCAGCCCTGCCTGCAACGCCTCCCCCACCTCACGCTCATTTCGATATCGTTCCGCACAGTCGAAATGTCGAAATCCAGCTTCCAGCGCGTCTCTGGTAGCCCTTATCGTTTCGGCCGCAGTCGGAATGAGGGTGCCAAAGCCGAGTACCGGCATATGGCCGGCTCCGTGACGGAGGGGCACCCTTTTGGTCTGAAAATCAGAGAGTGCTGTGGTTTGCGATGTCACAGGCTGGCAGAAAGCATTTCAAGAACCAGCACGCATTCATCGTGCGAAGAATGCGATGTGCCTCAAGTCATTGGGCGGACTGCCCGGAAAGCCATCCGCCCGACACCGATAGCCGACAGTCGACCCGATTATTGACCCAATTGTCTACAGAGACGAACCGGGGCCGAACGAGTCCCGGACCGTGCCGCCGCCGTGGCCCAGCACGTGCAGTCGTCGAACCAGGGAGCTCAATGCCTAAGACCTTCGACGCGATTATCATCGGAACCGGTCAGGCTGGTCCCTTCCTGGCCGAGCGCCTGGCAGCGTCGGGAATGAAGGTTGCGATTATTGAGCGCAAATTGTTTGGGGGTACGTGTGTCAACACCGGCTGCATACCCACCAAGACGATGGTTGCTAGTGCGTATGCGGCCCACATGGTTCGTCGCGCGGCCGATTTCGGAGTGGTTAACAATGGCGCGGTGAGCGTCGACATGCAGCTCGTCAAATCGAGGAAGGACGCGATTTCGGGGGAGTCGAGAACAGGCGTCGAGAGCTGGTTGAGAGGAATGGCAAACTGCACCGTGTACCAGGGACATGGCCGCTTTGAGTCCGCGAAGGAAGTGAGCGTCGGCTTGGAAACGCTAACGGCAGATCGGATATTCATCAACGTGGGCGGTCGCGCCGTGGTGCCTGATATGCCGGGAATTAAAGAAGTCCCATACCTTACCAACAGCTCTATCATGGACGTCGACTTTCTTCCGCGTCACCTGATCATCATCGGCGGCGGCTACGTTGGCCTGGAGTTCGGGCAAATGTACCGCCGGTTCGGGAGCGAAGTCACCATGACCGGGAGAGCGCCGCGCTTGGCTCGGGATGAGGATGAGGATATTTCCATCGCCATGCGGGAGATCCTGGAGCACGAAGGCGTCAACGTTCGTCTGAACGCAACTTGTATGGGCTTTTCGAGGCGCGGAGAAGAGATCCTTGCTCACGTTGACTGCGCCAGTGGTGATCGCGAAGTAAGCGGGTCACATCTCCTGCTGGCCGTGGGACGCCGTCCCAATACCGACGACCTTGGGCTCGCGAACGCGGGCGTCGCTGTCGACAAGCACGGGTACATTGAGGTTGATGATCAATTGCGCAGCAGCGTCCCGGGGATCTGGGCGTTGGGGGATTGCAACGGAAAAGGCGGGTTCACCCACACCGCCTTTAACGATTCTGAAATCGTCGCCGCGAATCTTCTGGATAACGACTCGCGCAAAGTCAGCGATCGCATTACCGCCTATGCGGTATACCTTGATCCTCCGCTCGGCCGTGCAGGTATGACCGAAGAAGAAGTTCGCAAAAGCGGACGCCGCGCGTTGATTGGCCGGCGGCCCATGACGAAGGTTGGCCGCGCGGTTGAGAAGGGCGAGACACAGGGGTTTATGAAGATCATGGTGGATGCCGAAACTCACGAGATCCTGGGAGCCGCTCTCCTGGGAACCGGCGGCGACGAGGCCATTCACGCCATCCTGGACGTGATGTATGCCAAGGCGCCGTACACGGTGATTCAACGGGCCATGCACATTCACCCGACTGTTTCGGAACTTATCCCCACAATGCTCGGCGAACTCCAGCCGCTTTCAGGCGGAGCCGGCGCTCCGGGTTAGTGCATTTCCTGCCGTACTGAAGCGACGGGCCCGTTAGACCTGCGTTGTACCATATCCATATTAGGAGAAATATGGCTATGAAGAGCGTCCCAGCGCCCATATCCCTAGCCGGGTCCCAGCTCGGCGAAACCCGTCACGTCTGCGCGTTTTTCAACAGCGATGAAGAAGAATATCGCGTTTTGCTTCCGTTTATAAAGGACGGGTTGGAATCTGGCGACAAAGCCGTTCATGTCCTAAATCCAGACCAACGTCAGGACCACCTGCAACGCCTGGCCTCCGCGGGCATCGACCCGGCGGCAGCGCAACAGAGCGGTCAACTGGAGCTTCGGGTCAATACCGAAGTCTACCTTCCGGATGGCCGCTTCGATCAGGATCGGATGCTGCAGGTGTTTGAGCAGCTGGCCAGTGGAAACGCTCCCGGAGGATTTCCGCTGAGCCGCATTTGTTGTCGTATGGACTGGGCGGTGGAAGATCGATCTCATGTCGACGACGTGATTGAATTCGAGTCGCGTGTAAACGAGGTGTGGCGCCAACACGACGACGCCGTCATCTGCACTTACCATCTGGGGCAGTTTGGAGGTGACGCGGTGATTGACATCATGCGGACGCATCCGCTGGTGATCGTTGGCGGTATCCTTCAGCAGAATCCTTTCTTTGTGCCGCCGGATGAGTTCCTGCGAGAATTTCGCCAACGGCGGATTGGCCGCAGAAGCTCACCTGCGACAGCCTGAGATATGGATGCACAACCCGGAGATGTTGCAGCCGAGATCAAGCGACTCGAGCGTTGCATTAATGATCTGGTGAGCCTGTTCGCCCTTCCTGCCATGTGGAGCGGCGGTGAGCCATCGCAGATTGTTCACAGCTTGATCGACGCGCTTCTGCGCATGCTCCAGCTTGATCTGGTCTATGTACGGATAAGGGGCGCGGAGCGTCAGGCGCCCATCGAGATGGTGCGTTTCGCTCCATCGCGAGAACCGCACGAGATCGGCGAGGCATTCAAAAACTGGTTGGGGGCCGACCCTCTGGAATGGCCTGCGCTGATACGGAACCCGATAGGCGGCCGAGACATTTCGATCCTGCCCTTGGGGCTGGGGCTGCAGGGTGAAATTGGCGAAATCGTAGCAGGGTCGGAGCGAGCGGATTTCCCGCTGCAAACCGAAAGATTAGTTCTGAGCGTAGCCGCGAATCAAGCGTCTATTGGGCTGCAAGGGGCGCGGCTCCTCAGCGAACAAAAGCATCTCGCGAGCGAGCTGGATCGACGGGTCGCGCAGCGAACCGCGGAGCTGGCCGCGGCCAACCACGAGTTGCGACAGGAAATTACCGACCGCAAGCGGGCCGAGGAAGCTCTGCGCAGCAGCCAGGAACGGTTGTCGCGGGCGATACAGACGGCCACGGTTGGAGAATTTGCCGCGGCCATTGCACACGAAGTTAACCAGCCTCTGGCTGCCGTGATAACGAACGGTCAGGCCTGCTTGCGTTGGCTTGCGGCGCAGCCTCCTGGCATCGCCAAAGCGCAGGAAGCCGCCGAAAGGATTGTTCGCGACAGTAAGGAAGCCGGGGAGGTGGTGCGGCGCATCCGGGCCCTGTTCAAACAGGCCGCCACCGAGAAGATCGAGCTGGATGTGAATGAGTTGATCGGCGAAGTGCTGCACCTCCTGACTGGCGAGACGGCGAGAAAAAGCGTGGCCGTGGAGACGGACCTGGGTCGGGATTTGGCTCCCGTGGCGGGGGATCGCGTGCAGTTGCAGCAACTGGTTTTCAATCTGCTTCTCAACGCGATCGAGGCCATGGATCAGGTGGTGGACCGTCCCAAGATACTCTTCATTGGTTCGAAACAGCCCAGCCCGGAAACCATTCTGGTGGAGGTGCGGGATTGCGGCCCGGGCATAAGGGAACCGGACAAAATCTTCGAGGCGTTCTTCACCACCAAAGAGAACGGTATGGGCATGGGGCTGGCGATTTGCCGCTCCATCATTGATGCCCACCGCGGCCGGCTATGGGCCGCTTCGGGTGAAGGCGTAGGCGCCTCCTTCTCTTTCACTCTTCCCGTGCAAGTACGTGCGACTGGCGAGAGAGCCGGGAGCATCAGCGCCGCGGGACACGCATAAATAAACTATAACTGTTGGCCTTCCACTCCACCTGCATCGAGCGATCTTTCGTAAATCCGGTAGGTCTTATAGCGTTCCGCGCCCAAAAAGTCGAGGCTTCGAAGCATCGCATGGTTATCTTCTACAACCCAAGAGCACTCCGCTTCGTTGTAGCCCAGATCGAGGCCTGTCTGGACCAGGCGCGCATATAGTTGAGCGGCGACCCCTGAGTCCCGGTATTGGCTCGCCACCCCTAATGCGAGCACACGAAGTTTCTTGATCTTCGACTTGTAATAAAGGATTTTGAAAAGTCCAAATGGAAACAGCGATCCCTTGGCATGCTTCAGGGCCTGATTTATGTCTGGTATACACAGGCCGAACGCAATCGGCTCACCGCCGATCTCCGCGACCAGTGCCAGATCGGGAATCACAATCCCCTTCAGTTGCCGCGCGAGATACTGAATCTCCTCAGGTGTGAGGGGCGACGCGCCCCAATTCTCGCGCCATGCGGAGTTGTGAAGATTCCATATCACGTCAATTTCCGCATCCAGGCGATCGAGCCGAACTGGCCGAATGCGGATGGAAGCCGTCGAAAGCACCCTAACCGCCCGGTCCAGGCGAGCTCGCCTGGCTGCATAGGGCTCGTTACTGTGCAAACGAAAAGCAAACAGGTCTTTCGTTTTTCGAAGGCCAGTGGATTCAAGCAAGCGCGCGTAATACGGGGGGTTGTACGACATCATAGTGCAGGGGATGGAATCGAAACCGTCCACTAAAATTCCGCATTCATAGTTGATGGATGGGTTGAGAGGGCCCCGCAGGGTGGTTAATCCTCGTTCAGAATGCCATTCTCTTACCGACCGCAGCAACGCGTGCGAGACTGATTCTGAATCGATCGATTCATAAAATGCGAAGGTTCCTATGCGCTCGCCCGTAGCCCGGTTGTGCGTGTGATCGTCAATGGCGGCGACGCGACCGCAAACTTTACCGTCTGATACCGCCAGAAAACAACGCATATCGGCGCGTTTCCAGAACGGATGCTTGGATATATCGAAGAGTTCCTGTTGCTCGGCCCGGAGGGGCGCAACCCAATAAGGATCGCGGCGATAAAGTTCGTATGGAAACTCGATGAAGCGCCGCATCTCGGCACGATTTTCGACGGGAGCAACCAGGATGTTCAACTCGATTGCAGTCCGCGCGCCAGATTCCACTCAGGAAACGATACCATAGCAACGTGTTGGAGTCGGTAGAAGATGGCGAGTCACGCCCGGCTTTGCGAGCGTGCGATGAGGATCTAATCCGGACCGCGCATCGACTCACGCGTTCCGTATCCCGGCGGCGGCCGATTATCTACTGGCTGGATTTTCTGCTGGTCCACTCTTTGGGCACTGTCGCGTTTTATTGGAGCGCCGCGGCATCTGGACCGCCCTGGCCTGTGCGCTGCATGTGCTTTATCGGCGCCGGCATGTTGTGGTACAGGTCGTTCGCCTTCATTCACGAAGTGGTTCACTTCCGATCCGGCGAGATGCGAGCGTTCACAACAGCGTGGAATCTCCTGGCCGGTATTCCATTCCTTTGTCCTTCGTTCATGTATTCCATACATCTCGAGCATCACTCCCGCAACATCTACGGCACTGGTGAGGATGGCGAATATATTCCGTGGGGAATTAAGCCACCCGTTCATATTGTTTTGTTTCCGCTGGTGAGTTTGGTGGCTCCGGCTCTGGCACTGTTTCGGTTCGTCGTTCTAGTCCCAATCTGTTGCTTGTCGCCGGGGGCGCGCGCCTGGCTCCAGCGGCGTGCTTCCGCTCTCGTGATCCGTGGGTCGTATCAACGTCCAGCGCCCGGCAAACGCGAACTCCGTATTTGGCGGCGCCAGGAACGTTGCGCTGTGGGATGGGCGTTCCTCGTATTGCTGGGATGTATTTCCGGCTATCTCTCCTGGCGCTGGCTTCTGACGGGCATGGCGGTGATGATGATGGTTAGCTTCGTCAATTCGTTCCGCACGATGTTGTCGCACAAATTCCGGAATGCCGGCGGCTCCATGACGTTCCTCGGACAGGTTGAGGACTCCTGGAATTACCCCGGTGGTGGCCTGTTGACTGAATTGCTATGCCCGGTGGGTTTGCGTTTTCACGCGCTGCATCATATGCTTCCCCACTTGCCTTACCATTCGCTTTCGGACGCGCACACAATACTGATGAATCTGCTCCCAAATGATTCAGCGTATCGACGGACCAATAGTTCCAGCCTGTGGTCGGCCATGCGAACCCTGTGGATGGAAGCGGTCAGCACTCCGAAGGAGAGCTAAGAGTGATTGGCAAAGAAACATCTTCGCCTGTCAACCGGCCCGTTGTATTAGTAACCGGTGCATCCTCGGGAATTGGCAAGAACTGTTCCGAGTACCTGGCACGACAAGGTTGCCGTGTATACGGGGGCTCGCGCAATCCGTTTGTTGAGGCGGAGGAGGGCAGCGTAGGTTTTGAGCCGTTGCAAATGGATGTCACTTCGGAAGACTCTGTTCAGAACGCTTGTAAGCATATTCTAGACCGCGAGGGGAGGCTCGACGTAGTGGTCAACAACGCCGGGATGGGAATCGCCGCCGCCGTGGAAGACACCTCGGTAGAAGAGGCGATGGAGCAGTTCGATGTGAACTTCCTGGGCGTATTACGGGTGTGCCGGACTGCGCTGCCGGTCATGCGGAAGCAGGGCGCGGGTTGCATCATCAACATCGGATCCATCGGAGGTTTGATCGCGATCCCTTATCAGGGCCTGTATAGCGCTTCCAAATTCGCGCTGGAAGGTCTAAGCGAAGCGTTGCGGCTCGAAGTGCGTAGCCTAGGCATTCGAGTTGTACTCATCGAGCCGGGCGATCACCGCACCTCGTTCACCCACAAGCGCCGCCTCACTGCCGCTTCCGCGGAAAATCCGGCTTACCGCGGGCCGCTGGAGCGAGCCATTCGGCGTATGGCAGCCGACGAGCAGGCAGGACCGGAACCCGATAAAATCGCGCGCCTGGTTCACAGGCTGATTTATACCCGCACTCCTCGTTTAAGATACACCGTCGGACCCATCTCGCAGCGTGCCGCGGTATGGCTGAAGCGGATTGCGCCGTATTCTCTCATCGAGAAGGCGCTGAAACTGTATTACACCGGCTGATCGTCGCGCGACCGGTTCGATCCGATGACCGTCTCATAAGCGTCCCCAAACTCTTCGGCGGCCAATCGAAGCTCGGCCGGATCGTGAGCTGCTGAAGCGCACATTCGGATCATTGCTTCGTTGCGAGGTACCGAGGGATACAGCACGCTATTGACGTAAATGCCACGCCGCAGAAGTTCGTTGCAGATGCGGATACATTTAGCGTCGTCGTAGACCGGTACGCGAATGATGGGCCCCTGGCCACTGGCAAAGGGCACGCCACAATCCTCTAGAGCGCGGCGCAACGAGCTGGCATTGTGTGCCAACTGCCGCACCAATTGAGGTTCTTCCATCAAAACGTCTAGCGCGGCGGAGGCTGCCGCAACCATCGGCGGCGAAATAGCAGCGGTGAAGAGGGCGGAGCGGCCGTGGTACCGCACATATTCGATCACGTCCCGATCGCCCGAAATCCATCCGCCGATGGATGCCAGGCTCTTTGAGAATGTGCCGGCCAGGATGTCGCAAGCGCCGATCAGACCGTGATGTTCTTCCGCACCGCGGCCTGTTGATCCAAGGACGCCCAGGCCATGCGCGTCATCCAGCGCCAGGCGAACATTATGGCGCCTACAAATCTCCTGGATCTCAGGTAACGGCGAGAGATCGCCGTAATTGGAATAAACACCTTCCACCATGACCATCGCGGATTTTGCGCCCTGGAGGATCGCATCCAATTCGCCGCAATCGTTGTGCCGGAAGCGTAAGAGCCGGCAGTGAGCGTTGGCGGCGCCATCCAAAATCGACGCGTGAATCGCCTCGTCCACAACCAGCGTAGTTCGGCTATTCATGAATGTGGTCACCACGGCTGCCATAGCGTGGTAGCCCGTCGTACAAAGGAACGCATCCTGGCGATGCAGAAAGCTGGCCAGTTTCTCCTCCAACGCTAGAATCTCCGGCGTTGTGCCGGAGTGGACTCGCGAACCCGAGCGGCTAGTGCCACTTTCTTCCGCGGCTTGAGCGGCGGCTGCCCGGACACGTCGATTTGTGCCGAGCCCCAGATAGTCGAAGGAGCTCAAAATGAGGGTTCGTTTTCCCGCGAGCCGCGCATGCGTGCCTTCCCAATGCGAGAAGGCACGATAGAACGGCGCCAAATCGGACTTTTGGATCATCCGGGCGAATCGAAACGCAGGCTCGAACACGTCCTCGAATTCCGCTTTCTGCAGAGACCGCCCTGCATCGAGACTGCAGCCGGCCGCCGGCTCATCAACCACTCTGGCGCCGGCGTTAATTTCCTGTGCTGTGTTGCCGGCAGTTGCGATCGCATTTGACAGCCGTTCAATGGATTGGAGCGCCGCTTCGCCCGCGATGCCAAAATCGACCAAGCATGCGACTTCATCGGTCCCTACCATCCGTAGTTTCGCAAGCATCCTGAGAACCGCATCTGAGTCGCCAATCAGTGATGAACGATCGATGTAACGGCTCACCGCGACCTCTGCCACTTGATTTTGCGGCAACCTCCTTAGTTCCTCGGATTCCTTGCTCCACAGGTCGATTGAGGATTTCAGGTAGTCGGATAGCGGCTGTCGAGCCGTGCTGCGAGCCTCCGCGTCACTGGCGCCCACGTAAGTATGCAGCATAACGCTCACACGCCCCTCGGCCGGATCATGACCGGCGGCTTCGCGCGCTTTCCGGTAACGGCGAATGTTGGCCGCGAGTTTGTCGACATCCTGCATCAGCAACGCCGTCAAAACGTTTAGTCCGGCTCGGCCTGCATGCTCGAACAGATCGCCGCGGTACGTCGCGGTGATCCAGATATTGACTTTAGGCTGCAAGGGGCGCGGATAGGTTCTGACTTCTCGAAGGGTGCCCGTGCCGTTGCGGCGGGAGAGACCGCCTCCGCTCCATAAATGCATTAGCTGGTGCGCGTATTCAAAAAGAGCTTCATGCCGCCGGGGATAGTTATCCGCCGCGAGCACGAACGAATCGGCGTCCCAACCCGTGGCTAGCGCAAGGTCCACACGCCCGCCTGAAAGGTTGTCGACCATCGCCCATTCTTCTGCCACACGAAGCGGATCGTTCAGTGGTAAGACAACGCTTCCAGCCCGCAATCGTACTCGCTTGGTGTGCGCGGCTAACCAGGCGCTCAGCACCGCGGGCGAAGGGAAAAGTCCTCCGAAGGGATGGAAGTGGCGCTCCGGCACCCAGACCGCGGAAAACCCGTTGCGGTCCGCCAGCACCGCTGCATCCTGAACGAATCGATAGCGATCTTGATGGCCGGTCTGATCTTCGGAAGCGAAGAAGAGAATCGAAAGTTCGGGCAAACTTGCAGCGGCGCTCTCGCCGGGTGCGGTCCGGCGGGAATCGTTTTCGACCGTCAGGACGGACCGCGAGTATGGCACGCGCTGACTGTCTGGAGTTCGCAAGCGCTCGATCAGGACGGAGAGCGGCGGGTCATCGTCTACGAGCGACAAGGGCACATCGCGATTCAGAAAGGTTTGCATCGCGGTTGCGATCTGTACCAGGCCTAGCGAATCCACGCCAAGTTCCGACAGCCGTGCTTGGGCGGGTAATCGCTCCCTCTCGCCGAGCCGTGCGGCGATTTTGATTTCGCGGACGAGCACCTTCTCGATCACATCGATAGAAATGTCGTCAACCAGCGAAAACGATTGCCTGGTAAGGTCGTTTGTATCGGCGTCGGCTTCGGCCGGCAGTTTGTCGACGAAAAGCGGGACAATCGATCCGGACAGGTAGCGGCGATGGGCTTCCACCCGCCGCGGCTTGCCGCTTGAGGTGTAGGGAATGCTTTTGGGCGGTGCGATGACGACAGAATCCGGCTGCAGCCCGAAGACTTCTGCCAGCTGCGTTCGAATCCGCCGCGCAATCGTCTGGTAGTCGGACTCTAGTTTTCGAGCGGGTAGCCCTACCATCACTACCACTTGTTCGCCGCGTTCAAGATCGGCGAACACGACGACATGACAGGCGCTCAGGTCCGGGTGTGCCGCAACCGCAATACGTTCCAGATCGTGCGCATCGTAGTTTCGTCCGTGCACGATGACTAGCTCCTTGATGCGGCCCGTAATGTACAACTCGCTTTCATGCAGTGCACCCAGGTCGCCGGTGCGAAGGAATCCTTCATTAGAGCCTGCGAGAGGCGCCCGGAAGACTTCGTCATTTTCCTTTTCAGAATGGCCGTAATATCCTTTTGCAATGGGCTTTCCCGATAGCCAAATCTCACCGATCTCATCGTCTCCGAGCCGGCGGCCAGTCTGCGGGTCGACAATGGCGACAGCAAGGTCGGGCTGAATTATTCCGCAGGAGACAACAGATCTTCCGCCCTTTTCGCCGGACTGTTCTTGCAGGCGGCCGCTAGCCAGAGCGCTGGAATCGAACTTCTTGACCAGCAGCCTCTCAGGTTCGGCCGACGAGACAAAGAGCGTGGCTTCGGCCAGGCCGTAGCAAGGGCGAATACTTCCGCGGCGAAAACCCCGCGAAGCGAAACGGTAGGAAAATTTGTCGAGGATGGAAGCGTCGATTGGCTCCGCCCCACAAAAAAGGGCTTTCAGACAGGACAGGTCCAAATCTTCCAGGTCAGATTTTCGAATGACGCGCTCGCACAAAGCCAGAGCGAAGTTTGGTGCGCTTGTCCCCCAGGCTCTGAACCTGGATATTGCCTTGAGCCAGCGCACTGGCCGTCCGATGAAAGCGGTGGGCGTCATCAGGACTAACTCCAAGCCACTGTACAGGGACAACAACAGATTTCCAATCAGCCCCAGATCGTGCGCCAGGGGAAGCCAACTCACTCCCACGGCACCCGGCGGTGGGCCGAAGGAAGACGCCAGGGATTTGAGGTTCGACAATATGTTCGTGTGACTGATCATTACGCCTCGCGGCGCTGAAGTCGATCCCGAGGTGTATTGGAGGAACGCAGTATCATCCTCCGCTAACCTGTTGCCCTCGAAACCCGAACCGGCAACGTTCGTCATCAGTTCTCCCGGCGTGAATATGGGGCATGCAATGGGGCCTTGCTCGAATTGGCGATTTGCATTTCGAAGCGCTGCCACAACTGAGCCGTCGGCGATAATCGAAACCGGCTTCGCATCTTCGGTGATAGCTCTCAGCCCGCTTAGCGTCTCGGCAGTGGAGCGAAGAGGCGTGTTGACGGGCACCGGCACAATGCCGGCGGAAACGCAGCCGAAGAAAGCACGGGCAAAGTCGATGGGTGACCGGCAAGCCACTAGCGCGCGAGGCGGCCCATTAGTTGATGGCGACGCGAGAGTGTGCAGAGCCGCTGCGATCCTCCGGGCGTCCGCCTGGAGTGATCGGGCCGAGAGAATTTCCTGGGGACCGTCGACATCCCCGTCCGCCAGAAAGCGGTAAAGGGGAGCGTCTCCGCGCTGCTCGGCTCTTTGATTGAGTAGGGAAAGGAGCGTGCGTGGGGCAGAACTCATGGCTCGCTTCCGCAGAGTTCAACGAAGTTGTCAAGTTTCCTAAGCCACCACCCCAGTGTCATAACTAACCAGGATGCACCAAATTCATTCGAGGTGCGTGCTTCAGCGACGGGCAATCTATGCCCTTGCGATGGGGCCAATCTACGCGCTGCTTCTTCGCAGTGCGGTACGGTAGATGGGTTGAGGACTTGTCCATGTCATCGCAAGTAGCGGCGAGTGTCAGCCGCCCCGTCGTTGCCATCACGGGAGCATCCAGCGGGATTGGCGCGGCCTTCGCCAGGAAGCTGGCGCCTGGGCACGACTTTATTCTCATCGCCCGTCGACGGGATCGCCTCGAACAACTTTCGAGTGAGCTTTCAGCCGAATATGGTTCGCGCGCCGACCTGTTGCAAGCCGACCTGAGTCTAGAGACGGGTCTGGCTGAGGCCGCGGCGACGCTGGAGGCCAACGAACGGCTTGCGCTGCTGGTGAATAACGCTGGCTTTGGTACGACGGAATTGTTTTGGGAAGCGTCTCTTGAAAGTCAGGAAAAGATGCATCGGCTGCATGTCATGGCCACTATGCACCTGAGTCATGCCGTGCTGCGCGGCATGGTGGCGCGCGATCATGGAGCGATCATCAACGTGTCCTCGGTGGCGGCATTCGTGCGTGCCCCTGGAAGCGCCAGCTACTGCGCGACCAAGAGCTGGATGACCGTATTTTCGGAAGCCCTTCACCTGGAATTGCGGAGCGTTGGTTCCAACGTTTATGTCCAGGCATTATGTCCCGGTTACACCTACTCGGAATTTCACGAAACTCTCGGTGTGGATCGAAAGAAGCTGGCGCCTGCACCGCTATGGATGACGGCCGAACAGGTGGTGGATGCGTCGTTACGCGGTTTTCGCCGGCAACAGTTCCTCGTTATTCCCGGCTGGCCCTACCGACTTGCGACTTCGGTTGTTTCTAAAATTCCAGCTGGGTGGCGAATGGCTCTTGCATCCGCGGTAACGCGCAGGCATCGCCCGGAGCAGGCAGCGCAGTGAAGGCTGGTGGATGACGCATTGAAGAAAGTTATTGTCGTCTATATCGACGGTGGAGGAGGGCATCGCGCCGCGGCACGTGCCCTGGATGACGTTATCCGGCCTCAAGCCCTGCCATGGCGAGTGGAATTGGTGAACGCTGACGAAGTTCTGGAGCCGGCCGATCCCGCTTTCTGGTTTCTGCGAGTGCGCAGTAGCGTGATCTACAATTGGTTGCTCGGCCGGGATTGGATGATTGGGACCAAACAACTGCTTCCGATCATCCACTTATTATTTCGCCTCCTCCATCCGGCGCAAGTGTTCTTGCTCAAACGTCGCTGGAATAAACTGCAGCCCGATTTGGTTGTATCCGTGGTTCCTCACTTGAATCGCGCCCTCTTCGACAGTCTACGAACGGAAAATCCGCACATTCCTCTCGTGACCATCCTGACGGATCTGGCCGATTATCCCCCGCGCTTCTGGATCGAGCCGCAACCACAACACTTCATCTGCGGTACCTCTACTGCCGTCCGGCAGGCAGAACAGATCGCGCCGCTCGCCGAGCGGATTTGGCCCGTGTCGGGAATGATCGTACATCCTAAATTTTATGAATCAAATTCCATCGATCGAGCTCAAGAGCTGCGCAATCTGGGCCTCGATCCGGACCTGCCAACCGGCCTCGTGCTCTTTGGTGGATACGGCTCCCAAGCCATGCTGAAAGTAGCCGAGCGCATCGCGCGGGCGGGGATGCAGCTCCAACTAATCTTTTTGTGTGGGCGCAATGCTGCATTGTTTCGCAAGCTTCAGTCCCTCAATTTGCCATATCGTTGTCACGTACAGGGATTCACCGAAAATGTCGTGTATTTCATGCTGCTCAGCGATTTCCTGATCGGAAAGCCCGGGCCCGGTTCGATCAGCGAGGCGCTGGCGATGCGGCTGCCCATCATAGTACATACCAGTTGGAGGACCTTGGTTCACGAACGGTTCAATGCACGGTGGATTGAGGAACAAGGTGTGGGCACGGCGATCAAGCGCATGCAAGACCTGCCTGCGGCCATCGAGCAGGTGCTGAAGCCTGCCACATATGCGGCAATGCGGCGGAGCATCCAGGCATTGAACAATCGAGCCGTTTTCGAGATCCCTCCTGTGCTTGAGCAGATTCTCGCAACACGTTCGGGGGTGATCGCGCCGGAGATTGACGAGCGGCCGCTGCCGAAAAATGCCTGCGCGGGATCCACATAAACCCCAACGAAACAATGCATGTAGAGAAATCGCGCACAATTCGATTGTCAGCGAGCGGCCATGCCAACTGGGCGAGTGTAGACCCTTAGCGCAGCTTCTTAACGCCCGTCAGGAATCAATCTCGCCGGAGCGCGACGAGCGGCCGCTGCCGAGAAACGTACGCGCCGGACAGGCACCCCGCAGCCACGCCCAGGAGGATTCCTAAAAGCATTGCCGCCCCCAAGACATTCAAGCGCGGTTCCAGTATCCGCCTTTGCAATGAGAAGCTCATCGCGACGTCCATAACCAGGATGCCGGCGACACCGCCTAGACAGGCTGCTACCGATCCAAGAGCGGCGAACTCGTTGATCAGAACGCCAAACGTGAGAAGCCGGGTGGCGCCGAGGGTTCGCAGGATAGCGATTTCATGAGCGCGCCGGCGGGCAGAAGCAGCCATGAGAGCCGCCGCCACGGCCAATCCATTGGCGATGGTCAGAAGCGCGACGAAGCTGACCACCGCCGCGCCGGTTCCCACCACGTTTCTGACTTCCGCAAAAATTTCGCTCGGGCTGACGATCGCCAAAGCCGGATAGCTGGCGCGAAGCTCCCGGGTCAGCGGGGAAATCTCTCTGGCCGCTACATTCAACCCGGCGTAATGGAACAGATCCCGTTCGTCAACGCGCGCACAGGGCATGATAATGGACGACCAGACGCGGTCCGCGGGAGCCACCTGTTGAACGGTTCCCACCCTGGCATCGAGCTGCCCACCATCGCTCTCAAACAACCTGAGTCTGGAGCCGGGGTGCACGCCATAGCGGCGCGCCACGCTGGTGTCGAGCACCATCCCTGAATCAGCCGTAAGTTCCGTCGAACATGCCACCATAGACAACGGTATGGCAAGAGTGGCATCGGGCGCCGGGGACGCAGAACTGTTCGTGCCCACCCGGAACCAAGCGAAATTTCGTATCTCATAAGGCTGCTGGACGCCAGGGTGCCGGTCGAGAATAGAGCGGATGCCGGCCAGCTGCGAATGCGAGAAGCCCATGAGATAAAGATTGGCTTGCGCCAAGGGCAAACTGCGCTCTACTTCTCGAACTACCATGCCCTGGCCTACGGCCGTTACGATCATCAGCATCGCGACGAACGCCGAAATAACTGTAACGACGCTGTTACTCGATCCGGTCCGCAGAAAGTTCCTGGCGCCCAGCCGAATGCTCAGCGGGACGCTAAGCATGGACGTTGTTCCCACAACGCGCTGGAGCAGCCGAAAACCGATTAGGAAGACGCCACAAAGGACCAGCAACGCGGCTGCGACTTCCGGGAACAGTGGCGCCGTGACGCTCCAGCGCTTCCCAGCCAATAGTACGGCTATCGCGCAAAATAACAGCCAAGCTAATAAATGTTTAACGGAACTCGGCGTCAAGCTGAAAGCATAATCCGCCTCGCGGCGAAGGAGTAGCGCGGGGCGCTGCCGGATTGCTGAGAGGAGCCACGCGAATCCCAAGATTTCAGGCAGCGCGATGCCGATCAATATTGCTTGGAAGACTAGCAGAGCAATTCCCGGAGTGTTTGAGGGCGCCCCAATACCAGCAGCCGACAACAGAGGCCTGCGTGCTAGCAGACCCGCGCAACAGCCCGCCACGCCTCCCACGCCACCAAGCAAAAGGAGTTCCATCGCAAGCCAGGAAAATGTGCCGCGGTTTGATGCGCCCAGGCACTTTAACGTAGCCAGGGTTTCCATGCGGGATTCCAGGTGAAGATGTGTCGCTACGGCCACGCCGCCAGCGCCCAAGGCTAAAGCCAACCACGCCATGACGCTGAGGAACTCCGAAACGGTCTTGGCCGCATCCACTTCCGGCAACGCGCTCGTGCCGCTGTCGAAGACCTTCGCTTCCTGGAAAAGTTGTCCTAGACGCAGACGCATTTCGGCCAAATTCTGACTATCTGGAATAACAACCGGGAAACGAAACCGAACCGGATTACTCGAACGAAGTAAGCCCGTCATTTCTAATGTTTCCTGGCTGACGATGGCCCGCATCGAAGAAGCCAAGCCTCCCGCAAAACGGTCTGGCTCATGATCGATGACGCCAGTGACGCGGCACGCCACGCCATTAATGCTAAGCAGGCCACCGACAGCGAGTCCCAATTCGTGGAAAAGTTCGGGTGAAACTACCACTGATCTCCCGGCGATGGCGCGCGCCAGTGGTTGGGCCGGAAGCAGCCGCAATTCTCCGTAAAATGGATAAAACCGCGGATCAACTGCTTTCAGGACCGTTGGAACGGGCTCCGCGGCTTGTTCGGACCTGGCTGGGAACATGGTCGATGTGATTAAGGTCCATTTCACACCGGTTCGGTTGAGAGCTTCTAGCTGGCCTGGCTGGGGATTTTCATAGAGCTCCACCGACAGGTCGCCAGTAATACCGGCGCGCTGAATATTTCCTATGGTTCCCACGAAGTTGTCCGACGTCGCGCGAATCGCCGTGTTGGCCGCGATGCTCAGAGCGATGACCAGCACAAGAGATAACGAACTACGCGGAGCTCCCAGGAGATCGCGCCAAGCCAACTTGGCCCAGGTGGTCAGCCGCCGCACGGCATGCGTGTTTGGATTCTCTCTCGGATGGATCGTACCATTTTAAGATGTTTCGATTACTGATCGGGTTAGTTTGTACAGCATCGTTTGTAATCCAGGCCCAGCCCCCTGCAATCGGACAGAACGGCGTGGTGAATTCCGCCAGCCAAATTCCTCCGACGCTCGGAGGTGGCGCTCTGGCACTGGGCGCCCGATTTCATATTCAAGGCGTTCGGCTGACGGGTTCCGAGCCTACCTCGGTCACTCTGAGCCGGGGAGCAAATTCGGTGAACGCCCAAATTCTTTCGTCCACGCCGCTCGCGATTGAGGCGATCGTTCCGCGCAATGCGCCGCTCGGGCTGGTGGATATCCGTGTGCGGCGAGGCTCCGAGACTAGCGCGCCTTTCGCGGTCAGCATCCTACGAGCAAATCCCGGGCTCTACAGTCGGAATGGTTCCGGATGGGGACCCGGCCGCGCCCAAGACCTCCGGCCGAACAGGCGCGACAATACGGTCAACGATCCAGCCCGGCCATCGGAGCCCATCGCAATCCTGGCCACCGGCACCGGCGGCGTTACCCCCGACATCTTCGTGGGATCGAAACCAGCCAAGGTCTTGAGAATCGAGCCATCGTCGGAACTGGGTGAGGAGGTAATCGTGGTCGAAATTCCTCGCACGGCTCCCGAAGGTTGTTTCGTTCCAGTCTACGCGCGCGAGCGAGAGCCAGACGCCGTGCCCAGCAACATAATCACCGTTTCAATTCGACGCGAGAAGGGTGGTTGCCGCATGCCGCCGGAATTTCCCGTTCCCGTATTTGACTCCCGCACAACTGGAATGATTGTGATCTCAAGAGCTTCCGGTTTCTCCCAGAACGGGCGCGGCAAATGGACCTCTGACGACGCGGTTGCCGCCTTCGTCAAGAGAGATGCGACACCTCCCAATGCACCGCTTTTGCTGACTCCTCCGGTCGGCACTTGCACTGTTTACACCGGCAGCTCTCAGTCCAGCTTCGAGATGCCAGTGACGATTTCCGACGGCTTGTTGGCGGATCTCGGTGGCCAGGGTTTGGATGTGGGGCCAGCGCTGAACTTAGATAATGGACAAGCAATGCGCGTGGTTCCCAGCACCCCTGGAGCGCCAGGATTCTATCGCGCTCCTTTAGGCACCAGCGAGTCACGGCGCCGCCCGCTCTTTCTCAATCCTGGCTCCGTTAGTCTGACCTCGGCGGGAGGCCGCAATGCCAGTCCGTTCGACTTGAAGCTAAAAGTCGCTCCAGCGTTCACATGGACCAATCGCGACGCGATCGTGGAGGTAGACCGGCGCCGTCCTCTCACTTTGACCTGGACCTCCGAGAGTCCCAGCGAGGTGAAGTTAATTCTAGCGATGAACGTCGATCAACTTACCACTGCCAGGGCGATGTGCTACTGCTTGGCGAACGGCGCGGCGGGCAAATTCACGATTCAACCTGATTTTCTCGCTAACTTCCCCATGAGCGGCGACATACCTGGAGAACCACTCAACCAGTTGATGATTGCGGCACCTACGCTGCATGCGCCGGTTACCTTACCTGGCATTGACCGACTACAGGCGATGACGATGTTTGCCAGCGTCAGTATCGTCCGCTACCGCTGATGGCTGGGTTATAATTGGCCCAATGTGGAGGGAGCAGATGTATCGACTTGCGCAGTGTCTTATAATCGCCGGCAGCATTTCCGCGCAGCTCGGTGGCGCAATTCTGCATAAAGACTTCATGGCAATGCAGCCCCTCCGTTTCGAGGAGAACCACGGCCAGATTTCAAGCAGTGCCCGCTTTATCGCACGGGGTCCGAATTATCTGCTCGAGATTCAGGCCGCGGAAAATCGGCTGACCTGGACTGAGACCAAGTCTGAACGAATGGCGACGGTTCGTACCCGATTGGTTGGCGCGAATCGAAACGCCCGGCTGGAGGGGCGGGAGCTTCTCGATGAACAGACCAGCTATTTTCTGGGAGCATCGCAGAGGGAATGGCATCCCGCGGTGCTCAACTATGGGCGGGTACAAGCTAGCGAGGTTTACCCCGGCGTCGACCTGGTGTTTTACGGCGCATCTGGGAAGCTGGAGTACGACTTTGTAATACAGCCAGGGGCTAATCCGCGATCCATCCAGCTCGATCTTGATGGCGTTCCCGAAGTTTCGATTGCCCCGGATGGGGACCTGGTTCTGCGCAGCGCCGGCGGCGAGGTGCGTTGGAATAAGCCTTTCATTTATCAGACCGTGGGCGAAAACCGGAAGGTTATTACGGGCGGCTTCAAACGAATTGGCAAACACCGGATCGGATTCCAGATTGGCCATTATGATGCCTCTCGCGCTTTGATCATCGACCCTGTTGTGATGAACTACGCGACCTACTTTGGGGGATCTGGCAACGAAGCTCCACGCGCGATTGGAACGGATGCCGCGGGCAATGTGTACATCGCCGGGGAGACGAGTACGCTGGCGCTACAGACTACTAAGGGAGTCGTCCAACCGACCTATGGAGGGGAGACGATGAGCCCCAATATGGGCGACGCTTTTATCGCCAAGTTCACGCCTGCCGGGAGCTTGGTGTATGTCACTTACTTGGGTGGTTCGGGTGATGACCTGGCAGGCAGCATTGCCGTAGACCCGGCGGGAAACGCATATGTGACCGGCTACACCAATTCGACAAATTTTCCAACCACTGCTGGAGTTGTCCAGCCGTCGTTTGCGGGGCTTGGTGGCAATTCATGCAATCGGCTCGGGGATGCTTTCGTCGCCAAGCTCAATCCGTCGGGAACACAACTCATCTATTCAACCTATTTGGGTGGAAGTCTCGATGATGCCGGCGCGGCGATCGCCATCGACGCGGCTGGGAACGCTTACATCGGAGGAGTAACTCGATCCACCGATTTCCCGGTTACGCCGGGCGTGGTTCAGGCAAAGTATGCCGGCGGGGGCGGAGAGCCGCCCAGACCGGATTGTCTCGAGCAACCCGCGATTGACACGGGGGACGGATTTGTCGCGAAGCTAAATCCTACCGGCTCCCAACTGCTCTTCTCCACCTATCTGGGCGGCGAGTATGATGATGCGGCTTTAGCGATCGCGATCGACGCCTCCAGCAATGTCTACGTGGCCGGCGCCACCCTATCACTCGACTTTCCCGTGACACCAGGAGTGTTTCAGAACAGCTTTCACGGATCCGATCAACAGAATGAGTATTTCCACTATGGCGACGCATTCATTGCGAAGCTGAATAGTACGGCTACCACGCTGCTCTACTCGACATATCTTGGGGGCGTTGGGGACGATATTGCTTATAGCGTAGTGGTGGATGGCCAAGCTAACGCCTATGTTGCGGGTTCGACCAGCTCTCCAGATTTCCCTGTTACCTCACAGGCAGTGCAGGCGGCCTATGGTGGCTATATCGGCTTACCATTTCTGATTGACCAGAATATCGGTGACGCATTCGTAGCGCGTCTAAGTCCGGATGGAAGCTCCCTGTTATATTCGACATATTTGGGTGGCGCCAATAACGACCAGGCCTATGCCGTGGCCGTGGATTCCGCCGGCTTGATGTATGTGACCGGTTCCACCGATTCACAGAATTTTCCAGTCACGGCGAATGCCTTTCAGTATGCTTGGCGCGGTGACGGCGGTCAGGATCCTTACTTGCCGATTGGAGATGGATTTTTCACCGTCATCAATCCCAACTCCACGACGCCTGTTTATAGCACCTATTTTGGTGGCACGATGGACGATGTGTTTGCGGGCATGAGTTTTGATCCATCGGGCAACATATGGCTGGTCGGGAACACAGTGTCTACCAATCTGCCGGTCACGGCTAAGACGGCGGCGCAGCCAGGCTATGGCGGCTATCGAACTGCCGACGGAGTCCAAGGCGATGCCATGCTCGCTGAGTTCACCGGTTTGCCGGCGGCCCTGGAGCCTGCCATCTCTGTCAACGGCGTGGTCAATGGAGCCAGCTTCCAACCCGGCGTCGTTCCCAATTCCTGGGCCACCATTCTCGGACACAATCTCGCTCCGCAAACCGCCAATTGGGACAACGCGATCGTGAATGGCCAGCTTCCCACGTTCCTCGGCGGCGTCAGGGTGACGATTGGCGGCCAGAACGCTTATCTCAACTACGTCAGTCCTGGCCAGATCAACCTGATCGTTCCAAACGTTGGCGCGGGCCCGCTGCCCGTGGTGGTGACCAATTCCGCGGGGACGATTGTTCCAGTCGATGTTATTTCGAGTGTCGCTGGACCGGCGTTTTTTCCTTGGCCCGATAATCAAGTGGTGGCCACGCGGCAGGATTTCACTTATGCCGCAAAGAACGGGACCTTAGGCGCAACAACGGTACCGGCCGCACCGGGGGACGTCATCATTCTATGGGGTACGGGATTCGGTCCCACCACTCCGGCGACACCAGTCGGCGTCGTGACGCCGAGCGATCAGACATATTCGACTTCAACTCTGCCTACGGTGACCATCGACAACATCCCCGCCACGGTGTACGGTGCGGCTCTAGCTCCGGGATTTGCTGGTTTATATCAGGTGGCAATCCAGGTGCCGTCTTCGCTAGGGAACGGTGATTGGCCGATACAAGCGACAATCGCAGGCGTGCAATCCCCGGCTGGAACGATATTGACGGTGCAGCAATAACGGCATTACAGGAAACACGGTGCGTAGAAAGTTGTTTCCATGGCCTGCGTGCTCAATTCGGCGCGTCGCCCATGATCCTAGAATTTTTGGAATTGATCATCCCGTAGAGCCCATCCCGCCGGATCCGGCAAGAAGCGCCGTCGTAAGTGACTGAGCGTCCGGCCCAGTTCGAGTGCGACTTAGAAATGCACGAGCCGGACGAACAAACCGGCCAAGGCCGCACCTGCCAGCGGGCCGACAATCGGCACGGGCGCATAGCTCCAGCCTGAACCGTTTTTCTTGCCGAGCGGCAGGAACCAATGCGCGATGCGGGGACCGAGATCGCGCGCTGGATTGATGGCATACCCGGTAGTTCCCCCCAGCGACAGTCCAATGGCCCAAACGAGAACGCCGACCAGGAATGGCCCGAGATCGGCAGCGGGGCCCGACATCGCGACGCGCTTGGAAACGATCGCCGCGGCGGCGACCACTAGAACAAACGTGCCTATCACCTCGCTCAATAAATTCGCGCCAAAATTGCGGATGGCGGGCATCGTGGAGAAGCACGAGAGTTTTACATCCGGATCTTCGGTCTGACGCCAATGAGGCAGAAAGTGCACCCAGACCAGGACCGCGCCTACGATCGCGCCCAGCACCTGTGCCACCAAAAACGGCCAGAACTTCGAAAAATCGCCCGACGAGACTGCCATGCCGAGCGTGAATGCCGGGTTGATATAAGCATCGGGACTGCCGCAAGCGATTGCCGTGAACACGCCGAACACCACGGCGAATGCCCAACCGGCGGCGATCGCGAGCCAACCGGCGCCTTCGGCCTTCGAACGCTTGAGCAGCACGTTCGCCACTACCCCGTCACCCAATAGAATCAAAACTGCCGTTCCCACAAACTCTCCGAAGCATCGAGCGCCCATACAATTCTCCTATGATTTTCTTGATTAATCCCAACTACTAAGCCGCCGAATCGAGCCAATCGAACGACCGCGTTACCGCCTTCTTCCACGAGCCGTACAACCCTTCGCGCAGCTTCGCGTCCATGTTCGGCTGCCAGGTGTGATCCACTGCCCATTGCGAGCGCAAGTCATCGAAGTCTTTATAGAATCCGACCCCAAGACCGGCTGCATAAGCTGCGCCCAGGGCGGTTGTTTCCTTGACCACCGGCCGCACCACCGGACGATTCAGGATGTCGGCTTGGAACTGCATGAGCAGATCGTCTTCCACCATGCCGCCATCGGTGCGCAGAACATCGAGGGCGATGCCTGAATCCTTTTCCATCGCCTCCACCACTTCGCGCGTTTGGAACGCCGTGGCCTCGAGTACGGCGCGCGCCAAGTGGCCTTTGTTCGTCTGGCGCGTCAATCCCGCGATCACGCCGCGCGCGTTGGTCTTCCAATACGGAGCGTAAAGTCCGGAAAAAGCCGGGACGAAATAAACGCCGCCATTGTCCTTCACCGTGCGTGCCAGCGCTTCGATGTCCGAGCTCTTCGAGATTAGACCGAAATTGTCGCGAATCCATTGCACCAGGGCGCCGGTGATCGCAATGCTCCCTTCGAGCGCATAAGCCGTGGGTTGATTACCGATCCGATAGGCAACGGTGGTCAGGAGCCCGTACTTGGACGGCACCGGCCTGTCTCCGGTATTCATGAGCAAAAAACATCCTGTGCCGTACGTGTTTTTGGCTTCGCCCGATTTGAAACAGGTCTGGCCCACCAAAGCAGCCTGCTGATCGCCCAGAATACCGGCGACGGGAACGCCCTTCAGGGAATCGAGCGCGGCGACGCCATAGACCTCGCTGCTCGAAACGATCTTCGGCAGCATCTGGCGAGGCACGCCGATAGCGCCGAGCAGTTCGTGATCCCAATCCAATGTTTCGAGGTTCATCAGCTGCGTACGGCTGGCGTTCGTGCAATCAGTGACGTGAAGGCCGCCGCGCGTTCCTCCCGTCAGCTTCCAGACCAGGAAAGAATCGATGTTGCCGAACAAAATATCGCCGGACTCAGCGCGCTCGCGAACGCCGGCGACATTATCCAAGATCCAGCGGATCTTGAGGCCGCTGAAATAGGTTGCCAGGGGCAACCCGGTTTTAGCGCGGAAGCGATCGGGACCGCCGGCGCGCGCGAGCTCCGAAACGTACTTATCCACACGCGTGTCCTGCCAAACGAGCGCGTTATAAACCGGGTGGCCGGTCTTCCGATCCCAAACCACGGTGGTTTCGCGCTGGTTCGTGATGCCGATTGCCGCGAGATCGCCGGCGCGCAGGCCCCGCTGTTTCAGCGCTTCCGCGATGACCTCTTCGGTGCGGCGCCAGATTTCTGAGGCGTCGTGCTCCACCCATCCCGGCTGCGGAAAAATCTGTTCGTGTTCTTTCTGCGCGACCGAGACAATACGCCCGGACCGGTCGAACACGATGAATCGAGTGCTGGTGGTGCCTTGATCGATTGCTCCAATGTAATTTGACATTGTCTATTTCCTTTCCAAAGTAAGTTCGCGAATTGCCGAGGGTGCGACCTCAGGCTGCTGACCCGCACTCGTGATCCGGTGGTTGACCATGGTCACGTACTGCTGCAACGCGACCTGCTCTTCTTCGGCGCTCCAACCAAGCTCATCGCCCATCAGCGCCGCGGCGACGGGTGCGGCATCGATCGCCAGGCGCCAGCCATATAGTTGCAAGCCGATGCGCCGGGCCAGTACATCTTCGAGCGTGCGTGCCATCTCATGGCGCACCGCGTAAACGACTTGAGCGCGAATAGGAGCTTCGCCTTCAACCAATGGCAGAGCCAGAGATGTGTCCGATTTTGCCAGCTCCAAAATCTGCGGCGCCTGGGTGCCGTACTTATGCGCCAGATGATGCGCCGTGGGGCCCTGCAAAGCAAAATCGCTTGCCAATGTTTGCCAATAATCCCATTTGAAGCCGATTGCCCCGGCCAAAGGATGCTCGGAGGTTCGTGAAGGCGCGTGAGGCCCGCCGAGATATTCCTCAACTTTGTCGATGGTCTCTTCCCCCATGAGGCGATGCGTGGTCCATTTGCCGCCGAGGATGCTCACCAGACCGGACGTCGCATCGAACTCGACCTCGTCGTCGCGAATCAGTTTCTTTGTATCAGTGACGCCCTGCGCGGCAACCAACGGACGAACGCCGGCGATACCGCTGACGACCTGGTCCGCCCTGAGCGGCGAACTCAGATAGGGATTGATCTGCCGGAGGAGGTATTCGATTTCGTCGCTTTTCACTACCAGCTCTTCACCTGGCGTGTAGTCGGTATCGGTGGTGCCGACGAGCAGCCTCCCGTTCCACGGAATCGCGAAAATCACGCGGCCGTCTTCGGTCTTCGGAACCAGCAACGCGTCAGTTTCAGAGAAGCCATCGAGCGGCAACATGATGTGGACGCCCTTACTGGGATGCATGCGTGGTGTGACATCGGGTGAAGCGAGCCGGCGCACTACATCCGAGAAAGGGCCAGTGGCATTGACAAAGGCTCGGGCGCGGATTTCGAAGGTCCTTGGAGAAGCCTGATCCACCACTGTGGCCGAAGCCAGCTTACCGGCATCGTTCTTCGAGAACGCGGTGACACGAGCATAATTCAGGGCAGCGCCCCCAGCTCTGATAAATGTCTCCACCAGCGCCAGCGCGTAACGGGCGTCATCGAATTGCCCGTCGGCGTAGGCTGCAGCGCCCACCAGGTTTTCTGACTGCATGGCGGGCATCCGGTACAGCGCTTCCTCGCGCGTCAACAAGCGGCTGGGAAGCAGACTGGATTTTCCGGCGATCCAATCGTACATCTTCATGCCGAGGCCGTAATAGATTTCTTCGAAATGGCTGAAGCAAGGAACCAGGAACTCCACCGTCCTGGTCAGGTGCGGGGCATTGCGCAGCATGGTCAGGCGCTCACGCAGCGCGTGTTCCACCAGGTGATATTGGTTTACGTCTAAATCGTTCACGGCTTCCTGCAAATACCGGACGCCGCCATGAACCATCTTGGTGGAGGCCGTGGAACTGCCTGATCCGAAGTCGCCGGCTTCGATGACGACGGTTTTGAGACCTCTCAGTTGCGCATCAAGCGCGCAGCCCGCTCCCGAGGCGCCTCCTCCGATGATGCAGACGTCAAATTCCTGATTTGCGATTTGATCCAAAGCTTGTTTGCGGTTTCTCATGTCAATATGATTTCCATTAGAGATTGAAGGTTGTGCGGAATCCGGCAACCGTAGCGTTGCGCCCCTGCGGGTTCGCTCCGGCGTCGAAGTAGTATTGGAACACCGGCTGGAGCGTGAGCCATCCGGTAGCCTTCAAGGCGTAGTTTACTTCCAGCGCCTTCTCGCTTCCCAGGAGTGGCAGGCCGAGACTTGCGAACGATTGGTTCAACTCCGGACTGATCCGGCTGTACACCACGCCCGCCGACAAGGTGTCGCGCTTCCGATGCGGAATGACGCCGTGATAACGAAAGCCGGCGGTGAGCTGCGAATAGTTGCGCGTGTAGGCGCCAGGCGTCCAGTCGTAGGCGAAGTTGACATCGAGTCCGCGATCGCTCCCCGCTTCCGGACTATAGATTCGCTGGTTCGCCATGAAATAGAGCAGATAATTGACGTTGCCGCGAACGCTGGTGACAATATCGGAGAACGGGCCGGGATTGGTGGTTGCGCCAAACTTGTATGTTCCCGGATACGATTTCTCGATTGCCGAGGGCGTGGGTTCGAGAAGGTAACCGATCTCCGTTGCAATCACGGGAGAATCCTTGATCTTAAAATTCAGCCCGCTGATGTCGTCGCGATAAGGGTTGCGGTTCCCGGCGAAGATCGCGGATTTCCAGTAAAAATGCCTGGACGGGGCCACGCGAACTTCAGCGGCCGGAGTGCCCGCGGGATCGAATGATTCGTAATCGGCAGGGAAGAGATTGCCGATCGCGTAGCCCAAGGGTTCGAGGATGTACGACGCGCCGTCTTGCTGGACGCCGTAAAAATCCAGGCCGGCGAACTGGCCCAGCCGGACGTACAGCTTATTATCCAGCAGCGCCTGCTGGAACCACCATGAGTCCAGCCGCGTTGTATCGGCGCTCACCAGGCTGCTCGGATTCGCGATGCTGCCGATATACGTACCCATATTGCCGCCGGCCTGCCAGAGAGCGGTGATATGGAAGGTTAGCCCCGGAACGAGTTCCAATCGGCCGAAGTCGATATCCATCGTTCCACGTACGCGGCTCCAGTTCGCCTCGGAACCCTTGCCGTCGGCGAGGAAGTCGTTCACTGAAATAAAGCTGAAATCGATGCCCATGTTCTCAAGTTTGGTGCGCTCACCACCCCAGTCACCTAGCATATGAGGACCATCCAGCCACGCTTGCACGGGTTGGTCACTGGCAGGCTGCGCATATCCGAGCGCGGCAAAACAGCCGATCACAGAGGCGATCGCCCCAAGTTTTAGCAATGCGCGGGAAACTCGCTTATTAATCGCCGTGGCCGAACAGCTAGCGTTGGAGCCTTCGTCGATCGCCACTTTTCCTGTAAATATGTCTGCCATAAGTTACCCCTATTTCCGTTTTTGGTCACTAGCTTTTGCTAATGGAAAACGGTTGTTTGCTTCAGTAAAACCAATCACGATGTGACGGAAGCAATGGAGTGGCCGTCGCTAAATCACTGAAAGCCCGCAGTCCAGCGCGCCGATCAATATTCACATGTCCGCAATTTGAGTCAATGGTTCGACAGGACTACCCCGAGGGTGAAAAAGACGCCCGTTGGTGAGATCTATGTGGTGTTGTGCCGCGACGTCGGAGGGAAGATTGTGATCGTGCCCTGCGACATCTCGCTTCAGCTCTCGCTCCGAGAACGTCGCCATTGTCCTCAAGACGCGGGCAAAGCGTGGATCACAGAGCTGCCGGCCAATTAACGGGGGCCAATAGCTCTAGAGATACTCGGGAGCGACTGCCGTTTCGCCCAGAGTCCATTCGAGCAGGCTTTTGTTGCTGCGATTTGGATCGACAGTAATCCGTGCGCGATCATACCATTAATGGGAGCCTCGCTCAGAGAATTCACGCCGCAGTTCTGGTCCGTGGCGGGAGCCACTTTTCTAGGCTTTCTTGGGATCGGGACGGTGCTGCCCGGGCTCGGCCCTCACGTGCGGCACGATCTGGGCGGATCCGATGAGACGGTCGGCTTCGCTATCGGAATCTTCTCATTCGTCGCTCTGGGAGCGCGGCTTTTCTCGGGCAAACTGGCTGACACTCGCGGGCGCAAGAATACCTTCGCCGCCGGACTGCTGTGCTGCGCGCTGGCCGGCGCCGCGTACCTGGCGCCGCTGGGCCTCACTGGCGTGTATCTCGCCCGTGTGCTGCAGGGGTTCGGTGAAGCCTTCCTGTACACTGGCGCCGCCACCTGGGCCATCGAAATCGCCGGTGTGCAGCGCAGCGCTCAGGCGCTTGGATACGTCAGCAGTGGAATCTGGGGAGGCATGTCCGCCGGACCGGTGCTGGGCGCCTGGGTCGGTTCGTTCCAGCATGCCGCGCTGACGCAGACGGTGCTGGCCGTGCTTGGATTCGCGCTTCTTGTCCGCGTGCCCGAGCGATATAAACCGCACCCGCATCCGAGCAAGCGCGCCTGGCTGCCGCGCTCCATGATCATGCCGGGCCTGGCTGTCGGTTTCGTCAACGTTCACTACCCCGTGGTGACCGGGTTCCTGATTCTGTATCTTGCGCAGCACGGTGGCTCGGGGCGAGCCGCTTTTACGGCCTATGCGATGGTGATTTTGTTTTCCCGCTTCTTCCTGGGCAGCTTGCCCGACCGGGTTCATCCAAAAATCACTTACTACATTGGTCTCAGCTTCATGACCTTGGGATTGCTCGCCATCGCGGCCAGCCCAGCGCCCGCGATTGCCATCGCCGCCGCGGCAATTCTGGGATTCGGATTCTCGTTTCCATGGTCTTCTGTAGTCTCTACCGTGCTCCGGCAGACGTCGGATCGGGAGCATGGCTCCGCGATAGGCTTGCTCGGTGCTTTCTACGACCTGTTTGTGGGCATTGGTTCATTCGCCGCGGGCGCAGTTTCGGACCACTTCGGGTACGCGTCCGCGTTCGGAATGGCAGCCGCGTCATTGGGTGTGGCCGCCATCGTGGGGTGGTTTCTTTTCCCGGCCGGACAGCGGGAAATAACCGTGACCGAAAGCGTATGAGCGAGGCGGCGCCGCGGCGGCAGGCCGTATAATCCAAGCGGTCGAGAGCCTGTGTGTTACGTTGGCGCTGTCGTTGGCGCTTGACACAAGCGATAAGAGTTGATATCAACATAGCAGCATAGTCAAATCACCAGGGACTTCCGGCCTCAGAGACGCTTCGCGCCGGAAGATGCGAACGAGATTACAACTCAGCGCGAGTTGGGCGGAGGCCAGCGATGAAAAATAGTCCGGAGTGCATGCGCGCTTGCTACGGCAGCCACCGAATACGCTTGACCATTCATGAGACTCCCGCACTACGCCAGCGTATGCGAAGGGTTCCCGCGATTCTTGCGTCTGTGCTCCTCGCTTTGATTTTGATGCCAGAAGTCATTCAACAGGCGGCGGCCTCGGAACCGTATCCTGCCATGGCTCCTCTGAAAGAATACTTGATGCCCAAGGATGCCGAGATCGCGCTGGCCCGCAGCGCGGCGCCTGCCTCCATCTCTGATGGTGCCACCGTAATGGTGCTGGCGCAGTCGGGGTACACAGACGCCGTACAGGGCAGCAACGGCTTTGTCTGTCTTGTGGAGCGATCCTGGGCCAATACCACAGACAATGCACAGTTCTGGAATCCTAAGCTGCGCGCCCCGCATTGCTTCAATTCACCGGCAGCCAAGAGCTTTGCACAGATATATCTCATGAAGAGCCGGTTGGTGCTGGCGGGAAAGTCGAGGGCGGAGATTGCGCGAGCCATTGCAGCTGCCTTGGATCGCAAGGAGTTGCCACCTCTGGCGCCAGGATCAATGTGCTACATGATGTCCAGGCACCAATATCTTAACGATCAGGGCAAGAGCTGGCATCCACACCTGATGTTTTTTGCGGCAGGCGACGCGGCGAACAACTGGGGCGCGAATCTGGAAGGCTCACCGGTAATGGCGGCGAATGATCCGGAAGCGCGAGTGACCACGTTGATGGTCTTAGTGGACCATTGGTCAGACGGAACAGCGGACCCGCACTAATCTTCCGTTGCGGCCGGCGGCGGCGGTTCCATCCTCAACTTGGCCTGAATGTTCAGGCGATCCGTGTGGACTAAAATACCACTCAGGAGGAAGTCTTGCATCGATATATCTTCACCCTGGTGGCAGTTGGCGCGCTCGGAAGCTGGACGGCGCGTGCAGAGAATCCGTTCGCACTTCCGCGCGCTAGCAGCTCGGGCCCCGGTATCATCGCCCTCGGATCGCCCATCACCTGGCACCCGCTCAATGCGCCGGACACTTTCTCGGCGAACATTCCTTTCAGTTCCACTCCGGTGACTGTAGATAACGGCGCCGTGAGCCTTTGGCAGCAGCAGATCCCGACCGGATCCAGTGGCGAATGGGACGTCTTCTACATGAAGACCACCAACGGAGGCCCCATCGCCGGCAATATCAGCGCCGACTGGAATATAACGATGGACTACACGCTGACAGCACCGGTTTTCTTCGATCAGGTGGTGCAGCAGTGGGTAGCGAGCGGTACGCCGGTGGGTCCGCTTACCAACGGCATCGGCAGTATCTGCTGCGCTTCGGCTTCGAATCCGATTTTGCCGGGCTGGTCCTACTACAACTCGGGCTTCACCGTGCCGTATCCGTCCGGGCCCTTTTCGAACTGGCAGCAAATCTATGTGGATCCCTATAGCCTTGTTTCCTCCGGGGGCATCAATCCGAATACGGCGAACGAATTCATTTTCGCCCTGCATTTCACTCTTCAATCCGCCGTGCCGACGATCACGAACGTCATCAGCGCCAGCCAGTACGGCGCGTTTCCAACCATCGCGCCCGGGTCCTGGATCGAGATTTACGGCACGAATCTCGGCGAAGTAGCGCAAGAATGGTCGAGCACTAATTTCAGCGGCGTAAACGACGCTTACGCCCCCACCGCTTTGGGCGGAACTTCCGTGACGGTGGGCGGGCAGGCGGCGTTTACCGAGTACGTAAGCCCGGGCCAAGTAAACGTGCAAGTGCCCGGGGGAATTCCGTCTGGTTCGCAACCGGTTGTGGTGAAGACGGAAGCCGGTTCAAGCGCACCCTTTGACGTTACCGTGAATACCACCCAAGCCGGGCTACTTGCTCCATCCAGCTTCGATCTGAACGGAACCCAGTATGTGGTCGCTCTGTTCTCCGATGGCGTGACGTACGCGCTTGCGCCGGGGGCGATTACGGGCGTTTCATCGCGGTTGCCCAAGCCCGGCGATACCATCACGCTCTACGGCGTCGGATTTGGCCAAGTGAACGAAGGCATTCCGCCCGGCGAGGTCGCTTCAGGGCAAACCTCGCTGGCCGCGCCCTTGACCGTTTCCATCGGGGGCACCGAGGCCACGGTCAGCTATCAGGGCCTGGCGCCCGGTTACGTGGGCCTCTATCAGTTCAATGTGGTCGTGCCCTCGATCGCGGCGACCAACGCCGCGGCAGTCACCTTCACTCTAGGCGGCGTTGCGGGAACGCAGAAGCTGAATCTGCCGATCGGCAATTAGACGACATCCGCCAAGGCGCCGACCGCCGGCGAAAACAACGTCGCGCGATCTCCGCCTAGAAACTAGAGCCCCCGCGCCTTCATGATCGCGGCCAAGGCGCGCATGCGATCCGCGTCGGCTGGTGTCTTGGCTTCGGCTGCGTCCTTGTCCAACCCCATGGCCAGAGTCATGAGGTTTGCGCCGCCTTTACCGTCCTCCACGGCGGCGTTCAATGCCGCAATTTGCGGAGTAGCGAGAGCGTGGCTGCGGGCCAACTGATCGATATAGGCGCGGGCAACAATGAAATTCGACGGCCAGGTAATTTTCGGCTGGTTCTGTACGTTCAGCTCGTCATAGTGCACCTGATTGGCCGCGTTGATCTCATTCTGCGTAAGAAACTTGCTCGGTACCAGCTTGAACACGTCCACTCCGCGGGCGATTTCCGAACCGTAGATATACCCGTTGTACCAGTAAGCGGACCAATAGCCGCCCAGCCCGGGCTTCTTGGCGTCCAGAGGTCCGCGATCAAAATAAGCGATCTCGATGGGATGCGAGGCATCGGTGAAATCCATCACCGAGACGCCGCCCTGGTACCAGGCCTGCACGAAAATGTCACGGCCTGGAATCGGGATGAGCGACCCATTGTGGGCCACGCAGTTCTCAAGTTCGGTCTGAGCAGCCGGCATCTTATAGTACGAAGCAAGTGTCAGCTTGCCCTGCGAGAGATTGAAGATGGCATCGGCGCCCCAGTTCATCGGATCGGTCGCGCGGCAACGGGGCTGCCCGCCGCCACCCCACTCATCGGTGAACAACACCTTGGTGCCCGCGTTGTTGAAAGTGGCCGAATGCCAGAAGGAATAGTTCGGATCGCTAACGGCATCAATGCGGACCGGGTGCAGCGGATCGTGGATATCCAGCAGGATTCCATTACCGGAGCACGCCCCCGCCGCCAACCCGACAGCGGCGTAGACCGTGATGTCGTGGCATTTATCGGTGCCCTCGGTCGTTTGTGTGCCTTTGCCGTGATTGCCGCGCTTCCATAGGCCGTTGATGGCGCCGGTCTTGGCGTCCTCAAAGATGCGGGGATGAGCTACGATCTTTGCCAGCTCGGGGTGTGCGAGGGGCACCTGAATGATATCGATGCTGAATCGGGATGTGTCGGGGGTGGCCTCGGGATCTGTTCCTTCTGTACATCCGGCTAGTTCCTGGCTCTGCCGGACAAGTCCGGTACCGGATATATAAATATAGACGTTGTCCTTGTCGTTGGGGTCGATCACTAGCGTATGTGTGTGGGAGCCGCGGCAGCTCTGCACGGCGGCCACCTGCCGAGGATTCGATAGGTTGCTGATATCGAAGATACGCACGCCGCGGAAACGGTCCGGATTGGCGGGCGGAAGTGGACGCTGCCTGTGCTCCGGCTCAACGCCGGGGGCGACGGGCGCCGCGGCAGGCAGCGGGGGCATGACATAGCCGGCCGGTACGGGCACTCCCTGGGTGCCGCAGTCCAGGCGTCCATTGAGCGCTTCCGCCGACATAAAGAGAAGATGTCCGTACACCGAAACATCCCCCTGACCGCCGGGGCACATCAATGACGCGCCCAGCTTCACTTGCGCCGGGCTGTCGATGTCGTAAAAATTAATCCCATTATAGTTGCCTACAAAAAGATGGTTGCCGCTAAAGGCCAGATCCGAGTTTGTGGACCCATATTGAACCAACGGCGGCTTGGCCGGCTTACCAGGCTCCGGCGGCTCGGGCGGCTCCGGTGGAGGAGCAACGTTGGGTACATAGCTGGTAGGCGCGAAGCCGGGCGGCTTGGGAAGCGAGGCCACCTTGACCAATCCGGATATGGCTTCACCAGCGTCGTACAAGCCTGGCTTCAGCCCCACGCGCGGATCGGTAGATGGCGCACGTGGGTTGGAAGAAACAGTGGAGGGAGCGGGAACTTTGTCTTGCCCGGATCCGGCGGTCGGGAGGAACGCCGATACTGCCAGCGCTAGAGTCAGCACACTGCGCGACAGCAGTGAAGCTTGTTCTTCGATCATTTTTTCTCCTTGAGGAGCATGCCTCGCATAATTTCAATTTCCGCGCGCTGTGTACTGTCTACATCGGTGCCAAAGTCGAAGAGGACGGCATCCTGGCCGGCTCCCGGCGTGTTGAAGAGATCCTGCACCATCACCAGGGCGCCCGTGTGGTGCTGGATCATGCCGGTCAAGAAAAGGTGATCAAATGCCGGGCCGCGGGCCTCTTCCAGGGCTTTCATTTGCGCCGGAGTCAGCATGCCTGGCATTAAAGGCATGGCGCTCATATTCATGTGCGCCATGTGATCGCCCGCCTTCATGCTGTCCACGTGATTCATATGGTTCTCCTCCATGGAAGCTGGTTCGCCGCGATCCTCCAGCCATCGCTTCATGAATTTCATCTCATCCGTCTGCGAGATGCTGATCCGCTTCCCCAACTCTTGCAGGTCCTTGTTGCGGGTCCGGGTGAGCAGCATTTTGGTCATCTCCACGGCCTGCGAATGATGCATGATCATCCCTTGCATGAAGCTGACATCAGCGGCGGACGGTGCTTTAGGATGGATGGCCGCGGCTTCCGGCGAAAGGATCTTGCTGCTTTGCCCCGGCGCGCCCGGCTGTATAATCGGCGCACTCTGCGACGCCGATTGGCCCAGCGCCAGGCTTTGGCCTAAAATTATTGCGCTTGGCACGATCGCGCTTAAGACGAGGGCCGCGACGGAGGTAAGACGAATGCAAACACTCATAAACGCCCGAACTTTACGTTTCGAACCGCCGGATCGCCCCGGTGGCCATGGATTAACGCGAGAATACTCGGCCGCGCGGAAGAACGGGGCGAGACCAAAACCGATCGGCAGCGGGGATCGGTGACGGGAAGACGAGTACCGGATAGTATGGTTCAGTTACGAAAGTCTTGTCAAGTCCGGTGCGCTCATGTTTTGCCGCGCCGCATGGTGGTACTCTGAGCGTTCACCGATTTTTGGGGCATAGCCGTGGTTGGCATAGGGAGCAAAATCAAGAGTATTCGTATGAGCGTAGCCAGCGGAGAAAATCAAACGCCCGTTCCTCAACCTGTTCTTGCCCCACTCACCAGCTCAGCCATATTTCTGGTTGCTTGTATCAAGCCGGACCGCGCGAGCTACGCCGCGGTGCGCTCGCTTTGCATCGATCTTCCGGGAATCTTTCGCGCAGTCGATTTCCGTCGCATCGAGGGGGCGCTGTCCTGCGTGGTGGGCTTCGGATCCGATGCCTGGGACAAGCTTTTCGGAACCCCTCGTCCCGCCGAACTTCATCCGTTTCGCGAGATACGATCGGGTGAGCGCCATGCCGTTTCTACTCCCGCTGACGTGCTGTTTCATCTCCGAGCCAAGCGCATGGACTTATGCTTCGAGCTGGTGACGCAAATCATGGAGCGGATTGGAAGCGCCGTTTCCGCCGTCGACGAGACACACGGCTTCCGCTATTTCGACGATCGCGATTTGCTCGGGTTCGTTGATGGGACGGAAAATCCTCGTGGTGAGGCCGCTCTGAACGCCGCGCTGGTGGCTCAGGAAGATTCTGGATTTGCCGGCGGAAGCTACGTCATCATTCAGAAGTACCTGCACGATATGAGCCGCTGGAACGCTCTTTCAACCGAGGATCAGGAGCGGATCATCGGCCGCAAAAAGCTCTCCGATATAGAGCTGAGCGATGCGGCGAAACCGTCTTCGGCCCACAACGCTCTGACTAGCATTGTCGAGAATGGAATAGAAGTTAAGATCCTGCGCGATAACATGCCTTTCGGTAAGCCCGGTCAGGGAGAATTCGGAACCTACTTCATCGGATATAGCCGGTCTCCGCGAGTAACCGAACAGATGCTGGAAAACATGTTTATCGGGCAGCCGCCGGGCAACTATGATCGCCTTCTGGATTTTAGCCGGGCCGTCACCGGAAGCCTGTTTTTCGCTCCCTCGGCGACTTTTCTTGAGAATCTGAGTGACGAAGAGCCTTCAACTGTTGCAGCCCCGGCGCCGCCGGAAACGGATGGATCATCACCTTCGCCGGTACGCGACACGTCACTCGGGATAGGATCACTCAAAGGACGCACCAATGAATAATCTCCATCGGCAGTTGGCGCCAATCTCAGACGCGGCGTGGGCACAGATTGAGGAGGAAACCACGCGCACGCTCAAGCGATACCTGGCCGCCAGGCGCGTTGTAGACGTTCCTGCTCCGGCCGGATATGGGCTTCCCGCGGTTGCGACCGGACATTTGGTGTCAATCGCCGCGCCTGCTGAAGGTATCATCGCAAATCAACGCGAAGTGAAAGCCCTGGTGGAGCTGCGGGTGCCTTTTGAACTATCGCGGCGGGCCATCGACGATGTGGAGCGCGGCTCGGACGATTCCAATTGGCAGCCTGCCAAGGATGCGGCCAAGACGATAGCGTTCGCCGAGGATCGCGCGATCTTCGATGGTTATGCCGCGGCCAATATTCAGGGGATTCGTGAAGGCACCAGTAATCCGATCCAACCCCTGCCGGCTGACGTTCGCGATTATCCCGACGCGGTTGCTCAGGCGCTGACGCAGTTACGCCTGGTGGGCGTGAATGGCCCGTACTCCGTTGCGCTGGGATCCAATGAATACACGAAACTGGTGGAAACTCGCGACCATGGTTACCCGCTTCTGGAACATGTGAAGCGAATCATCGATGGCGAGATCGTTTGGGCTCCGGCGGTCAGCGGCGCTTTTGTGTTGACTACCCGCGGTGGCGATTTCGAACTCAATCTTGGGCCGGATGTGTCCATCGGTTATCTCAGCCACACGGATACTGTCGTTCGTCTTTATCTGGAGGAAGCGTTCACGTTTCGGGTATTGACGAGCGAGGCATCGGTTGCGCTGTCGGCGTCGTGACAAGCGCGCGTTAAGTGGTGGGCCCGACAGAACTCGAATCTGTGACCTCTACCGTGTCAAGGTAGCCAATGGGTCGGAGGATCAACAAGACGATCCGTAGGCCGCTGATTTTGCGTTCGGCGGGATAGGCCAATATGGGACAGATGCGCAGGTCAGGGCTTTAAAAGGCCACGCCGACTTCGATACTCAGCCAAATAGTGCGAGAGCGGGCAGGCTGTCCCTGTTGGTTGGATAGAGCCGTCGCTTCGGTGAACAATCATCGGCGCATTTCCAGCCAGCGCATAGCGGTGATCGCCCGTATCGTGGAAGAACTTGGACGTGTAGAAAAATACCCAGCCAAAATCTTCTTCGAGCGTTTGCTCATCCAAAAGGCAGAGTTCAAGTGGGCCGTCTGGTGAGTTGGCCGGATGAGCCGTCATCCACGCTTGCATGATCGTAGTTGCCTGTTGGCGATCAATCATCGGGGCACCCTGAAGGCCGAGAACGCAGCCCACGTCTACATATCGTACAGGAGCGTCAGGAACGGCGTTCCAACCTACGGGCAACCGTGGGCGGGTGTTAAAGAGGAAGTCTCTCTCGGGGTTCCACCATATAGATCAGGCTATGAACGCAGAAAGGCGGTTGTCATTGTTGCGGAACACTCCCGACAGACCGACTGAGTAGGCTGGCTCTGGTAAACCCGGCGGCGATGTAAAGAGCCGGGGAAGTGGTTGGGACGGAAGCCTTGTGTTCTCGCTCGTTAGACCAATCGCCTCGCCGGGGCATCCGACCGGAGAACCAGAATCCAGACTAAGCGCCGCACGGCTAAGACCAACGTGCGGGTGTGATGGGGAACGGATACCTCAATTCAGAATCCAACCACGATGAACCTTTAACCTGCTATTCGGCTGCGTGCCGGATGGGGGTTAAAGGAATCGTGTGCTCAAGAGAGCCGTTTCCTAATTCAGGTGGCGACTTCAGATATACAATTCGCCTGATATATGCAGGAAACGACCGAAGGTCGCCGAAGGCGTACAGGAACGGTTTGAGGGACTGATTCGGGATGGGCGTTCGACAGGTCATATCCGAGCCGCTTGGGGTAACCAGCACCAGAAACGAAAACCACAGTCATCTGGAGTTGGAGTCCTCATCGGCAACCATCCCATCCCGTCCCAGGGGCGTGTCAGTATAATCAACAAGAAATGAGTTTTGATCTTGGAATCTGGTACAGCGAGAGGGCACTCACGGACAAAGAAGCAGCCGACACCTATGTTCGCTTGTGCCAAGAGTGGCCATATCTCCAAGGCGAAAACCCATCCGTCGCTGCTTTCTACGATGAACTGACAAAACGCTGGCCTGAAATTGACACGGTTCCCGACGAAAGGATTGATGACAATGATTTCTGCCCGTGGTCTTGTGCCCTCAATCATTCCGGGGTGGCCGTTGTGATGGCCTGCGTCTGGTCAATGGCTGATGAAGTTTCGGAGTTCGTCGGAAATTTAGCGAAGAAGCATCGGTTAGTGCTGTTCGATCCTCAAGAAGACAAAGTCTACTTGCCGGAACACTTTACGGGTTAGTTCTCGCCCGTGCGCAATGACGACGGTTGCCCGAACAAGTACATAGCTGGCCAAACTTGACAGTTTTCCGAAGCATGAGACGATAAATCCAGGGATTTTTCACGAACCCTTGGCAGGCCCGACGACCGAAGTGCCGTTTCCACGATGCTTCCACAATCCCCGGTTCGCAACTACCGGGAGAAAGGAACTTGGATCGAAGCCAGTCGCAGCCGTCGCTGCAAATCAGTACCGCCTACCTATCGTCAAACCGCACCGCCGCCCCGTATAATAAAGAACCCATCGCCAGACTCATCGGCATGGGTGAACTGGTGCGAAACCAAAACCCTCCACTTCAGAAAACGAAGGCCAAGAATCCCCGCTGGTTTATCCGGCCTTGCGTGGATCGTCTTCAACCCGACGGATCGGCCAAGCGAGATCGGGAACGCATCTATCTTGGCTCTTGCGGCGACATGGATCGCAAAAATGCGGGTGTCCAACGTGCCGAAGTCCTGCGGCGCATCAACAATGGCTCTTTCGTTCTCCAGAGCCAGGCTAATTTCGGTGAGCTCCTTGATCTATTCGAGAAGAAGTTTGTCGAAGCCGAAAACAACTTAGCCACTTCGACGCAAGCGAAATACTCCGCTCACCTGAAGAACCACATTCGACCAGCGTTCGGGCAGCTTGCTATCTCCCAGATCACCACGTTGCGAATTGAAGACTGGCTGGCTGCGAAGAACGATGCTGGACTGTCCTGGTCAACCCGAAGCGATCTCCGCAACCTGATGAGTTGCGTTTTTCGCCAGGCGAAGAAGTGGGGCCTTTGGAAACAGGACAACCCGGCTCAACTCGTGACCGTCGGACGCAAACGGATGGTACGTGAGAAGAGGAAGCTGGCCGTCGAAGATACCCGTCGGCTTCTCTTGGTTTTGCCGGATGACGTGCGCCTCATCATCATGGCGTCCCTGTTCTGTACGCTTCGGATCAGTGAAGTTCTCGGGCTTCAGTGGCAGCACATTGATCTTGAAAACGGAAAGATTATGGTGCGCCAGCGTTTCTATCGTGGCAACCTGGACGTTCCCAAGAGCCAGAAGGCGATTCGGGACGTGGCAATGGGTGAATTGTCCCGGCTCCTGGCCGAACGCCATCCAGGGCCGCAGAACGCTGAAGAATTCGCTTTCTCGGTGAAGACCAGTCGGGGAATCTGCCGAGATGACCGGGACATCCTTCAACATTTCCTCCGGCCCGCCGCCGAGAAGCTGGGCCTGTATTACCCAGGCTTCGGTTTCCACAGCTTCCGGCGTGAGGCTGTCACCGCTCTGGCACGGGAAATCGGGTTGCCGCAGACCATGAAAGCCGCAGGACATTCCAAGGCCGACATGACTCTGCTCTACACCCTGGACGACTTCGATCAACAAGCGGCTGGAATCCGGCGCTTTCAAGAGCAGATTTTGGGTTCGCCAGATGATCCGGCGAACGCATTTTTTGCGCCGAAAGGGACAGAACGGGCCAAGAAGACGAGCGACGAAGAAGAGATCGCCACACTTACATTGTTGAATCTAAGTGGTGGGCCCGACAGAACTCGAATCTGTGACCTCTACCGTGTCAAGGTAGCGGTAGGACGAGTCGCTGCATAGAGTTACGTCACTTCCGGTCCTGCTGGGGCCCCATCCTTCTGTCACTGTACGCCTCCGCTCGCCGGCATAACCCTCGCCAAAATGGTTTCAACGTGCGCCCTCTCGCGGTCGGCGTCCGTGATGGTGTACAACCAGGTCGTCTCCGGCTTGGCGTGACCAGCCGCCTTCATCGCCTCGAACGGCGTTGCGCCCGCCTCCTGGCGCCAGGAGATGTTGAGCCGGCGAAAGGTGTGCATACCGAAGCCCTCGAAGTAGATTCCCACCGCCTCGGCCGCTGGCCGGAAGACATGCTGCTGAAGATCGCGATCGTCAGGCGGCATCCCCGGCTCGCGTTCGAAGATGTAGTGCTTTCCGTGGGCGAGCTGCATCAATTGGTGAGCTAACGGCCCGATCTGCCGCACCCGCCGCGAGGCCGCACTTTTGGTCGGTCCAAACTCGCCCCGATGCCAGCGACGGCTCACCTTAAGCGTTCCACCGCGCGCATCAACATCCGCGGGATCGAGCCCTAATACTTCGGATACGCGCAGACCCGCGGCTACGGCAGTCAGTACCACCAAGCGCGCAGCATCCAGTGGCAGCACTGAAGTGTCTGGGATGGCCGCGAGGAACCTTTGCAGGTCCGTCGCACTCGGGATACGCTTATCCCGCTTCTCGACCTTCGGTGGAAGCTTTACCCGCGCGCACGGATTCTCGCCCTGCCACAGGCCCCAATCGATTGCCGCAGTAAATATCGCGCTGAGGATGTTGCGCAGATCCGCGATCGCCCACCACCCGAGGCCTTGGAACTTCCGGACCTCTTCGACCTGGCGGCCGTCCTGCTCAGGCGTAAAGGTGTGCTCGTGTTTCGTAGCTTCCCGGTTCAGCCACGCCTCAATGCTCTGTCTATCGATATCGGCGAGTTCCGCCCTGGCGAAGGTAGGCAGAATGTGATTATCGATGTGGATGGCGTACTTGTTGCGGGTGGCTAATCCCAACTTCGGCAACCGAGCTTCCAGATACTTTTCGACCAGCTCCCTGAAATGAATCTGCGCCTGCAGCAGGAACTTTCCCTGGTTGATTGGCCCCATAATTTCCTGCTTCCTCTGCTGCGCCTTGCGCATGGTTATTTCGTCGCAATAGCCGAGCGGAATGCGCTTTCGGCGACGTTCCAGGCCAGCGGTCCCAGGCTGCGGGATGTACGGCCTAATGAAGTAGTACGGGCGGGGCACGTCGTGGCGAGTTTCGATGGGCGGGTCTTGCCAACGTTTCACAGGGTCATCCTCCAGGATGCCCCTGATTATCGCCAACTGCGATGCCCCCGTGCTGTCAGTGCGGCGCGGCGCCCCTCGATCAGCCACGAGTGGCCCCGGGAAGCGAATTTGATGCATCGGTGAAGGCGGATGCGCGATAAGCTGCGAGCTCGGCAGGCATCACGCGCAACCGGTGGCCAACGCGGATAGCCTTCAGTTGGCCGGTAGCAATCCGGTTACGAACCGTTCCCTCGGATGCTGGCAGAAGACGGGCAACATCGCGCACCGAGAGCGATTCGAGATCCGCTTTCGCCTTGATGTTTGGTACACACCCGCTGCTCACATCAGCAGTATGTCGGACAGCAGTTTGTTTGTATATTGGAGAGTTTTGGAGGAAATGGGAGGAAAATGGAGATCTTCCCCTAACTCACTGCAACGGCTTACGCACGTCCAGGGTGAAATTATTCAGGAACTTCGTCGAGGCGGCAACCGAACGTCTCGGCGAGATCCGAACGAACGGACAGCTCACGAGTGCTGGATTGCCCCGACCTGAAGCGGGCCACCGTCTTGTAGCTGGGCTTCTTGATGTCGCACTCACTCCACCTCTTCCTGGAAATCTGCTCGTCAAGCCAACGGGAGCGAAGCTCTGCGCGCTGCGCGATCTCTTCTGGTTTGTCAGCTACACGGTTTCGCTTGGTCCGTGGCGCAGCAGTCCGCCCAAGGTGGGCGGCCAACCTCGTTCGCTCACCCTCCAACACCTGACGCAGCTCCTCGCGAATCGCTAGCACGTCTGGCGGGAGGAAAACGACTCCATATTTTTGCTCCATCTCGCCGACCTGGCCACGAGAGAACCATCGGAGTACCTCGGGTAGCGGAGAGCTGCGAGCCTGAGGGTTAACTCTCTCCCAAATAGCGGGACTGTCCATATCCCATTCCAGGCCGTTCTTTAACGCTTTGCGAGCCGCATCCGAAGGCCGGTCCGCTGAGAAAGGATTCGGGGCCAGTTCTTCGATCAACTGTGCGACGGCGGCATCGTCAAGTTCACTGGCATCCCTTGCGCGAGTTCGCGCGATCGAGACGAGCTTGTCCCGCGCATCTCTCTGCTCTTCGGTAAAGTGACTTGTGGCGCGCCAATCCGCTGAACGCATGATGGCGTCGGCTAGACGCTGGCCGGTGGACTGTTTTGGCAAACGCTCTCCCGCCTCGCTCCCGCCAAAAGATTTGGAGCGGCCCGACAGCGGCGGGAAGCCTTTCGCCTGGTGGATCAGACCAAACTAGCCGGGCCGTGGAGGTGAATCCAGAACTATTATCACGGGCCAGAACGTCGGAGGCAAGAACTGTTTTCGTCGCTATGCCGCCTCGCGAGCGCCAGGCCCGCAGTTCCAACCAATGCTAAATCGAAAGTGATGGACGTCGGTGCCGCCATACGAGCGGCAGACGTGAACTAGCGGCAGGAGCGTAGGAAGGGGGAGGCATCGCCGGCGGGTCCGCACGGCGCCGGAGAACTCGACGCACCAGCGTGTGCAATTCGTCGCCGAACAAAAACGCCAGCACACCCAACCAAGGCCAGCAGACCAAGACGGCCAACAAGCACACGGTCAGGAGGTCCCAGCGATTCAGCTTCCAGCGATTGAACACGCCGCCCATAGTTCGCCACTGTAGCAGAAGCAAGCTCCGGTTTCTAGGACCCAGGTAGTGAGTCCCGCGGATGCCGGCGCCGCCACTCAGCACGGCATTCAGCAACGCCCACCACAAACACCTTCCGGGGCGGCCGTACGCTTGTTCCGATAGCCAACTGGCGAGTAGCGCGGCCTTCCCGGATCAGCTCAGTATCAGACAGCTTGCGTAGGTGCGCGCGAATTGACTCGACGTTGATGTGCTTGTCGCCGTCTTCCCACGGATCGTGCACCGAGGAATCGTAGCGCGCGCCGCACTGCTTTTGGGCTAAAAAGCTATTTACGACACGGGTGGCGCACGTGAAGCCGTCCAAGTAGAATTATCCGATATGAAACGCATCCTCCTGCTCGTGCTGATGGCTGCTATCGGGTGCTCAGTTCTGTCGGCCGCCGGACAGATTCGGGTCCAGGTTTTCGTATTGGGAACCGACGCATTCTCGATGGCGCTCCAAAAGGACCTTGAGCATCGCTTTGAATCGATTCCTGATGTCCTGGCCGTGGGCAAAGAGCCAGACTACATCGTGACGGTACTCGCTTCAAGGTCAGCCTCCGCGGACGGCGATATCGTAGCGATTGCGGCCTATGCGGCAGAGATCCCCGAGCGGGCCCTCGGCGCAGCGATGCTCGATCCAAAGGCGCGCCCCGATGACATTCACAACGTAGGCTTGATCCTAGGCACCCTCGAGCGATTCGCGGGATTCGACCAGCAGGTTGGACCACAACGCGAGCTTGGGCGTATGTGTACAGAGATCGTGGCCCACATCGATCAGATTGCTTTCGCCGACGAGAGAGCATATCCGCGCGGAGGGGATAGAGACCAGGTGTTCATGAACTTCATGGGACGCATCGGAGCGAAGCGGGTGATCACGAAGCAATAACCCTTCCAAGAAGTCCCAGTCTGCTAAAAGGTGCGCGTCGACGCTGTGGACCGCCGCTCAGAAGATCAGCTTGTAGCGCGTCCCTTCGTTGTCCTTGCACGCTCCGGTGCCGTGCGATCCGATGAATCCTCCCGGCCGCGCCAGGTACTCACATTCGATCGTCAGGCCGTTGCCGGTCAGCACCGCCGTGCCGCGCTGCGCGCCATCCTGAAACCCCACGGTGGTGAACTCCCCCCTGTACTTCACACCTCCGGGCGTAGCGGCCCACATCGGCCCATGACCGCGAAAGAAGCCGTTCTTATACTGACCGTGCAACACTTCGCCGGTCTTCAGGTTGTAGAGCGTAAGCTTTGCCGGCTGCGGCGAGTGATCCAGCAGCAGCGATCAGCAAGATGATGAGCGTCGCCAGTGCCCTCATGATTGTCTCCCTCCTCGGCGAGGTAGCTGACCCGAAACTCTAACAGAATCGATCGCCGGTTTCTATCCCCTGGTGGTGGAACTGCTCTCTCCGCGCGTCGCGTGATATCCCGTCTCCGACAGCTACGAGCCGGTGTTGTCCGTTCAAAAGGTTGCCGGTATTGTCGAAGATTATCGTCTCGCCGTTCAACAGCCAACGACCGCTCTCCATCGACGCGGCATAGCGTTCGATGTCCTTCCGCGACAGCGGCCGGTTGTGTTTATTGTTGTTCTTAAGCCACTCTTCCGACTGTCCGGGCGTTATGATACGCAGCGACAACTTCCACTCCGCTTTGGCGCGTTTGAGAGCATCACGAAGCTGACGAACGCGAGGATCAGGCCCTTCTTCCTCCGACACGAAGGGCGAAGTAGGCAGCAGTGGAAACTCCACTGGGCCGATATTTTGGTTGTCTATCTTGGGTGTCAATTCACCGTCTCCTTTCCAACCTTCTCGCCCATGCGTTCCAGCGCAGCCATCGCGTGCGTGCTGTCGGTGTGGGTGTAATCCAACGTCTGCGCCGCCCGCGCGTGCCCCATCAGGGCCTGGCGCTCGCCAATCGAGATGCCGAGCTGATCGGCCAGCGTGGCGAACGTGCGCCTCAGATCGTGCCAGCCAAGATTGGGCGCGCCGATCCCCGCCGCCGCCTTGCGCACCTGGCGCTTCAGCATCGCGCCCGCATCCACCGGGCGACCGTCGCGGCCGGCGAACACCACGGCGTCGGGATTCAGCAGACCTTCTCTCTGAGCATTCGCTGAAACAACAGCACCGCCCCTTCGAAGGTCATCGCCTTCTCCAGCCAGCCCCCGCAAGGGCAGATTACGTTCCATCCGATCATCGCCTTGCGGATTCGATATTTGCCTTGCATTCACCGCCGCCTTTCGTAACACCGTGAGCGCCTCAACGAGCAGCTTCGCCATCGGCACATTCCGCCGCCGCGCCTTCGCCTTAACGCTCCCGAACTCCCGCCGATACCACTGCTCCCGCACCGCGATGTGATGCGCCGGAATCGACTCGCCGTCCACCACCACCGGCGCCGCCGTCAGGTTCACCCGCTTCCACCGCAGGCCGCACACCTCGGCGATATTCATGCTCGTCAGCGACGCGCACAGCACCATGGCGCGCGCCGTGGGCTTCAGCGCGAACAGCAGCGCCTGCAGCTCCTCGAATGTGAGCGCCCGCACCGGCCGGCGCGTCATCTCGGGCAACTCGACGAAGTGCGCGGGATTGCGCCCGCTAAACCAGCCCTTTTTCTCCGCGTGCGTGAAGATCGCCGACGCGCACGTGCGAATGTGCTTGGCCGTCTGGACGCTGTAACCGCGCTGTATCGCCTCACTCACCAGCCGCTGCACGTCCTCATGGGTGACATCGCGGAGCCGCATCTCACCGATGCCGCAGCGCCGCGGAATCTCGGGCAGCTCCGCACCCCGCTTCAAGCCCTTAAAGCTGCGCCGCTTCTCCGGGATTCCGTCGAGGACGTTCGCGAGCTGCTGCTGGTAGTGGACGCGCCCCGACTTCTTCTGCATGGCGACGTGCTCGGGGATAAACCGCCGCTCTACGAACTCCGCCACCGTCATGATCGACTGCGGGGTCCGCATGTTCTGATCGAGCCGCGATAGGTGATTGTCCCAGGCGATGCGCCGCGCCTGTTTCTCGGTGAACTTGCCGCGGCCCTCTGACGGGCCGATCACCACCGGCTTCGACCACCCGTATTTCACACTGCCATCGGCCAAGCGCTGATCCTCACGCCAGCGCAGTTTCCACCATCCTCCCTGCTCGTACAGGTCTCCCTTTTGCTGCAGACGAGTTCGTTCCATCTTCGACGCGTGCAGGTGCATGTCACTTGCTTGCTGATCGAACATTGTTGCCTCCTGTAGGTAATTCTCAGACCTGGCTCGCTGGCATTTCCAGCTTGTCCATAATCGCTTCTACCTGCTTTTTCTCCCGCTCGGCATCCGAGATGGTGTACAACATCGTCATATCCACCCGGGTATGACCGGCGCCCTTCTGGGCTTCTAGCGGTGTCGCTCCGCCCACCGTCTGCCGCCAGGTCACGTTCTGGCGCCTGAATGCGTGCCAGCCGAAACCCGGATAGTACAGCTTCAGCCGCTTCAGCGCCGGCCGCAGCTCGTACCGCAGGATGTCGCGCTCATCGGGCGGCGTGAGGCCGTCGTCGCCCAGGAAAACGAATTGATGCTGGCGGCCAGGAGTCGAACCTGTGTCGTGGCGTGACGCTATTAAGCTCTCAGGCCTGTCGGCCGCCCTGCCCCCGCCGTCCCATCCGGCGTGTCCACCAGCGTAAAACCTTCGGCGAAACTCCACCGCCAGCGGCCCGATCTTCCGCAGCCGCCGCGAGGCCTCGCTCTTCGGCTCGTCCAGATCGCCGCGATACCAGCGCCGCCGCACCGTGAGCGTGCCTGCTTCCAGGTCGATAACGAACGCACGATCGCCATTTGGCTTGGTGAAGTAAAACTGCTGATCATGTGGGATCTCCTGGATGGGGATGTTATCGCGTTTCCTGGCCCGCAAGAGTGTTCGGAAAACTCTTCTTACCCGAACGGGTCGCGTGCCTACGCTACTCGCCTTTGCTTCCGCTCTTTGCCGACGCCCTTCGCCGGTGGATTTTCCGAACACGCGCCCACCAGCGTGGCTAGCGGAACATTTAGCGCCGCCGCGATCGCACGCCACGATTTACCCTGAGCCCGCATCTCGAGGGCCTCATCCCGCCGGAACACCCGCCGCGGCCGGCCGAGCTGCTTGCCTTGGGCCCGAGCATTCCTGATGCCGGCGTTCACGCGGTCACGGATCAGCTCACGCTCGAACTCGGCGAAAGCGCCCATCAGGTGCATGAGCAGCCGCGCCATCGGATTCGACTCGTCGGTGTCGATGTTCTGCGTCACTGCCACGAACCGGATCCCAAGCGCAGAGAGCTCCTGGACGCTCTGCACCAGGTGTGCCAGGCTTCGACCCCACCGGTCCAACTTCCACACCACCACAGCGTCGAAACGGCGCTCGCACGCGTCCTTCATCAGCCGATCGAGTTGCGGCCGCGACACCTTGGCGCCGGAAAAACCAGCGTCGACATATTCGCCGGAAGCATCCCAGCCGCGGCGCACGAGGTATTCCCGCAGCTCGCGGAGTTGTAGCTCGCAGTTCTGATCGGAGGTGGACACCCGCGCGTATATGGCGGCTCTCATAGTTCGATCTCGCGTCCCATGTCGCGCCACGCGTGGCCGATGGCGCTCTGTTCGGTGCGCAGCTCGCCCTCCATCCTGCCGGTTTCAACCGTCTCCTTGGAACGGCAGTCCAGATACACGGCGACGTGAAAACTCAGCAGGTTTAGCGTCGTCGCATCAAGGAAGCCACACGCTCGTTGCGTGAGTTCCGTCAATCGCTCGATCGCCCGCCCGAGGTCTCCATCGAATCTGCTCGTTTGTGCGTGGCTCATATCGCTCCACCCTTGGACCGGCCCGGCTTCACAAGCACACTCTGGGGGCCGGTGTTGGTGATCCAGCGTTCTACAACATCGAGCGCGTGCTGTTCGGCAAGCCTGTTTCGAACCTCGCCCGTAGCCTCGTCCTTGATCGAGCTATACACCAAACACATGACGATTTCATTCGGGCCCAACTCCGAAAACCTCTCGTCCAGCGAAAGGGTCCCCTTGTCGAGCCGCTCGATGAGCAACCGGAAGTGGGTCCACGCTGACTCACCCACGTCTGTAGCGAACTGTTCGAACGGGATGCGCGCGGCGATCTCCAGCGCTTGTTCCGTCAGAGTAGGCTGCCGTGTGCGCTGGCGCGGCTCCACGAGAAATAACCCTGGAGCGGTACTCGGGTCTAACGTCCTTGGCTGCTTCATCCCACCTGCTCCTTAGCGAGCCAGTCCAGTGCGGTCTTGCGGGCATCGGGAAGTAGCTGCGCCCGGGCTTCTGGGGTAATCGCGTTGGCCTCCAGGCAGGCCAGCACGTCAATGTCCGGTTCGACGCACTCGTCCCCCGGCTCCTGCTCCCACTCCTCCACGTAGTGAGCGTGCAAGAACTCGGGGAAGTCCGGCGCTTCAACGAGCGCCCTATACTTGCGAAACATGGTCCGCGCGCCGCTTAGCTCCATTGCGAACTGTGAAACCTCCGTGTGCGCGTGCCAGGCTAGCGCTTCTTCCACCAGGTCGGCCGGTGGCTCTGGCTGCCGCGGCTTCACAAGAAACAGCTTGGCGGCGGGGTTCGATTTACGCATGGTAGGGTCCCTCCGCTGCGCCGTTGGCTTTCCCGTGGCCCTGGCGGGCTATGGGCATCCGCTCCACTACCGAGCCGTTACGCGTGCGCTCGATGAAAATCGAGACCGCCATCCGCTCGACTTCGCCAGCACCGAATACGGTAGGCAGGCCGATCGCCGCGGCGTGCGCCTGAGCGACCTTGCAGGCGTCCAGCGCTTCGATGAGACAGCGCCCGAGCAAACCTCCATCTCCAGCGCTCGGCGCCGCCTGGGGCTGTGTAACGACCATTGGCGTAAGGTCGACGGCCATGCCAGACCAATTGGGATCCGGCGCGGCGTATTTCGATTCCGGTATCCGAGCAGGAACGACAGCGAGCGCGCCCTTCAGTTCGGGCGCCGGCGTCTTGATCGTGAGATACCGGGAACCGCCCTGAGTCTTTTCCCGGCAGAGGATTACCGGTTGGCCCGCGCGGACTGTCTTGCGGAGTCGCATCTCTTCGGCGGGGTCGAAGAATAAAACGCGGCCGTCGTTGGTCTGGCGCGCGTATCTATCTTCGGCGCCGGGCCAGCGCTTCGCGCACAGCTTGCCGGCGTCGAATGAAAAGGTCACCGTGACCGGGACGCCAACTTCTAATCCAAGCTTCTCGTTCATGCGGCCACCGCCGGGGCGTATAGGCCCGCGATGGTCATGCGCTTGGCTCCGTGGCAGGCCGGGCACTCCTCCGGTTCAACAGCGCTCAACCCGCCGGGGTCGACGCCCGTTGCATTGCACTGATCGCAGTCTAGTTCAAATTCGGTGTTGGACGCTTCGAGCTGCTCCAGCACTTCGAATTCGTCGTCAGAAAGCGGTTGCTCCCAGAAATCGGAGAGCTTGCCGGCGAGCTGCTCGACAGTGGGCGCCCAGGTCCAGGAGTATAGTGCGCCTGGCGCGTGCGAGGCGTGGGAGTTGTGGAGGTTGGCGCGGAGCTGGCCGCGCTGATCGAAACCAAAAATGCGGTGATCGGGAAATGTGGTGATATTCTCAATGAAGGACATCGTTGAACTCACTTTCATCGTGTTCAGGGCTTGGAATCGGCTGGAACCGACCCAGGCCCGCCTTACTTCTGAATCGAGTTTATCTAAGACCCCCTAATAAATCAAGAGTTATTTTGCCTTTTTCTAAGACTGGGTGTAAGATGTTGCCATGCCCAGAAAGAAGCTTCCGGCGGAGGTTCTCGATTTCTTCCGAAAGCAAGGGGCCAAGGGTGGAAAGCTTGGCGGTAGTGCTGGTGGGAAGAAAGCCGCAGAGAGCCTCACCCCCGAGCAGCGCCGCGCGCGAGCTCTGAAAGCGGTCGCCGCCCGCGAGGCGAAGCGGAAGAAGGCCAAGAAGGGCGCCGCATAGCGTCAGGGTTCGCCCAGGCCCGTAGCTCACCGAGGAACTTAATGACTCCCCAGCAGGAAGAGATCCAGCAGGCCGTTGAGACTATTCAGAACGCCCTCCGGGATTTCACCGGCGGTTGGAACAACCCAGAACCGAAGAGGATCATCGACGAGCAACTGTGGGAGATCAGGGCGCGCATCCAGCACGCAACTCTTGAGGTTAAGAACCTAAGGACCCGTTTGGACGAATTCTATAGTCCGAGGAAGTGGCAGCGCTGGGGCACCGTGGATAACGCCAGGGTCGAAGTACTCAAGGCGCTGGCGAGCCTGTCCACTGCGGCTCTGCGGACTCAGTAGGCCGCCACGGCCCATGCTAGTTCTCATCGATGAATCTGGAGACTGTGGCCTCAAATTCGGACGTGGATCGTCTGACTTCTTTACGTGTGTGGCCGTAGTGTTCTCCACTCCCTTCGCGGCCGATGCGTGCGACCGCTCTATTGACGAACTGCGGCGAAGGATGAACAAGCGCTTGCAGTACGAATTTCACTTCACAAACTGTTCGGGCGCCATCCGCACGGCGTTCCTGCGAGCCATGGTGTCTGAGGAATTCAGGTATGCAGGGTTTGTCGTCGACAAGCGCAAGCTCCACAGTGAGCGATTCAACGATCCAAAGGAGGTCTACGAATTCAGCGTAGGGATCGTCTGCGAACACATCCGGCCACTGCTAAACAACTCGAAGATCATACTCGACAAGAGCGGCGATCGAGCTTTTCGAACGAAGTTGGAGAAGGGCCTGAAAGCTCAGTTGACCGACGCGGATGGCTCGTGCCTGATCAAGAAAGTAGCGATGGAGCACTCGCACGGCAATAACCTGATTCAACTCGCGGATATGGTGTGTGGTGCTGTCGGACGGTCAATAACGAGCGGCGAAAATACCTACAGGGATCTGGTGAGAGCGCGCGAGAAGTTCGTGCAGATTTGGCCGGCCAGAAACAAGTAAGCCCGCCAACCTATCCCTTTCGGGAACGCAGACCATGAAGGCCACAGTTCGGTTAAGCGGGCGATTCCAGTCCCATAATCGCAAAGTTGGCAGGTTCCGTCAAGGGCTCCCACCGCTTAACGATTCCGCCGCAGGAGGCTAGTATAAGGCCCTGCCATCGCTTCGCTACTTCAGAAACTCCGGCTCGCACACTTACGGCGATGGAAACCGGGGCGCGCCAGCCATCGTTACGACTTTGTATGGTAGCGCCCGACCGAGGGCCCCAGGTTACCGACCCATTTGCGCACCACCGCCAGCGCTTCCAGCAAGCGCGTTTCCAACGCAGCCGGTTTGAGAGACAGCCCGCCGGGAGGTTGGTGCCAGCTCCTTTTTCAGTCTACGGACAGCCGCCATTAGCAGCTTCTTGGTGCCTGGCGTCGCACGATCCAATTCCGCAATGTCCGCCCCAGCGAATACTTGCCGCACCACGTCGCGCTGCAAAACGGGAAGATTGGCGACCGCTATTAGAAGCCTGAAGCGCTGCACGTACAGCCGCGATCCAGCGAGCGTGCGCTGTTCCTCGCGGACCAGCATCTCTTGATCAGGCCGCAGTCGCTGGTCAATTGGGATGTTCTTTCGCGATCCGCCGGATTCACCAGGTTTATTCGCCTTCTCGAACTGTAGTTCCTCATGTGTGGCTTCTCGGTAGGCCTTGCGCCTGCAGCTCATCAGTACGGCTCCTCGGATGGTCGAGTAGGCGAAAGCGCGGTAATTGTCATTGCGCTTTGGGTCGTAGGTTTCCACGCAGTGCCAGTGCGCGATGAGAGCGGTTTGGGTGAGGTCTTCGATGTCGAAGGATGGCGGAAGCTTGCGCTTGACTTTGAGAGTATCTTTTCCGCCCACGGGATATTTTCTTTGAAAAGTGCGGGGGCGGCGCGGTCGATGGATGGCGGCAGGACCGCGCAACTTCCAAGTGGCTGCATTCACATGGAAATTGCCGCGCTGGACCAGCTTACCAGCTCTCGCGCATCCGCCGTATAATCTCCATTACTGGGAGGCCGCTGATTCAGTGTTCAGCACAGCGCCGTCGAGTGCTCCCGCCGTCCGCTTCGCTCCCAGTGTTCGCCTACGCCAATACCGGGCGAGCGCGCCTTGAGCGTGCCGCAAGCGCTCTTTCGCCGTCGCCTTATACACACTCAGAACTTAAGTGATCGTGCTGCTGGCATCGTGTACTAGCCTGTTCTGTCCCGTTTTGGGGCCCGCAATCAGACCGTGGAACGCACGGCAATCACGGCGAAGTACGGCGGCTTACTCCGTGCGATCTTTGACCATGGCGGCCACAGTCTTCTGCCATTGCATACTGGGTTCGTCATTGCCGCCACGTTTCGGCGCGGCACGGCGATCGGCTGCGGGAGCGGCGCCGGGTGCTGGCGCCCCTGGTGTGCCGCTACGACCAGGAAGAGCACCCGCCGGGCCTACCTCTGCCCTGGCTCTATCTGCCCAATTGGAAGGCCTCGTCGTAGGTTCCTGGTGGCTTGACAAGGGTGGTGGCGTAAAGTCCCCGCCCGCTCCGGTTTCAGCGCTGAGAGGAGGTGGCGTGAATCCATTCTGTGCCGCCATCGGCATCGTGATCGGCTTTGCTCCGTCGCCGGCTGCCCGAAGAATTGCCGAGCTTACGATCGCTCGCGCGGGGCTTCGCACTGGCATCCGCAATCCGGCCTGAAGTAGCTTCGCCTTGTCCGGATTGAATAGAAGTCTCGCCAACACGTTGTTTCCCAGGACGTATGGAATGCCGGTTAGCGGGTGCTCCACAATGAACCGGCTACCGTTCACATAGGCCGTGCCAGAGGGGTTGGGATTCTCTGATACTTTCTTCGCGAGCGCGAAAAAGTTGTCCAGTTCCCCGCGGGCGTCCGCGCTTGGGAACAGGATCTGCTTCGTCTGCGGGCCGAGCTTCTGCCACTGCGAGTAGGCCGTGCCAGCGCCGGGTTTCCCACCCTCCGACGTCGCACTGTCGAGCAAGCCTTCCAGATAAGCACGCCCAACCGCCGGCATGGATGATGGAGCTTTAGAACTCACGTCGCGCAATAGGTTAATCGCGGTGTCCTTCTGCGCCGTGAGTTGATTGAAGAGCCGCACAGGTTCTGTCTGCAGCTGATCCAACGTAGCGTCCGTGGCGTACTTCGCCTTGGTGAGCGCGCGGCCTTCGTTGAGGGCGCTCGTGGCCTCGAGTCCAGCTTGCGCAACCGCATCGTCCACAAGCGGCGCCACCGCGCTGACGGCCTTATTGGCCAAGAACTGCGTCTTGGGATGTACGGCCTCGCGCTGCAGTTGCTTCAACGCGCTGAGATTCTGATCGGCGACGCTGGCAGGTACGAAATCATCCTGGCCGATGACGTTGCGGATAGCCTGCAAGCCGCGGGAGGCTTGCTGCTGGGCCAGCGGCATCTCCTGCTCGAGCCGATCGAGCACCGGCTGCAATGCCGTCTTGGCGGACCGCATGTCTACCGGTAGCGCGATCTGCTTGGTTATTGGAACCGTGCTTGTAATCGGCTGGCCATCAGGGCCAAGCACGCCACTTTGTACGGTCCTGCTTCCGGTCTGCATCGTATGCAGGTTCTTCGGATCGTTTTCGATCTGTTCCAGCTGTGTGTATGCCGAGGTGGCGCCGCGTCCCTGCTGTTGCGATAAATCTCCCAGCGCGGAAGCGACACCTGCGCCGGCCGCCTCTGGCGTTGTGGATGGCACGGCCGCGGGAAGTGGGTCCAGCGTGTATCCGGACGGAGGAGTTATGGGCGCTGGTGCTTCGCCCGCTAATCGCTCACCAGTGGCCGCCAATGCCTCACGTGTGTTTGCCGCGGCCTGCTTCGCGATCTTCGCCCCACCTGGCGCATTAGCCACTGATGCCTGAAGGTTCGCTGCCGCTTTGCTTCCGGTGCGCGTTGCGGCACTGAGAGGAATGCCTTCTTTATCCGCGAACTGCACTGCCGACGCTTCCTCCGGCGTGAGATCCGTCGCCACGCGCGGCCCCAGGGGCACGGATTTGGGCAGTCCTTTCGCCATTGCCAGATTCGTCGCGACGCCAAGTGTAGTTCCGATTCCGCCGGCCAGATCGCCGTGCTGGGCCGCATCCGAGGCTTTCTCCATGGTGGATCCGACGCCCGGGATTGCGTTGAGAAGCCAGTTCACGCCGTGACGCACACCTTCCACGTAATCACCGCGCTTAAAAGCATCGACGGCCGCCGCGCGTGGAGCGTCATTGGCCGATCCAATTTGCGTCAAGGTCTGTTGCGGATGAGTCGCGAGCGCCCTGATGGTATCGCCGATCCCCTGGAGTTGCTTTACAGGGTTGACCTGATCCCACCAATTGCCGGCGGCGCGAGAAAGAGCGCCGGCCTGGTCACTCACGTGCGGATCGAGCGCGTATCCCGGCGGTGGAACGATGTCCGCAGGCGTCGCCATTCCGATCCGTGCCGGGCGCTCTGGAACGATGTCGGCTAGCGTTGCCATGCCCCGGTGGGGTTGATCCAGGGTAAAGCCAGGCGGAGGCGTGATCTGACCGCCCATTATTGCCCCACCGGTTTATCGATCTGATCAGTCACTTGGCCTCTCATTTACTGGTGCTTATACGTCGCCAGTGCCGCTCACCGTGCCGGCGCTATAGGACGCTGGAGACTGAAAGACGGTCTCGCCCTCGCTGCGCCAGGAACGAATTCAGGTCACTCTCGTCGATGAGCACCCTTTCGTAGACCTTGTGGGCTTTGAGCTTGCCGCGCTTGATGGAACGCTCGATCGTTTTTTCAGAGACGCCGCTTTTTGCCGCAGCTTGGGTTTTCGTAAGTTTCGGTTTCTCGCCCATGATCAGTGTCGGACCTCCAGCCGCCCTGGACGCCATACGGCCCTAGTGATAGGTCACATTCCAATAGGTGCCCGGAGCGCTTTGATTGGCATAGTCTACGGCGACCTCGGTTGCTGTAGGCGCGATTTCCAAGCATCGAAATTCGTCAACGGTCCCGCTGAAATAATCGGCCACCGTAGTCCGCACGAGTGCCCCGATGGCCAGCGTGTTCAGCGTGGTTGTGCCGGATTGGGTGTAGTTGAAGTTTCCAGTGTCCTGCACTCCGTTGATATAAAGTGCCGCGACGCCGCCAGCATCGGACCAGACTATGTGTTTGAGGGTTCCGTTGAATACGGTCCCCAAGGAAGGTGCGGGCCCCAGCATCGAAGTGCCAGCATTATTGCGGAACAGTAGTTGCAGGTTCGCGCCAGAAGTCTCGAAGTAGATAAACGGAGATGCCGTGCTGGAGTTGCCTTCGGCCAGAACGGTCGAGCCGCCCGTTTGGCCGGAGCTACCGCTGACCCAAAATTCATATCCATACCCCGTGGTATTAAAGCAGGGGAGTCCAGCAGTCTCTGAGTATTGGTTGTACTCGGAGGACGAAGACGTGAGCGCAATCGCGCCATCGTCTTCGCCTGTGCCCACGGTCGGGGAGCCGTGCAGCGTGCCGTTGTTACCATTCGCGGTGGAGTCCACCGCCGACACTGCCGAGCCGCTTGTGGTTCCGAGATGCGATACAAGCGAAAATGTCCCGGTCGGCCAAGTTCCCGACACGGAGCCTTGCTGGGTTGAGATGGCCGCGTTGCCCCAGCAGGCATAGATGGTCTGGTTGTACGCGACGGTGGGAACCTGCACCCACACAAGCGCCGTGCCCGCTGTGGCGCTGTAAGCTTCAAATTCAAAGTTAGGGATCGCCGAGGTGCAGCTCGAATTGGTGCCGAACGTGAAATCGGCCGGGATTAGGATCGCATTGCCGCCCGACTGTGTCGCGACCGTATGCTGCACCGTCCCTCCATTGGCAACCGTCGCGAGGGTCGAGTTGCTCAGAGACAGCAGCAACGGGTAATTGGAGATCGAAGTGAGCGTTGTAGATACGGTGGCGGTCCCGCCGGTACAAGTTGCCCCAGGGCCTGCCCCGATCGTGGCGGAAGTTGGAGCAGTAGTATAACCCGCACCCGCTGCACCCGCCGTGGTGGCACCATTGAACTGCAGCGCCGTTCCGCTGGTTGGAACTGTATTGGTCGCCGGTAGCGGCACGTACATCATCGCGCCGCCGGAGAATGTTAAGCCGCACAGCGAGCCAGCGGCGCCTGTCGCGGAAGCGATGCCGCCGACATACGTCCCTGAGGCAATCGAGCCGCCCGCGATGGTCGCCGAGACGTAGTGAGCAAAGCCGCTCGATGAGGCACCTCCCGCTAGAATTGGTACCAGGAACTGGGCAGCAGAAATACTCGCGAACAGCGAAGCCAATAAGAGCAAACGCTTCATTTCAGAGACGCCGCTTTTTGCCGCAGCTTGGGTTTTCGTAAGTTTCGGTTTCTCGCCCATGATCAGTGTCGGACCTCCAGACACCCCATTAATTGCCGTTTGGTCAGGTTCCACGTGAAGCGTGGCTCTGATCGGTTCTTCGCACCGCTACTTTCCGCCCTTATCCACTGGCCTTTCGCAGCGTTACCAACAACTCCTCCAGCGTGAAATCGCCAGCGCTTCCATCGTTCGCAGCCACCCGCAACAATGGCGGGTCGCCCAGCGGCAAGAGCCTTAGAAATTGCGCGCGCGCCGCAGAACGGACGCTCGCATCTTTCGAATTCATGTCGCGCTCCATCGTGTCCAGCGCGAGGGTGAACATGCGCTCAATCTGCGGTTCCTTCTTCGCCTTCAGATGCAGAATAAGCGTCACTGTGCGCGGATCGGTTGCCGCATGGTCGACGGTGGTGAGTGCCAAACCGGTTTCTGCAGCTATCGTCCGGTGACTCTTTCCAGCTACCTTTGCCGCCGCAATCTTGCGACGCTGCGCATCTGAGATCTTGGATTTACCCTTAGCCGGCATGTTTATTCCTGTCCGTTTTCTGGTGTGTAGTCGTCCTCGGAGCGGGCCACCAGCCGTCCCTCGGGATCGTAATTTGTATTACACGCCCGCAGTAATCCGGCGAGCGTGAGATCGCCCTCCGGCGCCTTATCCGAGCCGGTTTGGTTTGCCACAGCTTCGGGCGTCTGAGCACTCGCCATGAAGGCGGCGGCGTTCGGTTTCGATTCGTCCATGTCTCACGCTCCTATCGTGTCTATCGCCATCCGGTCTCACGGCTTTTCCGTGGTGGCATAACGGGCGGCGAGCACGGTGAGCATGGCCAGAGCGTCCCCGCTCCTTGCGGCCGTCAAAGCCGGAAGCCGCGATGGGCAGGTGGGCGCCAGGCGGTGGAGTTCTCGAAGACCAGCCAGCGCAGCGCGGACGATCTCAGAGCGGCTTACCTTGGCGCCCGTTGTTGCACGAATCTCCTCTGCCAGCTGGTCAAGCCACGTGCTCTCGGAATCGGTGAGCAGCAAGTTGTAGCGATACAGTCGCGCGTCGGTGGTGGATTTCATCGGCTTACCCTCCGATTGCCGTGCAAATGACGCTCCCGCCCCGGACGAGGGGTGCGTGTAGGAGATGGCTCCGGCGTTTTTTCTGCGAGACTCGCGAGCAGCCGCCGGCGGGTGTCGTTGTCTTTGGCGACCAAGTCCGGTTCCCGCTTGCCGCGTTCCACGCCAATGTCGCAGCCGCAGAAGGCGACAAGGCGCGCATCCTCCGACGCGGCCGCAAGCCCGGTATCATTGCAGCGATCGCAACGATGGCGTTTTGGCTGGGGTTTCGCCACCGTCTCGACTCGGAGCCCATCAACTTCTTGCTGTCGTTGTAGCTCCTGGAGCGCGGCTTCGCTCTCAGCGACCGCTGCGGCGTCGGCCTGCGCCTTCGACTTGGCTTCGGCTTCCATCGCGGTTCGCTGAGCCTCCACCTGCCGCTGCACGTCCGCTCGTTCGGCGGGCCACTTCTCGGCGTCACTCTCCAGGAATCCCCATGGGGGAGACTTTCGAGGCCTGACCCTCCGGTCCCTCAGATCAGACATCCAGAGCTTTCTGTCCGCAGGGTTCAGTATGTGCTTCAGCACCCGCTGTGTTACTCCGATGGGCGGCAGCATCGTCACGTTGGCCCACTCCCGCATATCAGCGCGTGCCTCTTCGAATTCCACGTCCGACCATGGCCACGGTTCCAATATGGCTTTGCTGATTACCTGATCACTTGCCGTCGTCGTCGTCGGCTGGCTGGCTTCCGCAGACTGTCCAGACCGTCCGGTCTGCTGGGTCGAAGACGACGACGGTTCTAAGGGATCTAAAGAATCTAAGTGTTGATTCCCCGTAGGGAATCGGTCCTGATCACCCGTAGGGAATCGGTGGTGATTCCCCTGGGGTGCCGAATCGCCATCGAACTGATCACCTGTAGGGATACAGTTGGGATGGGTGGCGGCGGTCAACTGATTCCCCGTAGGGAATCGGTTCACGCCCGCGTCGGACACTAACTGATTCCCTAGGGGGATACAGTTACTCCCCTTCCAAGCATGTGGAAGGGAGTACGTCGCCGTAGCGCCAGGCCGACCGTCGCGACACAGCCACCCACTTTTTACAAGCCTCACAAGGGCCGAATGAGCGTGGCGGAAGGTCACCCGCGCCCGCTTCGATACCTGGCGCTCGCTGATCAACCCGGCGTTCTTATCCTGCTGGATAGCGCGCAGCACCACCAGGTAACAGCGAAGCTCGGCGGGCTTGAGAGCCATCAGCCGTTCCTCGTCGTCGGGCAGCTTCCACCAGTACACTTCCGGCGCGCCACTTGGTCGATTGGTCGGTACGCTCATGACCGCCCCCACTGCGACGACGCAGTCACCGCGGCCCTCACACGCGGGTCAACTCCCGGCCAGCGACCCTCCGGCATGCGCTTCAGCTCCGCCAATGCTCGAATGTCGATCGCCGTGTTCTCCCCTGGCTTGGGGAAATTGAGGCGCGCGAATTCGCCGTGCAGATCCCGGGCGGCAGCATCGTAGGCGATCGCCGCGTCTTCTTCGGAATCGAAGAGGCCGAGATGGGTGCGTACGCCGTCCTTGGCGATTTGCGCCCGCCACCTTCCGCCGTGCAGGTCCACACCCTTGAATTTGGAACTCGTACCCTCCGTATAGCGCTTCTTGGCGTGATTGCAGCCGTTCTGTGAATGCGTGGCGCGCCGCAGGTTTTCCCGCCGGCAGTCGAGTGTATCCAGGTTGCGATGGTCGACCAGCACCGCATCATCGACGCCCAGAACGAATCGGTGTAGATAACCTCCGCTGCTGCTGATCGCGTACCACAGGCGGCCGTTCCACATCGCCGCCCACGGTCCGGCGGCCATCACGCGTGCGGCATCCACCGGATCCACGAGGGCATGCTTGCCGCGCGAGAGTCGTATGGCAGCGGCGCCGGACGGCAATATCACCACGCTGGGACTGTGATCGGGGGGCCCATCGGCGCGCCGGCCGCACGTCACGCAGACGCCAGCGACACGGTCGGTAATCAGAGAAAGTTGTGGGGGATTGACGGCATCCGCCGACTTCGGGTACATTTGCTTCGTAGATCCCAACTGAAAGTCCTTCTGGGCGCCGCGAGCACGGCGCCCTTGATTTTTTGGTGGGTGATGGCGATCAAAACGTTCTTCCTTTCACATCTGGTGCTGACTAACAGGTGGTGCAGCTTCGAAATCGATACGCTCGCGCACAGGTGCGGCGAACGCTGAGTACTTCACGGCCAAGTAGGCAACTTCCAGGAATTCTGCCGGCGTAATCCGGCCCCAGATCGGACACATCGCCTTGGCCACGGTTAGCGCGGCCGACTGCAATTGATCGAAATCCACATAGCGCTTCCGTAGCTCGTTCACGGACGCGGTCAGGATCTCGTGAGACAGCGCATCCTCAACCGGCACTATGCGGCCTTCTGCGTCGGCACCAAAGCCACTGTGACGCGACAGCAGTCGGTCAAACTCCTGGGGATCACGGTCGCGGACCGCATCAAAGGCGGCATCGAGTGCGGCTTGCTCCTCGGCCGTAGCGCTTCGGATCAGAGCCCCGCTCATGCGGCCCTCCCGATCAACCGGGAGCTACCGGTGGTGTTGTATTCTACGGTCCCACTAGGTCCCTGAAGACCCACAGTTTCGCCTTTTGTCGGTCCCATTGCGGTCCCATTCAGGGAACGATGCTGGGCGCGCAAGTGCTGTGTTTCCGGTAGGTGAGTGGTGGGCCCGACAGAACTCGAATCTGTGACCTCTACCGTGTCAAGGTAGCGCTCTAACCAACTGAGCTACGGGCCCGGAGAACAGCAAAGGAAGGCACTCCCAATATAACATTCCTTTGAATTCCTGAATCTCGAAATCTTCCCCTTCCATCGGCCCTGTACCCGGCCGCCGATTCTGCCGATACAGAAGGAGGTATGCCCCGTCTCCGCGTCTCTCTGCTTCTTGCCGCTCTGCTCGCCCCGGTCATCGCTTCTGGCCAGGCGTCCGCCCAGCCCGATCCCGCGCGCTGGCGATTCGTCTGTCCCAATGCCAAGGTGCTGGTCAGCCTCGATTGGGCGCACATCCGGCAGTCGCCCGCGGGCGCCATGATTCGCGAGAAATTTCTCGCCGCCGGGCCCATGCCGGCCATCCCCGGCATGGAGATGCTGAACGACATCGATCGCGTCCTGATTTCTTCACCAGGCAAGAGCTCGGACGACGATTCCGGGGACTCGGCCATTCTCATTGCTGTTCAGGGACATTTCGACGCGGGCCAAGTGCGCCAGTTCTTCACTCGATTCGGCGCGAAACCCCAATCCTACAATTCCTTTCAGGTCTATCGGCCACAGGGCAAACAAGGGAGCATCGGCGACTCCAAGGATATGGCAATGGTGATGTTCGACAACGAGACAATCCTATTCGGAGACGCGCCTTCCGTCTTCTTGGCGCTGGACCGCAGCCGGTTTGAGTCGCCGGCAGTCGCGGCTGGTTCGCTGCTCGCACGGGCCGCGGATTTGGACGCTAACTACCAGTTCTGGGTCGTTATGGATGCGGCCGAAATCATGTCGAGTGACCGGGTTGCGGATCTTTTCCGCGGCGGAGACTTGGCCTCCCAAGCGCAGGGTTTCGAAGCGGGCGTAAATCTGCGGGCGGGCCTTTCGGCGGTAGTCACCGTCCACTTCTCTTCGGACGCCACGGCCAAACGCGTTACCGCGGAATTGACGCGCATCATGAATCAAGCAGCCCGAGACAAGAGCGCCAACGCGCAAGTGCAGGACATCGCGAAGAAGCTGAAGTTCGATTTGGACGGCTCGGCCACCAAGATCAGCTTGCGCCTGACAGAGCAGGACCTGGAGAAAAGCGCCCAGGCGTTTGTGGCGGGGTTGAAAGCCGGGGAGCAGGCGGCCGCGATTGCAAGTCGAAAGTCCGTGGCGAGTGCGGCTCCGGCCAAGCCCGTGCCCGCCATTCTGGCCCCGAATAAGCCAAAGGTGATCAGGATCGAAGGACTAGATGACGGGCCGCATGAAATCCCTTATCACCCTGATCCGGATCAATAGCCCGAATTGCGCCGCGTCCCGCGCCCGGGTACGCTAGTATCTGCTCATGGCCAAACGCAAACGCCAGCTCGTGGAAGTTCGCTGTCCGTGCTGCGAAGCGAAGCTTCAGATCGACCCGGAACTCGAAGCAGTGATCAGCTTTGAGGAGCACAAGAAGCCGCCGGCGATTGAGGATATCGGCGCCGCCGTCCAGAAGCTGAAGGGGGAAGAGGCGCGGCGCGACGAAGTGTTTCAAAAGTCCTTTGAGCAGCATAAGGGCCATCACAAGGTTCTGGAGCGCAAATTTGACGAATTACTCAAACAGGCCAAGGAGAAACCCGACGCCCCTCAACCTAAGCGTCCATTCGATTTCGACTGAGTTTCGCCAAGCCGCATTGCCTTGCTTAGAACCGGTGACAGTAGGGGTACTACAGAAAAACACTACTCAGGCTCAGGCAATACCCCAGGCCTCCATACAGTAAGTCCCGCTGGTTTCAATCCCCTATTGGCTGCATACTAACCTCGTCAGCAAAATATTTGGGGACAAAAATGAGAAAACGGTTACTCGTAGCTCTGGTTTTTGGCGCGCTAGGTCTCGCGGTGGCTCTACCGCTTGGAGACCGGTTTGGATTTGGGACTGTTCAGTCTCTGATCGGGTTTGGCGCCGCCGGAGCGTTCCTCGGCTACGTCATCAGCATTTTTCTGGACATTTTCCTCACCAGCAGTCACACCAGCGAAATCGAGAACTAAACCTCAGCGCCACCCGCTCGGCCGCTGTCTTGGCGGCCCGAGTCGCCTTCCACAAATTCTTCTCACCCCGCCGTTGTCAGAGAATCCCCGACCCACCAAATCGGACGGCCTCTGATTGTAAGTGCTTCCCCCCTCTGGCTTAATGAAAACGGTGCGACGGATTCGATCCTCATTTTGAGGCGCCAACCGCCGGCCCCCGTGAAAATCCGGGAAAGGAGCACCACTCATGGCGGAAGCAACACCCTACGGGCGTGTCACGCAAAGACCTTCGCCGGTTCCAGAAATTCACATCTTATGGATGACGTCAGGCCTTGGCTGCGATGGAGATTCGGTTTCCATCACGGCAGCCACCCAGCCTAGTATCGAGGACGTCGTGATGTCGGCCATACCCGGCCTGCCGAAAGTTCACGTTCATAATCCGGTTATCGCATACGAAAATGGAGCCGAGTTCCTCAATTACTGGCACATGGCGGCAGCGGGAAAGCTGGAGCCGTTTGTTCTGGTCGTGGAAGGGTCCATACCCAACGAAAAAATCAAGAGCGAAGGCTATTGGGCCGCTCTGGGCACTGACGCAAAGACGGGCCAGCCCATCACCACCAACACATGGATCGATCGTTTGGCTCCCAAGGCGATCGCGGTAGTGGGCGCGGGCACGTGCGCTACGTACGGTGGAATTCACGCCATGGCGGGCAATCCAACCGGATGCATGGGTTTGGCGGACTACCTGGGCTGGGACTGGAAATCGAAGGCGGGCTTGCCCATCGTGAACGTGCCCGGGTGTCCCGTGCAGCCGGACAACTTCATGGAGACGCTGCTGTATCTGCTCTATCAAGTTGCCGGCCTCGCGCCCATGATCCCGCTCGACGATCAGCTCCGTCCCACTTGGCTGTTCGGCAAGACCGTGCACGAGGGTTGCGATCGTGCCGGCTACTACGAACAGGGCGATTTCGCCGAAGAGTACGGTTCGCCGAAATGCATCGTCCGGCTGGGCTGCTGGGGGCCGGTGGTGAACTGCAACGTGCCCAAGCGCGGCTGGATGGCAGGCATCGGCGGTTGCCCCAATGTGGGCGGAATTTGCATTGGCTGCACCATGCCCGGCTTCCCCGATAAATTCATGCCTTTCATGGATGAGCCGCCAGGCGCCAAGGTGTCGTCGAATTCCATCGCGGTCTATGGGCGCGCCATTACGGCCCTGCGATCATTCACCAATCACACCGTCAACAAAGAACCCAAGTGGCGGCATCCCGGAACGGAATTGAGCACCGGCTACCATCCACGGTCGTACTAAGGCCAGATCATCTTAAGGACAAATCTTCATGGCTACAATAACTGATCAATCCTCCCAAACTGCCGCTCCGAAGAGAAACCTGGTTGACATGAACTGGGACCCCATCACCCGCATCGTCGGGAGCCTGGGAATTTTCACGAAGATCGACTTCGAAAACCGCCAGGTGGCCGAGTGTCACAGCACCTCTTCCATCTTCCGCGGCTACAGCATTTTCATGAAGGGGAAAGACCCGCGCGACGCCCATTTCATCACCAGCCGCATTTGTGGCATCTGCGGCGACAATCACGCCACCTGCGCCAATTACGCGCAAAACATGGCGTTTGGAGTGAAACCGCCGCCGTTGGGCGAGTGGATCGTGAACCTGGGTGAAGCCGCCGAGTACATGTTCGACCACAACATCTTCCAGGACAACCTGGTCGGCGTCGACTTCTGCGAGCAGATGGTGAAGGAAACCAACCCCAGCGTTTGGGCCAAGGCGCAGAAAAGAACGGCCGATCATTCCAATCTGCACGGTTTCCGCACCATCGCCGACATCATGACGGCGCTGAATCCCTTCACCGGGTCTTTCTATCGTGAAGCGCTGCAGATGAGCCGCATGACGCGCGAAATGTTCTGTTTGATGGAAGGCCGCCACGTCCATCCTTCGACGCTCTATCCGGGCGGAGTTGGAACCGTGCCCACAGTCCAGCTCTTTACCGACTATCTGGTTCGTCTGATGAAGTATGTGGAGTTCATGAAGAAAGTAGTTCCGCTGCATGACGACCTCTTCGACTTCTTTTACGAGGCCTTGCCTGGTTACGAAAAAGTGGGACAGCGCCGCATTCTGCTCGGCTGCTGGGGATCATTCAACGATCCCGCTCATTGCGATTACACCTACAAGAACATGTCGCAGTGGGGCAAGAAGATGTTCGTTACCCCGGGCGTGGTGGTGGATGGCAAAGCGGTAACGCACGACCTGGTGGATATCAATCTCAACATCCGCATCCTGCTTGGCAGTTCCTATTACGATGACTGGGAGCACGCTGAAACCTTCGTGAAGGAAGATCCCCTGGGCAATCCCGTGGATCAGCACCATCCCTGGAACCAGACCACCATACCGCGCCCGCAGCGGAGGGACTTCAATCACAAATACACCTGGGTGATGTCGCCGCGCTGGTATGACAAGCGCAGCGGCGATCATCTCGCGCTCGACACCGGGGGCGGCCCGATCGCGCGTTTCTGGTCTACCGCGCTGGCGGGGGTGGTGGACTTCGGCTACGTCAAGGCCACCGGCCAGAGCGTCAAAATTTATCTCCCGAAGACCGCCTCATTACCCGATGTGGAGTTCGAGTGGAAGATCCCGAAGTGGAGCAACGCCATTGAGCGCGATCGCGCCCGCACTTACTTCCAGGCCTATTCAGCGGCCTGCGCTCTGCATTTTGTCGAGCAGGCCATGAAGGAACTGCACGCCGGACGCACCAAGACCTGGAGCGATTTCAAAGTACCCGACGATGCGATCGGATGCGGCTTCCACGAAGCCGTGCGCGGCGTGCTCTCGCATCACGTGGTGATTCGCGACGGCAAAATCGCGAACTATCATCCTTATCCGCCGACGCCTTGGAACGCGAATCCACGCGATATCTATGGCACGCCTGGTCCTTATGAAGACGCCGTGCAAAACACGCCGATCTTCGAGGAGAACGGGCCGGACAATTTCAAGGGCATCGATATCATGCGCGCCGTGCGCAGCTTCGATCCTTGTCTGCCTTGCGGCGTTCACATGTATCTCGGAAATGGAAAAACGCTAGAGACGCACCACTCGCCCCAATTCGGCGCAATGCCCGGGGCGCACTCCTGATCATGCAAGATCGATCGTTTCAGCAGAGAATCGGCCGCATCGAATCGCTGGTGGCCGAACTGGAAGCCGTGTCGGACCCTGTAGTGAAAGCTGCAGCCAAAGAATTGGTGGCCTCCGTCATGGATCTGAACGCCGCAGCCTTCGAGCGAGTGGTGGCGGTGGCCGCGCGCTACGGCGACGCCGGTTCCAGGTTGATGGACGGCCTGATCCGCGATGAAACGGTTGCGAGTCTTCTGATCCTGTATGGCTTGCACCCGCAGGACTTCGAGACTCGTGTGCGTGGCGCTCTCAAAAACTTTGAGGGCGTGAAGCTGGTGTCCATCGAAGAGGGTCGCATCGTGCTGCGAATGGAGTCACGCGAACGATCGGAATCGGCGCTACGGCTGGCGGTCTCTAGCGCCGCGCCGGACCTGGTCGATCTAATAATCGAAGGCACCGCGCAGAGCGGCTTCGTTCCGCTCGAGGCGCTGAGCGGAGCGCGCGCATGAATTCGGTAGCGGCCTTCCAAACGCTGCGCCGTCTGGTTCCCGAAGCGGATCTGGCGGAGCATTGCGGGTTGTGCCGCCAGCCACTCGCGCCCCAACACGACCATTTGCTCGATCCGCGCACGCGCCGGCTGGTCTGTTCCTGCCAGGCCTGCGCCATCTTATTCAACAATCCCGCCGCGCAGTACAAACGCGTTCCCAGGCGGGTTCTATTCTTACGAAATTGCGATATTAGCGACGCCGAGTGGGACGCGCTCATGATTCCGATCGGTATCGCTTTTTTTGTCAAGCAGAGCGTTGACGGACACGATCGCATCGCCGCTTACTATCCGAGCCCAGCTGGGCCGGTGGAGTCCCTGCTGGCTCTGGATGTTTGGTACCCGGCCTTCGACCAACTTGAGCCCGATACGGAAGCCTTGCTGGTAAATCGCACTGCCCGGGAATATTTCGTGCTCCCGATCGATGAATGCTACCGTCTGGTGGGCCTGATGCGAGCGCATTGGAAAGGCCTGTCGGGAGGCAATGCGGTATGGCGCGAGATCCAGCTATTTTTCCAGGAGATGAAGAATCGCGCCGGCGCTGCATAACACAATGCCTGATCTCGAGTTCAAGATCGAATCCGCCGAAAGCGTACCCTTTGCCGCTGTACCCATGCTTGCTTTCCGCCTGCGCGTGGAGAACAGCTCGCCATCTCAGAACATTCATTCCATCGCGCTTCATACCCAGATTCAGATCGAAACCCCCAAGCGACGCTACTCCGCCGCGGAGCAGGAACGCCTGCTCGATCTTTTTGGCGAACCGGAGCGTTGGGGCCAGACGCTCCGCCCCATGCTCTGGACGCACGCCGATGTAACCGTCCCTGGATTCTCGGGCTGCACGGGCGTTGATCTGCGCGTGCCGTGTTCGTTCGATTTCAACCTGGCCGCGACGAAATATTTCCACGGACTCTCGGACGGCGACATTCCCCTGATTTTTCTTTTTAGCGGGAGCTGCTTTTACGAGGGCGCAGCGGGTGGCCTGGAAGTGGCGCCCATCCCTTGGAGCAAAGAGACTCGATTCCGGCTCCCGCTGAATGTCTGGCGCGAAACCATGGCCACGCATTATCCGAACTCGGCCTGGCTGCAGATTCGCCAGGATGTTTTTGACCGTCTGCACCAATACAAAATGCAGGCGGGCATGGCGACCTGGGAAGAGGCGTTGGAGTCGCTACTGGAGCCCGTAAGAGCATGAGCACCGGTGAACGGATGACGAGTGTCGAGCAGATCGCGGACGCAATTTTGTACGAGGGCTACATCCTTTACCCCTACCGCGCCTCCGCGCTCAAGAACGGCCAGCGTTGGAACTTCGGCGTACTTTGTCCGCCCGCTTATGCGGCGGCACAACAAGCCCAGGGCGCCTCGTCCGACGCTTCCGAGATGAAGTGTGAATGCCTGGCGCGCGGAGGACGCTTGAGCGTCACTGTCCGGTTCTTGCAGCTTGTGACCCGCGACCGTTGGCAGGAAGCTGTGGCGCGAGAGATCACCGTGGATACGCCCGGCACGCACTCGTTCCTTTTTCCCGCGCGCGAAGATCGAGACGACGCTGGCGTGGTCCGGCGGCAGGAACAGGTGGAGGGAACCATCGACGTGAGTGTTTCGGTGGCTCACCACGGTTGGTCGCGCGTTTCGGTCCGCATCTCCAACCGCGGAGCCTTCCAGGTTCCTTCCCTCGATTCGGCGGCGTGGCCCACGCGCGAAGCCGCCTTGCGCCGCTCCCTGGTTTCGACGCACGCCATCCTGCGTGCTCCGGGCGGGGAATTCGCTTCGCTGCTTGATCCGCCGGAGGGACTGCGTCAGTTGTCGGCTGAGTGCTCGAACATCGGGCTCTGGCCGGTGCTGGCCGGTGACGCTGCGCCGCCCGACACCATGTTCGCTTCGCCCATCATCCTCTACGACTATCCGCAAATCGCACCTGAGAGCGCCGGTGCACTCTTCGACGGCACCGAGATCGACGAGATTCTGTCGCTGCGCATTCTTGCGCTCACCGACCAGGAAAAACGCGAGATGCGTGAAACCGACCCCAAAGCGCGCCATCTGCTGGAACGAACTGAGGCGTTGGATGCTGAACAATGGCTGCAGCTGCACGGCGTCATGCGCGATCCGCAAGCTTCAATCCGCAGGCAACCAGAAATGGTCAATCCGGGAGTGGCCAATGAATGAACTGGAGTGGCGGTTGCTGGAAGACAAGGCGCCCCTGGAATCGGTCCGGCTATCGGATGAAACCGAAGTGCGGAAAGGCGGTCGTGTCCGGTTGCGTCCCCGGCCCGGTGGCGACGTGATGGATCTGGCGCTTGATGGCAAAATCGCTGTGATCGAATCCATCGAACAGGACTATGAAGGTGCGGTTCACGTCAGCGTCGTGGTGGATGACGATCCCGGTTCAGACATTGGCCATATGCGCCAGCCCGGGCATCGTTTCTTTTTTCGCGCCGAAGAAGTGGAGGCTCTGCCGGATTCCGAAACTCCCGTCGCGTCTCCTCGCATTCTGGTGGCCGGCGTTGGCAACGTGTTTTTTGGCGACGACGGTTTTGGCGTGGAGGTGGCCATGCGCCTCAACGCGAACAGGCTTCCGTCCGGCGTGCACGTGGTCGACTTCGGGATTCGCAGCTACGATCTCGGCTATGCGCTCACGAGCGGGCGCTATGACGCCGCAATTCTGGTGGACGCGGCCACGCGCGGTGGCGAGCCTGGCGACATCTATGTACTCTCCCCGGATGTGGAGCAGTCTTCGGAGCCCGCGCCCTCCAACGCACACAGCATGAACCCGGAGACTGTGCTGAGAATGGCTCGAACCTTCGGCCAGGTCCCCAGCCAGATTGTGGTGGTGGCTTGCGAGCCTGAGACGCTGGGCGGGGCGGATGGACAGTTCGGACTCAGTGCAATCATGAGCGACGCAGTGGGCCGGGCACTAACAGTAGTGGAATCTCTGGTGGCACGCATCTCCAGTGGAGAACGAATTGAGGAGGCAACAGCATGCAATTGACAGAACGAATGGAAAATCATTCCGACGACACCCGCGACACGTTGATGTTGCTCAGCGGCGTTTCGCTGGTAATCTTTGGCGCCGGATTGATATTGACAACCCCGGCCGTTCGCAAACTATTAGGCGGCGTCGGAATCGGAACCCTGTTGCAGGCCGCGGGACCCGATTTCCAGCGCTATCTGAAACTCAAGGCGATGTGACCACGCCCAATCCCACTGCCGCCTCAACCGTCTACGTTTTGGATCCCGGCTTGAGCAGGTTCACCGCCAAGGCGTTCGCTACTGGCCTGCTCGCTTCCATGGGCCACAATCCGTCGTTCGCCATCCGCCAGTTCGCTGGTGAAGCGAAATTCGTGGCGGACGCGCCAGAACAGGGGTCAGTGCGGGTGGTTGCGCAGACTGGATCGCTCGAATTGTCTGATCAGGTGAGCGACAAGGATCGCCGCGAGATTGAACGCACCACCCGCACCGAAGTACTGGATGCATCCAGATTTCCCGAAATTGTGTTCGAAGCCTCTGCCTCATCCCTCTCGAAAGGCGGCGAGGGATTTTATTGGGCGAACATCACAGGGAAATTGACCATTCGCGGCATAACGCAGCCGCAGCAAATCAGCGCACAGGTCGCCGTCAACGATTCCCAGTTGCGTGCCAATGGCGAGTTCACCGTGCGGCAGTCCAGCTTCGGTATCAAACCGGTGTCGGTGGCTGGAGGAACTTTGAAAATCAAAGACGACGTGAAAGTGACGTTCGATTTCGTCGCTAACAAGAAGGTGTAACCATGTGCCTAGCCATTCCTGGACAGATTCTGGAACTCATCCCCGGTCCGCCTTTGCTCGCCGTGGTCGACGTCACCGGCGTTCGCCGTAAGGTGGATCTCGGTCTGCTGGAAGACGAAAATCCCGTCCCGGGCGATTGGGTGCTGATCCACGTCGGCTTTGCCATGAGCAAAATCAGCGAGGAAGGTGCGCACCAGCAGATGCAGATGCTGCGCATGCTGGGCGAGGATGACGCGGCTATGGAAGAAGTAAACGGCTACGGTCTGACACATGATCGTGTCCAAGGAGAATCAACATCGCCATGAAATTCGTGGACGAGTTTCGCGATCCCGCGGCCATTGCACAAACCGCGGCAGAGATCCGGCGCATTGCCGATCCCGAGCGGCACTACCGGCTGATGGAAGTATGCGGCGGGCACACGCACGCCATCTATCGGTTTGGGCTGAAAGATTTGCTTCCCGAGAATGTGGAGCTGGTGCACGGCCCCGGCTGCCCGGTGTGCGTGCTTCCCATGGGCCGCATTGACGATGGGCTGGCCATCGCCGAAAATCCCGACGTTATCTTCACGGCCTTCGGTGACATGATGCGGGTTCCCGGAGCCAACGGCAGCCCGCTGGAGCACAAAGCGCGCGGCATGGATGTGCGCATCGTCTATTCGCCCGCCGACGCGCTGAAACTGGCCGAGAAGAATCCCGAAAAGCACGTGATGTTCTTCGCCATTGGATTTGAAACCACGGCGCCATCCACGGCTCTCACGCTACTGCGCGCCCGTAATCAGGGGGTCCACAATTTCTCCGTCTTCTGCAATCACGTCACCATCATTCCCGCCATCCGCGCCATTCTCGATTCGCCCGATATGCGCATCGACGCGTTTCTCGGCCCGGGCCATGTTTCCACGGTGATCGGATGCCGGCCCTATACCTGGATCGCAGAGAACGAGCACAAGCCGATCGCGGTTTCTGGCTTCGAGCCGCTGGATCTTCTACAGTCCATCGTTATGGCCCTGCGCCAGCTCAACGCCGGCTGTGCGCAAGTAGAGAACCAATACCAGCGCGTGGTTCCCTGGGATGGCAATCATGCCGCTCTGCGCGCCATGGGACGGGTGTTCGAACTGCGTCCGTACTTCGAGTGGCGCGGTCTGGGATTCATCTCGCAATCCGCGCTGCGCATCAAAGACGAATTCGCCGAGTGGGATGCCGAACGCCGTTTCGACGTACCCGGCGTCCGTGTCACCGATCCCAAAGCCGCGCAGTGCGGCGAAGTTCTGAAGGGCGTCCTGAAGCCTGCGCAGTGTAAATTGTTTGGAAAAGAGTGTACACCGGAGCATCCTATCGGCGCGCTCATGGTTTCTTCCGAGGGCTCCTGCGCGGCTTATTTTAATTACGAGTACCGCAAGAACGCGGAGCTCGTCGGCATTGGAGCTTAAGTTACCATGGCGATTATGGCCGCACCCCCGCCTCGTGAAATTCGTTTCCGCGACTCGCAAGTGGAAATGGCTCACGGAGCCGGCGGGAAAGCCAGCCGTCGACTGGTGGAGGGATTGTTCGCTCCGCTGCTATTCGGATCGGATGCCGCCGAGCCTTTGGGCGATGCCGCGCATCTCGATTTCGACGGAACGCGCATTGGAATCACCACCGATAGTTTTGTCGTCCGCCCCTTGCGTTTTCCCGGTGGATCTATCGGCGAACTGGCCGTAAATGGCACTGTAAACGATCTGGCTGTGTCGGGTGCTCGCGCGGAGGCCTTGGTCGTTAGTTACATTCTCGAGTCCGGCTTACGCACGCCCATTCTGGAGGCTGAAGTGCGCGCCATGGGTGAAGCTGCTCGCAAGGCGGGCGTCGTCATCGTTAGTGGCGACACCAAAGTAGTGGAGCACGGCAGGGCGGATGGTTTGTACATAACCACGGCCGGCATCGGCCGCACGATTTCCGGCCTGCGCATGTCCCCGCGCTCGGTCCGGCCGGGCGATCAGGTAATCCTCAGCGGGCCCATCGGCGACCACGGCATCACGATTTTGTTGGCACGGGGCGAACTTGACCTGGAGGCCGATCTTCGCTCCGATACCCGTCCGGTGCTCCCGTTCGTGGAAGCTATGGTGGATGTCGCCGCGCCGGGGCTGCGGTGGATGCGCGACCCAACGCGCGGCGGCCTGGCAACCTCGCTGAATGAACTGGCGCGCGACTGCGGGCTCGGCATCGTGCTGCATGAAGACTGGATTCCGGTGCACGACGCGGTCCGTGGCGCTTGCGAACTGCTCGGTCTGGACCCGCTGCACATCGCCAACGAAGGCCAGTTCGTCGCGGTGCTGGCCCCTGAATTCGCCGAACTCGCCCTCGATGCAATCCAGCGGACTCCAGGCGGCGAAGAAGCGGCCATCATCGGTGAAGTGCGCGACGCGCCGGCCGCTACCGTGCTCGGAATCGCGCCCTATGGCGGAACGCGCGTGATCGACATGCTGGTGGGTGACCCGCTTCCCCGTATCTGTTAACGCCATGACTTCCGTACATCCCACTCCCGCGCGACAAATCGCGGATCAGCTTCTCTCGCGCAATCGCACGTTCGAGGATTTCTTCGCGCACGAAGCCCCGAGCCTGGCCGCCGTTTCTCGAGAGATGGCGGAGCGTTTCTTGCGTGGCGGCCGGTTGCTGGCATTTGGGCGCGGCCCTTGCTCCACGGATGCGCAGCATGTGTCGGTGGAATTTGTTCATCCGGTGATCGTCGGTAAACGCGCGCTTCCCGCGCTCGACCTGTCGGCTGAATTCACCCTTTGGCTGCACGCTCTGGTGCGGCCCGCGGATATTGTGATGGGATTTGCACCGCCGGATGGCGATACCGAAGTTCAGGCGGCATTGGATGACGCGGGCCAGCGCGGCGCTCTCACGCTGGCTCTTCCGGGATCCAGCGGTAGTTACTGGTTTCCCGCCGTCACCAGCGACGCGTTCATGAATCAGGAATTGATTGAGGTGCTTTACCACACGCTGTGGGAAACGGTGCACGTATTCCTGGAGCATCGCGAACTGGGACAGGACACCGGGCCCGCTGGTTTTCTTTATCCTTTCCTGGGGCAGACCAAACACGACAGTGCGTCGCTTTTGAAGGAAGTGGCCGAGTCCATCCGCATGAAGGTGCGCGACGACGCGCGCCTGCGGACTCAGGTTGCCGAGGAGCAATCGGAACAGATCGCGGCTGCTGCGCAGGCCATCGACGAGCGCCTGCGGCGCGGCGGCAAACTGATTCTGTTCGGCAATGGCGGCTCCGCGACGGACGCCAATGATTGGGCGCTGGATTGTGTTGCTCCGCCCAGCGGCTGGCGCGCGATGCCGGCCATTTCACTTTCGATGGAACCCGCCAACATCAGCGCCATCGCCAATGACGTGGGTACCGATGTCGTGTTTCTGCGCCAGTTGATCGCGCACGCGTGCCCCGAAGATGTGGCCGTTGGAATCTCCACCAGCGGCGGATCGCGCAATATCATCCTGGCGCTCGAGGAGGCGCGCAAGCGTGGACTGTTGACAGTTGCGCTGCTCGGTTATGACGGTGGCGAAATCCTGCGGCGCGGCCTAGCGGACTTTCCTCTGATCGTCAGGTGCGACTATATCCCGCGCATCCAGGAAGTGCAAGCTTCCATTTATCATTCACTCCGCGCCGCGCAGGAAGAGGCCCTGCATGCTTGAACTTTTCGGTTCTGCAGCCTGTCCCTATACCGCGGAAATGCGCGAGTGGCTGGAATTCTCGCGCCGCGAATTCGTCGAATTCGACGTGGACTCCGACCCCGCCGCGTTCACTCGTATGCGCGAAGCCTCCGGCCAGCGGACCGTTCCGGTTCTTCTCGAAAACGGTAAAGTCCTCCAAATCGGCTGGCAGGGCCGGGGATGTGTCGTGGGTGCGGGCTCGCATGCATGAACTCTCCATTGCGATGAGCATCCTGGATATGGCGGAAGAAGAAGCCGGCCGCCGGAGCGCAGAAGTGGATGCCATTCACGTCAAGCTGGGTGCGCTCTCCGGCATTGCGAAGGAAGCGCTGCTTTCGGCCTATGATCTGGCGCGCACGGAAACGACGCTCCAGACCACGCAATTGATCATTGAGGAAGTGCCCGTGGTGATCTACTGCCCGCGCTGCCAGGCCCCGCGTAGCGTTCCTTCTATCCAGCAAATATGTTGCGTCGAATGCGAAACGCCCTCCGCCGAAATCCTGCAGGGCCGCGAATTGCAAGTGGTCGCGCTGGAGCTGCGATCATGACCACTTCACCCCGGATACTCGAAGTCCGCAAAAACATACTCAAGCAGAACGACGAAATCGCGCACGCTCTCCGAGCTCGTTTCGAAGATGCGGGCGTATTTGTAGTGAATCTGGTCTCCAGTCCCGGATCCGGAAAAACCGCATTCCTGGAATCCACTCTCACCAAGCTGCGCTCTGAGTTCCGGGTCGCCGCTCTGGTGGGTGACCTGGCAACCGAGAACGATGCCATCCGTCTGGCGCGCAGCATGGTGCCGGTGCGCCAGATCATAACGGGAACGGTGTGTCATCTCGAAGCGGCGATGATCGAGCGGAATCTGAAAGACTGGAATCTCGACGAACTGGATTTTCTCTTCATCGAAAATGTCGGCAACCTGGTCTGCCCATCCTCCTACGATCTCGGCGAGAATCTTCGCGTCGTTCTGATGTCGGTTACCGAGGGCGAAGACAAGCCGCTCAAATATCCCACCATCGTCAACAGCGCCGACGTGGCTGTTATCACCAAGACCGATCTCTCCGATGCCGTGGAGTTCGATTGGCCGGCGGCTTCGAAAAACCTGCGAGCGGTTCGCCCCGGCATCGAGATCCTGCGCGTCTCCGCAAAAACGGGAATCGGCATGGACGCCTGGCTCAGTTTTATCACGTCACAACGGGCGCGCATGTGTCCACCGCCGGACGTGGTAGAACATTTGTAATGGCATTCGTTAAAGTCGGATCACTCGCTTCTCTCCCGCCCGGTTCGGTGACTGAAGTGACCCTGGGAGAAAATTCCTACGCGATCTGCAATATTGCCGGTGAACTGCACGCGCTGGATGGAATCTGTCCGCACGCCGGCGGACCCATCGGGCAGGGAAACATGCAAGACAACATGGTGATTTGCCCCTGGCACGAATGGGCCTACGACTGCCGCACTGGGGAGAACGACTACGATCCCACTGTCAGGCTGGATCGCTTCGTAGTGAAGGCTGAAGGCGACGATATTCTGATCGATCCGCAGGCGCGGGTTTAACTCGCCCTGTGCCCGAGCTACCTGAAGTTGAGACCGTTGTTCGATCGCTTGCGCCGAAACTACCCGGTCGCCGCATCGTTGACGCCGAGTTCTCCTCGCATCACGTGGTCCGCCAGAACTTCGCGACGTTGCGCAAGCGGGTTCGAAATCAACTTGTGAAGTCCGTGGAGCGGCACGGCAAATTCATCGTTCTCACGCTGGATGACGGTGTGCTGGTGGTCCATTTGGGCATGACCGGGAAGCTGCTGCTCGATTCCGAGCCCGGCCCTTATGCGCGCGCCGTTTTCCAGCTCGATCGCGGCCTGCTGGTTTACGATGATGTCCGGCATTTCGGCCGCATTGAATGGAGCCAGCAGCTGCCGGAACGCGCCGCTGCGCTTGGCCCCGACGCGCTGAGTGTCTCGCTCGAAGATTTTCGAAAGCTGCTCAAGACTCGCAAGTCGGCCATCAAGCCGCTGCTGCTCAACCAGCGATTTCTGCGCGGCATGGGCAACATCTATACCGATGAAGCGCTGTTTGAAGCGCGCATCCATCCCAAGGCCATCGCTTCCGGCTTGAGCAAGGACCGCGTCGCACGGTTGCACAGCGCGATGGTCGACATTCTCACCACCGCGATTCGTCTGAAAGGCTCCTCGATTTCAGACTATGTGGATGCCGACGGCCAGCGCGGGAGTTTTCAGCAGCAGCATCAGGTGTACGGACGCGCGGGAGACCCGTGCCCTACTTGCGGAACGCCGATCCGCCGGATCGTGGTGGGACAGCGCGGGACGCACTATTGTCCGAAGTGCCAGCGAAGCTCGGGCCCAGGTAAGTGAAGATCTGGTCGGCCACCAGCGCGGCAGCTTTCATCTCGAGAACATCGTGCACCCGAACCATGTGCGCGCCGCCCAGTATTGCCGCTGCAACGGCCGCCGCTGTTGCGCATTGCAGGAAACCCGCCGAGGGCTTCTCCAGTTGCGGCAAGAACGATTTTCGCGACGGGCCAATCACTAGCGGAAATTCGAGGACGGCGAAAGCGTTGAGGTGAGCCAGGATCTCCGCGTTCTGCTCTTTGCGTTTGCCGAATCCCAGGCCCGGGTCGATCGCGATGCGCGCGCGATCCACACCTGCCCGCACCGCGCGGTGTGTGGATGCATCCAGATCCTGCCGGATAGTTCCCATGACGTCTTTGATGGGGGGGAGCTTGGCCCAACTCTCCGGCGTGCCGCGCATGTGCGTGACGATCAAGCCCGCATCATGCTGGGCCGCGACGTGCGCGAGTTTCGCGTCGAAGGTCAGCCCGGAGGGATCGTTGATCAACGCTGCGCCGTGCTCCAGGGCTTTTTCGGCGACGGCCGACTTGTAGGTGTCGACGGAAATCGGAACGGCCAGCTTGCCCTTCAGGCGCTTCAGCACCGGAACCAGCCGGCGCAGCTCTTCAGCCTCAGAGATGCGCTCCGAACCCGGTTTCGTCGATTCCGCGCCGATGTCGATCATGTCCGCGCCTTGCTCTTCCAACTCGATAGCGCGCGCGAAGGCGCGGTCAGGATCAAGATATTTTCCGCCGTCGGAAAACGAGTCGGGCGTCACGTTCAACACGCCCATCAGGAGTGTGCGCTCGCCAAGCAGCAGCTCGCGCCCGGCCAGCTTCCAGACAAAATGTCGTTTTTCCATGATCAGACGACGACCCGTTTCCACTTCTTGCCGACGCGGAGGACGTCTCCGTTTGCACTAATCGAGACCATGACTCCGATGTGTCGGTTGCCATTAATCTCTACGGCACCGGACTTGATCTTTCGCTCGGCATCGGTCCGCGAATCGGCCAACCCGGCCGCCACAAGGATTTTTGGCAAGCTGTTGCCGATGTCGCCAGGTACCCTGACGGTTTCCATGTCCGCGGGAGCAGCGCCCTCTCGCACCTCATGTTGAAAATCCATCTGCGCCTGCGCCGCTGCTTCCGCCGAATGAAAGTCCGCGACAATTTGCCGCGCCAGGCACATTTTCACCCCCATTGGCTCCTCGGACTTCATCGCAGCGATCTCGGCCAGGCTCTTGTCCGTCAGCAGTTCCCAGTAGCGCCACATCAGCGTGTCGCTGATCCCCATCACCTTTCGGAACATCACCTTGGGCGGCTCCGTGATGCCGATGTAGTTGCCTTTGGACTTCGACATCTTCTCCACGCCGTCTGTCCCTTCCAGCAACGGCACGGTCGCGACAATCTGCGGCGCCTGCCCGAAATCACGCTGCAACTCGCGCCCTACCAGCAAATTGAACCGCTGGTCCGTGCCACCCATTTCCACGTCGCACTCCAGCATCACCGAATCGTAGCCTTGGGCCAGCGGGTACAGAAGCTCATGCATCGAAATAGCAGTGCCCTCTTTGAATCGTTTGGTGAAATCGTCCCGCTCCATAATACGCGCCACCGTGTATTTCGAGCACAGCCGGATAATGTCGGCAAACTTCAAGGGCTCCAGCCACTCGCTGTTGAATCGGACCTCCGTTTTTGCCGGATCCAGGATCTTGAAGACCTGCGTTTTGTAGGTCTCGGCGTTCTTGTCGATCTCTTCGCGCGTCATGGGTGGCCGCGTAACGTTGCGGCCGGTAGGATCGCCGATGAGCCCGGTATTGTCGCCAATCAGAAAAATCACCCGGTGCCCCAGATCCTGGAAGTGCTTCATCTTGCGCAGCAGCACCGTGTGGCCCAGATGCAGATCGGGCGCCGTGGGATCGAAACCCGCTTTCACGCGCAACGGACGCCCGGTCTTTTCGGCCTGTACCAGGCGCTCCCGCAAATCCTCTTCCCGAATCAGGTCGGCGAGGCCTTTCTTCAAGTAAGCTATCTGTTCGTCGATGGGCACGGTCGTTGATGACACCACCTTTATTAAAGCAGGGTGACGGTGTCCGCGATGAGTTTCGCCGCCAGATCCGGCGATTCCATCGGAAAGAAGTGCGAATATTCGGCGAGGCAGGTATCGGTACCACGCACGAAGCTCGCGGCCAGATCCGGTGCGGTCGGCGACTCATTCATGATCAATGCATCCCGCGCCCGGCCTGACCGGACCACGTGGACCGGCACAGTTATAGTGCCGATTTCCGAGTAGATATTGGTCTCGAAGGCTGTGCTGTTTTCGTAGATGGATGCTTCGATCGCCGGCGGGCAGGCAAGCACGTATTGATCGCCCTGACGCTCCAGTGCGTGATCGCAATAATCGCGTAGCGTTTGCGGATCCCATGAATCGAATGGCGGCCTACTTTCGAAACGCTGGAACATCTCCTGGGCCGACTCCCATTGGTTGCGGCGCTTGGCCACGAACGCCGATTTCTCCCACGGTCCGCAATATCGGTCTTTGGGGCGGATCACTGGATCGAAGAGCGCCAGCGCCGAAAACGCTCCCGGCCTGAGTGCCGAACCTAGCGTCACGGCATGGCCTCCCATGGAATGCCCCACGCCAATAGCGCCTGTCAGTCCCAGAGTTTCCGCCAGAGCAGCTACGTCCGCGCCCAGGTCGCGCCAGTTGTAGGGCGGTTCCGGCTTGCTGCTGCGCCCATGGCCGCGGGCGTCAAACGTGATGCAACGGTGCTCGGGGAGCCTGGAAATCAGCTGGTCCCAGATCCGGCTGTGAAATCCAGTGGCGTGACAAAAGAACACCGCGGGTCCGTCGCCAGGCCACTCCCAAACCTCGATCTCGATTCCATGCACGGGCACTCGGGACTGTACTGGACTCCTAGCCATCGAACTTCAGTCTAACCGCAGTGCCCGAACCAGGGCTACTTCAGCTACGCGGCGCCCTGTTCGGCGTGCGCGAGCACCGATTCGATGGTTTCAAACAACTCGTGCGCGTGAACCGGCTTGGCGATGTAGCCATCCATGCCCGCATCCATGCAGCGCTGGCGGTCGCCCACCATGGCATGCGCGGTCATGGCAATGATTGGAATATGCGCGCGGGTATTTTGCTCCAGTTTCCGAATGGCGGCGGTGGCTTCGAATCCATCCATTACGGGCATCTGCGCGTCCATCAGAACCAGGTCGAAGCTCTGTTTCTCCAGAGTATCCAGGGCCTGTGCGCCGTCGGCTGCTACCACCACTCTGTGCCCTTGATTCTCCAGCAGGCGGGAAGCCAGTTTCTGATTTACCAGGTTGTCCTCGGCCAGCAGGATACGCAACGGCAGCCGGCCCTCGCGCAGCGTATGTCGTGTGATCACCTGTGTCGGCTGGACGGCGCCATCGCGGGATGCCAGCACCTGCAGCAGCGCGTCCAACAAGTCCGCCTGGAGAACGGGCTTGATCAGGTAGGCCGCAATGCCGAGTTCCTTGCAGCGCGCGCCATCGCCGCGTTGGCCGCCGGAGGTAAGCATGATGGTCACCAGACTCGACAAATCCGCCGATCGTTGAATCTGCTCCACCAGCATAAAGCCGTCCACTTCGGGCATGTGGCAGTCCGCCACCATCAGGCTGAACGGCACTCCCGCCGCTTTCGCCTCATGAAGCAGGTTGAGTGCCGCCGTGGCATTCGAGACGGCGGTAGGCCGCATGCCCCAATAACCGAGCGTTCTTTCCAAAATCTGTCGATTGGTCGCGTTGTCGTCCACCACCAGCACGCGCATGTTGTCGAGAACGGCTGGACCAACCAAGGACGGCCGCGCGCCCGCGTGCTTCACTGCTCCGAAGCGGGCGGTGAAATGGAACGTGGACCCCTTGCCAATTTCGCTTTCGAGCCAGATGCGTCCGCCCATCATTTCGATCAAGCGCATCGAAATAGAGAGCCCGAGCCCGGTACCACCATAGCGCCGAGTGGTGGATGTATCGGCCTGGGTGAACGGCTCGAAGATGAGCTTCTGTTTCTCCTTAGGGATACCAATGCCAGTATCGGTTACCGTAAAGTGCAGGTTGAGGCTGTCTGATTCGTCCGGCTCAGCTTCTACGCGCAGGACTACCTCGCCCTGGTCGGTAAACTTGATGGCGTTCCCAGCCAGATTCAGCACTACCTGGCGCAAACGCACCGGATCGCCGATCACGAATTCCGGCAATTCGGGTGGAACGAAGCAGGCCAGTTCCAGGTCTTTCTGGTGCGCGCCCACGGCCAGGGACTTCATGGCGTGGCCCAAATGATCCCGCAGGTTAAACTCGATCGGATCGAGCGCCAGCCTTCCCACTTCGATCTTGGAAAAATCCAGGACTTCATTGATGACGCTCAGCAGCGAATCGGCGGAGTATTTTACGGCGTTCAAGTACTCACGCTGCGTGAGATCCAACTCCGTTTCCAGCGTCAGTTCCGTCATGCCGATGATGCCATTCATGGGCGTGCGGATCTCGTGGCTCATGTTGGCCAGGAACTCGGACTTGGCGCGATTGGCGGCGTCGGCGGCCTCGCGCGCCTGTTCCAGCCGCAAAAGCATTTCTTTTTCCTCGGTGATGTCGATCATGGCGCCGCTTACCAGCTCAGGCCGCCCCGGCTTCCCGTCAACGCGGGACTGGCTGCGCATCCAGCGGACCGATCCGTCCGGGAGCACCACGCGGAATTCAGCATTAAACGAACCGTTGACCACCATCGCCTTGCGGGCGGTCTCATTGAGCGGTTCCCGGTCGTCGGGGTGGATCATCGCGCGCCACTGGTCCAGGTGCATACGCAATGGCTGGCCGGTTAGGCCCACCAGCGCCGCGAATCCTTCCGAGACCGTCAAAATGTCGGTGGCCACTTCGGTTTGCCAAATTCCGAACGCGGCGGCCTTTTCCGCCATGGCGATGCGCTCCGCGTTCTCGCGCAGCTTCTGCTCCGCGCGCAGCCGCTCGATGGCGTTCCCTGCCAGGTGCGCTCCCGCTTCCACCACGCGCAGGTCATGGTCGTGCGGAGCGGCCGGGTGCTTGTGATACATGGCGAACGTACCCAGCACTTTCTTGTTGGAATCGCGGATGGGCACGCTCCAGCAGGCCCTCAAGCCGAAGCTCAAAACGAAGTCCTTGGCGGCTCCAAAACGATGATCGTTGGCGATGTCCTCGATAATGGTGGTTTCGTTCCGAAAAGCCGCCGAGCCGCAGGCTCCCACTTCCGGGCCGATTTCGAGCCCGTTCACGCCCTGCATGTACGCGGCCGGAAGGCTCCCGCCGGATCCCTCCAACAGGTGCTTCCCATCCTCGTCCAGCAACAGAACCGTGCAAAAACAATCCAACGCCATGCGCTCAATGGCGCCCGTGAGTGCGTTCAGCACCTCTTTGAGCGAGCAACCCTTGGCGATCAGCTCCAGAACCCGGCGTTCTTCCTCGATCACGCGCGAGGAACGCTCCAGCTTCTGCTGGTCCCGCCGGCTCTCGGCCAGACGCCTGGTCTGTACATAGGCCACCGCACAGGCGGCAAACGCTAGAACCAGCGCTCCAATCACCAGTGCGGATACCATCGCTATTCTATCGGTAAGAGACCACGATTTTCTTAGGATTTTATAGGAATTATTTTGCGACGGCTGAGTTCTAAAGGATTTGTTTTGTGTCGATTGCCGAATTCCCGCAGGGAGCCTCCCGGGCATGAATTGTGCCCGCCGGTCTTAAGGAAAACTTACTCTCAGGGCAGGCCGGACCGCTCCGTTGTATACTGCATGGAGACCGGACGCTCGCCTTGCTTCTCAAAAGAGCCGCGCTCCGGCGACGATCGACTTCCCGCTCGCCTCACCGCGCCCCGGGAACCCAGGAGACACGAACGAATGAGTGAAGTACTCAGTGGAGCTGAGTTTAAGACACAACTGCGCGAAGGGCGGCCCAAGCTCGGCCTGTTCCTCAATTCGCACAGTCCCACGGTGGCCGAGCAGTTGGCCCATAGCGGCTATGACTGGCTGCTGGTGGACACCCAGCACGGGCCGATGAGTTTCCCCGGCCTGTCGGCGATGCTCGCCGGAATTTCCAGCGGCGGTGCGAAGTCGATGGTGCGCGTGGCCGGTTACCACGATCGCGGCGGCATCCAGCAGTCTCTCGACCTCGGCGCCGATGGCGTTCTGGTCCCTTATATCAACACCGCCGACGAGGCCGTGCAGGCCGTCAGTTGCGCGCGCTATCCCACTACCGGCACCCGGTCGGTTTATTTCCCGCAGCGCAGCATGAACAAAGCCGGGCTGCTCGGCTACGCGGGCAAAGCCAACGAGAACGTCATCGTCGCTTTGCAAGTGGAAACGGCGGACTGTATCAAGAATATCGACGAGATCGCGGCCGTCCCCGGTGTCGACATGCTGTTTCTCGGTCAAAATGACCTGTGCATGTCCATGGGCCTTTTTGAAAAGTACAAATTTCCGGAAATGTATACTTCGCCCGAGCTCCAAGCCGCAACGGATAAACTGCGCGCCGCGGCCAAGAAGAACAACGTGATCCTGGGCCTGTTCCTCTTTGGAACTTCGCGCGTCGGCGAGTTTCTCGAGAAGGGTTTTCCGTTTATCAGCCTGGGAAACGATCTGCATCATATCCTGACGCAGGCGGGCGCTTACGTCAAAGATGTCGAGGCAGTCTCGAAAGAGAAGGGCAAGGCCTGGACGCGGCGCCCCACGGCTTTGTTCTAAACCGGCTCTGTTCTAAACCGGCTTTCCCCTAATCCAATTTTGGTTTAGTATTAGAGGGAAATTTATGCGACAAGCGGCGCTCGCGATCTTGCTGCCCGCGCTGCTTCTCGCCCAGTCGCCACAGTTCGATGTGGCGTCCGTCAGGCCTTTCAACCCCGGACAGGGACAGGTCGCCGCCGGCATTCACTTTGACGGTGCGCAGGTTCGCGGAGTCGGGCTGTCGCTCCGGGACTACCTGGCCACCGCCTACAGGTTCAAGGCGACCTTGATTTCCGGACCGGATTGGACGGCTAAGGAGCGCTACGATATCCAAGCGACGCTTCCGGATGGTAGCTCCAAGGCTCAGGTTCCGGAAATGCTTCAGGCTCTTCTCGCCGACAGGTTTCAGGTGAAACTGCACAAAGAGAAGAAGGAGTTTCCGATTTTCGCGCTCGTGCTTGCCAAAGGCCCGCTAAAACTGAAGGAGTTACCGCCCGATCCGAATGCAGATAAGGTGAATGACGAGCCCGTGGGAATGGCCAATGTCGCCACCATCGCCGTTGTCGGCAACGGGGTTAGCGTGCAGTATGCGCGCGGAGCGTCAATTTCGGTCGGCAACAACCGCATTGAAGTCATCAAGCTGCCGCTGTGGGTTTTTGCGAGGAACCTGGAACGATACTCCGATCGCCAGATCGTCGACATGACCGGGCTAACCGGCTCTTACACGTTCGCTATTGACGTCACTCCGGAGGATTATATGGCCATGATGATCCGTTCGGCGGTGTTGCGCGGCCAAAACATCATGCCGGAAGCCCAGAAATTGCTGGACGCCACTCCAGCCTCTGCGCTCAGCGACGCCCTGCAGCAGGTGGGCCTGAAGTTGGAGTCGCGCAGGGCCGCGCTCGACATCATTGTCATCGACAGCGCCCTGAAAACTCCGACAGCCAATTAGACGGCAGCGTCGGGTCACAAGAGCAAAGGGCCACAAGAGATTGAGGCTGTACCGCCCGAGGGGCGGCCGCCTTGCGAGACAATTGTAGACAGGATGAGTTTTGTCCACGCCCTGTTGCGTCTGGCAGGCAAGACCCAGGGCAAGGTCGTCGCTGTATTCGCCGGTTCCGCTGCTGACGCCAGCCAAGCGGTGCGCTACCTGCGTCACGGCGCTCCCGACGTTCCGGTGTGGCTGTTTTCGCTCGAAACGCCTGCCCAGGAGACGGCGGCGCTGTGTGAACGAGTGGTTGTCCGGAGCAGCTCGTTGCGCTTGTTCTTGGCCGCGCAAGCATTGCTTTGGCCGCGGCGCGTGGCGCTTTCCACCGCTCCCTGGAATGGCCGGCCTGGCCATTGGGCCATCAAGATTGCTCCGTTCTGGATTCTACCCTTCAGGGCTCTCCTCTTCAACGAAAACGGCGACTCGTTCGCAGCCAAGCCCGCGGCCGTTCTCAGGCATCTTCGTCATCGTCTGTTGTCCGACGATGTGCCCCACTTCTCGCCCAGCCGTGGTTTTCGGCTGTTTCGACAGATCTCGCAGTGGATCCGCAGCTCTTTTTCCGGCAGGGCGCAGGAACTCAAGCCCTACGACGTTTTGGTCTTTCCCGTAATCGATTGGGACTACCGTTTCCAGCGCCCTCAGCAACTGAGCCTGGAGTTGGCGCGCCGGGGCCATCGGGTCTTCTACATTTCCACTATCTTTCTTCCGGCCTTCGGGTTGTCTGAACCGCGCTCGCGGGCTGTCGCAAACAATGTGTACCTGGTGGACCTTCCCGGCGGAGAAGATCCGCCCGACGTTTACCGCGATATTCCCAACGAGCTTCAGCTCGCCGCGCTGGAGTTTGGCCTGCGTTGTTTGAAGCAGACATTCGCCATGGGAGCGACGCTCTCTATCGTCGATTACCCTTTCTGGGCTCCGCTGGTCCGGCGGCTGAACAACAATATCGTTCTGTACGACTGCATGGACGATTACCGCAGCTTCCGTAATTCCGGCCGGCCTGCACGCGAATTGGAACCGGAAATTGTTCAGCAGGCGGACCTGGTAGTCAGTGCTTCCACTCGCCTTCAGGAGCAGGTGCGCCGCCTGGGCCGGGAGAGCATTCTCGTCGCGGTCGATCCCGCGCATTTTGGGGCGCGCCCTGCCTCACTTGCGGTTCAATGCGACAAACCTATCGTGGGTTATTACGGCTCCCTCACCGAATCTACGGACATCGAGCTGCTTTCCTACGCGGCCCGGTCTCTTCCCGGGATGAGTTTCATTGTGATTGGCCGTAACGATGGCGTGAATTTGTCCGAGCTCGAGAATTTGCCGAACGTCACCTTGGTCGGTGAAATTCCTTATGGCCGGCTCCCTGAGTATGTTCATGCTTTCGATGTAGCCATTCTTCCGTACCGGATCTGCGAGCATAGCCTGGCCACGGATCCGGTGAAGATTTGGGAATATCTGTGCGCCGGCAAGCCCGTGGTCGCCGTGCGGTTTCCCGAAATCGAGCGTCTCAGAGATCTGATCACGCTCGCCGACGGCCCCGAGGAATTTGTTGAGGGAATCCGTTCGGCGCTGGCCTCGGACTCGCCTGAAAATGCCGGCCGCCGCAGGGCATTTGCGCGCGACAACACCTGGTCCCAGCGCTGCGACGCCATCGAACAAGAGGTAGCTCCATTCTTCCCGAAAGTCAGTATCGTGGTGCTGACTCACAACCAGCTGCAATTCACTCAAGGCACTCTTGCCAGCCTAGATGACTTTACCGGCTATCCGAATATCGAGGCGGTGCTGGTCGACAACGCCTCTACTGACGGGACTCCGGAGTTTCTCCGCCGCTGGTGTGCAACGCGTCCCTACGCGAAGCTCATTCTACACCGTGAAAATCTCGGATTCGCCGCTGGAAATAATTCCGGAGTCAGGGCTTCTACAGGGGACTATATCGTCATCCTGAACAACGATGTTTGTTTGACTGAGGGTTGGCTCGCGACGCTCCTCTCGCATTTTCGCGCCGATCCTAACCTGGGCATTTTGGGCCCGGTCACCAACACTTGCGGCAACGAGAGTGTCGTTTACATCGGCGAATATGACGACGTGGAAAAGATGGCGATCCTGGCCCGTCGCTACACTAGCGCGCGCCGTGGGCAGCGCACCCAGTTGCGGGTGGCGAATTTCTTTTGCGTGATGATTCGTCGGCGCATCTGGGAACAGGTGGGCGAACTGGACGAAGCCTTTGGGATCGGTTTATTCGAGGATGACGATTACGCCATGCGCGTTCGAACCGCGGGCTACGGGATCGCCTGCGCCGAAGACGTTTTCGTCCATCATCATGCGTCGGCTTCCATCGGGATGCTGCCACCCGCTTCGTACGATGAGCTGTTTAATCGCAACCGGCGCTATTTCGAATCCAAGTGGGGCGCGTGGACGCCGCCCGTGTTCCGAAGGGAAGTGCGAGATCGGCTGGCGTGGCAGGCGCGAGAGCCGCGCGAGCTTGGAGCCACCGAAACAAATAACCAGCGAGCTCCCGCTTACTGGTGACTGTTGTCGTTTCGGTCCTGTTGCTCACGCAGTTTTTCTCGGGCTCTCTCGGCATCCCGTTCGGATTGGCTCAGCGCCTGCCGCACCTGTGTACGCGCTTTGTCCAGATCTTCCCGCGTTTGTTGATCGGCCTGCTTCAGTTCCTGGCGTAACTTGTCTCGGGCCTCATCTAATTGTCGCTGGGTCTTTTCCTGCGTCTCCCGGCCCTGCTCCCGCGCGCGGTCCCGATCCCCAGGGCTGCACCCCGCCGCGGCCACCAGTCCGATGACAATTCCTGCTACCCCGCACAGCTTCTTCATGGCTGAGCCCCCTGGTTGTGAGACGCTTTTTAGTTTATTCGGTTGCGGGGCGTCTCACCCCCTGCCAACCTGCAATGCTTTAATAGAGGTATAGCACACCGCAGCCGATGAACCCCTCCGCGATCAGCACCGCTGCGACTGGCCCAAGTTTATGAGAATACTGGTTGTCGAGGACGAAAAACGGATTCAGGACTTCTTGTCCCGAGGTTTGGAGAGCGCGGGCTACGCTGTCGACGTCGCCGGCAACGGGGCCACGGCCGTGGATCTGGTGCATGGCGCTGAGTATGATCTCATCATTCTCGATCTGATGCTCCCCGACATGGACGGCCTCACCGTGCTGCAAAAGATTCGTAATCGCAAATCCAGCCCGCCCGTGTTGATTCTGAGCGCGCGCGATGCCGTGGATGATCGCGTGAAGGGCCTGGAGCTGGGCGCCGACGATTACCTGGTGAAGCCGTTTGCGTTCGTTGAACTTCTGGCACGTGTCCGAGCGCGCCTGCGCCGCGGCCAGCCCATGCCGGAGCGATTGCAGGTGGGCGATCTGTTGCTCGATTGCATTCGCCGCAAGGTGACGCGCTCCAACGAAAACATCGAGCTTGCGCCCAAGGAATTCAGCATCCTGGAATACCTGATGCGCAATCGCGGACGCCCGCTCAGCCGCACCATGATCGTGGAGCACGTCTGGGATATGGACTATGACGGCCTCACCAACATCGTCGACGTCTACATCCGCCACCTGCGCAGCAAGATCGACGACAAGTTTACGGTGAAGATGATCCACACCGTGCGCGGCATCGGCTATATGCTGGACACGCCCGAAAAGGTCATGGAGATGCCGGTGGAGCAGGTTACATAATCAGACGCGCTCTATGATTACACCGGGCAAAGCTATCGGCTGGAGTCTGGGTTGGACCAGGGGACTGCGCTTCCGCCTGGCTCTGAGCTATGTAATCTTCTTCAGCGTGCTGCTGGTGTTGCTCGGGATGCTGTTCCGCCAGCTCTTGAGCGTCACTTTTCAGGCGCAGATGGAAAGCGTGCTGGACGAAGAGTGGGGCGCGGCCAAGGGTTATTTGCGCACCGGGCCGGAAGGGCCCAACTGGTTTTACGACGAAAAAGATCCGGACGAAAGCTTTACCGTCCGCCGCGTGCAGCGCGTCTACATGCTGGCCGACACGCAAGGCCATCGTCTGCAGAACTCCGCGATTTACGACTCGCTGGGTATCGATCCGCCGTCCGAGATTCGTGCCATTCTTCAATCCGGTAAACCGGCCATCCGCCTGCGTAAGGACCCGAACGGCGTCCCTTATTTGATCCGTTCCGGCCTGTGGGTAGATCACGATGGCCACAAATATTACCTGGCGATCGGCCGCGCGGTCGACTACAACGATAAGGTGATCCGTAATTTCACCTGGGATTACTTTGCCTGGGTGCCGCTCGTGATCTTCCTCAGCGGCGTTCTGGGATGGTTCCTGGCCGGGCGCGCGCTTGAACCGGTGAATTCGGTGGCCGAGGCCGCGCAGCGCATCACGCATTCCAATCTCGACGTGCAGATTCCGGTGCGCAGCACTGGTGACGAGCTGGACCGGCTGATCGAAGCGTTTAATCACATGATGACGCGCCTCAATCATTCCTTCGAACAGATCCGCCAGTTCTCCACCGACGTTTCGCATGAGCTGCGCACTCCGCTCACCGTGGTGCGCGGGCAGTTGGAAGTGGCGCTGTTTACCGCCCAAACCGTGGATCAATATCGCGACGCCATGGCCGACGCCCTGGAAGGCGTGGAACGTCTCTCTAATATCGTGCGGGCTCTGTTGATGCTTTCGCAAGCTGAATCCGGGCAACTAGCGCTGCAAAAGACCGAGATGAATCTGGCTGATTTGGTTCGCGACCTGGTGGATCAACACCAGATTCCGGCCGAGGCGGAAGGCGTGCAGCTTTCGGCGGCTCTTCCAGCCAACTGTTCCATCAGCGCGGACCGTATTCAGATCGAGCGGCTGGTATCCAATTTATTGGGTAATGCCATCAAATACACGCCGGCGGGAGGCTCCGTGAAGGTAAGCCTGATAACGGGCCTGGAACACGTGAGCTTGATTGTGGAAGATACCGGGGTGGGAATCTCGCCCGCCCATCTGCCGCACATTTTCGACCGGTTTTATCGGGTGCCATCGGCGGATGCGGAAAAGGGCTTGGGCCTCGGTCTGAGCTTCGTCGCCTGGATTGCCAAAGCCCACGGCGGCGCGGTTAACGTGGAAAGTACGTTGCGGGAAGGCACGCGCTTCACGGTCCTGCTTCCGGTCGGCCGCTGGCCCGCGCTAGCGCCAATCAATACTCCGGCCGAAACGGCGGCCCCGACCGTTGCCGAGCGGGTACACTAAAAAGACATGGCTCATCTTGAGATTTCGTCTCGCGAGAAAGAAGGCGTCAAGATTCTCGACCTGAACGGGAAGCTGGCCGTCGGCGGCGCCTCCGATCTCCG